>JBGCXS010000001.1:0-224318 GCA_048496475.1 Rickettsiales endosymbiont of Dermacentor nuttalli
CTTTTCTATTTGACATACATCTACTACACATAAATAATATACAGCTTTTTAAATTATCTTAACTGTATTATATAATAATTAACAACTTTATTAACATCAAGATATAAAGATTATTAATAATTCTTAACTATAAATGATTCTTATATGTGATTATCACTTATTTATATGTGGTAGGAGATAATATAGCATTTCTTAATTCAAATTAATTAGCTATATACCCACAACGTTTAGAGCAATGACTTGCAATTAATGCAGAACTTGATTATAGATTGCCTTATGGTTCATTAATTTGAGCTTTTAAATTTAAGTTAACGTGTTATTAAATAAAGTTATATAGACTAAAATATATGAATATTTTTAAAATAAGGTGATGTAATAAATGAAACAAGAATCAGTTAATAGCTTAAAAAGTAGATCTAGTTTACAAGTAGGTAAAAAGAGTTATGAGTATTTTAGCTTAAATGATGCTGCTAAGGCTTTAAATTGTGATATAATTAGCATGCCATTTTCATTAAAAATATTGTTTGAAAATTTATTACGCAAAGAAGATGGTCGTATTGTAACTTTAGATAGTATTAAGGCTTTAGTAGCATGGCTGGACAGCAGAACATCTATGCAAGAAATAGCTTATTATCCTTCAAGAGTGTTAATGCAGGATTTTACTGGGGTACCTGCTATTGTAGATTTAGCAGCTATGCGTGATTCTATGCAAAAATTAAAAGATAACCCATTAAAAATAAATCCCTTGATTCCTGTAGACTTAGTTATAGATCACTCGGTACAAGTTGATCATTATGCCACTATTAATTCCTTCAAAGAAAATGTTGCTATGGAAGTAGAGCGTAATCAAGAACGTTATGAATTTTTAAGGTGGGGGCAAGAGGCTTTTAATAATTTTAGAGTAGTACCTCCTGGAACTGGTATTTGTCATCAGGTAAATTTGGAATATTTAGCAAAAGTAGTGTGGACCGATGAAATTAATGGCAAGGTACTGGCTTATCCAGATAGTTTGGTTGGTACAGATAGTCATACTACTATGGTGAACGGTTTGGCAGTACTTGGATGGGGTGTTGGAGGTATTGAGGCTGAAGCTGCAATGCTTGGACAAGCAGTATCAATGGTTATTCCAGAGGTGGTAGGAGTTAGATTAACTGGGAAATTAAAAGAAGGTGTAACTGCAACTGATTTAGTGCTAACGATTACTAATTTACTACGTAAGAAAGGCGTGGTTGGAAAGTTTGTAGAGTTTTGTGGTAGTGGGCTCGATCATTTACCTGTAGCAGATCGTGCTACAATAGGTAATATGGCACCAGAATATGGAGCTACTTGTGGTTTTTTCCCTATAGATGAAGAAACGATTAAATATCTAGAATTAACTGGTAGAGACAAAGAAACTATAGATTTAGTACGTAACTATGCTAAAGTTCAAGGAATGTGGAGAGATTCAGGAAGTGAGCCAATATTTACAGATATATTAGAGCTTAATTTAGGTGATGTACATCCAAGTTTAGCTGGTCCAAAACGTCCTCAAGATAAATTGTTATTATCTGAGGTATCAAATAATTTTAAAGAAGTTTTGCCGAGTTTTGTAAAAAACAATCCAAGTATAGATACTAGTTTTAAAGTTGAAGGTACAGATTATGCAATAAATAATGGTAGTGTTGTGATAGCTGCAATTACCAGTTGTACTAATACTTCTAATCCTAGTGTAATGATCGCTGCAGGTTTGCTTGCAAAAGCAGCTTTAGAAAAAGGTATGGTGAGTAAGCCTTGGGTTAAGACATCGCTTGCTCCTGGCTCGAAGGTGGTAAGTGAATATTTGGAAGTAAGTGGTTTGCAGAAATATTTAGATGAATTAGGTTTTAATTTAGTAGGTTATGGATGTACGACCTGTATTGGTAATTCTGGACCACTAAATCAAGAAATTGCTGAAACCGTTACGAAAAATGATTTAGCTGTAGTTTCAGTATTATCTGGTAATAGGAACTTTGAGGGGCGTATTCATCCTCAAGTAAAAGCTAATTATTTAGCTTCTCCACCACTTGTTGTAGCGTATGCTTTAACTGGATCAATAAATATTGATATTGCAACTGATCCTATAGGTAAGGATAAGGATGGTAAGGACGTGTATTTGAAGGATATTTGGCCTAGTCTGAGTGAGATTAATAACTATGTTGCAAATACATTAAAACCAGCAATGTTTATTGAAAAATATACAGATGTATTTTCTGGTGATGGATCATGGCGTAATATGGATGTTAAAAAATCTGTAGTATATAACTGGAATTACAATAGTACTTATATTAACAATCCACCTTATTTTGAAGGGATAGAAAAAAATACTAAGCATGTAGGAGATATAAAAGGAGCTCGATTACTAGCCTTGTTTGATGATAGTATTACTACGGACCATATTTCTCCTGCCGGTAATATTGCTCTTGAATCTCCAGCTGCAGTTTATTTAGAAGAAAAGGGCATAGCACCTAAGGATTTTAATTCTTATGGTTCAAGACGTGGAAATCATGAAGTGATGATGCGTGGTACTTTTGCTAATATTCGTATAAAGAATGAATTAGCTCCTGAAACTGAAGGTGGTTTTACTAATTATATACCAAGTAATGAAGTCATGACTATATTTCATGCAGCAATGAAATATAAACAAGATAAAACTCCGATTATAGTAATAGCTGGTAAAGAATATGGTACAGGTTCATCTAGAGACTGGGCAGCAAAGGGACCATCATTACTTGGAATAAAAGCTATTATTGCAGAAAGTTTTGAGCGCATACATCGCTCTAATTTAGTAGGTATGGGCATTTTACCATTGGTTTTTAAGGGTAATTTAAATAGAAATGATCTAAATCTTACTGGTAATGAAACATTTGATATTATAGGTCTAGAAGATAAAATAACACCAGCTATGGATGTGATTTGCCGTATTAATTATACGACTGGTGAGCATAGAATTGTTAATTTAATATGTCGTTTAGATACTGTCGAAGAAGTAGAGTATTTTACTAATGGTGGTATATTGCATTATGTAATTAAGAATTTATTGAAGTAGTAGAATGCCATAATAAATTAACACAAGCGGATTGATTCGAGGAGATATAATCTGTTTGTTATAATTTTGGTATATTATAGAATTCTTTTATTTTTCTTTGTGCCTCTATTGCTTATTTGTGCTATTAGAAATTTTATTTATAATAAATGCTGTATTTGTCTATTGCTTTTCTTTTTAATACTAATTAGTTATACTATAAGTACTGTTAATTATTTAGTATTGTATAATAAATAAGATTTATAATGTTATTGTTTCTTATGATGAAGATCCCTGATTTTTGATTATTTTATGAAAATATTAAAAAAAATTCTACAAAGTAAGCTTATTAGATTTTTATGTGCTAAGTTAATTTATTGTTATGTAAAGCTTGTGTATTTTACAGGAAAGTGGGTAGTGCATAAACCAAGAGATATAGATATTGATGGTTATTTAACAGAGCCATGTATATATGCTTTTTGGCATGGTAGATTAACGATGATGCCGTTGCTTGCGCCTAAAGGGCGTAAAATGAATGTTTTAAGTTCTAGGCATAGAGATGGGTATTTAATGTCTGCTTCTATGAAGAATTTTGGTTTTTCCACGATTTTTGGTTCAAGTAAAAAGGGAGGAGCTTATGCTTTGCGTAATATAGTACGTTCTATAAGAGTTGGGGAAAATATTGCAATTACTCCAGATGGACCGCGTGGTCCAAGATATACTATTAATAGTAATATTATTTATATAGCAAAAATTACCAACACACCGATTATACCTATTAGTTTTGCTTCTAGTAAACATCGTGTTTTTAATAGTTGGGATAGATTTATGTTTCCTTATTTATTTTCGCGAGGTATTTTAATTTATGGTAAACCTATTGTAGTTTCTAAAGACATTTCAGAGCAAGAAGAAGAAAATTTAAAACAAGAATTACAGTTAGAATTAAATCAGATTACAAATAATTCTGATTTAATGGTAAAAGAGCAGAGTAATTAGTATAAAAATGTATATATTAGCAATTTATCGTATTATTACACGTACAGTATGGCCATTAGAATATTTATATTTTTTATATCGTAGATTAATTAATAAAGAGGATAAGCAAAGGTTTAATGAAAGGTTAGGAGAAGCAAGTGTTAAGCGTCCTGTAGGAAAATTACTTTGGATACATGCAGCAAGTGTTGGTGAATCGCTTTCTATCATTTCTTTATTAAACCTAATAATGCAAAAATTTCCAAATATAAAAATTCTAATTACTACAGGTACAGTAACCTCTGCTAAAATAATAAGACAGAAGTTGCCTATATCTGTTATTCATCAATATATACCAATAGATAATATTAGATATGTACGTAAATTCCTGAATTATTGGAATCCATACGTATCTATTTGGCTTGAATCAGAATTATGGCCTAATTTAATTTTTGAAACTGCTAAAAATTGTAATATGATATTACTTAATGCTAGAATGTCTGATATTTCTTATAACAGATGGCATAAATTACCCAATTTTATTCGTAGTCTTTTAGAGCAGTTTTCTGTGATTATTCCTCAAAGTAAGAATGATGCAGAAAAATTTCAAAATTTAGGAGCCACAAAAATTATGTATCTAGGTAATATAAAATATTCAGCTGCTCCATTGTCTTTACATCAAATAGAGCTAGATAAACTACAATATATGATTAAAGATAGAAAATTTTGGGTAGCAGCTAGTACTCATGAAGGTGAAGAAGAGAAAATTGCAGATACACATATTAAGTTAAAAGCTTTATATCCGGACATATTAACTATTATAGTACCTCGTCACCCTGAGCGTGTTCATTCTATAAAAAAGATGCTATCAACCCGTAAACTAACCTTGGTAGTGCGTACGAGTGGTGAATATATTCATGATAAAACAGATGTTTATTTAGTAGATACTTTAGGTGAGCTTGGGTTATTTTATCATTTAGCGGAAATAGCATTAATTGGAGGTTCTTTTATAACGAATGGAGGAGGGCATAATCCTATTGAAGCTGCGTATCATAAATGTGCTATTATTATGGGGCCTCATATATTAAATTTTAGTGAGATTTGTCAGACATTTAAAGAAAGAGAAGCAATATTATTATTAGACGGTGATCAAGAGTTAATTGATACCTTGGTAGCATTATTTGAGGATAATGATAAGCGAACATGTTTAGCAACTAATGCTAAAAATTTAGTGAATGAAATGAGTTATATTTCAAGTAATGTGCTCAATTATATTAGTCCTTTTTTAGCGCGTTAAATTATTATAATTTTTTGATTTGAAATTGTATACGTAACTTGTTCATCGTTTTCCTAGCAATTAGTGGGTTTTATTCTTGGCTCTTAGTGTAGTGTAAATATTTAAAGTTAGCTTGAATTTGTTGCTCTTCGAGCCTATACATTTATAGATTATGGTTTTAGACTTAATTTAGTTTCTCATGTTATCTAGAAAGTCTATTATTTCAGTTTTAAGTTGAGCAGATTGATTTATAAGGTTTTGTAAAACTTCTAGTAATTCTTTAGAACAAATATCAGTATCATTAGCGGTATTATTTAATACGGCTATATTATTTCCAAGTTTTTGTACATCATCAGAAGCAAGCTGCATAGTATGTACTATATCAGTGGTAGCAGAGTTCTGATGGTTTAAATTATCATGAAGGTTAGCATATACATGTTGTACATCATTTATTGCGTTAGATATATATTCTAAAGTATTTATTACTTCAGTGCTGATCAACTGAATTTCCTTTATATATCCTGCGATTTCGTCTGTTAATAAGGAAGTTTGCCGTGCAAGATTTTTTACCTCAGATGCAACAACAGCAAAACCTTTCCCAGTTTTACCTGCTTTTGCTGATTCTATAGTGGCATTTAGTGCTAGAAAGTTTATTTTATGAGTAATACTATATATTATATTAACTACATTACCAATTTTTCTACTATTTTCTTCTAATTTCTTAATAATATTGTCAGCTTCATTTGAGCTTTTGACTGCTGTATTAACAGTTATATTAGAATTATTAATATGATTAGACATTTCAGATATTAATGAAATTAGATAATCAGTCGAAGATTCGACTACTGAAACATTTTGTATTACAGTTTTAGAGATGCTATCTACTTCGTTTGCGTTCTTACTTGACACATTAGCAGAACTAGATACAGTATTTACTTTTTCTATAAGCTTATTAATAGCTGAACTAAATATTTCTAATATTTTTGATACTCTGCGATCAAAATTATTAATTTGTTCTTTGAGTAGTTGATTACGTTTCTCTTTTTCTATACTTTCGTTATATTGATTATGTGCCATTTGTTCGACTTTGAGAGATGTTTGTTTAAATAGCTCTAAAGCCCTTGCTATCTCTCCAATTTCATTATGTTTATCTTGGTAAGGTACGTGCGTTTTAAGGTTATTATTAGCTAGGTTTAGCATAACATGACGTATATTGCTCATAGGTTGTATGATGTTATATTTAATTACTTGATAGCTAAGAATACTAAAGATAAATACAGCTATATTGCTAAATAATATTCTAAAAAATACTTTTTTTCTTGATTCTAATTTACCAGACAATATTTCTTTTAAAGCAACTGAGCTTGTAATATATAAGTTGTAAGAGGTTTGTTTTAGCTCATGGTATGACGTTAAAAATGCTTCTGGTTTTATATTATTTATGTTAGTTAAGCTCTGATTAGAGTATTTAAGAAACATGTCTAGAGCGTTATGATATTTTATCATATCCTTAGAAAGGTTATCTCTTATTTCTGGTGCTAATTCGTTATACATCACTGTATTTAGTTCTTTGTAAACTTTATAATTAAGTTTTTCTAGGAAATTGGTATTAATAATAAGTTTTTGTTTTATTGTATTATCTAGAGGTTTATTTTTTATATATAAAGGATACATGTTGTGGGTAATAAGAGTTGATAATTCAAAATTGTAAGGTATGCTATACAAAATAGCATAGCTTAAATAATATAAATTGATTTCAGTATTCAAAATCAATTTTGAGTAAAGTCCCACATAGTTAATTGCTTCTTTAATTTCCTTTAATAACGGAATGTAAAGTTTATCGTAGTCATTTGAGTTGGAAAACTTGTAATTTAGTACGGTTTGCCATTGTTCTTGTACTTTTGCAGAAAGTTTTGGGTCAGATGGATTGAGTTTTTCATACTCATTAAATAATTCAGATAGTTTATGTGTGATTTGTAGTGTTTTTTGTTCTAATTCTTCTTTTATATCTTGATTACCATAATCATACTGCAGTTTTTGTATAGAGTGTTCAGTTAAATCAATTAATAATTGTACCAATCTACCGTCATATTCTAAGCCCTGTAGCTCTTTATTAAGGAGTTTTAGTTCTTCATTAGTATGTTTTAATAAAAAATAAGTAGATAATGTAATAACGAAAATAAACAAAATGACGTTTATAGTTAATTGTTTTGATATAGTAATAGAGAACTTTGGCTTTTTTATTATACTATTTTTGATCACCTTAAGCCCTTATAAAAATTATCTACACTATTAGAACAGAAGAACCATGGTTTTTTCGTTCTTCTAAATCTTGATGAACCTGTATTACATTATCAAAATTGTATTTGTTTATATTACAGACCAATACATTTCTTTTTAATAATTCAAATACTTCATTTGCACTAAGAATTAATTCCATTCTATCGGATTTATAATTGAAAAGAGATGGTCTTGTAATAAAAATAGATTTGGGACTTAATATAGATAAATCTATGGGGTCTGGCATACCAGACGATTGTCCAAAGCTTACAAGTAGTCCAAAATTACTTAAACAATCTATAGATTTCAGTAATGTACTTTTGCCTATTGAGTCGTATACTACAGATACTCCTTGTCCTTCTGTTATATCATTAACTTGTTTAGAAAAATTGGGATTATTATAATTAATAACGTGTTGGCATCCATTATTTAGTGCAATTTCTACTTTTGCTTCAGAACTAACTGTACCAATTACTGTAGCACGTAAAAATTTTGCCCAGCTACATAATAATTGTCCAACTCCACCAGCTGCTGCATGTACTAAGATTTTGTCTCCAGGTTTAACGAAAAATGTCCTACGTAATAGATAATGTGCAGTAAGTCCTTTAAGTAGAGCAGATGCAGCTTGTTCATCTGTAATTCCCTCAGGTACTGCAATCAAGTATTGAGGATCTATAATACGTGTTTCACAATAGGATCCCATAGGAGCAGTAGCATACGCATACCGTTCACCTATTGTAATTCCTTCTACTCCTTCTCCTATTTCTTCTACATAACCACATCCTTCAAATCCAAGAATAGCAGGAAGGTTAGACAAAGGATAAGATCCATTACGATAGTATATATCAATAAAATTTATACCTATAGTAGTATGCCTTATGAGAACCATACCTTTCGGTGGTTTAATATCATTGATTGTTTTCAGTTGCAAAACGTCAGGAGAACCTGTATTTTCAATTACAATAGCTTTTGTCATAAATATTACATTGTTATATATAATAAGTTCTTTTATGATAATAAACACTTAAGTCTTATATAAATATAATTTATTATATTTCATAAGAATATTAATACAATCTTTACCTTAAAATATTGTTAACAATTATCTTATTTATTTATGAATGAGTATTTTTATTACATACTAATTGCCTACATATTATGGTCTATTATAATGATCTCACTAGGGATTGTTTCATGGAAGCAGCTAGTGAATATAGAAAAAGAGCTTAATGAAATTTCGTTAATCAAACAGACTAATATGAGAAATATTCGGTAATTTTATGAATTATATAAAACAACGTATTCTTGTTATTAGTGTGTCTATTTTATCAATTGCTATAGGACTTGGTATAATATTATTTCAATTGCAAGACAATATTACTTTTTTTTTTGCTCCTAGTGAGATTCAAAGTTATGAAGCAGTAGCGAATAAAGTAATAAGGGTAGGAGGGTTGGTAGTAGATAATAGTATTAAACATTATAATGACAGCACAGAACATGTTTTTACTATTACTGATAATGATAAGGATTTAATTATTTATTACAAAGGTATATTACCAAAGCTATTTAGAGTAGGGCAAGGGATAGTTGCTAAGGGAACATTGCAGGCAAATGGAATATTTGCAGCGAATGAATTATTAACAAAACATGATGAAAATTATGTACCTAGAGAATTAACAAAAATGCAAAATATTAATTAATTATCTTGTGCTTTTATATAATTCTATATTCTACAATTTTTCTTAATATATAATTTATTTTTAAGCCCTAATTTCATAGGGATTCTTTGTTGAGTAATTTATATTTTTAATGTAGTGTACAAACTTTAACTGTAAGTAATGAGTTATTAATAATGTCGCCAAATCAACTGGCTTTAACAGAAGAAAAATTTTATTCTGATTGTATATATCCTTCTTCTGACAAATATACTAGAGAATATAAGATTGAATCGAGAGTAATAGATTACATTGCTTTACTTAAACCACGTGTAATGTCTTTAGTGGTTTTTACTGGTGCTGCTGGCTTATTTTTGGCGCCTGGTCATATACATCCCTTAATAGAGTTCGTTGCAATTTTATGCATAGCATTAGGTTCTGGTGCTGCTGGAGCTATAAATATGTGGTATGATCGTGATATTGATATAATTATGGAGCGTACTCGAAAACGTCCTATACCTCTTGGTATTATACATCCCGATGATGCGTTGCACTTTGGTATCTTGCTTGCTACGTTTTCTGTACTTATTATGGCCATTTCTGTCAATTTAATATCAGCAGTATTACTGGTTATAGCGATTTTATTTTATGTTTTGGTATATACAATATATTTAAAACGTCGTACAGTACAAAATATAGTTATTGGTGGTGCAGCTGGTGCAATTCCACCAATGATTGGTTGGTCAGCTGTAACTAATAGTGTTTCTTTAGAGTCAAGTATATTGTTTATGATTATATTTTGTTGGACGCCTCCACACTTTTGGGCTTTAGCGTTATATAAAACAGATGATTATAAAAAAGCACGAATACCAATGTTGCCTGTAGAGCGTGGAGAATTAGTAACCAAAAAATGGATTGTTATATATACGTTGATATTAGCTATTACTACTATGTTACCTATTATGTTATTTGCTCATATAATATATTTAACGGCAGCTATATTGCTTAATATAGGCTTTGTGTATTATGCATATAGGACATATTATGATACTGGCTATTATTATGCTAAAAAAACCTTTGGTTTTTCAATACTGTATTTATTTATGATATTTTTAACCATGATTATAGATGTTATGTATTACAATTAGTTAAGTATCGTTAGGAATTTTAGATTTAGTTTTGGCCACTAAAAATGATATGTTTATAAGAGGATATAAAGAATGCCAATAAGTGATTTACATAAGAAAAAAAAATATAAAAATAGCGTAACATTAACTATATTATTAGCTTTAATAGTATTACTGTTTTATATTGCAATTATTAAATTTAGTACTACTTAGTGGAAAACTCTAACAGTAAATTAGCCTTATCATTACTTATGTTAGTATTAGGCATGCTAATGCTAACATATGCTTCAGCACCTATCTATAGTTTGTTTTGTAAGGTTACTGGTTTTGCTGGTACTACAAAGGTTAATACGCAATCAGTACATAATATAGGTAATAAAAAGATTAAAGTAAGGTTTGATTCTAATGTTGGTAAAGACTTACCTTGGATGTTTAAGCCAAAACAATATGAAGTTGAAGTGAAAACGGGCGAAAATACTTTGATTTTCTATGTAGCAAAGAATTTATCTAAGAATCCTATAACTGGTATGGCGGTGTATAACGTAACTCCGCATAAAGCAGGTAGTTACTTTAATAAAATACAATGTTTTTGTTTTGAAGAGCAATTGTTGCTTCCCGGACAGGAAATGTTAATGCCTGTTTCTTTTTATATTGATCCTGCAATTGAAAGAGATCCTTATCTGGAAGATGTAACTACTATTACTCTTTCCTACACGTTTTTTAAACAATAATATTACTTTTCTATTTAAGTATTATGTTATTTATATAAGCTAAATATTTGGTTAATTACTATAGATATTATGGCGTCTTTGATTAATTTTTTGATAAATACGGTTGCAATTAGAGGCTATATATATTATTTCAAAGTCTTTTTTATAAGCAGTTTTTATTATGTCCAATATGAAATTTACTAATAATCCTATAATACCTACGTAAAGTTTTATTTAATAATACAGACAAAAGGTTAGTTACTTTGAGTCCAGATGGAAAATATATCAGTTATTTATAGCACCTAAAGATGGTGTTTTAAATATATTTGGACAGGGCCAAGTAATAAATCTATTAGCATTAATACTAGAACATTAGATGAGCAAAAATACTTGTTACTTATTCTAATGATGTTAATTCTATTAAGAATTATCTATATGATAGAAATGCTAAAAATAGTACATTTTTATTTAGTAATAGAGATATTTTAGAACAATATAAACTTGCTAAAATGCATCCAGTAATTATTAAATCACGAGATAACTTAGATTTAGTAAGTTATATTACATTACCTACAGATACAAATTAGAGGAAAATCTACATCTAAGTGCACGTGCACCGCTGCCATTAGTATTGTTAGTCTATGGTAGGCCATAGGTAAGAGATAATTGGGATTTTAATGTAGAACACCAATGGATGACAAATCGTGGATATGCGGTTTTAAGTGTTAATTTTAGAGATTTTATTGTTTTTGGCAAAAACTTTACTAATGCTGGAGATATGCAATGAGGGCCTAGTTGATGCAGTAAATTAGTCTATAGAGAATAAAATAGCTGACCCAGCAAAGATTGCTATTATAGGAGGAAGTTATGGAGGTTTTATGCTGTATTAGTTGGTTTGACTTTGACACCAGATATATTTGCTTGTGGAGCTGATATTGTGGGTCTATCGAACCTTGTGACATTCATACAAAGTATCTACCATACTGGAAACCTCTTCTTAATAATCTTAAGAAAAGAATAGGTTCTTGGGAAACTAAGGAAGACATATAACTCATAGGTGTATCACCCCTTGCTTTTGTTGATAAAATTAAGAAACCATTATTTATAGAACAAGGGGCTAATGATCCTAGAGTTAAACGAGAAGAATCTGACAAAATTGTAAAGGTAATGGAAGAGAAAAATATTCCTGTAATTTATGCATTGTATGAAGATAAAGGACATGGATTTATCAAACCAGTTAATAAATTGTTTTATTACGTTTTGGTAGAACAGTTTTTACAAAAGGTTCTTGGTGGTAGAGCAGAAGAAATTGTAGATGTTTTTGAATTAGAAGAATATAAATGATACAATATATTAAAATGTTACTAGTTCTGAATTAGATAGTATATTTGATAGATTAAATGATATATCTATAATTGATCAGAATGTGATATCAATTTATTAGTAACACAGAGTTTGTATTGGACTGATGAAAGTTTTACAACAAATTGGTCATGGCTGACTGATGGCGCAAGCGTAGTTGCTATAGCTTTTATTGGTGGTTTGGTATATTACAATTGTAATATACGTCATAGCGGATTTGAGCTTGTACTTGGGATAGATAGTTAGGCGTATTATGAATCTAGGTAGAAAGATATTAAAATTGAATTTTCACCTAGTTATGTTGTAAAACCTTATTTAGTTCACTAATGACTAATTGCTTTTGATATGGTTTTTTGATGTATGATACAATACCTAAGCTGAAAGCTTTTTCGATTTCCCGTTGGTCATATATACCAGTTTGTACAATTACTGGAATATTTTTAGTATATGAATTTTGTTTTATTTCAATTAAAACATTGATACCATACATATCTGGCATCATTAAGTCTAATAATATTAAATTAACTTTATCATAGTTATGTTTTAGATAATCCAAACCAGATAATCCGCTACCTGCCGTAATTAAATTATATCCGGTATCATGTAGTAATAATTCCATACTAATTAAGCAAGCTTCTTCATCATCTATAATTAAAATTGTACTAGAAGAATTATTCTTTTGTATATTATTATTATTAATGTTTTCTAGTTTATCTGAGGTGTGTATAGGATTATTGGGTATAATGAAATGTATACTTGCGCCACATCCTGTATTATTTTTAGCCCATATTTTGCCGCGATGTATTTCTATAATTTCCTTTGAAATAGTTAATCCAAGTCCTGTACCTCCGGCTTTAGTTTTAGTTATACTGCTTTGAGTAAAGGGTAAAAAAATGTTATTTAATTCATTAACAGGAATAGATATACCCTCATCTTGAACAGTAACTTGAGTGGATTGAATTTTAATACCATCTGGTTGGAATAATTCTGCATCTTTTATTAGGATAGTAATTGTAGTATTGTTTGGACTAAATTTAATAGCGTTAGTTAAAAGATTACGCATTACTTGTTGTAAACGTTCTATATCTGCATAAATTAAATTATTTGTTTGAGTAGAAACTATTTTAAAGTAAAGTTGTTTGTTTTTTATATATAAATTTTTGCATTCATCTATACTAGATTGTATTAATTCATTTAATTTTATTGGCTTCAAATCTAATATCATTTTACCAGCTTGAAATTTAGAAAGGTCAAGTAAATGATTCAGCAAAGAAGATAGTCTATGCGCATTGACAGCAACTTGATTTGCAAGCTCGAATTTTCTTTGATCATCAAAATCATTCCAATGTTTTACTAGTCCCTCAGAAATATTAGTAAACCCTTGTATTGGTGTACGTATTTCATGGCTTATATTATTAAGGAATTCAGTTTTTGTTGTTAAGGCTTGTTCTAATGCAAAAGTACGTTCTTGAACCTTTTCTTCAAGATGATTTGTATAAGATATTACATTTCTTAGCTGAGAGGCTAAGATATTCATTTCAAATGAATAAAATTTAGGTATCTCTAGCTTGGTAGTGCCGTTGGCAATTTCTTTTGCTATGTTAGATAGGTGAATGAGTGGTACTACTACTCGTTTTCTTATGATTAATAATAAGAGAATAGATATAGCGCCAATACTTAAAAGTTCTGTTAATCGCGGTATGAGAATTACATAAATTTCTTTGTTTAAGACGTCTTGATCATATCCTACTAATACTATATTGGAATATTTATTAAATTTTTTATAATATATATATCTTGTATTGTTATATATAAAATCACTTGGCAAATAACCAAATGGAGTTTTATTAGAGAGGATTTCCTGTATTCTATTTGATAATGGAGAGAGTGATGAGGTAGCTTCAATTGAAGCAAATAAAGGTATACCATCATTTGATAGTACAATAAATCTAATACGCTTATCATCAATATCTTTTTGTGCAATATTACTAAGATTGGATAAATTGAATCCCATACTTAATATGCCAAGAAGTTTACCTTGATCGTCTGTAATACCTATACCTGCTGGTAATATATATTGTCCACTTGGTATACCATAGCTAGGATGGTCAAAATGTAATTTCCATGGTTCCTTTTCTGCCATGTTTGAATAATATCTAAAAGATACATCTTTGGGTTTTTTTAATACTCCATAAGGTCCACTAATCACTAGTTGTTTATCTGGTGTAATCCAATCAAAAATTGTATAAGCAAAGAGTGTTTTTGCTAGAGAGTTTGTTACTAATTGGCCACTTAGAATACCAGCTATATTTTCGTAACTTGTTGTGCTTTCTTCAATAATTTGAGTACCAACAAGAGTTGCAAGTTCAGTGCTGTAATCAAAAGATTCGTTTATATTGTTTTCAATATGTTTTGCAGCTTGAACTATATTATCATATAACCTTTTTTTTTCTGTAAAATACAGATAAACAGTAAAAAATAAAGATAATGTTATTATTGTTATAATTCCTATAAGGATTATATAAAAATAATCACTTGCGATAGACTTTTTATTATGCATAATAAATATGAGTTATTAATATTAAAACAACGTATAAATATTAAAAATAAAATTTAAATGTGATTGTAATGCATAAAAATATAGAAAATGTCAATGAAAACAGTATCTTCATTTTAATCGAAGATAAAATTTCAATAGTTGATTTTGGTTTGGGGCATAGGCATAATCCTTTTAGTGGGCAAAGGATGAACCTATTGCAAGATATAATTATAAAGCTTGAAGAAAATCCAGAAGTGCAAGCGGTAGTTTTGTATGGAGGTGATAATAGATCTTTTTCTGTTGGTGGAGATTTTAATGAAGTTAGCCATTTTACAGGAGGAGAAGAGGTAAGTTCCTGGATAGATAATGTTAATAATTTATATACTGCAATACTTAAATTTCCAAAGCCAATTATTGCTGCTATTGATGGTTATGCTATAGGTTTTGGATTACAGCTTGCCTTAACATGTGATTATCGTATAGGTAGTGATAGATGTGAATTGAAAATGCCAGAATTTGCTATGGGTATAGCCTGTAATTTTGGTGGTTTTATGTTAGAAAAATTCGTGAGCCGAAATGTGATGCAGAAAATGGTTTTTAGATGTGAAGGAGTATTTGCTGAAGAGGCTCAGAATTGTGGAATCATTCATGAAGTTGTGCCGCATACAAAATTGTTATCCCATTCTTTACTCTTGGCAAATAAATTTGCTTCCTATCCTTTAGTATCACTGCGCGAAACGAAACAAACTATTAATAAAGATTTAATAGCTGGTTTAAATGAAATATGTAAACAAGCTAAAATTTCACATGGTAAAAGTTTTGCGTCTGGAAGTGCACAACCTAAAATGAAGAAGATTATTAATAAATTATAGGATTAAGCATTAAATACTTGACTATAGCCTGTTTTTTATACTGTAGTTAAGGCAATTTAAATATTGCTTTGTTGCTTACATACGATTTTGTATACTTCGTACTATTTAAATTTTTTGCTATGTGTATACTAATAGTAAAAACATTGGAGTTTATGTATGTTATTACTCTTAAATAATTTAAGTATCAGCTGTTACTATTATATTAATAAAATAAATTGAAAATTATATATGTTCTTGATTCACATAAAAAATTTTGTCACGCCTTTTTCTTTCAAGTATCCTAATATAGGGCAAATTTTTTCATTTTCTACCATATACTAAAAACATTTGGATTTGCATGAATTGTCGCTTTCCTACTAATTATATAGGATTCATTCTTCACTCATATATGCTAATCTAACTGAAAAAACTATAGTTAAGTATTAGAGATTGATTGCAAAGTAGATAAATTAAAAATTTCTTATAGATAAGGAGGAAATGAAACAAGAGCTACACGTATATTTATGTATGAATTGATTCGGGGTATTCCAGAACGTAGGAAAGAAATAATTGGTGATTTATTAATAATGTGCAGCCATAATCAAAAAGTTTTCTGTCTAATATAGAAGAGGCTATTACCAAAAGTTAATGCCTTTGGTCCTGAAACACCAGTTGTAGCTTTAACCTTTTCTTGTTTAAATAACCTTAATGTATAGAACATTACTTGTGAGAGTACAGCTATAACATTTTATCATAAAATATTAATATCAGGAAATACTGCGGGTAATATTTTAAGTACATCAATATCTGAGAGTGAAAAGGTCAAGATTTTTAGTACACCTAAGTATGAAGAGTTAGGTCCTAAAATATTTTCTGCATTAATTGAACCATATAAAAATACTGACCAAGGTTTTATACCAATCAAACTTGATTTACCGTTACCTGGTTTTGATATTCATGATGATATGGATATGAACATATTAATGTAGGATTAAGATAAACATAAAGGATCTGTAGGTAAGGATATAGATTGGAAAGAATTTTGGAATGAAAATAAGTTTAAAGGTGATATAGGTTAGATATATGGATATATGTTGTGAAAATCTCAAGTATTATATTTAAGAAAAGAAATTTCCTATGATAGTCATCTGAGATATTATGTTCTGAAATTGTCTGATGATACATTAGGTACAGTGCAGTAACTATTTTACTGCTCATGGTGTAGAACAAAATTACCTCAATCTTTGGAATTACACTGGATACAAGTGTTAAAGGAAGAATATGGGATAAAGGAGATCCAATATTCGATGATATAGATAAGGTGCTACCAGAGTTTTATATAGATGTATAGTGGAAAAAAAGAAATAGATAATTTTATATGCTAATTAATTACTAACATATATTTATACAAATAATAAAGTATTATTACTACATTATTATACAATGATCTTTTTTTTTCTGTATTGAGTTCATTTACTATTTTTTGAGTATAACTGCGTGGTAAATCATATTCTTTAAATATAATTTGACTAACATCTACATTAATATTTTCTTTAACAAGAAATTTCTTACATTTTTTCTCAAGTATAGGATAAGAAATATGGTCTAAATAGCTTAGAAGCAATAACAATATATGCCAGAGTGGCACCCATTAAACCTACAATGGTAAGACATATATAGATCCAAGAGCTTCTCCTGTTACGATGATAATAGTCCCAGCTATATCAAATAGTGTTTCTATAGGTTGTTGAAATAATATTGCTATTATAGAACCAGCTATCGTACATAAAGGTATAAGGTTATTACGTTATACAACATTAAACATAGTTATTGTTGCATAATGTATATAATCACGATATTATTTTCCAATAGGTAAAAAGAAAATAGTATATATAACATTTGTATAAAATTTCTAAAAGACCACTCCATATTTCTGTATTCTTTTATGGTGGTTATAAATTTTTTATATGTATTTTTTAGGATATTCAGGGTGTCCTTTTATTTCAATATTGTTGTTCAATGCATTTTTAAGAATTGGTCAATAAATTTACAATATGTTTTTTTGAATATTATATAAAAATGTTACAAAAAAGTTTAAAATGATGATTGAGAGATATACATAATTTTTTATCTAAATACACAGATTTTTATATAATAATACTAAAAAATGTTGTAAACAGTCTTGACAGTTCAGATCTCCATACTTATATAGTTTTTGTTTCATATAAAAGAAACTAAAAATTTGAATGTATTTAAATTCAAGTATGGATGAGTTAATATTTAAAAAGATTGGAGGGTTAAATGGTGTCATTCAAGCCACTCGGTGACCGTGTTGCAGTAAAAGTTACCGAACAAGAAGAAAAAACTGTTGGTGGTATTATCATCCCAGATACTGCTAAAGAGAAACCCATGCAAGCTGAGGTTGTAGCAGTGGGGCCTGGAATTCGTGATGATTCTGGTAAAATACATCCTTTGGATGTTAAGGTAGGTGATATCATAATTTTTGGCAAATGGGCCGGTACAGAAGTAAAGATTAATGGTGAAAACCTACTTATTATGAAAGAATCAGATATTATGGGTATCGTAGATTCTAAAAAGTAAATTTAAAACTATACAAAAGGAGCTTTGATATGGCTACAGCCAAACAAATTGAATATAGTACAAAAGCACGTGAAGAATTATTAATAGGTGTGGATGCAGTAGCTAATACTGTTAAAGTTACATTAGGTCCACGTGGTCGTAATGTAGTGCTTGAGCAGTCTTTCGGTTCACCTAAGATAACTAAAGATGGTGTAACAGTTGCAAAATCTATTGATTTAAGCAATAAATTACAAAATTTAGGTGCTCAGTTTATTAAATCAGTAGCTAGTAAAACAGCTGATATTGCTGGAGATGGTACTACGACAGCTACAGTACTTGCGCAATCAATTGCTAAGGAAGGTAATAAATATGTAGCTGCTGGTATGAATCCTATGGATTTAAAGCGCGGTATTGATATAGCTGTTGCAGCTGTTATTGAAGAAGTACAAAAGAAAAGTAAAAAAATCTCTTCTCAAGAAGAAATAGCACAAGTTGGTACAATTTCTTCAAATGGTGATGCAGAAGTTGGTGTTAAAATAGCGGAAGCTATGAAAAGAGTTGGTAACGAAGGTGTTATTACTGTTGAAGAAAATAAAAGTTTAGGTTTTGATGTAGAATTTACAGATGGTATGGATTTTGATCGTGGTTATCTTTCTCCATATTTTGTAACAAATGCTGAAAAAATGGTTGTAGAACTTGATAATCCTTATGTTTTATTATTTGATAAAAAACTTTCTGGATTACAACAAATGCTACCATTGCTTGAAGCTATTGTAAAATCTGGATGTCCTTTACTTATTATAGCTGAAGATGTAGAGGGGGAAGCTCTTGCTACTTTAGTTGTAAATAAATTAAGAGGTGGTTTAAAAGTTGCAGCTGTTAAAGCCCCTGGTTTTGGTGATCGTCGTAAAGCAATGTTAGAAGACATAGCTATTTTAACTGGTGGTCAAGTGATTAGTGATGAGCTAGGTTTAAAGTTAGAAAATGTAACATTAAATATGCTTGGAAGAGCAAAGCGCATAACAATTACAAAGGAAAATACTACTATTGTGGATGGTTCTGGTAGTAAAGCTGATATTGATGCTCGTTGTAGTCAAATTAAAGCTCAGATTGAAGACACTACGTCTGATTATGATAAAGAAAAGTTACAAGAGCGTCTTGCTAAATTATCTGGTGGTGTTGCAGTACTAAAAGTTGGTGGTGCTACAGAAGTTGAAGTAAAGGAACGCAAGGATCGTGTTGATGATGCTTTAAATGCAACAAGAGCTGCTGTACAAGAAGGTATTGTTCCTGGTGGAGGTATAACTTTATTTTATGCTTCGCGTATACTTGATACATTAAAAGCAGACAATGATGATATCAAAGCTGGTATTAATATTGTAAAACGTGCTCTGCAAGCTCCTATACGCCAAATTGCTTATAATTCTGGTATTGATGGTGCTATTGTTATTGGCAAACTTACTGAAAGCAAGGATGATAAGTTTGGTTTTGATGCACAAAAACTAGAATATGTTGATATGATCAAAGCTGGTATTATTGATCCTACTAAAGTTGTACGTACAGCTTTACAAGATGCTGCATCTGTTGCTTCTTTATTAATTACAACAGAGGCGATCATTGCTGATAAGCCAGATGAAGGTGGTAATAAACCTACTGCTGCTGGTGGCATGGGCGGTTCTCCTATGGGTGATATGGATTTCTAATGCCCCTTAATTTAGATTTAGAAGTACTTTCTCTTTTGAGAAGGTACTTCTTTATCTTATTTTCTTTTAGCTATGGAGCTGTTTCTAATGTAGCTGCAGCAGTTAAGTATTACTAAGTTGTTCTTTGGTAGTAGTTGTAGTAAAAACATTTGAACTTCATATATCGTTACTCTTCGCTCTCCTACTAATTGTAGGCTTTACTTATTGCTCCTCGTATCAAAGGATTAACTTTTTTTATAGCTAGATTGTTAAAAAGTGACTTGTATATGTCCATTACCATTATTATGTAGTTCAACGTAAGCAAATTTACTGACCCTACATATTGTTACAAATATATAAAACTTTCTTTCCACAATTATTATATGGTTATGTACGCAATCAGAAAAGAATTACAGGTAATCGGAATCTACAATTAAGAAATTAAGCAAAAAATATAACATTAATCCTAAAACAGTAAACAGTTATTAAATGGCGTAAAAGAAAGGATGAAGGAGTAGAAGATAGATATAATTTTCCTAAAAAGTCTACAACAGTACTAAAACCCGAAGATGTAGGTCCTTATTATTGGATTGCATAAATCTACCTAATTACTATTGTATGATTACTTTAATATACTTATTAACGGAAGTATCTTGTTTAACTCGTTCTAATCTTTACCGATGTTTCTACCATAGATTTTGGAGATAATGAATTTTCTATCTTTTCTTTAATTTTAAGCCATCTATCAACTGTCCTTTCTGGAATCAAAGTCTATTACTTTACAAAAGTCAATTGAATATAACATTTCTATACTTCTTTAGGGCTAAATATATTTATTTATAACTTTTATTACCAACTATTGCAACTTCTTTAACTATAATAATTATGTACATATTAACAGTATTAATTTACTTACAAATTCCTATTATATGTGTATAACAACACAGTTATATATAAAAAACCTCCAAAACAATGAGTAACGATCATTAAATTTAGTAAAAGGTTTTTTAAACAATGTATACAATAGCACTAATCTTCAGTTACAAGAAATGGACAATTCAACACATAAATATTGAGCAGTTATCAGAGAAGTTTTTTATAATATGTATGATGATTACAATAATACAGTATTCTAATACTAACTATACTAAGACCTGTTGAAAAATCCATGCTAATATCGCTTTCAGCGTTTTGGTAGCCTATGCTATTACCCCAATTACTCGGTAATAGCATATAACCAACTTCAATCTCTCTGTCGTCAAGATAGGTGATGTCAATTCTACCTAAAACTTCTTTCGAGTCTTTTAAAACACATACCTATTTGCAAAAACCGTGTTTTTGCTGATGATCAATACAAAGAGCTAAATCTTGCTTTGCTTTCTCTCTTGTTCGAATGTCGTAGGGTAAGTGGTATTTCATTAATAATTTCTAATGGTTTCGTTTTTACTAATGAAAGAGGAGTACATTTAATTTTTTTTGCATTAATGAAATCATGAAAAGCTCTATTGATTTGACACTTAATATTATACATAAATAAAATTAGTTACTATATTTTCAAATAAAATAGTAATTTTATTATCTAAAAGGAGCAAAAAAGTGTCTTATACTACAAACTAGAACTAGATGTTCTCACTGGAGAATCGGATTTTTTTTAGATATCCAATTTATCAATTTTGTAACACTTATTGGTACTGAGGTATATTTAAAGGACATAAATAGAACTTTTGCGATAGATGAGAGAGAGAGTTTCAACTTGAAATGATAGTAATTGAAAGAGTCACATAAGCTTTTAGAGATGGCTATTTTAAATTAAAAAATTATAATGGTCTAGTTAAACCGCGTATTATTTAATTGGAAAGAAGATATGCAAACATAGAGTCAATATGGATTATTTAATGAACTACCAGAATGTACTCTAGAATCTATACATTGGTATAAAAATGCTAAGATTTGTTGTGATCCTATTTCTTGCTGTAAAGAATATTTGGAATATTGTGGTTTATTAGGAATTTAAACCATACCATCATTAGATTACCACGATGAGTTATAAATCGTCTTACAAAAATAACTACAAAATATAATAAAATTATAATATTTTTAGTATACCAGGTAGTGGTAAAACCACTTTTTCTATTTTACTTTCAAAGGCCTTTAAATTATCTCTCTATCACTTAGATAAATATTTTTATAGAAAATTGGGTAGAAAGGGATTATACAGAATTTACGAAATATATTTTTGACAAGTATTATTTAAGGTAAGTCTAAAGAAAATTTATTATATATAGATAAAAGCGGTGTAAATAGAGTAAAAACATTTGAACTTGCATACATATCGTTACTCATAATATAAATCTTTGAATTACTTAGCTATTTTTACTATAATTAACCGTTTGATTATTTTTTATAAGTATTTAATACCAGATTAACTATATTAGAAGAATTTAATCCAGCTTCGCTATACATATTAATTATATTATGGTTGTGTTCAATAAATTTATCAGGTAAGTGCATAGTTCTAACCTGTAAATTGCCATTTAAATAAGAATTATTAGATAAAAACGTTAATACTTGGTTGCCAAATCCTCCTATGCTACCTTCCTCAATGGTAATTATAAGTTTATGATGTTTAGCAAGTTGTTTAATTAAATCATAATCAAGCGGTTTCGCAAATCTTGCATCAGCTACTGTTGTGCTAATATTATGTTCATCTACTAATATTTCAGATGCGTTAAGAGAATCCCTAAGACGTGTACCAAGTGATAATATAGCAATATCGGTGCCTTGTCTAATAATTCTACCTTTACCTATTTGTAAAAATTTTTCTTCAGAATTTAGCATAATAGGAGGTACAGCTTCTCCGCGTGGATAACGAAATGCACAAGGCGTATCATCAATGGTAACTGCAGCAGTATTTACCATTAATTTTAATTCATTTTCATCGCTTGCAGCCATTATTATAAAATTTGGTAAGATGTTAAGGAAGGATATATCAAAAGAACCAGCATGTGTTGGACCGTCTGATCCCACTAGTCCGGCGCGATCAATTGCAAAACGTACCGGCAACTTTTGTAAGGCAACATCGTGTACTATTTGGTCAAAGGCGCGTTGCAAAAAGGTAGAATAAATAGTTACAAATGGTTTTAAACCTTCACATGCAAGCCCTGCTGCAAAAGTGACAGCATGCTGTTCTGCTATACCTACATCGAACATTCTATTTGGAAATTTTTCTGCAAACAAATTTAAACCAGTACCAGATGGCATTGCTGCTGTTATGGCTACAATTTTATCATCGTCTTTAGCTAGATCAATTAGACTCTTAGCAAATATTTGTGTATAGGTATCGTTTTTTTGAGAAGATTTTTGTTGTATACCAGTAGATGGATCAAATTTGCTTACAGCATGAAATTTTTCTTTGCAATCTTCTTTAGAATGAAATCCTTTACCTTTTTCTGTTAATACATGAATTAAAACAGGTTGATTCAAAGTATCATCTTCTTTTATATTTTTTAATACAGATAATAATTCTTCTAAGTTATGACCATCAAGTGGCCCAATATAATAAAAACCCATTTCTTCAAAAAAATTATTATCTGTAGCAAAAGTTTTTGCACATTGTTCTACGCGTTTTGCAGCATGTTCAATAGGTTTAGGTAAATGGCTGAGAAATTGTTTTGCTATATTACGAAAATTTAAATAAGGGCTAGAAGAAATGAGTTTTGATAAATAAGTACTTAAGGCTCCTACGGGTTTTGATATGGACATATCATTATCATTTAATATAACTATTAAACGTTTATTCATTGAACCTGCGTTATTCATAGCTTCATATGCTAAACCAGCACTTAAGGCTCCATCCCCTATAACAGCAATAATATCTTTTTGTTCTTTTTTTAAATCTCTTCCTACTGCCATACCTAATGCAGCAGAGATGCTAGTTGAGCTATGTCCGGTGCCAAAGTTATCATACACACTTTCAGAACGTGAGACAAAACCAGAAATACCATTCTCTTGCCTTAAAGTATGCATTAGATGTTTTCTTCCGGTAAGTATTTTGTGTGGATAACTTTGGTGTCCTGTATCCCATAGTAATATGTCATTTGGAGTATCAAATATATAATGAAGTGCTATTGTCAGCTCAATTACTCCGAGGCCTGCCCCTAAATGTCCACCAGTTTTTGCTACGATACTAATTAATTCTGTTCGGAGTTCTTGACACAGCAACTCCAATTCGGGAGTAGATAATTTTTTTAACGATTGTGGATAATTGACCATATCTAATAAACGTTTATGTTCTGAATGTGGTAAGAAAGTGTTATATGCCACAAAATATATCCCTTTATGTAAATAATCTTTTGTATAATTCAGCTGAAAATTATTTCAACTTTTGGAAGCTTTATACTGTATTAATTGCAATGTCAAAGCGTTAATGACATTAAAAAATTAAGTTTAATTTAATATAGCTTTTATTTATCTGTTAGTTAACAAATTATTTATACTAGCTCTATAACATTATTAGGTATGTTTGTAAATATTTAACAAATTATTGTTATATTTTATATGATTCTGCAAGAAGGTCATAAAGTAAAATTATTGTTTTTGAATATTAGATATTTTGTTGGTTTTGATATTAAAGTTAAGAAAATTGGATTATAGTTGGTATAGAATTATTAAGAGTTAATTTTGTAATTGGTAAATGATATCATGGCTAGTACAGGTAAATTACAAGCAGATCCTTTATTCGTTGGTTTAACGCGTCCTACTATGTTTTTGGGAGTTAGCTTTCCTTTTGTAATATTATATAGTTTGGGGTGTATGATGTATTTTATTAATAGCTCTGACTTGAGAACTTTTATAGCTATCCCCATGTTTCATTTAGTAGGATATATAATATGCTTTAAGGAACCGCTATTCATGGAATTATTTATTCTTAGATCTCAAAAATGTACGTATTGTAAAAATAAATTATTTCATGGAGCAAATTCATATGATGCATATTAAAGGTTAATATATAATGATAAAACTTGCAATTACGCGTACAAAAAAACATAAATATGCTGAAAAAGAATATTCAGCTAGTAACTTCATACCTTACCAATATCATTGGAATAAAAATACTATTCTAACAAAAAAAGAAGAATTAATGCAAATCATTAAAATAGGTGGTTTTTCTTTTGAAACTGCTGATGATGAAGATGTTGATATCAGAAAGAATATTCGTAATTTATTATTTAAGAATATGAGTTCTGGTAATTTAGCCATATATTTTCATACAATTAGACGTAAGCAAAGCATAGTGTCTAATGATGATGATTTCTCAATGGATCCTAATATTAAAATTAGCCAAAATTTTGCTACATATGTTGAAGATGAATGGCGTAAGAAGCACATATCTCAATTGGCTTATGTTAATGAGCTTTATATTACTATAATACGTAAGGCTGATACTAAAGGTGCGGCAATTGTAGAACATTTGTTAAAAAAATTTAAGCAAAAGACAGATAAAGCAGCTTGGGAAATGGATATGAAAGAGGCTTATGAAGAGCTAGAAGAAATGGTTGGAAGGATTATGACCACTTTTAGAGACTATAATCCTGAAATACTTGGAATGGTAAAAACAAAACATGGGGTGTTTTCGGAGCCTTTAGAATTTTTAGGTAAGATAGCAAATTGTGGAATATCTTTACCTATGCGCTATCCTTATTCTACTATCGATCACTATTTGCCTCATCACAGATTATATTTTGGTAATAAGTCCATAGAGGTTAGGGGGGCTATGGGTAAGAAATATGCTGGTATAGTGAGTATTAAAGAATATGGTCCTACTACATCTGCTGGGCAATTTGATGGTTTTTTGCAATTACCCTTTGAATTTATCATGACCCAGTCTTTTGTGTTTACTAATAGACAAGTGGCTATTAATAAAATGCAATTGCAACAAAATCGTATGATTCAATCAGCAGATAAGGCTGTATCGCAAATAGCTGAAATATCACAAGCGCTGGACATGGCTATGAGTGGAGATATAGGGTTCGGTGAGCACCATTTAACAGTTATGTGTATTGATGATACACCAAAGTCTTTAGAGAATGCATTAGCTCAAACGGTAGTAGAATTATCTAATGGTGGAATACAGGCTATAAGAGAAAAACTTAATTTAGAACCGTGTTATTGGGGGCAGTTACCGGGCAATTATTCATATATAGCTCGTAAAGCTGTAATTAATACATTAAACTTAGCAGGATTTGCTTCCCAGCATAATTATCCTCCGGGAAAACAAAAGGGTAATCATTGGGGAGATGCGGTAACAGTTTTAGATACTACTTCAGGTACTCCGTATTTTTTCAGTTTTCATGTAAGGGATATAGGTCATACCCTTATTATAGGGCCAACTGGTGCTGGTAAGACAGTATTAATGAACTTTTTGTGTGCACAGGCGCAAAAATTTAAATGTCGTATGTTCTTTTTCGATAAGGATCGTGGTGCAGAAATTTTTATTAGAGCTTTAGGTGGCGTACATATTAATGTTGATCCTAGTAGACCTTGTAGTTTTAATCCTTTGCAACTGAAAGACACTGGAGAAAATAGAACCTTTATACTTGAGTGGCTAAAAATATTAGTAACCATTCATGGTGAGGTTTTATCTTCTGAAGATATAATACTTTTATCTTCTGCTGTTGAGGGCAATTATAAATTAGCACAACAAGATCGTGTATTGCGTAATATTGCTCCATTTTTAGGTATGGAAACTGCAGGCAATATAGCGAGTAGGCTTGCTATGTGGCATAGTAAGGGATCTCATGCAAGAGTCTTTGATAATAATGAGGATTATTTAGATTTAGATAAAGAAAGAATCTTTGGTTTTGAAATGGCTGAATTACTTAAAAATCCTATTTGTCTTGGTCCTGTGCTTTTATATCTGTTTCATAAAATTAATATCTCATTAGATGGTAGCCCTACTATGATAGTGTTAGACGAAGCCTGGGCTCTTATTGATAATCCAATTTTTGCTCCTAAAATTAAAGATTGGCTTAAAGTTTTAAGAAAGTTGAATGCTTTTGTAATTTTTGCAACGCAAAGTGTAGAAGATGCCAGTAAGAGTGCTATTAGTGATACTTTAATACAGCAGACTGCCACTCAAATATTTTTGCCTAATTTAAAGGCTACGGATGTGTATCGTACAGCTTTTATGTTAAGTGAGCGTGAATATATTTTGATTAAAACTACAGATCCATCTAGTCGCTTCTTTTTAGTTAAACAAGGTACTAATTCTATTGTGGGTAGAATAGATCTTTCTGGTATGAATAATATTATAAACGTATTATCTGGTAGAACAGAAACTGTATTGTTATTAGATGAGATACGTAAGGAAGTTGGAGACGATCCAGATGTATGGTTACCTATTTTTTATAAAAGGGTAAATCAGAAAAATGACTAGATATACATTATACAGGAATTTAATATTATTTAAAATAACAATACTTAAGTTTGCCTATACTTTTATTCTTCGTGTTCCTGTTATTTCTAAAATTTATTCGTTGTACCGAACGTCAAGAAGATGTTTTCGTTGTATACATATAAAATGGCTTCATAGTTTGTTAAAATTTTTAATGTTAGTATTGTGTAATAATTTTATTATTATAGATAGTTTTGCGGGTACTGGTAGTTGTTTAGAGGATAATAACTGTAAAAGTGATGCTAGTTGTTTAGTAAAAGATGATATAAATACGGTTCTTGGTAATTATATTCCCAATAAGTATGAATATAGTATATTTATAGATGGTTTTAGTATGAATGCACCAGATGCAGAAGGAGAAAAACCTGCGCCAGGAGCAAAAACTTATAGTGATGGAACTCCAGTTTTGTATGATAATGCAGGTAATCCGCTTCCATTGTGTAGTGTGCCTTCACGTAAGATTAAATTTTGTTATTCTCCAATCGGTGGTTCTAGGCAGTGTTTTACTATGGATCCTGCTAGTGTTTCAGATAATTATAAATATGTGCAAGGTGCTTTTTTCCGATCAATAGATACTGGTGCAAAAATTTGTGTACAAGTACTTGGCTCATTAGGATGGACTACTATGGGATGTAAATATAGTACTGATGGTAGTGATATTAGTTTTGTACATGATAAATGTTATGTATCTCCTTCTTGTTCAGATCGTGCTAAGCAACATTCAAAAAGCTTTTTTCCGCTCAGTGCTGTTATTGTAGAGTGTATCAAGGAAAGTGTAGAAAAGGCAATGCTAACAGAGGAAACATGTTATGATGAACATGGTAATGCCAAGGTAAATATTTTACCTCAAATGCAAAATGCATTACGTAAAACTGTAATGTCAGCTTTGATGCTATATGTAATTCTATTTGGTATTAGAACTGCTCTTGGTCCTAATGCTCCAGATAAGGGTGAATGGTTTGTCTTTGTCATAAAAATGATTCTAGTTTTATATTTTTCTGTAGGAGTATATGTAGGTAATAATAAGACGAATACAGTACCTAATTCTTCATATAGTGTTAATTCATCTTATAAGGATGGTCTAAGTAAATATTTAGTGCCATATTCTATAGGAATTGCCAATTCTCTTGCTAATATAGCATTTCAGGCTGGGGGTAATTCAAATTTATGTTCGTATACCCCGTGTACTTTATGTCAAAATTGTTCTGGATGTGTTAATTATGATCCTGGATATGAGTATTTGGCATTATGGGATGCTCTAGATTGTAGGGTAGCGTTTTATTTTATGATAATGGCTCCTGGTGATAGAGCTGGTGGAATAGGTAATGATGGTTTAAATGGTTCTGTTCCTCTAAGGGTATTTCAGTATAATTTATTTTCTGCAATTGGTGCTTCATTCTTTTCGCTACAAATATTATTTATTATATTGTCTTTGTGTTTTGCAATTCTGTTTGTTTCAGTATGTGTATTTTTTATACATACTTATGTTATTGCCCTTATTGCTATAGGGATAATGATATATATAGCACCTATATTTGTCCCTATGGCATTATTTAAACCTACGAAAGCTTATTTTGATGGTTGGAGTAGGATGTTTCTATCATTTATTATGCAACCTATGGTAATTAGTGGCTTTTTAGCTTTAATGCTTACTATTTTTGATCAGGCATTTTATACTAATTGTATATGGGATAAATCTACTGTATTAGGTGGAACGCCATTTTTTGATCTTGCTGCTAATCAGCCTGATACATGTCTCAAAAGTTTTGGTTATACAATGGCTAAAATGTTAAGTAGTAATAGTGTTATATCTACGAAAACTGCTGCTATTTTCTTTGATATATCAGTGCTTGCATCTTTGCCCAACAACATATTTAATGGTTTACTCGTTATTGTAATATTCTCTTGTTTATTTTATTTCTTTGCAGAATCAGTATCTGCAATTGCAGCTGATATTACTGGTGGTCCAAGTTTAGGTACTCTTGCAATTAGTCCTAATGCTATTACTAATAAAGCACTAGATTTAGCAGAAAAAGCAATAAATGTGGTAATGGCGTTGTTTACTGTGGCAACTACAGGTTCAGTAGGTGCAGGTGTTACTGGTATTGCTCAAACTACAAAACAAGCAGCGAAAGAGGCGGCGGCTAAGCAGGTAGTAGAAACTGGTGTAAGAGCAGCTGTAAGTGCTGCTAAAGAAAGCACTAAATCAGCTTTAAAATCAGGGGCTCAAAGTACTGCTCCAACTGGAGGTATTAGTCAAGCTGGTCAATCAAGGGGTGTTGCTGCTAGTTCTGATTTTGCTGTAGCTTCTGGATCTAAAAGTGATACCGTAACTAGAAAAGATATATCTAGTAGTGGTTCTACTTCAAGTAAAAGTACATCTACAGAGGATAAAGGATAAATATGCAGTACTCTTTTATTATAATAAGATTTGTACTATTTAAGTGTTTTAGTTGTATTAAAGATTATGCAAAAATTATACTATTATGTGTGCTTATTATGACTACTAGTTCTAAACCAGCTTCAGCAGCTTATTGGGATAGTTGTATTAATGATGATAATATATTTAACGAGCTCTTTTCAGCGCTTGGAACACTTGGAGTAAGCTTTATTATCAAAGCAGGGTTTTCAATGAAGAGTAATGAGAGTGCGGAGGGAGAAAAACCTACAGGTGAGTGTAGTAGTGTAAATGGAGAAAGTACTCCAAAATATTCTGATGGAAGTAAAGCAAGTTGTGATGATAATAATAAGCCAGTGATTAGATGCGGTACTCCTGTAAAAGTTGATGGATATTCTGATCCAGATTATAAGGGTCCATATACAGATGGTATAAAATTTAAGTTTGATGGTGCATCTTCGTTTTTTATAGGTATGTGGAGTGGTAGTACAAAAGGATGTAGTGGTAATACATTTGATGGTTACACTTGTAATGCAAAAAATGGCTATAAATATGGTCTATTAAAGAATGTTAGAGTTACAACTGTTTCAGATAAGTTATGTGTGCAATATTGGACTTTTACTGGTTGGCAAACTTTAGGATGTAAATATGTGGTACCTCCTGCTGGTGGAGTAAGTTTTATGGCAGGATGTTATGTAGCTAATTCATGTACAAGTTTAGCTGCAAGGAATTCTTTAAGTTTTTTCCCTATTACTGGTACTATGATGCAGTGTGTAAGAGAAACAATTTTTAAGGTATTTGTTGATCCAGGTACATGTGCTGGTAATAACGGGATGAATGCTAATTTATTTCCTGCTTTCCAAAATAGTATGCGTAAAATAGTACAAATTTTAGTAGCTCTTACCGTTATTATTTTTGGTATAAAAATTGCCCTTGGGGGTAATATACCTAAAAATTCTGAGATTTTTATATTTATAATAAAAATTATATTAGTCGCGTATTTTGCTGTAGGTATTTATAATTCAGACACAGGCCGCTATGAAGATGGGTTAACAAAATATATTATTCCTGGATTTGTAGGAGCTGCTAATGATTTATCTAATATGATGTTTCAAGCTGGAGGAAGTGAAGGGTTATGTAAATATGATGTGAGAGAATATAAGGCTGGTTTTGAATATTTAGCATTATGGGATGCTTTAGATTGTAGAGTGGCATATTACTTAGGCTTTAATGACCCTTCTCGCATAACTGGTGTAGGTTTGTCATTACTATTTTCCTTAATTGTTCCTGCATTATTTAGTTTTCAAATTATTTTTGCAGTTTTTTGTTTGTTATTTGCTATATTTGTTGTGTCAATTACAGTATATTTTGTTCATACTTTTATTATAGCTTTGATTGCCCTCAGTATTATTTCTTATTTAGGGCCAATTTTTATACCCATGGCTTTATTTAGTATAACTCGTTCTTATTTTGATGCTTGGTTAAAATTAATGTTTTCATTTGTACTTCAACCTGTAGTAATTAGTGCATTTATGGCATTAATGATTACTATTTTTGATCAGGTATTTTATGGTTCTTGTACGTGGAAAACTATCAATCTTCCTGCTGGTCTGAAATTTTTTATGCTTAATCCTTCAATAGATCCTGCATGTATTAATACTTTTGGGTATAACTTAGATATGGTTAGTAAGTCCAATTCTATTTTAGAATTTACGGCCCTTTTCTTTAACGTAAGTATTTTAAATATAAGTTTAATGGTAAAATTAATCAAAGGAATGCTTACAGTCACTCTATTTGCTTATCTCTTCTATAGTTTTGGTAAAATGTTAAGTGGTTTTGCTGCTGAAGTAAGTGGAGGACCTAGTCTTGGTGCGATGTCAGTTGGTCCTAATGTGGTAGTAGATGCGGCAATTGATTTAGTGGCGAAATATGTTGATGCAAAAACTGGTGGAGCTGCTTCTAAAGGTAAGCAAGGTGTTGAGGCTATAAGTGGGGATGGAAGTGATTCTAGACCTCGGACTGGTGGTGTAAGTGCTACTAATGGGGGAGGAAATAAAAATTCTGGAAGTAGTTCTGGTGTTTTGGCTGCATCAGTTAAAGATATAAGTTCTATGTCAAAATAGTGTTTAGATATGAAAATAGTAAGTAGATTTATGATAATTTTAAAGATATTCATTTTGATACGGAGTGCTATATCCGTATTTACTAATTGTACGTTTATATTATCTGTAATGCGTAATATATCTATTTTTATATTGTTTTTATCACTATCTGGATGTGAAATGTTTGATCTTGGAACTTGTTTTTTTAATGATGTAACTGTTTCTTCATCTGATGGCAAAACATCTATTACTACTACTAATACTGTAACTGTAAGGGCAGATGGAAACTATACAACAGATACTGTAGGGTGTGGGCATATACCTTGTAGTACAGATGTGTCTGCGTCTGATTATAATCCTCGATGTCAAGTTGAAGATAGCAAGACTGGTATTAAAAATTGTAGTGTAGTACCAAGTTCTGAAAATTATGATCCTAGTTGTAAACCCGGAAGTGATGGTATAAATGGTCAAATGACTTGTAATGCTGGGGATTCAGGGTGTATTGTAGGTAAAGAAACAACTGGTACTGTTAGTTGTACGAGTACGAAAGGTCAAGCGGATTATATATATGGTTGTCCAGATGAGCCTGGATGTACGCGTAATACTACAAATAGTGACGAATCAAAATCTGGTCAATGGCTGAATTCAGGTTTATGGATAGAAGCAAACCAAACCTTAAATGTAAAAACTACTGGTAATGTATATATATGTGGTACACATGGCGTGAGTGATGGTACAAGTTCAGATCAAAAAACTCGAGGTAAACCATTTTATGTTAATTCTAGAACATATAATTGGACTGATACTGGTATAAATATTGAAACAGGAGATTTATTTGCAATTATTATCGGAGATCCACGTCAGCAGGTAAATGGTAAATGGGTTGATGTATGTAGTTCATGTACTAATACGAATTGCCCACCTAGTTGTAATAGGTGGGCTACATGGAATGGTGGTATAAGTGGTAAGGTCCCTGATGATTGGAATCCTAGTAGTATTAACAGTAATAAGATCTGTGCTTCAGCTGGGTGCTCAGGAGACGGTAAAGCGATGTGGAATATACGTGGTGTAGGATTATTTGGCGCGATAGGAGATAGGCCATCTATTATCAGTAGTGCTGGAGCATTTTCTTTGGCGAATAAGAATTACAGTGATGAAAATGTGGTCTCTACCTATTTTGAATTTGTTGCTGGTACTCAAAATCCATGTAATAAGGATAATACTGTAACAAGTGCATCGGGTGAAGGTACTTTAAAATTTCGTATATGGGACTGTGATGATGAGCAAAATTGTTATGATGATAATATGGGAGGATATACGGTTTATGTAACTCATTATGGTTGTCCAGGAATTAATGGTTGTCCTAACGTAAAATATGCTCCCTATGCTGGTTTACAAATGTTGGTAACAACTAAAGATCCTAATAAGGAATGTATTATAGATAATGTACATACTACTAGTAATAATTGTGGTCAGTTTTTAAAAAATCCTAATGGTAGTAATCAGATTATAAATAGTGGTAATGTTTGGGTAAGGGTTCAAGACACTACATATATTGATAATGTAGGTAGTTATAAAGTAGATTTAAGTTATGATACTGTAATGGATGGTACAGGACCATGGTTAAATGGAAATAATGCTGGTAAGGTAGGGTGTGATGTTTCCAGTGGTTATTTCTCAGCTATAGTGTGTTATATAATGAATATTGTAAGAAACACTTTATTTGATCAAGATACTGGTGCTATACCTACAATTTTTAATAAAATGACTTGCTCTAATACAGCTGATAAAAGTATATGTTATGATTATCTAACATCTATACGTGCACTTCTTACATTATTTATTATTATGTATGCTATTTCTTTTATATTTGGATTAGTGCTAATTAGTCAATTAGATTTAGTATTACGTGTGATGAAGATGGGGCTAATTCTTGCTCTTACTAGCCCAAATAGCTGGCAATTCTTTTATAGTAACTTTTTTGATTTATTTATAGATGGATCTGCTCAGCTGGTAAATATGATGAATGGTAATGGTGGTTCTGTTAATAATCCTTTTGTGTTTGCTGACCATGTAATGGCAGTGTTATTATTTAGTAAAACTGCTGTATTTAGGTTAATAGCCTTATTATTTGCTTCAAAATTTGGTATAATATATCTAGTAATGATCTTATATGGGACCTTTATATATATTGGTGCCATGTTTAAGGCTGTAGTAGTATATATTATGGCTTATATAGCAACAGGATTATTGATTAGCTTAGCTCCTATTTTTATACCTTGTATTTTATTTAATATGACGCGTCATGTATTTGATAATTGGTTAAAATATCTAGGAAAATATGCTTTAGAGCCTGTTATATTATTAACAGGTTTAAGTATTTTAACACAAATTTTATTAACTACTATAGGTATATTTGGGTTTGGTGTATGCTGGAAATGTGTTATTCCATTTAATTTGGGAGTTCCTATACCTGGTATTCCCTCAATTCCATTATTTTGTTTAAACTTTTTTGGTATGTGGGGAATTGATAATATGGGTGGAGGAGATGGAATACTCTCGAGTATTCTTGGCTTATTTCCACAAATTATATTTTTTATTATTATCGTAAAATTAATTCAGGCATATAGCGAGTTTTCTCAAAAAATTGCTACTATTTTAACTAATTCTTTAAGTGCTCCTGCAATGGGTGGTCCTGGAGGTGCTGCAGATCAAATGACAGATGCACTTAGTGAAGGTGCAAAATATTTTGTAGGTATGAATAAGGGAAGCATACAAAGAAGAGAAAGGCATAATATGATTCAAGAAAGAGCACGTGAAGAAATGGCACGTGAGAATCAGCAAGATAATCGTGATGAGGCAGAACGTCCAAGATCAAATAATACAGATGATAAACGACAACAGCCTAAATCAAAAGATGATGATTCAGGGGTAAGTGGTGTGGTGTAAATTAATTAGAATGAGTAGTAAGCTAATATGTTAAAAAACTTATGTCAATATTTTTACAGGATTTATAAAAATGATTACAGATATAAGCAATTTTTGACATATGTAAAGTACTTATTTAATATCAAAATCATTACTACAATAGTATTATTTTATATGATTACAGCTTGTAGTCCTCCTTATGGCGATTGTATTGATGCAGTAAATTTTGGTCAAGTAATTAAAGGTGATTATGTTATACAGGGAGATGGGTATTATTCATCGACTCCAAGATATAATAATTATAATCCTAATGCATACGGTCAGTGGTATAAAACTGATATTTCTTTGTCAAAAGGGCAGGGATTTAATATTACTACCGTTGGTACTGTATATTATTGTAATACTCAAAGTACTACTTTAAGTTTTTGTCCTAAATATTCTCTTAGGAAAGGTACTGGTATTAATCTAAGGACTGGTGATTTTCTAGTATTGAATTTACTTGGCGGAGGAGGAATAGATTATGCTCCTCGTGAAACACAATCTGGAGTAGGTAGATGTGATAGTAGTGGTACGTCTTCTAAAACATTTACTAATGGTGAATGTTATGGTTATGACGGTATAGGAATACAAGTATATATTGGAAATACCTTAATAAATGACCTTAATAAAAGATTTGATCCATCAGAACAACAAATGGGTGGTAGCTTGCAAGGTTATTATTTTAGTGATGGTTTAATACGAGGAATGTATTTAAAAGTTCCTAATGACGGAGAGCTGCAGTTTCAAGCCTATGATAATTGTAATTGTCCAGGTGATAATAATGTTAATTGTAGTAATACAGATTCAAAATGTTGTTTTTATGATAATAGAGGATCTTATAGTTTGAATGCTAAAGTACTTGGATGTCCTGTAAATAATGGCCAAACTAGTGGTACAGGTGCGCTGCAAATTCTAATTACTAGTGGTGATCCTAATAATGGTAGTAGTACAAGTAATGCAACGACACTATCTGATGGTACATTTTCCGGTGCTGCTAATGATACAGGTACTTTATGGCTTAGAGTATATGATACTACTCCAAATTCATATCAAAATAATTCAGGAGAGTATTATATACATGTTTCTGCAGATAATAGTACCCATACTTTATCAAACTTAATTTCTGGTTTAGTTGATCCTATTAAAGATCAAGTAAGGCTTGCTTCTACAGCAATCTATAGTAATCTTGCTGGTAATAGTTATTTTCATAGAATAGTTGTTTCTTTAATCAATCTATATATCATAGTATATGCAATTTTCTTTATAGTTGGGTTAGTACAAATTAGTCAGATTGACTTGGTGATTAGACTTTTCAAAATAGGGGTATTATTAAATTTAATTAATAGTAATACTAGTTGGGGATTTTTTACTCAGAACCTTTTTAACCTTTTTGTTGGTGGTAGTGATTATTTACTTGCTACCGTTACTACAACTAATACTGTTTCTCCAGGAACTAGTGGTTTGTTTATATTTGTTAATCAAACTGTGGGGCAGTTTTTTACAGAATATACCTGGATTAAGATTACCTCTTTGTTATTTTCAATTACGGGTATAGCTTATGCTTGTATTTTAGTAGCCACAATGATCATTTATATGCTTGCAATAGTTGAAGCTATAATGTCATATTTGTTTGCATTAATAGCAGTATCATTAATGATAGCTGTAGCTCCAATTTTTATTGCTTGTGTTTTATTTAATAGGACAAAGGAATTATTTGATAATTGGCTAAAATATATAATAAATTTCTCTTTGCAACCAGTGATATTATTTGCATGTATAATGTTTATTAATAAACTTGTGTTACTTTCTTTTTATCAGACAGTGAGTTTTAGGGTATGTTGGGGATGTGCGATTCCGTTTTATTTTAGTTTATTTGGATTATTTAAAGTAAAACTTTTTTGTTATAATTATTACTTACCTTATGGTGCTGCTAATGCAGGTAATACAGATTTACCTAGTGTTCTAACTGCAACTGGAGGTACTCTATTTGCTCTATTTGTTTTATTACTAATGTTTTTAATATTTTCAAAATTAATGTCAAAAATTGCGGATCTTGCGCCAGAAATAACTAACTGGATTACAGGTGCACTTGGAGTGAATTTCAGTGGTAAAGGATCTCAAAGTAGGGCAATTATGAATAGTATGAAAGATCTAGCAAAAGGTGCAATAGGACAAGATAAAGGTAGTAAACAAAGACGTAAAGATAGAAGTGAAATTAATGATATTAAATCTAAGGAGAAGGATATAGCTAAGGAGAAGGATAGATGCGGTGGTGGAATGCAAAGAGGGGGTGGAGGCTCAGAAGAAATGCCAGAAGGTGATGGTTCTGGAGGAGATGTAACTGGTGTGGGGAAATAATTATATAGAATCAAGTAAGTATGTAATATATATAGATATAAGTGTATGAAGAAAGAATGTAACAAATTTTTAATATTAATTTTATTTTGTAATCTGGTTGGGTGTAAGGATTGGAATCAGCCCTGTATAGATGCAGATGATTTTGGTTTTAATAAAATAAATATATCTGCACGCGGTGAAACAATTTATGGGCATGATTTAAGTGTTTTATCTCAAAAAGGACAAGAGGTGTCTAGCTGGACAGATGCGCGTTTAACTTTAACTGGTGGTAGGTTAATAATTTTAGTTAGAAATGGAGATAATTCACGTTGGACAGCTTGGTGGGGTTCAAAAGGTGATACTGATAATGTTCCAATATTTTTAAGAGATTTAAGGGCCTGTACTAAAAGTGATTGGGGGTGTAATAAATTAGTAGATACTTCAAATTTTTATGATCCAGATAATATATGTTTATTTACGAAAGGTGTAGGTTTATACGCATTAGCAGTTCCTAAAGGGACAGATCCTAATGCTAGTGAGTCTGTATTAAAAAAGATTCCTGATGGTAGTATAGTTTTTCATTTAGGTGAGAATACTCCATTAATAGATTCGGATGGAGAGAGTGCTGGGGGATGGAATGATTCACTCCCATCGGAGGCTCCTGCAAATGGGTATCTATATTTGAGAATATTAGATAGTTATTATGATGATAATGGGGGACAATATCAATTAGTGTTTAAAGGTGGTGTTGCAGATCCTTACCCTGGGCCAATTGCTACAGTTGTTGGATATGTTAAGTATCATCTTGATACTGCAGCTAAATCTATTTATAACAATTTAGTAAATGAAACAGAATATTTAACAGTAACTAGAATTTGTCTTATATTATATATAATGTTTTTAGGCATATCATTTATGTTTGGTATTGTAAATATCACGCAAAAAGAGCTTGCTGTTCATATATTTAAAATAGCTCTTATCATACAGGTATCAGCAACTGCAACTAGCTGGACATTTTTTAATGATAATTTTTTGAATATATTTAAGCAAGGTGTTGATAGTTTAGTATGTATGATGGTTGGTACTTTAGGAGGGGTAGGATGTGATCCAGGAGCTAGCCCTTTAAACTATTTTGATAACTTAGTTGCAACTTTTACGTCATTTGAAACTAACGCTAAAATTCAATCTCTATTATTTACTTCATTTTTAGGTTTTGTATTTGTATTAATATTTTATGTATCTTTGATAGTGTATATAATAGCGATTGCAAAAGCTGTAATCTTATATTTACTAGCTTATATAGCTATATGTGTGTTAATTACATTATTTCCAATATTTATAGTCTTTATTTTATTTAAAATGACTAGAGAGTTGTTTAATAATTGGCTTAAACAGATTATTGGATATTCTATTCAGGTATTAATGGTAATGGCTGGGTTGACCTTAATGGCACAGGTAGTATTGCATCAGCTTCATGTATTAGTAGGATTTCCTGTCTGTGTTAAAACATTATTAGAAATACCAAGTCCATTTAATGTTCCTTTAATTGTATATTGGTATCCGAAAGAAGTCCGTACTGACCCTACAAAGGATTTGAGGTCAATTTATGTACCAGAATATTGGTCTAGGGATGGTAATGTTTTTGCAGGTTGTGATCCAGAGCAGAAAAATTTTGCATGTAAAAATCAAAATTTATGTGCTCCTTATGAGTGTCAAGATACACGTTATCCTGATTTGCCATATTTAATTCCTGCTAAATCTTCTGAAAAACAATACAATCAAGATAGAATTAATCGAATTTCTTCTGGTACTTATGTTACCTTCTTTGATGTATTTTTATTTCTTGTACTAGTCTATATTATGCTCAAATTCCAAAAGATAGTGCCTGATATAGCAAAAGGTGTAGCAGGTGTAGTTATAGGTAGTCAAACCAATTTAGCTGCTACGGCTGATTCTGCATTTGAAGGTATTACGAGTGGTGCGCTAACTCAGCTTGTATATAAAAATATTACTGGAGGGAGAGATCTAGCAAGAGATATAGATTATGTAAAAGATAGAGTAATGTTAACAGGACTTAAACATCGTGTCCAAGATACTATAGGTGGTAGTATTGATGCTATGCATAGTAAGATAGGTAAAAAATTAACTCCTAGACCTATTCAGAAATTGAGTGAACTAAATAAGAGAGGTGAAGACTTTAAACACGGATTACAAGATAAGATCGGTGGTAAAGTAGACTCAATCAAAGAAGTTGGAGGAATGATAAAAGATCAGGCTTTATATAATGTGTCTGGGGGGCATTTTGGTAAAAGTATGAACGGTAAGGTAAATCCTTATGAAAATCAATATTTATTCTATAAGGATCCTAATCAAGTTCGAACTAATCTTGATGGTGTTGCTGAGCGCTTTGGGGAAGCATTTGGTATTAAACCACAGTATAATCAAGAATTAAAGGGTATATTTAATAATGCTTCTAATAATATAGTTGGTGATAATAATAAATTTACTAAGTATCTTATAGGTGGTGTAATACTAGCTAACCCTCTTGTAGGAGGAATATTTGCGAGTTTATATAGTGTTGGTATGCTGGGTAATATTGCTAATCAAATTTATGCATTACGCCAGAGATCATTACAAGGTTCAGTAGGAACGTTAGGAGATGCTGGTCCTGGTTTTAGTCCAGACTTGGATAAACATACTCCTCAAGTAAGGCGTACAGGATTAGATAGAACAGGTTCAGATATGTTTGAACAAAGTGGTTCTAACCAATCAGTACGCAGAAGAGAAGTTAAAAAGTTTGAGCATAAGAAAAAGGATTAGGAGTTTTTGAAAATAAAACTTACTGGTATTGATTAAATAAAATTTATACGATAAAAGAAAAGCTAAGATATATTCTTTGTTTTTTATTTTGTAGAATTTATTGTGAATTGATATATATATATATTTATATAATTTGCAGACAAATTTTTATAATATAGCTTGAATTTTTAAGCATGATTTATCATATACCACCTAATTTTTTGTTTCTTGATAGTTTAGCTTTTTATGTTATCAAGCAATACGGTCATGATTCTGAGATATTGGGAAATATACAAATATTTTTACCATCAAGACGTGCTGTGCATATCCTTAAAGAAAAACTATTAAAGTATTCGGGGCAAAAAGCTTTAATATTGCCTAGAATTTGCCCAATAGGTGATATTGGTACAGAAGAATTTCCATTATATTCTCTAGATATAATTAATGATATGGAATGTCCAAATGTGCTTAACAAATTACAACGGAATATTTTATTTACTAAACTTCTTTTAGAACATGTTCATACAAGGCAATTAAATATAGTTTATAATTCATTTTCAGATTTAGGAAGTTATTTAGCTGAGGAATTAATAAATCTTTTAGATGAGATGTACAAAATGCAGTTAGATATTCAAGCTGCAATTAATCTAATTATTGATGAAATGGATGCCTCCGCTCTGCATTGGCAAGATATCAAACAATTACTTAATATACTTAGTATTGAATGGCCTAAATTATTACAAGAAAAAAATTTTATAGACCCTATTGCTTACCGGAATTTAATTACCCAACAATTAATTAATTATTGGCAGAAAAATCCTTATCCATATCCTGTAATTGCGGCTGGTTCTACAGCTAGTACTAAAATTACGGCAACTTTACTAAAAGCAATTGACGCTTTGCCGTATGGAAAAGTTATTATACCAAGTTTAGATTTACATATATCTGATCAAATTTGGCAAGAGATTGATGAGTTGCACCCACAATATTATCTTAAAAACCTTTTAGAATACTTAAATTATAACAGAAGTGATGTAAAGTTATGGCCAGGTTGTATAGATGATTTTCTATATACGAATGATAATAGGATAAGATTATTATCAGAAATAATGCTTTCCTATAAAGTTCCAAATAATTGGTATAAATTTTCTCCTTCTCAGTATGATTATGAATCAATCAAGGGTATAAGATATATTGTATGTGATAATTTATCACAAGAAGCAAATATAATTGCTATGATTATGCGCCACGTACTGGAAACCTCAGGTAAAACTGCAGCTCTAGTAACTAATGATGAAAATTTATCTAGATCTATAATGTTCCATTTAAAGCAATGGGATATTACAATAGATAATTCTTCAGGAAAAAGGTTAGTGAATGCACCTGTAACTATATATTTTAGGCTAATACTAGACGTAATTAATAAAGATTTTCAATTAGTACCTCTTCTAGTTTTGCTAAAACATCATTTAACTTTGCTTGGATATGATAAAATATTTTTAGAACAAATAGTTATTAGACTGGAATGTAATATATTACGTGTGTTTAAGATAAAGCCAGGGCTTAAAGGTTTATTAGAAAGCATAAAATCGGTAGGAGATGAAGAATTATACGAACTTATATCAAGATTAAAATTGTATATGACTAAGTTTTTAAAGATTAGGAAAAGAAAAACAATAAATTTTGGTCAAATACTAGATGAACATATATTATTAACTGAGTCATTAACTAAAGGTATAAATAACTCCATTTGGGAGACTGAAGATGGACAAGAATTAGCTAAGTTTTTATTACAATTAAGAGAATATTCTAATGAACTGGGGGAAATAGATTCTAATTCTTATACAAAGATTATATATAATTTTTTGTATAAAGAGTTATATTTTTTACAAAACAAATATAGTAATCGTCTTGCAATTCTTACTCCTATAGAAGCAAGATTTCATGATTTTGATTTGATAATACTGGGAGGATTAAATGAAGGTAGTTGGCCAGAGTTACAAAAAAATAGTCCTATTCTAAACAAGTATATGAGATCAAAAATAGGGTTACCCCTTTTGGAACATAAAATAGGGCAAGCTGCTCATGATTTTTTTACGTTAATGGGAACTAAAGAGGTTGTCTTAACTAGATCACGTAAATTAAGTGGTACCCAGACTATATCATCACGCTTTTTACTGCGTCTAGAAACAGTCTTACTTCGAAATAATCTACTACATCTTATACAAGATTCTAGATATTTACATTGGCATAAGTTATTAAATACGGTAACTAATGTAAAGCCTATATCTCCTCCTGTACCTTGTCCACCTAAGGAGTTAAGGCCCAGGAAATTATCTGTGACTCAGATAGAATTATTGATGCAAGACCCATATGCAATATATGCAAAATATATTTTAAAATTAAATCCCTTGTATCCCCTAAATATAACCACAGCTGCAGATTTTGGCAATTTTGTTCATAATACATTAGAGTATTTTAGTACAAAAAGTTATAAGGGAATGGATGAAGAAGAAATATATAATGAGTTAATAGTATGTGGAAAAATTATAATATACAAACATATAAATAATAATGCTATGTATTATTTATGGTGGCCACGCTTTGAGAGGATTGCTAACTGGTTTGCAAAAAGAGAAAAATCTTATTTAGATAATGATGATATATTAATCTTTACTGAAACTATGGGTAAAATGGAGATTGAATTTGAGTGTGGTGATGTATTTACATTAACATCTAAAGCAGACAGAATTGAAATTATACAAGGAAAATTGATCAATATTATTGATTACAAAACAGGCTATATCCCTGATTTAAATCAAGTCAAAAATGGTAATAGTCCACAATTAACATTAGAAGGGCTAATTGCAAAAAATAACGGGTTTAATTGTCAAGTTGCTAATAAGGAATATTATATATCAGATCTTATGTATATTGATTTATCTGGAGATGAAGAAGTTGGGAATATAAAAAGCTTAAATACAGAATTAGATGAAGTTATAGAAAAAGCTGGTTTAGGTGTAAGAAATCTTTTAAAGGTCTTTAATAACTCCAACACTCCATATTTAAGTTGTCCGCTGACTGAAAGACAGCCACGTTATAATTATTATATACATTTATCACGTCAAAAAGAATGGAAATAAAAAAATCAGTATATAAATAATGTGCTGATTATTCCAATTGTATGCTTAGAAATGGTAACTATATTAAGCGGTTTTACGTATAAATCATTTAAATTTTTAATATAAAATATATTTATTCTAGATATACATTAAAATAATTACTTATATTAAATCAGCTTTTTTGTTTTGTATTAAGGAAAATGAGTTGCATATTTATCCTTAAAATCAATCACAACATGTAGTTAGGGTCTAATATGGTAACATCCTATCTTATGGAAGAGTGAGTAAATAAAATTCATAATATTATAGCTGAGAAAAAGGGTTTTTAAGAAGTATATAATATATGTAATGAAGAAAAAATAGATTGTTATTTAAGAGATCAAAATTCAAAAACAATGTTGTATCATGCTGTATCTTATAATTATTTAGATACTCTAAAGTATCTTGTAGAACTAATTTAAATATAGAAGATCTTGATCAGGAAGGAAAGGCATCACTTCATTATATAGTAATATTTCTTTATAGTAAAGAAATATTAGAGTATTTGGTTTTGCAAGGTGCCTGAAGTAAATTTATGTGGCTCTACATTATGTGAAGTTACGTGGAAATCATATACTATTAAAGAGTTATTAAAACTAGGGTTAGTTATTAATTTATCTAGATATTTAAATCAAGATATGAAAAAGAAGTAACTGAAATTGTGGAGAACTCTGATGAAATGTACGTAGAAAGATACGTAAATATATTGCCTTTGAGCCTAATATATAATGCTAATACAGAAATAATATAAGCTATTGATTTGATTTATGGAAGGTTAAAGAATTTAATTATTACAATGTGGATATCCTAGTCGTCTTGAGATAAAATATGGTTGTAATTTATCAGTAAATGATCAAGGTAGTTACAAAAAAATATTAACAGATTTACAGTCTATAATTGATACTATAGTTGTGCCTAATAAATAAACAGCAAATAGGTGAAACTATAGAAGCTTATTTAATAGTGTTATTATAAAAGTAATCCTATAAAATTTCCATCTATAATGCCATATTCTGCATTAAAGAAGTTTTATAAGGACTTTAATTCTGATATTGAAATTTATAGCAATTATAAATACGAATATCCCCATTATAAAACAAAATATTGTAAAGTATTGTTTTGATTATTTAATTTATCCTAAAAATTATTAGGAAGTATAATCTTTATTACTTGCTGATGATGAAAATAGAGAATTGCTATTTAAGAGCATAAAAAATGTAATAATATTTAAACAACAATCTGTTTATACTATCAATGCTTTAAATAACTTAAAAGAACAATTACAAGATATGAATAGTAAAATGAACAGATACAAAAAACTGTGCCTACAGGGCAAACATTAAGTGTAGATAATGTTTTATCTCATAGTATAAAATCTATTATTGCAGCGCGTGAAGTATTAAAGGAAAAATCTGTGAATGTTATGAAAAAGTAATAAGTATTTTGTAGAGGTTGTTATAATGTTTGTGTAAGTTAGTTAAAGAGTGAAGTATATAGAGAAATCAATTTTTTAGTCATAAAACATTACGTAGTTTATTCTCTATATCCAATTTACCTAATCTTTATGATTAAGCTATAATATTTATAATTTATCGTTATAAGTTATTACTATGGCGCCTTCTCTAAGATTATTAGAATCACTATAATACATAATGTCAATTTTATTTTCTTCCGAAAAAAGAAGATCTGCTGCTTTATTTCTTGCCACTTTAGATATTTCTAAACATTCACTCATCTTAGAGTGTTTATGTACTTTAATTTTCTCCATGGTACAATCAGGATATTCAATACTTGTTCACTTATCCATTTTGGATCTAAAAAGCTCTGTATCTTTTTCAGAAGGTAAAATATAGTTTAATTTTTCAGTCAATATACTTATTTTTACTGAGATTGTTCTACTAACCAATATTGTTTGTTCATCATATGTTTGATAGTTATAATGATCTCATCTGTAATTTGGGTATGAAAATCTTTTAATTCTTGATTTATAGACATTTTTTACCTTATTTGATTTATTATTTAGATATGTTAATATACTAATTTGTTAACAATTTTTAATTATTATCAATAGTAAAAGATAAAAAGGTAATAAGGTGCATAATATCCTTAAAATAAATTTAATGATTTGAAAATAAAACAAGATTATTCAAAAGATATTATATTACTTTTTAATGTTCTAAAAACTATAGAATATATCGATTTTACTTTAAAAAATACTAAGAAAGATAATTATTCTGATAATGTAATAAGTTTTATAATTTTAACAAGGCAAATAATAAGAGCTAATTTAGAGCAGTTATCAAGAAAGTTTACTGAGAAGAATACCTTAGTACAGTACAGGAGCAAAAATCTAAATTATGGTTTGGAGTAGATAGATTTGCTATTACTTATGCTCTGGAATTAGAAGTTCTCTTTTGGGAGAATGTTAAATCTTTTGAGTAAACAAAAGAAATAGTAGAAAAGTTAAAACCAATAATTTTAGATGTAATAAAAAAAAGAGGGTACTGAAAAGCTGGTATTGCAATCTTTATAGAATACATTATTCATTTAAAACCGATATTAGCAATAAATTTGATTATAAGCTTTACATAAATCAAAAAACAAAGATTAGAGGAAAAAATATTTTGGGCAAAAATAATAACTCAATCTACAAGAGTTAATAAGTATAAGCTATTACCTAAGATTTTTCAGAAGAAAAATTTAATAATTCTATTATAACACCGGCTTTTGCATTGTTATTATACGAACTTATTGGGAATAATGTAAAAATGTTTAGACAATATTGTCCAGAACAGTTTCTTGCTACTACAGAAAAATGGTATCAATTAGTAAATAATAGAGCTTATATAGCTCATGTTAAATCAATGTATGAGTATTTTGCAATAAGCAAGGAATTATATTCTGTTCTTGTATCGGTGCTTAAGATATTAGATAATATTAGCCAAATATTAGATCTTTATATTTCTCAACAAATAATTTCTAAAGAAGAATTACCAGTAAAGATAGCTCTAGATGTAAATATACAAAATACAAAACCTAAAGTAAAAAAGGCCAATAATTCATCTAATATATCTTCTATACTATCTATTATAGCCAAAAAACATTCAAAGAAAAAAATAAACATAAGGTAGGAGAAAAGGAAGAAGCTCTTTTGCAAGAATATATAGAAATTAGTAAAAATAAAAAAAAGCTTTTCAAGAAAATGAAAGGATGAAATATGGAACTATGTCTGGCCTAGAATTTAGAAATTATTTTAAATCTTCTTCCTTTAAAGATCAGCAATTAATAACATTCAGAGTACTTGTTAACAAAAATTATAGTGCTTTAAATGATATTATTGACTTAGGTTTTGATATTAATGTTTCAACTATTTTACAATTCAAAAAAAGGTTAAGTAATAATTTAGTTTATTATGAAAATTTAGGGATTAGTCTAACCAAATATGCCAACTGTCAGTCTGATCAAATAAAAAAAGAGATAAAACTAATACTAAGATATTGGTTACAGATAATTTCATGAAAAAATCCTCTTTTAATTTGTATAAAAAATGATCAAGTCGATTTACTTATCAAAGAAAAAATAAAAGAAATATTGATAATATTTTTAGAGAATGGTACAAACCCTAATACTTATTTCGCCATTAAAACTGGTTTAATATGCTTACTATCTAGTATGATGTGAAGATTTGATTTAGATGATATAATAAGGATTTTAATCCGCTATGATGTGGACCCACTTTTTTATACTATTCCAAATCTTTCCTTTAATGCTGAAAAAGGATTTCCAAATATATTTGAAGTAGTAACGATTTTTGGCAAAACTCAAATATTAAAAGTTTTAGTTAGAGAAAGCGCAATCTTCTTAAAGGACCTATTTATTTAAAAGAGTGTTTAGCAAGCTTTTAGATAAGGATAATAAAATTTTTAAAGAGTGTGAAAAAAAGAATGAAACAGAGACTGCTCTATTAGCAATAAAAATAGCATTAATTGTAGCAGATAAGTCATTGTTAATACATCATTTAATATTATGTACTCAAGATTTTAAACAAGATTTTGAAGATTATTAAAAAGAGAAATCTCTAAAAGAAATGCTTGAGTTACTTACTTAGGCAGAGACTATAATGTAGGAAAAGTTTTATCTGTAGTTGAATTAGCAGAATTATTTCAAAATGGGCACTCTGATAATATAGTTGAATATTTAAAAAATTTCACTCAAGATATTTCCTGTCCAAGATCATTTCTTGATAGACTTATAGATAATACAAAACAAAAATTTAGCTTAAATTTATAGGAAAATAGCATAATTAACTATGCTTTTTATGTAAATATTTTAATAAATTATAGTATATCGGTTATTTTATTAAGTATTACAAAACGATATGGAAAATAATATGTCAAATCTCATACAGGGCTTTTTTGGGAAAATGAAAATTATTATGTATTAATTGTAATGAAAATAAAGAGATTAGCGTAGAATACATCAATATTCATGTAATTCCACTAATTTCACAAGTTGGTATGATTAAATTTCTGGTTTAATAATTGTAATTTTAATAATCAAGAATTGATACAAGTTTTAGATTCAGTATAAGTACATTTAATTTAAATGAATGTAATTACTTTATTAATCAGTATTTGCATAATGGTAAAACTTAGAATAAAATAAGCCAACCTAATGATATTAAATATTTAGCTCACAATATAAATGATTTTTTTAGAACAGTGGCGTTTGTCTTTTTCTGAAGTAAAAGTTGCAGTAACTTTTATTAATAAAGGGTTGAATTTGGATGAAAGAAACTTTTAGTTGATGAGTATAATCCGATAGATGTACATTATGTAAATTTACCAGGTGGTAGTTATAATGCTAGTTATGATTAATATGTTAGTCTATCATTTTGTTATAACATCAGATACATCAGAATACGAAGACTTCATTTAATAGTTGATGTTAGATAGATAAAAATACAGATAATTTGCCTAGGTAGTATATTGTCATGAGATAATGATTGAAATTTGTGGAGAAAAAAAAGAGATAAATTGGAAAGTATAGCTAAAAATAATCAGTTATTTATTAATGCTGTTTATTATATATATTTTGCACGAGTTACCTACTGATAATTGAGATTTGAAGAATACTTCATCAAAGATTTTGTAGATGGAGTATAAAAAGGTATCTGAGAATCCATATTAGAGAAATTCATAGATGAGATAGATTAATACTAAAGTACAAAAATAACATTTGAACTTGCATACGTGTTGTGGCTCTTAGCTCTATCTGGCATTATATCAAAGATCAACTATTTTTCCTATAAGTGGAATTCCTTTGCATAATAATTTTTGATTTTGAATTAGCATATGCGTTGCTCACCTTTTTCTCACTATTTGTAGTATTTCATCTATCTGGTCTAGGATAAATATTTAATCTTTTTTTACCATATAAATATGTTTTATGCTTGACCAATTATCTTTTCCCATTTAAAACCAAATAATACCATATTAACCCAAATTTTACCATTAATAGGTAATAATATAAAAGTGGGTAGGATTTATGTATAAAAGTTACACTATAAACTATAGGAACTAGTATAAAATAAACGTGTATAATAAAAGTGGGTATAAAAATTGGCTTTATTTTTATCTAGCTATACAAATAAGATTGATAAAAAGGGTAGAATCTCTGTACCTGCGCAGTTTCGTAGTGTTTTAAATAGTCATTCATCCTTTTCGGGAGTTATTGCTTATAGTTCGTTTATCAATCAATGCGTAGAAGCATGTGGTATGGAGCGTATAGAGCATATTAATAAAAGTATAGATTATTTAGATCCTTATTCTGATGAAAGGGATGCTTTTGCAACAGCAATCTTAGGTGGAAGTGTTCAATTATCATTTGATCCAGAAGGCAGGATTTGCTTGCCTGAAGAATTAATAGAGTATGCAAAATTAGAAGATCAAGCGTGTTTTGTAGGGAAAGGATTAACATTTGAAATATGGCATCCTAATAAATTTACAATTTATGCTAAAGAAGCTAGAGAAATTGCAAAAAATAAAAGGGCTGTCCTGCGATTGCAATTACCTAACTCATTTGATAAACGTGGAGATTAATATGGGATATAGCATTTTATACATTACATTAAAAAGTAAAAAGTTTTTAGAAATACGTTGTTATAATTTACAAAGGTTAAATTTAGTTAATACTCAAGATAATCTTGATGAAATTAGAAAGGATTAAATAACAATGTATCATGCGCCAGTTATGCTGAATGAAATTTTACAGTTCATGAATCCCCAAGATAATGAAATTTATGTGGATTGTACATTTGGTGCTGGTGGATATAGCAATGCATTGTTAAATGTAAAGAATTGCAGAGTGTATGCTATAGATCGCGATCCATATGTAGTAAAAATTGCGAATGAATTAGCAGCAAAAACTAATAATAGATTAGTTTTTATTGGTGGCAGGTTTAGTGAAATAGAACAATTATTATTATCAAAAAATATATATAAAGTTAATGGAATAGTGTTAGATCTAGGTGTATCTTCTATGCAGCTTGATCAAAGTGAAAGAGGTTTCTCATTTATGAAAAACGCACATCTTGATATGCGTATGAGCCAAGAAGGAGTTGATGCATATGAAGTAGTTAATAATATGGGTGAAGAGCAACTTGCTAACATAATATTTAACTATGGAGAAGAAAGGCATAGTCGTAGAATAGCAAGAAAAATAGTGAAAACGCGTCAAAATAAGCCTATTGCAACCACGCTGGAACTGGCTGATATTATACATTCTGCTATAGGAGCAAGACAAGGGAAAATTGATTCAGCAACCCGTACTTTTCAAGCAATACGTATTTATATCAATGATGAATTAAATGAATTACATGGAGTTTTAGAGTCAGCAGAAAAGTTACTTATTGATGGTGGGAGACTGGTAGTTGTTTCTTTTCATTCACTTGAAGATAGTATAGTAAAAGCATTTTTTCGTGCACGTAGTGGTAAGATAAATAATAGTAGATCTCGTTATATGCCTGAACAAAATGACGTAAACAGCGCTATTAAAACATTTAGTATTTTAACTAAACAAGCTGTGAAGCCTACTATTGAAGAAGTATCAAACAACCCTCGAGCTAGATCGGCAAGGTTAAGAGCGGCAAAAAGGTTGAATATATTATGATTAGGTTCACTTTAGCTTTTATTATTATTATTATTTTATCTGGGAGTGTGCTTGGTTTGTTCTATATTAAGTATCAAGTACAAAACTTAAATAAAGATTTAAATGAGCTAAATAAACAATATGCTGAAGAGCAAGAATCTATAAGAGTTTTGAAAGCTGAATGGTCTTATTTAAATCAACCAGAAAGATTAAAAGAATTATCCAAAAAATATTTAAAGTTGGAGAAAATGAAATTAGCACAAATACGTAAGTTTGATAAAGAAGTATCTTTTGATATTGCTAGAAATAATGTTATAAAAACTATCAAACATAATAAGTTTATCATGCAACAAAAAGAGAATATAGTTTTAAGGTATTAATATGGTGTCATTATTTAATGATCAGCATAATTATTTTCAATTAATGCCAGTTCATATTAAACCAAAAATATGTAAAATACGCTTTTATATTATAATTTCATTCTTTTTATTGGCCTTTACAGTACTTAGTTTGAGATTAATTGTCATCACTTTTACTAAACATAATGTAGACAAATTAAATCATAATAGTTTTGCAGAACGTATAATGCGTCCAGATATAATGGACCGTAATGGTATATTACTTGCGACTAATCTTTCTACAGCTTCTCTTTATGCTAATCCTAAAGATATTCTAGACCCAGAAGAAGCTGTAACACGTTTATGTAAAATACTTCCAGAATTAAATTATAAACATCTACTGTCAGAATTAAGTAGTAAGAAGTCTTTTATATGGATTAAACGTAATTTGGTACCAAAAACGCAATATGCTATAAATAGCCTAGGTATTCCAGGATTATATTTTGAACAAGGGGTGAAACGTGTTTATACACACGGTTCTTTACTATCTCACTTAATTGGATTTGTAGATATTGATGGTAAAGGGTTAACTGGTCTAGAAAGATATTTAGATATTTGGCAAAATTCACATAATAAGCAATTTAATGATAATGTATTATCACTTTCATTAGATATACGCGTACAAGACATTGTAACTGAAGAATTAACGGCTGCAATGGAAGATTTTAAGGCTATAGGTGCTGTAGGTATTATATCCAATGTACATACTGGTGAAATTATTGCAGCTGTCAGTTTGCCTAATTTTAATCCTCATAATCCAGGTAATGCTTCTGATAATCAGCGGTTCAATCGATTTTCTTTAGGCCTGTATGAGCCTGGCTCAACTTTTAAAACTTATACCATAGCTATGGCTCTGGACAATTCTATTATTACTCTTAAGGATTTATATAATGTTAGTTCACCAATAAATATAGCTAAATTTAATATTAAGGATTATCATCCTCGTCAAGGATGGTTAAGTGTGCCTGAGATTTTTATGTATTCTTCTAATATTGGTGCTGCAAAAATTAGTGCTGATGTAGGTAAAAAAAGGCAGCAAATGTTTTTAAAAAATTTAGGATTACTAGATCCATTAACAGAATTAGAAATTCCAGAGAAAGCTACTCCCTTATATCCAGGTGATTCAAAGTGGGGAGAATTAAGTATGATGACTATTGCTTACGGTCATGGTATAGCGGTTACTCCATTGCATTTAGTGAAGGCTATAAATACAATGGTGAATGGAGGGTATAGTACTCCATTAACAGTATTAAAACGTAGTGTAGAACATACTACACGTAAAAGAATAATTAAAGAATCAACCTCTAAACAAATTAGGCAATTATTAAGATTAGTAGTGGAAGAAGGAACTGGTAAAAAGGCTAGAGTAAATGGATATGTTGTGGGAGGTAAAACTGGTACTGCCGAAAAAAATAAACATGGTATATATAATAAAAACTCTCGTTTATCATCTTTTATTGGTGCGTTTCCTATGCATGCTCCTGAATTTGCAATCTTATTGATGTTGGATGAGCCTAAAGGCAATCAATCGACAGGAGGATTTGCAACTGCTGGTATGGTAGTTGCGCCAGTAGTAGCGAAAATTATAGAGCGTGCAGGTCCTCTGCTTGGAGTGGAAATTATAGAAAATAATGGCTCAGATTTACAAAACTTAAAATTAGGCTTATATGACGGTGTATTTGACTCTTTCTGATTTATTGCCTGATCAATTTAGCAATAAATTAACTGATAATCTAAAAATATATGGTATTAGTACAGATTCTAGGAATGTAAAACATGGTGATATATTCTTTGCCTTATCTGGTAGTAAGGTAAATGGAAGTGACTTTATAATAGATGCAGTGAACCAAGGTGCTAGTGTAGTTGTAACTGATGCAAATAATTATTCTATTAATATACCTAATGAAGTATATCATATAAAATTAGAAAATATTAGAAAATTTTTAAGTATAGCTGCAGCAAATTTTTATCGTAATCAGCCAGAAAATATAGTAGCAGTTACGGGTACAAATGGTAAAAGTTCAGTAGTACATTTTTGTCGTGAAATTTGGCAGAAATTAAATCATAATGCTGTATCTATTGGTACACTTGGGGTAATGGGCGATATAGATTTAGAGAAGAGTTCTATTACTTCCTCGTTAACCACACCAGATACTATTTTTATGCATAAATTACTGGCTGAACTTGTTAAACAAAAAGTAAATTATGTAGCATTAGAAGCATCAAGTCATGGATTACAGCAATATAGAATAGATAATATAAAGATAAAAGCTGCAGCTTTTACTAGTTTTTCTAGAGATCATTTAGATTATCACTTTACCTTAGAAAATTATTTGCAAGCTAAAACTAGATTATTTACTGAAGTTATGGCAAGTGGTAATCAAGTGGTATTAAACAGTGACATAGCTGAATTTTTGCTATTAAAGGAATTAGCGTTAAAAGCAGGTCATCATGTAATAGATTATGGTAAATCAGCAAAGAGTATTAAATTACTTTCTTTAAAAACTGATGTGAATAAGCAATATTTTAGTTTTAAATTTAATAATAGAATATATGATGTAACTACGTCACTTATAGGTGATTTCCAAGTGTATAATATATTATGTGCATTAGGCTTAATTATTAGTTTAGGAGAAGATATTAATAATATAGTTAAGGTAATTGATAAACTTAAACCGGTGCCTGGGCGTATGGAAAAGGTAGAGATACCTCTTGATAAAAATCAAGCTATTATAGTAGATTATGCTCATACACCAGATGCCTTATTTAATGCTTTGAATTCTTTACGTTCTTTATGTAAGGGAAAACTCAAGGTATTATTTGGTTGTGGAGGAAATCGTGATCAAGGTAAAAGAGCAGAGATGGGTAGAATTGCAAACCAATACGCAGATGAAGTAGTTATAACAGATGATAACCCACGTTTTGAATCGGATGATAAAATTAGAAATGATATAATGGTTGCCTGCAAAAAAGCAGTGGAAATAGCTGGTCGTGAGCAAGCTATAGAATATGCTATTAAGAATATGAAGGCACATGATATTTTATTAATTGCAGGTAAAGGTCATGAGAAAGTACAAATCATTTGTGATAAACAAATTAAATTTGATGATATAGAAATTGCTAAAAATCTAGTATATAAATACTTAATATAATTCATTCTGAATATTGTGGTTTTGTAATTTGAATTTGTATGTCGTATAAAAATTATAAGCTCTATATTTAGTCTTTAAAATAAAGTTTCTGAGATTATATAAAGATATTATATCTCTATTAAGGTCAGGAGGACATTCTAGATGCTCAAACTTCTCTGCTATTTGTAAGGTTTCAATAGGATGGCTAGTTTTTGTAATATTGGTTCTAAGATTGTGATGTTACCACCTATTATTGTAGCATTTGTTAATAGTGTTTGACTATTTAATTGTAACAATTACTACCTGATGTAGTAATATTAGAAGGGGCAGAATTTGTTTCTGCTGTCTTACTGTTGTAATTGCTATAAGATTTATTATATTTTCTTCTATAATATATATGCTGCAGTAAATGAAATTATTGCTGATATTGTGGCAATGTATGAGAACAGTAATATATTAAAACCATAGTTATTACCAGGAGAATTTTCTGTATATGTATTAGTATAATCAGTGGTATAGGGAATAGTAAAATTAGTAAAAGGTGTGTTAGTAGTGGTTGTAGTTATACTTGTAGAATAAGGTGTAGTGCACTTGTTAATAAGGGTTTGTGCGCACCCTTTTAACTTATCAGTAATATTGATATCTAGAGTGTTTCCTAGAATTTGGTCTTTAAACCATTTTGTCCATCCTTCTTTACAAAAAAATTGGTTTAAAGGATTATAATCGTATAACATACGAATATGGAAGATTTAGTATTATAAAAATTCGTATGGTGTGCTGTACACTATTGATATAAATGATTGGAATAATCCATCACATTGCAAATCAAAGACTTGTACATGTTAATTGTTTAGTATGATAATCTAGTAAAAATATATTTGAATTTTCAATATGTGTATTACAAGATTGACGCATATTATTAGTGATATGTGTATATTCAGTTATAAAATTCTCTGTAGAATTACTTTTTACATCATTGTACTTCGATGTATATTTTATGTATCCATTCTGCCTAGTTTGTAGGTCAAATATAATGTTTAGCCATATGGTTATATAAATCTACTAATGTGGCTGTTTTATTATCATGACTGATTAATTTAGAATGTTGATTATAAAGTATGATATCAGTGCTATCTGGAATATTCTCTGATAATACTGGAAAACACGTATTTATATGTTTATATAAGGTAGTAAGATTTGATTTAGCTTTTTTTCTTCACCATACTAAAGTATTATTCTGCAGGAAAACACCCCATTTCTCGATGGTGAATATATAAATACAACAGGATAATTTGTACTATATGGTTTAGATAGGTGTTATACTTAATTTCTTAGCTAATCTTTAAAGTATGTAACATTAAAATTTGGTACTAAATACTGTAATGCACTTATTATTTGCTGTTCCTTGTTTTATGCATTCTAGCATAGATGGTACCACTTTAGGAAAATTTTTATGTAGATATTTTTTATGGCTGGTCCTGTTGTATATCGTTCTCTATCTTCAGCTAAAACCTTGATGGCTATCATAGTCTTTAAGAGCAGTATTATAAGTAAATAATTCTGCTGCATATTGAAGATATGATAGAAGACTATCTTTTCCTTCTACAAAGCTTGCAGCATCCTCGCATAATAAAGATTTTAATCTATAACCATTAGTATTAAAAACTGTATAGCATGAACTATTTCATGTTGTATTGTACTGCTATCATAATTTTCATTGTAGTCATAAATAATAGAATTTATTTTACAAGGCATATTGCCAGAGATTTGTAGGTAAATAGAGAATAGCATATAATTTCCTGCTATATTTTCGTGTATGTTCTCCCATTTAATATATATGGTGTAATTTTGATGGAACTATACCCAAGATATTATGAAAGGTTTTCTGATTGATACATTAATATCTTTTATGACCTGTTGAATCTCATTTGCATTAAAACGTAAAAATTTAATAGTCATGCTTAATATATCCGTTGAGGTATATGGTATGTAGTTGAGGAGTTAGATGGGAGTATTTGAGGCTTATAATTAGGTATATTATATACGTTTGCGGGTATAACATCTGAGACATCTGGCGTAGGTATGAGGTAAGGGCCAAATCTTATAAGTGGGTTGGTAAGAATTTCTCCAGGTCTAGTGGAAGAGGTTAAGTCTTTATGGAATATAAGTTCAATATAATAAAGATGTAATATATTTTATATTTAACAGACGCATAAGATAAAATATATTAAATAATTATTATTTCGTTCCGTGGATATAATTAAAAAATTAATTATAGATGCTTTGAGGAATATAATATTGTATATTTTAAGATACATTTTTATGTAAATGTTATATATATAAATTAGTAAGTATTCAACGCTAATATGATGTTAATATTTGTACCATAAAATTTTAATATAATAAGATTATTAGTAGATTAGAGGCATATAGAGGAAGTTGATATAAGGATAACAAAAAATCCAAGGTAATAATTTTATAAGTTTTATAGGTAAAAGCTAGAGAATATTATGCAAAAGCAACCAGGCAATTTCCCGCAAAATCAGAAAATTGCGATGTGATATATATCATATCTTAACAAATCTAAATCGCTATTATACCCCAAGGTTTTATGCATTCTATATTTTAATTCTTCTTGCACATCATAATCTTCTTCAATTTCTTTGCATAAATCACAATAATTATTTATATTATCTTCTAAATTCTCCTTCTGTAATTTATTCATAAGTATGATAATCGATTTAATATTTCTCATATGTATATCACGCTCATCATTATCATGCCTTAAAATATGTTCTACATATTCTAACAATTGATCTTCTTCTACAAATTTTTTTTCCTTTATTAATTTACGCAAGATAATAATACGCTCTTTATCTTTATAGCAAAATTTTTGATAATTATTTACAAATTCTGTAAAGCTTTTCAGATCTTTTTCTATTTGTTCTTTACTCAACATTTTATCTTGTTTTATATCCTGGTATAGATAAAGATTATAATCTTCTATCATCTTATTTTTAATACTATAAACAACTTTTTCTAAATTCTTTAATGCATCATAAGAATGAATAATAAACATTACTTTTTCTAATAAATCGTTAGCCACTTCGTAATAATTATTTATCGTTGCTCTACGAGCTGCTGCGATTAAGTTTTTTGCTTCAGCCATTTTTTCTATAGTTTCCTTAAAGCTTGGTACTCAAAATGGTCTGGATGAAATAAAGCAATCTATTTTGTATGATAGAAAAGAAATGAATAGTATAGAACACCAGCAAGATGCTGAATCAAAAAATAGATACAGAGACTTAAATTCATTTAAAAATATTGTTGACGTAAATAAACCAGAACGCATAAGATAATATATAAAATTTGTATTATAAGATCTTGAAAAAATTTTAATAATATATCTTTTTGGGGAAATGTATTATAATTATTTAAGATTGTACTTAAATTAATAGTTATGAGAATAAAAATGACACTGAAGTCTTTTGCATCTAACCCAAATTTTAGTAAAGGTAGATTATATGTAGAAACACATCCTGAATTCTTAAATAATTTTCAGTATGATAGAGACAAATTAGTTAATACTACGGCTTTTCGTAGATTAGAATATAAGACTCAAGTATTTGTTAATTTAGAAGGTGATCATTATCGCACAAGACTTACACATACTTTGGAAGTATCGCAAATAGCTCGTAACGTAAGTAGAATGCTTGGATTATGTGAGGATTTAACAGAAGTTATAGCGCTTGCGCATGACCTCGGACATCCGCCATTTGGTCATGCTGGTGAAGAGGCTTTAAATAAGGAAATGTTAAGTTTTGGTGGTTTTAATCATAACACACATACAATGAAAATACTAACAGAGCTTGAGTGTTGTTATGCTGAATTTGATGGATTAAATTTAACTTGGGAAGTACTTGAAGGTGTTTCAAAACATAATGGTCCTATTAGAAGTTTTGATGAAAATAATGTAATAATAAGATATGCTGCTAAACATGATTTATATTTAAAAAATTTTCCTTCTCTTGAAGCACAAGTAGCCTCCTTGGCTGATGATATAGCATATATAAGTCATGATATAGAAGATGGTATTAGAGCTGGTTTTTGTGATATAGAAGATTTTTACCATCTACCTATAGTAGGGGATGTATTTAGCAAAGTAGTAAGAAATTTAAATATACAAGAAAAAAAACGTATTATTTATGAAGCAATCCATAAATTTACTAATATAATGGTTATGGATTTAATTAAGCGTACTAATATTAATATACAACTATTTAATATCAAGGATATTAATGATGTATATCATGCATCTCAGGAGATTGTACAGTTTTCTGAAGATATTAAGTATTGTAATTGTATGTTAAAAGATTTTTTATTTAAAAATGTGTATAGACATCCTCAAGTAAATATTATGGCATATAAAGCTAAAAATATAGTTAGTAGTCTTTTTAATATATTTTTTAATAATCCAGATTGTCTTCCTTTAGAATGGCAAAATAGATGTGATTTTAACAACAAAGCACAAGTTGCAGATACGGTATCTAATTTTATTGCTGGTATGACGGATCGTTTTGCTATTAAAGCTTATAAATTATTTATAAATCAGTAAAATAACTTCTAAAAATCATTTAATTTATATTTGTATTTGCAAAATTATCTAATTAATCTGTTGAAGTTATGCTAAATTTTGTATATCACTTTATTTAATATGCTCTAAATAAGAAGTCAGATAAAATGTTATGTATATAAATAGATTTTGAAATTAATAGTGTTTTTTGTTTAAATAATTTTTACTAGAGACAAAGGAATTTTACGCCTATTTAATTAATGAAAGGGATGTATGTTATATTTTGCAAGATGGAAAATGGTTTTGGTCGTGTTAGTATGTGTATGCTCTTTTATAATCGCACTGCCAAGTTTTTTGCCTAATAATGAAATACCTGATTGGTTATCACATAAAACAATAAATTTAGGTCTTGATTTAAGGGGAGGCTCTCAATTGTTGCTTAAGGTAGATATACAAGCTTACATAAATGAACAATTTGAAATATTACAAGATACTTTAAGAACGAAATTACGTGCTAAAAATATTGGTTATCAAAATTTAAGTATTAGACATAATAAAATTCTTTTTAAATTACGTAATAGAGATAATTTAAAAGAAGTTAAATCTATTATTAGAAAAATTGGTAGTGATTTAGAAATGGATGTAAATTCTGAGAATATTTGTGAAGTTACATATACAACAGAATTTTTAAAAAGCATAGAAAATAAAGTTGTTGAACAATCAATAGAAATTATTAGAAGAAGAATAGATGAAACTGGGACTACAGAACCATCAATACAACGTCAAGGTTTAGATAATATATTATTGCAGGTTCCTGGTCTTGATAGTCCAGAACATTTAAAACAAGTTTTAGGTAGAACGGCAAAGCTTACCTTTCATTTGGTAGATGAAAATACTACTATTGAATCAGCCTTAAAAGGTCAATTACCATTAGATTCTGTGCTTTTGCCTTTTGATCAAAAAGATAATAGTGCTTCTTATTATGTTTTAAAAAAGAAGGTGGCTCTTAGTGGTAATATGCTTAATGATGCAAGAGCTACTATTACAGATAAATCTCAGCCTGCAGTGCAGTTTACTTTAAATAGTATAGGTGAGAGGCAGTTTGGTGAATTAACCAAGCAAAATGTTGGACATTTGCTTGCAATTGTTCTTGATAATAAGGTTATTAGTGTAGCTTCTATACGTGAACCTATTTTAGGAGGAATCTCTATTATTTCTGGTAACTTTACTGTTTCGGCAGCAAATGATTTAGCACTCTTGCTTAGAGCAGGTGCATTACCTGCACCTTTAGAAGTTATAGAAGAACGGACTGTAGGGCCGAATCTTGGTAGTGATTCTATAGAGGCTGGTAAAAAAGCTGCTATAGTTGGTATGATTTTAATCATAATTTTTATGGTTGCAGTTTATAATATATTTGGAATATTCGCTAGTATAGCTTTAGTAATAAATATTATATTAATAATGGCAGCTTTATCCTTATTACAAGCTACATTAACTATGCCTGGAATAGCTGGTATCATTTTAACAATGGGTATGGTGGTAGATGCAAACGTTTTGATTTTTGAAAGAATTCGTGAAGAATTTAAAAATAGCAAAATAGCACCAGCTGCAATTGATAGAGGTTTTAAGCATGCTTTTAATACTATATTAGATTCTAATCTTACTACTATTATTGTGGGTATTTTACTTTATATTTTTGGTTCTGGTTTAGTAAAGGGATTTGGTGTAACTCTGACTATTGGTATACTTGCATCAATGTTTTCAGCTGTAACCTTAACAAAGATGATGATAATAATGTGGTTTAATCTTAAAAAACCTAAGGAAATAATGTTATAATATGGATATAACTCCTTTAATATCGCCAAAAAATTATTACTTTATATGACAATAAGGATTTTTTAGTGAATAATGTTAGAATAAATAGAAGTATTTTGATTATGCTTGATAAGCTTGAAGAATGTACTAATCTTAATAATGTAGATGATTTAGGCTTGGAGCATTTTAGTAATTTAATCAGTTATTAGGAAATAACATAATACTATAATAATAGGCTGTGGAGATATTTCCTGTATGTTAAAACAAGAATTGATTGTTCAAATTAAAAATAATTTTTCTCCCATTACAGTTGATACTATAATTAATAGACTGTATGTCGTACTTATAATGTCTTGCTTTCTCAAGTTAGAGGGATATTACAGCCTTTTTAATAGCTGTTTAGAAGAGGTAGATGTTATTTTTTATCTTTGATATAAGTTTTTTTATTAGAGTATTATTAACAATTATATCAAAAAGGAGTGTGTAATGGCTTTAATAATAAAATCAAAAGATTTTAATAATGGAGAATTAATTCCTGCTCGTTTTACTTGCGATGGAAAAGATATTTCTCCTAATCTAGAATGGGATAATGTCCCTGCTTCAACTAAGTCTTTTGTGTTAATTATGGATGATCCCGATGCGCCTATGGGAACATGGGACCATTGGATCTTATTTAATATACCTGCAAACATAGATAAACTGGAATCTAATATCAAGCAATTGCCTCAGGGTATGAAAGTGGGTAAAAATACTTGGGGCAGAAATGATTATGGTGGGCCTTGTCCTCCTGATCGTGAACATAGATATTTTTTTAAGTTATATGCATTAGATAGCATGCTTGACCTAGAAGATGGAATTACAAAACAAGAACTGGAACAAAAAATGCAAGCTCATATAATTGAGAAATCAGAAATTATAGGTCGTTATAATAGAATACAAAACAAATGATCAAGTCATCTAAAGATTCTTTATTTATTACTTTCGAAGGGGGAGAGGGTGCTGGTAAAAGTACTCAAAGTAACTTGTTATACAAAGCTTTTGTAAAGAGTAATATTAAAGCTTTACATACTCGTGAACCAGGAGGTACAAGAAGTGCCGAAATTATTAGAGAATTATTAACGGTAGGTTCTGTTGATAAATGGCAGTCTAAAACAGAAATTTTGTTGCATATGGCTGCTAGGGTAGAACATGTAGAATTAGTTATAAGACCAGCTTTAAATGAGAGTACTACTGTAATTTGTGATAGATTTCTTGATTCAACCATAGCCTATCAAGGGTATGGTCACCAACTTGGTGAGGAAATGATAATAAAAATGCATAAGTTGGTATTGGGAAATTTTTATCCAGATGTCACTATAATGATTAATGTAAATGCTAGTGATGCTATGACAAGAATTGCTCGAAGTATTAGTAAGAAAATTAGGCCAGCTAGATATGAAAATATGGGGGAGTTATTTCATAAACGTGTTCTAGAAGGTTTTAACCAAATAATTAATAAAAACCCTAGTAAATATATTGTAATTAATGGTAATCAAACTGTTGCAAATGTACATAAAGAAATCATCATGGTTTTAAATAATAAGTTTAATTTAGATTTATTGCCAGTTTCTTAACAATATATTTATAAATTATAGATACTAAGGGTTTTTATTGTAATTATTCTGTGGATGATTTTGTTTTTTTATTTAAACTATATTATAAACTGTTATATTATATAGTTTAATGGTTTAACTTGGTGAGATTATAGATATGCCGTATGATATACTAGTTGTAGATGATGAAGCTGATATTAGAGAATTAATTTGTGATGGTCTAAAAGATGAAGGATATAATACCCGTGTAGCTTCTAATAGCATTGAAGCTTTTCAAAGTATTAATGAAAAAGTACCTTCTGCTATAATATTAGATATATGGTTACAGGGTAGTGAGTTAGATGGACTTGGTATATTAGAAATTATAAAGCATAAATATCCGTATTTACCTGTTATTATGATTAGTGGTCATGGTACTATAGAAACGGCAATTACGTCTATAAAAATGGGTGCATATGATTATATAGTTAAGCCATTTACAGAAGATAAATTACATGTTGTAGTGCAAAGAGCATGTGAGACTTCTAAGTTGTTAAAAGAAAATTCTGAGCTGAAATTAAAGGTAAGAGATAAGACAGAATTAATAGGTATGTCAAGTGCTATGAATAACTTAAAAAATACTATTGAAAAAGTTGCTCCGACAGCTGGGCGTATATTAATTACTGGTCCATCAGGTAGCGGTAAGGAGCTTGTTGCTCGTATTATTCATAAAAAATCTAAAAGGGCAAATGAACCATTCCTTACTTTAAATGCTGCTGGTATGTCTTCAGATAAAATACATTTAGAGTTATTTGGTGAAGAACATAAGAACAATTTATACGATGCTCCTCGTAAAGTTGGTATTTTAGAGCTTGCTAATCATGGTACTTTGTTTATAGATGAAGTTAGTGATCTACCGTTGCCAGCACAGAATAAGGTATTAAGGTTTTTACAGGATAGTGTGATAGAAAGACCTGGGAATTCAAAGCCTTTAAAACTTGATGTACGTGTAATTGCATCTACAAGTAAGGATTTACAGGAAGAAATTAGGGCTGGTAGATTTAGGCAAGATTTATTTTATCGTTTAAATGTTATACCTGTAAAGATACCATCCTTGGCTGAAAGAAAAGATGATATACCTTTATTGTGTGAATTTTTTATCAAAAATTTAGAAAGAACTTCAGGGTTGGTGCCAAGAAAATTAGGTGAAGATACTATTGCTGCAATGCAAGCGTATAATTGGCCTGGTAATATTAGACAGTTGCATAATATCTTGGAATGGTTATTAATAATGGCCCAAGAAGCGCCGTTAAAAGAACCTATTAGAGTTGAATTGTTACCTCCTGAAATTTTGTCAGGTGGAGTAAAGATTATACGTCCAGATACTAGCGCTGATGTAATGTCTATGCCTCTTAGGGAAGCAAGAGAAGTATTTGAGCGCCAGTATTTGCTAGCGCAAATGAGTAGATTTAATGGTAATATTTCTCGTACATCTTCATTTGTTGGTATGGAACGTTCCGCTTTACACAGAAAATTAAAATCTTTGAACATTAGTACTACTACTGCTAATAATAATTTTGAAGATGAAAAGGTAATGATTTCTAGTTGGAATAGGCATCACGAGCAAGTATAGGTATTACATGCCTAAAGTTAGTTATGTAGATGATCGTTATATAGATCATAGTAATGCAAGAGTACATATAGAAGGTAGAGGGTATCAATTTGCTGATGGGTGTTTATGAGGTTATTAGAATTAGTGATCGTCAGCTTTTACATAAGAATTTACACTTTTTGTGATTAAGACATTCTTTAGAATTAATTAGGTGCATTATATATACAAATTACACGAGGAGTGGCAAAACGTTCTCATAGTGTTTCTAGTAATTTGCTTTCGTCTTTAATAATGATAATCTTACAAAGATTCATTGACTGCAAAAGTTGTAGATGTTATAACACAAGAAGATTTAAGATGAAAAAGATGTGATGTTAAATCTATATCTTTACTACAATATATTAGTAAAGTAATATGCATCTGATAATAAGGCATTTGAAACGTGATTATATAATTTGGAAGGATATATTACAGAAGGAAGTAGTTCTAATAGCTATATAGTAACTCATGAGAATGTAGTTATTTCTTATCCTAGTAATCAGAGTATTTTATCTGGAATTACAAGGCATACTATTTTGAAAGTTACTGATAAGTTGAATAGAATTTGAGGAACATCCATTTTTTTCTATTAATGAAGTATTAGATGCAAAATAGGCATTTTTAACGAGTACTACTTTTGGTGTTATACCTGTTATTAAACTTGATGGACAAATGATTAATAAAGGTATAATAGGAGATATAACTCTTAAGATTTTAGAAAGCTATAGAAACTATACCAAATTAACTTGTAATAGTGATGAACGAGGAACGAAGTAGACAATAAGTGATTGAGTAACGTTGTCCCTATTGCAAGTGAAAAAGCTATATTTTAAATATAATGGTTATTTATTTTTTACTGTTTTCGATAATATTTTTAAAAAGTGTGTATGCTTCTCTAATAGAAAGTGGGTCGTATATACTGGTTTTATGAGTAATAAAACTTTCTTCAAATTTTACTTATGCAGCTGAATTATCGTATTTTTCTATATATTATTATTTATTCTTTGTATTTATACCAAATTGAGATGACTTCTATCACTCTAGTAAGTATTTTTTAGCAGATTTTAATAAGGCATTCATACCATTTTGAAATTTTTTATGAGTTTGTTCAACCGAACGTATAGTGTTATTCGATTTGTTTATATAATTAAAATTATCCAGAAAGCTATAGGGAGAATGTATATTCTTCAGAGAATTTGCCTTACTTAATAATTATATAATTTATATCAGTTCGTAAGGCTATTTTATAATTCATGTGTTGATATTGATTGTCATAAATAGCTAAATTTTTCATACGAAAAGGTTTTTTCATAAAATGGTATCATAGTTATTGGGAATTTGTGCCAAAACAAAATTGTATTTAACTTAAATTCTGGAACCCAAAATTCATCTGCATCAACAAGAAACACCCAGTTTACTTCAGGCTACACTTGATTTATATAATAATATGCACCTGTAACAATACGAGTCTGTATATGTTCAACTATTGGATCTTCAATAATAAAGATTGTTGCTATATTTTTAGTTAAATGAGTAAATTCTTTTATGAGTTATCAGAAGATTCATTATTCATGATAACAAACTTTCTAAATCCTATACAAAAGTTCTATACTAAATTCTCCATAATTATATCTGATTCATCTTTAACCATAAGAATTAGTGCAATATTTTGAAATTTATCTGATGTAAATGCAGGAATAAAGGTTTTATTTATGTCTACCTTTAAGTTTTGTTGATTAATAAACGTTATGAATATAAAAAATTATACATTAAATATAGAAATATACCTATAGCTATATAAAATATAATAAGTTTATTATAAAAGCTATGTTTTTTTGTTTATCATATAAACATTGAGTTGTTATATTAATAAAAATCAGACTAATACAGCTTATTTAAAAAATATTTAATAATGTTATTTAATTTAAGAGTAATAATTTTAGTTATTAGGTGCTAATTAAATTCTGATTTGGGATAACCAATAATAAGTGCTGTATCTAAATCATTTAGTTGTACAGCAGGAGTTATAATAATACGTCCATTTTTTATTTCTGAAATTATACCTATTAGTATTCCAGGAGGAAAAAATTCTCCATCATCTGATGTAACAACTATTTCGCCAACTGAAATATTACTATTTTCAGTTGTGTATAATAGATGTAAATTATCAGTATTCGTGCCTTTAGCAATACCATGCTCTCTAGAGTTAAGGGTAATTACTGGTACTCGAGAATGGGGGTCAGTAATTAATAAAACACGTGAGGTTTTGTTTCCAGCATCTTGTACTCTTCCAATTAAGCCGTCATCATTAATAACAATTTGTCCTTTGTATATACCATGATCCTTACCTGCTATAATTAAAATGGATTTAACGTATGGTGTATTAAAGTTATTTATAACTTTAGCAGTTGTATAGGTATAGTTTATATTATGCACAAAATTTAATAACTTATGCAATTGTTGATTTTCAATTTTTAATTGCAACGCAATATTATATTGTTGTTTTAATATATGATTTTCCTGTTTTAATTTTATATTTTCATGCTTTAAGTTTGATAATTCTTTCAATGATTCTATGCTGGTTTTAAGGTTGTATAGTTTATTGGATAGAATTTGAATTGGAGAAGATGTTAAATCTAGGACTTTAGTTTTAAATGTAAGTAAAGCATTATGTTTTCTGAGATCTAAAACAACCAATGTGATAATAGTAAAGACGCACAAAGCAAGGATTATAGTATGATACAGGCTTCTAATTAAAGCAGTAAAACGAAGAACCCAAAAATTTTTATTACGATCTATTATATTCATTAATAATGAAAATACTAATCTTGTTTAAACAACACATGTTGGAATTTTTTAAAGTTTTCTAGTACTTTACCACTACCACGTGCTACACATGAAAGAGCATCTTCTGCAACGAATACTGGAAGTTTTGTAGCTTCACGTAATACAACATCCAAGCCGCTTAAGAGTGATCCACCACCAGTCATTACAATACCTTTATCTACAATATCAGAAGCAAGTTCAGGAGGAGTACGTTCTAAGGTAATTTTCATAGTTTCAACAATTTGACTAACAGGTTCTTGTAGACTTTCAGCAATTTGTGCTTCGCTAATTACAGTTTCTTTAGGTACGCCACGTATTAAGTCACGTCCTTTGATTTCCATCAATCTACCTTTATTATCTTCAGGTAAGCAGGCGCTACCAACTTGTTTTTTAATTTTTTCTGCTGTTGATTCACCTATCAATAAATTATGAGTTCTGCGTATATAAGAGATAATAGCTTCATCCATTTTATCACCACCAACTCTCACAGAATGTGCATGCACTATACCACCTAAAGATAAAACAGCTACTTCAGTTGTTCCTCCACCTATGTCAACAATCATTGAACCTGTAGGTTCAGTAACAGGTAAATCAGCACCAATGGCTGCAGCCATTGGCTCTTCTATTAGATACACCTCTCTAGCACCAGCGCTTTCAGCAGCTTCTTGTATAGCTCTTCTTTCTACAGGAGTAGAACCATACGGTACGCATACAATAATAAGTGGTCCAGTAAAGCCTCTTCTATTATGTACGGTACGTATAAAATGTTTAATCATTTCTTCAGCACCTCTAAAATCAGCTATTACTCCATCTTTTAAAGGGCGCTTAGCGTCTATTTCAGCAGGTGTGCGTCCTAACATCATTTTTGCTTCATGACCAAAAGCATAAGGCCTTACTCTACCATTGTCAGTTAGTAATGCTACTACAGATGGCTCATTTAATACTATATCACGACTTTTGACATATACAAGAGTGTTAGCTGTGCCTAAATCAATAGCCATATCACACGAAAAAAAACCTAATAACTGAGAAAACATACTCAACACCAAAAAAATAATTACCAACTATATTTTGTACATATAAATTATACTTTCTGCAAGGTATATTTTAAATAAGAATACTATTAATTATAAATTTTTATTTATACTTGTTTTAATGAGATACACTCTTGACAATATACACCTTAAATCATATTTTACACTAAAATTTAATGATTACTTAAAATATAAAAAATGAATTTAGATAAGAGTTTAATGCTTAATCATATTAAGCAAAATACAAAAAAATATCTCTTATAACACTTATAGGTGTATTTATAATAATATCATTGTATTGGTTATTGGTGCGCGCTATTATGAATCAACAGATGATGCATATCTCAAATCAGATATTATTATTATAAAACTAAAAGTTACTGGATATATAAAAGAAATATACATACGAGATAATCAATTAGTAAAAAAGGGTGATATTATTGCTTGTATTGGTAATGCTGATTACCAAGAAAAAGTAAGGCAAAAGTATTCAATCCAAAAATTTAAAAAACAATTTGAGATTCAAGAGTCTCTTATTGATGAAGCAAAAGCTAATTTGCTTGCTGTAACGCAGCAATTGCAGATACTTAAATCAGATTATTTAAGTTTAAAGGCTAAAATAAAATACTCTAAAGCGGCATTAGCACTAAGTAAAATTGATTTGGAAAACACAGAAATTAAAGCACAAAATTCGGGTATAATTACAAAAAATGCAATGCAAGTAGGGCAGTTAGCCCAGCCTGGTGTGGCTTTAGCTTATTTAGTACATAATGATCAAATTTGGGTAGAAGCAAATTTAAAAAATAGAGCACATCCAAAAGAGACAAAAAGCTATTATTAAAATTGATAGTTTGCAAGATAAGAAATTTAATGGTTGTAGAAAGTATATTTCCTGCAACTGGTGCAGAATTTAGTATTTTTCCTCCAGAAAATGCTACAGGGAATTTTACTAAAATTGTACAACGTATTCCTATAAAAATTATGTTTCAAGATGATAAAGATTTATCAAAATTAAAACCAGGAATGTCTAGTGTTATTTCAATCTATTTAAAGTAGTAAATATATCACATAAAGAATCATATCGTGTATTAACTGTAAATGAATGGATAGGGTTCATTGGTTAGTAGTAGGTATATTTATGGCTGTGCTTGATATTTAAATTGTTGCAAGTTCATTATCAGGAATACAGGCTGGTTTATCTGCTACTCAGGATGAAATTAATTGGATTCAAACTTCGTATCTTATTGCTGAAGTAATTATTATTCCCATTTCTGGTTGGTTAACGCATATTTTTTCAACAAGAATAATATTTTTTGTTTCATGTTTGGGATTCACAATGATTAGTATAACATGTGCTTTAAGTTGGAATTTAGAATCCATGGTGGTATTCCGCGCATTACAAGGATTATTTGGTGGAAGTATGATTCCAACAGTATTTTCTACTATATATATTTTATTTTCTCCAAAACAACAACCAATGATTTCTTTAGTAGTAGGGGGTGTAGTAACCGTTGCGCCTATTTCAGGGCCTGTAATAGGTGGATATCTTACCGAATACATATCATGGCATTATTTATTTTTATTAAATGTTGTGCCTGGAATTATAGTATGTATTTCTACTTGGGTTTTAGTAAATGTTGATTCACCTAATATATCACTTTTAAAGCACATGAATTTACAGGGTATTATATTGATAGCTATTAGTCTTGCAAGTTTACAATTTATTTTAGAGGAAGGTCCACGTAAGGAATAGTTTAATAATAATTTAATTGTATTTTTTACTATTGTTACGGTTATAGCTTTTATTTTGTTAGTATATAGAATATTGACGATACCAAATCCGGTTATTAGTTTTAAGCCTTTTGGAAACAGTAATTTTTGTGCTGGTTGTATATTTAGTTTTGTTATTGGCTGGGGGTTATATAGCGTTATATTTTTAATACCTATTTATTAGCTACAGTACATAACTTAAATAGTTTATAAATAGGTCGTTGCTTAATGATTACAGGTATATTTCAACTATTATCTGCTCCAATAGCAGGAATATTATCAAAGAAAATGGATTTAAGATTAATGCTTGTTATGGGATTAATATTGTTTGGTATTTGATGTATGATAAATACAAATCTTACTACTGAATCAGGGTTGGGTGATTTGTTTTGGCCACAAGCGATTATAGGTTTTTCTCTAATGTTTTGTTTTTTACCAATTACTACTATATCGCTTGGAACTCTTCCTAAAAGTGAAATAAAAAATGCAAGTGGTTTATATAATTTAATGCGTAATCTAGGAGAGGCTATTGGACTTGCATTAAACAATACATGGTTACAAGATTGGCAAAAAGAAAGTTTTCTTACATTGCGTTCACAGATTACAGAAACTAGTTATGAAGCGTAATATATACTTGGAATATTAAAGCAACAATTTAATAATTTTAATCCTCAATTGTCAGTACTTAAGCAACTTTATAATTTAGCTTTATTAGAAGCATTTATAATAAGTATAAATCAAGTTTTTTTCAATTATGGGTGTATTTTTATAGCATACTAGTTATTGGGGATTTGTCAAAAAAGTTGATCCAAATAATCAAGTTACAGAAGCTGTTCATTAAGGTAATAGGCTTTAAGCATGGCGTATTTCGTATATGTATGCTCTTTATTCCTATATCTAATTCAAATTAATTTGCTATAAATTTTTTCTGTTTAGTCTTCATTAGTACGTAACAAATACTTACCAACTAGAATATTATCAAATTTTTTAGCTACAGATTTAAAATTTTTCTTTTGTAAATAACTTATAAAACTATCCCATGATAGTGGATAAGGGATTGTTACTGAAGCTACATATTGCCATCCATTTTTACTATTCTTTTTAAATACATTACCTGCATATTGGTTAATGAGAATATATTCATTTATATTATCATGGTTTAGATCTAAAGAAAGAATTATGCAGTTTTCATTGTTAGTATAATTATTAACATAAGGACTATTTTGTAAAAAAAATAGAAAATTATTATCTAACTGACCAGCTGGAAATAATTTTAATTTTTTCTCTAATTCTTGTATAGAGATGTTTGTAGTAGTATTACGTTGCCAATGTGATGTTTGATCGTTTAATACTATATTTACTTTTTTTCTAATAGAAGCAGCTTCTTTATGCTTAGAATCTGATAAAGTTTCTAACTCTTTTAATTTATTAAACCCAATTTTACCTAAATCATATTTAAAATAATAATAATCGAAAAGTTCATATGGAATCTTATTATCTAAAAGTCTAGAAATTTGAGAATTAGCAGCAATTTTTGTAGGACTTAAAAAAGGAGTATTAGTTAAAATTAGAATAATCACTATAACTAGTGATGCAAAAATGTTGATCGTACTTAGTTTATTAAACCATTTATTTTTATTAGTAATAGCTGAATATGCATATCCTATTGCATATATAGTTATAACAAGAATTATGATGCTTGCCCATATTCTATCTACAGACCAACCATGTTGAGTAATTCTGAGATATAAAGCATAAATACATATAGATGAATATATTGGTAAGGTACAAATAGCAAGTTTGATAAAAATTAAGATAGTTTTGCCAAAGGGTATATCATTATCACTATCTTGATAAGAAGCATTGAGTAAGATAATCATCCATATGATTAAAGTAAGTATTATAGTGGTTGCAGAATGTGTATTCAATAATGGTTCTAGGCCTGTAAATGGCAAGAATAAAATAAATAGTATTAATATTATTGCATTAATAGGTAATAGCCATTTTAATAGGTTTAGAATATGCTTACGTAGAAATATGATCATAGATTCATTATTTTGTAGTATGCATACACTAATGGCAAAAGTAGTACTAGTTACGATATATTGGAACCATTTTTTAGCTATTAATTTACTAAAAAAATTAATACTTATTATATCGAATAGCGATGCACATAACTTAAACAAGATCCATAATAATAATACAAAGATACATGTTTCCAATATTAGAATAAAATTTTTCCATGAATAGTTATATAAGTGTGTATATAGATATGAATTTTTTGTCTTGTTTAAACAAGATTGTAAAAAAGGTATGGCAATAAACCATGCTATAAAGCTTGTAAAATAGAAAACATATGTAAAGCTTGAAAATTTTTCGGTAGCAAGATTGCCTGTATATACACCTGTTAATGCTAAAACGATAGTTGTAGTAATAATAAATACCCAAAATGTTTTTGAACAAAGATTTATAAAAACTAATTGAAATGTAAGAGGAAGTAATATGGTGATTATATATATAGGTAGCCACAGACTAAGGTTATTATCATTAAAAACATTTTGCTCTAATAAATTATGTAAGAAATATAATATTATACCTTGTGTAAATCCTAAAATAATTACCGTATAATTTTGTTTGTTTGAACTAATAGATTCTAATTTATTCATATATTACCTAAATATTTTTAAACGTAAACTATATAGTAATTATTATTTATGTTAGACTGATTGTTCAAATTAACTGTTTATTGTACTATATAATACTAAGGCTAAAATTTATGATATTAAATATTTTTAAATAGATCAATATAATTGATCTATTTATTTGCACCAGGATGTTCATAATCGTAAAATTTTTCTTTTTTGTTACAAAATTCACATTTTATTTTTATATAATTATCAATTTTAAAATAATCCAATTCATTATATGGGATAGAGTTAAACATACTTTGCGCTTTCTTGCGTGAGCAGCGGCATTTGAATATAAATTCTTGTTCTGGAAATAATATAACTTTATGTTGATTATATAATCTATAAAGCAATTCCTGTGGAGAGAGTGTTGGATCTATTAACTCATCAATTTTAACAGTTTTTGTAAGAATTTTTATTTCTTCCCATAAATTATCTAATTCTAAAATTTGTTTTTGTTCGTAAGGTAATTTTTGTATGATAATACCGCCGGCACACCATTGTTTGCCTGTCTTTAAGTAGTTCTTTCCAGATGATACTATTAAAGTAGTGTCTATTTGCTCTGATTGTAAAAAATAATTTTCTATACACGCTGTAATAGTTTCTAATTTTAATTCTACAATTCCTTGATATTTGTTTGACATATTATGATTTAACGTTATCGCAAGATACCCATTTGTAAATAATTCAGATAATCTAGGTTTTTCATTATTTTCTATAAGTTTTTTATAACAATTAGTATCATAACGGACATAACCTCTAATTTTATTTTGGTCAAAGCAATCAACAGTAAGTAAACTAATAGGACCATCTGATTTTATTTGAAAAGTAGTAGTATTTTGTTCGGATTTATTGTTTATACTAGCTAACATAATTGTAATAATCACAGCTTCTGTAAGTAAATGCGAAATTAATATAGGATAACTATGCTGTTTTATTATTTGATCAATTACAATATCAGTGCGGCACATTCTTCCGCGTATGGGTGTATTTTGAAATAAAAATGGTAATATAGTACTCATGTTTTTTATTCTATTATTATATTTATTATTTCATTTAGATCGTTTTATGTTAGCACCACATGCTATTAATTTTTCTTCTATTCTTTCATATCCCCTATCTATGTGATAAACGCGGTTAATATAAGTATCTCCTTCTGCTGCAAGTGCTGCAAGTACTAATGATACAGAAGCGCGTAAATCTGTTGCCATTACTGGGGCACCTTTTAATTTCTCTATGCCTTTAACCACAGCAGCACTACCATTTATAGTAATATCTGCTCCCATTCTTATTAATTCCGATGCATGCATGAAGCGGTTTTCAAATATATTTTCAGCAATGACAGAAGATCCGCTAGCTATAGACATTAATGCCATAAATTGTGCCTGCATGTCAGTTGGAAAACCAGGATAAGGCTGAGTATTTATATCAGTAGAATTTATATATTTTGCAGCTCTTTTAACTAAAATACCATTATCATTTATTGAAATATCTACACCAGTAAGTCTTAATTTTTGTATAATGTTCTCAATTAGTTCTGGGTTAATATTAATAAGATTAATTTCTCCATCAGTAATAGCAGAAGCAATAGCATAAGTTCCTGCCTCAATACGGTCTGGAATAATGGTATGATGGGTACCATGTAACTCTCGAATACCTTCAATGGTAATAGTATCTGTACCAACACCTTCTATTATTGCACCCATAGCTTTTAAGCATTCAGCTAAGTTACATATTTCAGGCTCTTTAGCAACATTTGTTATAACAGTAAGTCCATCTGCTAAAGTTGCGGCCATCATTATATTGGCTGTTGCGCCAACTGATACTTTATCAAAATGAATATCAGTACCCTTTAATCTAGATTTTGTATATGCTGTAATATATCCATCTTTTAACTCAATTGATGCACCTAACTTTTCTAAAGCGGAAATATGTAGATCTATAGGGCGGTTACCTATAGCACATCCACCAGGTAAAGATACACAAGCTTGTCCAAAACGTGCAAGTAAAGGACCAAGTACCCATACTGAAGCGCGCATTTTACGTACTATATCATAGGGTGCAGTATAGTTATTAACATTAGCAGCATTGAGTTGTAGAACTCTACCGTTATTTGAGGTAAAAGATGATACTCCATCTACTGTTAGTGAAACTCCATGGTTAGTGAGTAGATTAGACATGGTGGTGATATCAGCAAGTAAAGGAATGTTAGAAAGAATTAAAGTTTCTGGTGTAAGTAGTGAAGCTGCCATAATAGGGAGTGCAGCATTTTTAGAACCAGAAATTGCAATCGTACCTTTTAAAGGAGTACCGCCTTTAATCAGAATTTTATCCATATTATTTATTCTTCATTCTCAGAGATATAATGAATGCTAGCTTTTAAATAAGCATAGCCAGTGAAAATAGTTAACGCTGATGCAAGCCATAATGTAATTCTTCCAGCTAAATCAACATATGCTATTGAACTTCCTTCATTGCCAAGTAATAGTAAGAAAATAGCAGTCATTTGTAATGTAGTTTTAAATTTTGATAGTTCACTAACAGGCATACTAACATGTAGTTCTGCTAAAAATTCTCTCAGTCCTGATACTAATATTTCACGACAAACAATAGCTAAAGAAGGAAGTATATCTGCGCGATCAAAATGTACTAACATTAATATTACTGAACCTACTATTAATTTATCAGCTATAGGATCAAGAAATCTTCCAAGTGCAGATTGAATTGACCAAGCACGTGCTAAATAGCCATCAAGAAAATCTGTTATGCACGCAAATAAAAAAAGAATTGCTGAAGTACGATGTGCAATGACTCCATTACCTAAATAGAAACTAAATACAATAATTGGAATAATTATAATACGAGAAGCAGTGAGAATATTAGGTACACGTTTCCATAAAGGTTTTAAGGGCATATTTACCATACATATATTATAAGTAAATTATCAAAATTTTTTGTTCTACTCTATTATTTATTTGCTTTGATGTAAATAGGTGTGAATAATTTTAGCGATCTTTTTGCCAATAAATTTTACCTGTGCTAAATCATCACAATACTTACTTCTATGATCGCATCTATGGATCCAAAATGTTGAATAGGTCTTTGTTTCCTAGTTTTTCCTATATCAGGTATTTTATCTAAAGCAGAATATGTTAAGGCTTTACTTAGTTTTGCTCTATGTGCTTCATCTCGATTTGTAAATATTTTATTATTTCAGTATTTTTATCTAAAGTAAATGTAGATAAATTAGGAGTAAAGAATTGTTCTTTCCCTACATTTCTATCTATTCATTTAGCAATACCTGCAACATTTAGTTGATTGAAAAGATTTAATTCTTAACACTTGCAGAACAATCTTTAAATGTCCTGCTCCTCCATCAATTAACATAAAATCTGGCTATTCACCCATGGTATATTGCAAAAAGGTTTTTTAAGTTTTGTTAATCTGCGTATTAAAACTTCTTTTAACATTATATAATTATTACTATCTTTTGTAGATTTTATATTAAATTTACGATAAGAACTTTTATCAAATTCAAAGTCTTTAATGACGACCATTACTCCTACGGCAAAACTTCCCATAATATGACTGTTATCATATACTTCTATGCGTTTTGATATAGTAGGTAATTTAAATAATTTTTGTAATTCAATAGCAAATTGGTGTTGGGTGATAAAAGTTTTGAGTCTTTGAGTCAAGGCTTCTTTAGCGTTATGCTCTGCAAAAATTTTGGCGTTAAGATAATCTTTTTTAGGATTATCAATGATGTTTACTTTGTGTTTTGTTATGGTTGTTAGGACATTTTGAAATAAAATCTTTTCTTGTAATAGTTCATTGATAATAATTTCCTTTGGAGGAATGTGTAATTGATAAAATTGTTCTAGAAAGGAGCTTAATATTTCCGGTAAATCTTGTAGTAGATTATTTTTAAAAAAGTAATTTCTATTGCCATAATTATGACCATTTCTAAAAAAATACTGAAACGCATATTTCATTTAATTTTTGATAAATAGCTATAATATCTGTATCTTGCTTTATTACTCTAAGATCATTATTTTTAGTGACTATTTCAGTTAGAGAATTGAGACGATCTCTATAAAGTGCAGCAATCTCATAATGCATATTGTTGCTTACTTCTTTTACATTAATTGTTTTAGCTTTTGCTGTAATTTTTCTGCTTTTCCAGAAAGGAAATCATACACTTCATTTACTATATATGTTGTAATTTTCTTCTGTTATTTTGCCTACATAAGGTACAGAGCATCTTTTGGTTTTATAAAGTAAGTAGGGACGCTTGCGCTTAGAAAAATAACTATCAGAACATGTGCATAGTAAGAAGAGTTTTTGTATGATGGTGATAGTATTTTTAACATCTTGAACTCAGGCAAATGGACCACAATATCTACCTTTCACTGTTTTATTTCCTCTATATTTTAGTGATTTGGCTAAAAGAGTGGTCTGTACATATTAAAATGGATAAGTTTTATCATCGCGTAGTAAAATATTATAGCATGGTTTAAGATGTTTAATGAAGTCTGCTTCAAGTAATAATTCACCTTCCTCTGTTTTGGTTAAAATATAGTTTCTATAGTATCAATTTGTGACACTATAGCTTGTAATCTGCTGTTTAATCTTTTATGTAAGTTTTTGGCTTTTCCTATATGTAGTAATGTGCCATATTTATCTATCATTTTAATACACCAGAAGTTTCTGGAGCATTTATGACATTATATTTAAGTTTATTAATAAGCAGACTTTAATTTAAATATAAAAATTAATAATAGCTATAGGGATCATATATAATGTAAATTATTCTTTAAATTCATGTTCTTCTAATTTGCGTGCTTCATCAATAAGCATTACAGGGATTCCATCTTTAACTGGGTATGCAAGTCTCGCGGTAAGGCTAATTAATTCTTGCTTTTTAAGATCGTATATTAATGGTGTTTTAGTTAAGGGGCATACTAGTTTTTCTAACAGTTCTGCTGGAAATTTTTCTGTCATAGATATTACCTTTGAATTTATATAAATTATAGATAAACAATTAATTTATATTACAGAATATACATTATTTTATTTACATTATGCAATGTATTTATTCATATATTTCTAAAAATATTGCTATTTCTTAATATTTATTATGAGTAAAATATGTTTGAGCAAATAAGACAATTATATAATAGTAAATTATGATAGTTTAACCTTAGCAGAAGTTGAAAATCTTAAAAATATAATTGAAAGTAATAGAGAAGTAGTACATTTAGTAGATAATCAAGGAAATGCTCTATTACATCATGCAGTAGATAATAAACATACATCAAATATTGTAATAAAACTTTTAGAATGTAGTGCTGATATTGATAGAGGAGATATATGTAAAACTCCTTTTATAAGATCTGTATAGTCAAAATATGGAAGCTGCAAGAGCATTATTTAAGTATGGTGCAAATATTCATATAACAGGTAAAGATAGTGAAAAAGCTTTATTTATGGCTGTTCGTTTAAATTTAGATGTAAGTATTCTTCGAGAACTAATAGAAATGGATATAGACCCATTAGCAAGAAATGCAGCTGATGCAGTAGCTATGCATTTAGCATTTTTTCAAAATGTAACATCTATAACAATAAATAATATAAAATATTTGATGGAAGAAGGGATTGATATTGATTCTGTAGATAATGATGGAAGGAGCTTGTGTCATTATTATGCTGAGGGTTTGAATGAAATTGAATATGTAGGTAATGAATATATCACTAATTTTTTGTTACATAACGTTTCTTTAGATATCAATCAAGAAAATGCTAACAAAGAATCGTCTTTACTTGTTTCGGTGAAAGGTCAAAACTTAGATGCTGGTTACTTTCTTATTGCGTGTGGAGTTTAAGCTCAGGAAGATAGAATAAATATCTATGATTGAAGATTTTGGTGAAGATAAGAAAACGACTCTTGAAGGTTTAATAAAAATTGTTTAAATTGCTGACCAAATTTATTAGCAGCAGGTTATAGAGATTAATTATAATATATAGGTATGGTGTAGACTTAGATCTAAACGAATTCCTTACAGATATTACAGATAATAGATTATTAAAATTAAGGTTAAAAAATTTAAGCTGGCTCTATGGCATGCTAGATCATTTTGATCAACATATTAAAAATATTATTACTTTTAATCCTGAAAATGTCTATAAGTCTATAGAAGTAAAAGAAGAGTTAGTAAGTTTTATAAAATCTATGGTTTATAGTAAAGAACAAATGGATTTAATGATTGAGTCAATATTATCACCGTTATTATATAATTATAATTCATCGCAATTTTCATTTGCACCATATTCTGTATTGAAGAATGTATCGAATAGAATATGTGATGTTAGTTCTTACAAGGTTTATGATAACGAATATCCAGAGTTTAAACCCTAAACTCTATAGATTTATTTGTTTGATCCAAAAAATAGGAATAAAATTTATCTTATATTACTTGCGGATGATTATAATATGTAAACATTAATTACTCCATTAAAAGATTTGGTATTCTATAAAAAAGACCATAGATTACATCAAAAATTTATAGAAGATTGTAATGTGCTTAACTAAGGTGTAGTTAACTTTCTATATAAAAAAGTTATTAACTTAGAAAAGCAATTAGATCAAGAAAGAAGCAACAATAATAAATTGAATAAGAATGCATAAGGCTTTTCAGGAAAAAAACTAGTAAAGGAATCAGTCATTAGATGCTAAAGAGAAAATGTTAGGTTAATTATAATTAAAAACATTATATATTAGTTAATATTTGTGATTCTCTAATAAAATTATTGAAATTCTTAGTTTTTTAACTATAATGGAGAAAGTTTATAATTAATATTTTTGTTTTGTGTGGCTTTTTATACTTTTTTCTATTCTTTTCCTAAAACTGTATGTAGCAGATCTTGTTACTGCTAAGTATAGCTAGCATTGTATATTCTTGTTTTTTTCAATTTATGTTCATTTAAATAACTGTTATTCAAAGGGTAGGTGTTATGTACACTGATAACATTACAGAATCTAAGTATATTAAATACTACTTTCTTATACATTATTTTTATAAGCTTGGGGATTATAGAGGGCTTATCAAATATTGAAATATTGCATAACGTTGCATCAATAATTTCTGAACGCAAATGTTATAGATTCATCTATGACGGTACCTAGCTTAAATTATTTAACTTATTTAATAAAGTTAATTCAAGAAAATGTATTAGCTCCATTTTTAGAGCATCAAGTTATAGGTGTATTACTTGTTAGTATTATTGTTGTAATTGCAATTCGTTATATACCTGATAGCGAAGTTCAAAAAAGTATAGCTGGATTTTTTAAGGATATTTATGGAGCGTTTTTAGTTATAACAGCTTGGGTAGTAAAAATTATTCCTATAGCTCTTTATGGCTTTATAGCAACTACTATTATACAGTTTAAAGGAGATATGGATTTTATAAGGTGCTTGGTGGTTATTTAATAGTTGTAATACTTGCAAATATAGTTCAAGGGTTTATAATATTATCAATATTTTTATCTATGCGTAAAATTCAGTCCTTTATGGCATTATGTTCTATGTTACCTGCTTTGTCGGTTGCATTTTTTTCAAAATCTTCTACCGGATCATTACCTGTTACTATGCAAACTGCTGAAAATAATCTGAATGTATCACCCAAAATTAGTAGATTTGTATTATCTTTATGCACTTCAGTAAATATGAATGGATGTGCAGCATTTATATTTACAACGATAATTTATATCATGCAGAATAATGGTATAGATAATTAGTTTAATGACAATGTTATTATGGCTTGTTATTGCGACTATTGCAGCAATAGGTAATGTGGGTGTACCAATGGGGTGTTTTTTTCTTAGTATTAGTTTGCTGACTAGTATGAATGTGCCTGTTACATTACTTAGTATTATATTACCATTCTATATAATATAATAAATATAGGGTTGAGACAGCATTGAATGTATGATCAGATTCTTGTGTAACAGTGGTAATTGATAAACAAGCAAAATTGGGTACTGCATAAAATTAAAACGTTGTTCTTAGCTTTCCTACTATTTGTAGGTTTTGCTCTAGCTGGCTTTATATCAAAGATTTACTCTTTTTACTATAATATCAAATATCTTTAATTCAAGTAAATGAAGTTTACTTTCTACAGATTTTATGAAAAATAAAATATTATTTTAGCTTTAATTTTCCAGCTTTGATAGCAGTTTTGATTATGCTATTTGCATAGTTAGAGTAAATTTTATTGTATTTTGTAGCATGAGCATATACATTTTCGGCAACCTTTCTAAAGATGCCATAATTATACTCTACATTATATTCAGTAAACAATTGAAAAACTAAGTTACAAGATGATATATATAAATGATGTGTATATTTTAGGTTTGTTATTGGTATATCTGTAATATCTGGTAATACTTCGTCTATATCAGGTGTAGTAGAAAATATAGCATTATTACTGGAATCTAAAAATATAGGTTCATCTATAAATGAGTAATAACCTTTGATGTACTTTTTATCACTGATGTCAGGAACATAGCGTAATCTTAAATATCTAAAGCATCCAGGCTTAAATTGCCATGGGTATTCAAATGTTACTTCTTTACCAGAAAGTACTTGATTTACATATGGTTTACATATTGTGTATCCTTGTATTCCTATTAAATCTTTTGATGTTTTACCAATAATATCTATAATACAATTTGCTTGGAGTAAGAAGTTGATTTATTTTATATGGTAGTTCTCCTATTCCTGATTTGATCCATTCATCATTACATATAATGCCAATTGATCTAAATGCTTGTACTGAATTCTGGATACTGGAATTCTTAGGTACAGATTTTCCAGATTCCCAGCTAAACAAACTTATTCTTTGTCATTTTTTCGTATATTTTGTGAAATATTATGTAGTGAAATACCAGCCCCATTAAAGAGTAATACAAAATCAAAAAATACTATTAAAATCTAATATTAAATAACACTGTAAAATTAGTAAAAAGCAAAAAATATAGTAATTTAATTAGTAAATGAGAGACCAGTTGTTTCCAATGCCTATATCAACTGTTAATGGAACATTTAATGTAATAATGTTTTCCATTATGTGTTTTATAATATCTGGTGTAGTATTTAATTCATATTCTGGAATTTCAAATATAAGTTCATCATGAACTTGTAGAGTCATAATACTCTGTAGTTTTTTTTGTATTAATATATTATGTATCTGAATCATAGATTTCTTAATAATATCAGCAGCGGTGCCCTGTAATGGTGCATTGATAGCTGCTCTCTCTGCAAATGACCTAATGTTAGCATTTTGATCGTTGATACTAGGTATATAACACTTTCTTCCAAATAAGGTTTGTACATATCCTGTCTTACGTACAAATTCTTTAGTAGTTTGGATATAAGTTTCAATACCAGGGTATTCTTTAAAATATAGTTCAATATATTTGTTAGCCTCAGATATAGAAATATCAAGCCTTTTTGCCAATCCAAAACCAGTAATGCCGTATATAATGCCAAAATTAATAGCTTTAGCTTTTCTACGTAAATTAGAATCAATTTCCGTGAGAGGAACTCTAAAAATTTGGCTTGCAGTTATAGCATGTATATCTTTATTTTCATAAAATACTTGTTTAAGGCTTGGAATGTTTGCAATATGAGCTAAAATACGAAGTTCGATTTGAGAATAATCTGCTGAAAGCAGTTTATATCCTGGTCGAGCTACAAAACTTTCTCGTATTTTATGTCCTTCCTCTGTTCGAATAGGTATATTTTGTAAATTAGGGTTGCTAGAACTTAATCTTCCTGTAGAGGTTAAAGCGGTAGAATAATGTGTATGTACTCGGCCTGTAATAGGATTAATTTGCTTGGATAGAGCTTCAGTATAAGTGTTTTGTAATTTCGATAATTGTCGCCATTGTAATACAAGGCCTGCTATATTATGCCCTTGCTCATAAAGATCCTCTAAAACACTTACGTCAGTTTTATAATGCACAGCTTTATTTGATTTCTTGCCTTTATTTAGAGAGAGTTTATCAAATAATATTTCTGATAATTGTTTTGGTGAGCCTATATTAAAGGTTGTACCAGCTTCTTGATAGATTTCCTGTTCTAATATTTCTAATTTATGTGAAAATTCTTGAGATAATGAGCATAGTTTCAATCCATTAATTGCAACTCCTACTTTCTCCATATACGATATAGTATAAATCAGGGGCTTTTCAATTGTTTGATACAAAGTGATTAAGTGATCTTCAATTAAACGCACTTTTAGTAATTTATGTAGTTTGATTATTAACTCAGAATTAGAACAATTTAAATCATTTTGTTGATATAATTTTGCAATATCTTTAAGTGTATGGTTACATAACCCATTATTTGCTAAATATGATAATAGCATAATATCATCAATAGGATTAATATCCAGATTATTATCAAGGCATCCTAGCTCAATGTAACATCTAACTAGAAAACTTTTTATATCATACCCAATTTTTAGTATATGTGGATCGTTAAATAGATCATGTAGTAATGTTAAACATTGGGCTAGAGTAAAGCTTGTAGAGTTAGGTTGAGTGCTACTACCTAAAAGTCTAGTTTTTCTCTCTTTTTTTTCAGAGATAATATCTACATAGTACACATTATATGCAGTATAGAATTCTATTTTTTCTACTAGATGAGTCTTATCATTAATATATGTGTATAAACTGATATATCCGTGATTATATGCAAGTTTTGTTAATTCTTTAAATTGATTTGAATCAGTAATATGTATAACACTTGCTATAGGTAAAATATTATTTGATTGTTTTGTATAGTTAAATGTTTGCTGTGCTCTAGTAATAAGAGCTTTGAAATTATAATGTTCTAGAAAATTAAAAAATTTATCATAGTTAATATTAATAACTTTAAGTGCCTCTAATGAAATGTCTAATTGTATATTGTTTTTAAGTTTTAATAACTTTTTTGAAAGAAAGGCTAGTTCTTTTCCTTGTAACAGTAAGTTTTTTCTGCGTTCAGATGAGATATATTCTAAGTTGGAAAATAATTCTTCAAGATTGTTATATTGATTAATAAGTTCAGAAGCGGTTTTGGGGCCTATACCTTTAACTCCTGGTATGTTATCTGAGCTATCTCCAATTAATGAAAAAACCTCTAATAATTTGTTAGGCATTACACCATATTTTTTTTTAACAGTTTCAGCAGTAATAGGTTTGGATTTTATAGGATCAAGCATTTCTATATTTTGTCCTATTAATTGCATTAAATCTTTATCAGAGGATACAATAATTACTTTTTCATTGCTATTAGAAGCCATGTTAGCAAATGTAGCAATAATGTCATCAGCTTCATATCCAGGTTTTTCAATGGTAGGTAAGTTTAAAGCTGATGTCACTTCACGTATTAATTTAAACTGGTGTTTTAGATCTTCAGGAGTTGGAGGACGATTAGCTTTATATTCTGGATAAATATCATTTCTAAAACTCTTGATTCCTGAATCAAATACAACAGCAACGTAATGTTCTTGGTGTTCTGCTAGTAATTTAAGCATCATGGATGTAAAACCATATACAGCACCTACTGCTTCTCCATTTGGGCGTGTGAGTGGAGGAAGTGCATGGTAAGCACGAAAAATAAAATTATATCCATCAACAAGTATAATGTGTTTATTTGACATAAGTATCTTATGGTACCTAAATATTATCCTTGATCCATTGTAATAAAGATTCTTTTGCTAGAGATCCTACTCTGGTTGAAGTTAATTTACCTTGTTTAAATAATATTAAGGTTGGAATACCCTTAACCCCAAGTTGACTTGGAGTCTTAGTATTTTCATCTATATTCATTTTAACAATTTTTATTTTGCCTTTTAATTCTTGAGCAACTGCTTCTAAAGTTGGAGCAAGTTGTAAGCATGGACTACACCACGGAGCCCAAAAATCAACTACTACAGGTAGGTCTGATTTTAACACTTCTGTTTCAAATTCAAAGTTTTGATCATTAATTTCTAATACCATGTTTTCTCCCTCATTAAACTATAGGGTATGACTATACAATTAATATGAGTGTTATACAAGACAAAGAAATAAGATAAATATCAAATTTATCAAGAATTAAATCCTAATATTATTATCATTCAATTCTTGATAGTAAGCCTACTATTGTTTATAAGATATTAATTCCTATGATAGTTACTGGGTGTATTTCTTGAAATTAATATTTTTTGAGCGTTTGTATTTGGAGCTCTGTCTACTTCATCATAACTTTGATTAATTATTCCGCTATTATTAATGCTATTTTGATAACGTTCTTCTACTCTTGGGTTGTTGAAAATTAAGTTTTTTTATACTCTCTTTTTTCATAATTGGTAGAGCGTTATTATAGAAGACTCTTGAGTCTAACACAAAATAATAATTTGTTTCTTGAAAATCTGGATGGGGGCTAGGAGTATATTCTCTCAATTAGGTTTGGGACTTTAGTTTTATAAAAAGCATATAATTGCTTTGCTTCAATCTCATTCAATTCTAGAAATAATTTAATTTCTCCTCATTTATTATTCATCAAAGCAGGTCTATTATCTTGTCTATGGTTGATACTAGCTGTCATAACAAAGCTATTTTCTAAGGTTAGGATTTTTTTAACTGAATACCTTCTTTTTTAAATGCTTTGTATATTTCGTATATATATTTAGTAGCTTTTAGAAAATAGAACAATGAAGGTTTTGTATTATTATAGAGTCGTCCTATTATGAATAAATTCTTTATAGAAATTATTTAGATTTTGAGCTGGTATAAGAATATTATGTAATTCTTTTAAATCTTCTTCTAATTGTATATTAGTAGTAAAATTTTCTCGATTACCTGAGAGTAAATTATGAACAGCTGTTTTGAATATTATTGTGATCATAATTCTTTACAATGTCTTCTATGTCGTGATCCAGATAATGTAAGTCTATTTTATACTATAATCCAGTTTCCTTTTCTAGTATATCTTAAAGAATTTTTATATAGTCAATAGAATAATTTGAGTGAGATAGGTTTCTTATTTCATGTAGCAAATGATTTCTTAATTATATTGTGTAAATCAACATTTTGTATGTCAAAATTTCTACCCTAGAATGTACTTAGCAATAATTCAGTAATATATAAAAACTTAGTTGCTTTAGGTGAATTTTTATCATGAGAATTTGTTATGTGTTTTATATAAGATTGAAGTAGGTTTTGTATAAAATGCGAATAGTTAAGTATAATAGGCAATTTTGGTTTGGATGAGGGCCGTCTACAATCTGTTTTGATACTAAACTTTCCTTCTGCAACACTTTGAATAAAAAATTGAGAATTATTTATATCATGCCAATTGTCATAATAGTTGCTTGGTAATTTCTTCCTTATTCAAATATCATCACTAATATTATTATGTTTTATAGCGGTTTCATATGGTACTTCAAATATTGGAGTATTGGTATGAGAACAAGATGATAAATTATATTAGCTGCAGCTATTTGTGCAATAACTTGTTTATTTCTTTTGTATAATTATAATCGTTTTGTGCATGATGATTGATGGATTGTCTTGTTTTAGTAAATTGTGTAATATTAATTTTCTTGTCCTGATCAAATAGTAAAACATCCTAAATCACAGGAGGTATAGTTAAATATCATAATATGTAAATAAGCGTGTCAATAAAATTATTAATTTATTTATAATAAATATTATAATTCTTAAGAATTTAAAAGTAAATTTTTGATATCAGAGATAGGGTTATAATTTTTTACTATAGCTTTTTCACTTGTAATAAGGACGTCGTTACTCGTTCCTATACTTATTACAAGTTAATTTGTTATATACTTGCGTTTTGCTTGATAAAATTACCCACAAAATTTGTGGATAATTTTTGTATTACTGTCTTAATACATTAATTTGAAATCAATATTATGCTTTATAGAGAATTAAGTGGAGAGAAAATTATTTCTGTAGTTTTGGTTATTGTGCCTAATTTATCAAAATAATAACCAAATTTTTGGTAAAACTCTTTTGATAAAATATCAAGAACATATTCTTTTACTGTAAATAGCAATCCGTAATCTTCACCTCCATGAATTAAAGTATCAACTATCGGTATATTTAAAATAGAAGAAAGTTTTTTAAAATTAGAATCAAATTTTAGTAAAGGTGTAATATTTATTGTGGCGCCAACATTTGATGTATTGCATAAATTTTTTAAATCTGTGTGTAATCCATCTGATAAATCTGTCATAGAGGTTACTTCTAAATAATTGCCAAGAAAAAGGCCTTCAGCAAGTTTTGCCTCTGGAAATAGCTGTGCGTTTTTAAATCTTTCAAATCCTGGAATATTTTTTTCTAGAGCGTATAATCCTAAATGGGCATATCCAACATTACCAGCTATACATATGACATCTTCTGGTTTGGCTTTATTAATATATTTTATATTTTCTTGATTGCCTATACCACATACTGTAATACTTATCACTAATTTGTTATCAGAAGGTACGGTATCTCCGCCAATTACTATAATAGAATGTTGATGGCATAAAGTAGCTAAATGATTTATAAATTTTTCTATCCATGATTCGCTGATATATGGAGGTATAGCAAGACCAAGTAATATATATTTAGGTGTTATACCCATTGCAGCTATGTCGCTTAAATTGCTGTGTAAAGATTTATGTGCTACAGCTTGAGGAGAAAAATATGATAATCTGAAGTGGCTATCTTCTATAAGTAAATCTTTGCTAATTGCTATCATTTGTGTATCATTCATTTTAATTAAAGCTGCGTCATCTCCAATACCAGTTATTTCTTGATTGGATAATGGAAACTTAGATTTAATTAGCTTTATAATTTTTAATTCATTAAATAAATACATACTGTTTAGGTAATATAACTTAAGATTATACGTTACAAAATGATCAATAGATTGAATAATAAAAATAAATTGTCTAAGATGTAAAGTAGAAAAAATATTAAATGGATGTATATATGGCCTTACTTTATAAAATATTTGTCTTCATTATTGCCAGTTTTTGTATTACATCTAAAGTATGTGCTCTAAATAATCCAAAGATTATTGCAAATAGTGGGGGAATAGGAGAACTACCAGAAAATACGCTATATGCAATAAGAACAGTAATGGAGGCTGGTGTTGATGGTGTAGAAATAGATTTACAACTAACAAAAGATAATAGAGTAGTGTTATACAATTATAAAGATTTAGCTATTAAGACTGATTGTCAAGGAGCAGTGGAAGATTTTACCTATAATGATATACTAAAATGTAATGCGGCTTATTATTTTGATCCTGAACATGATAATACGTTTCCTCATCGTGGTTTTTTACATAAAATTCCTACTCTAGAAGAAGTATTAGATATAGCATTAACAGATAATATTATATTGCTTTTAGATCTAAAATCTTTACCAAGTAATTTACTAATTGATAAAATAGCATTACTTTTGGATCAAAAAAATGCTTGGGAATATGTAATATTTTTATCAACAAAAAATGTTCATCTTAATTACCTCCACGGTAAATTTCCAAAAGCCCAAAAATTTGAATCACGCGAACAAACCAATAAAAGATTATTATCTTTGCGTAATGAAGGGATATGTTGTTGTGCTAATAAAGACAGTAAATATGTTGGATTTGAAATACGTAGACATATGATGGTAGAAGATATATTAACTCTTGGATCTTTATACACTAAAGTAGAATTTCATTTATGGGATAGTAATGCAGTGAAATGTACAAAGAAATCTAAAGGTGATGATGTAAAAATAATGTTTTTAGGTGTAAATGATAAAGTAGAATATAACCAAGCTAAAATTTTAGGTGTTTATGCAGTAGTAACAAACTATCCTATCAAATTGTTAAATTCTATCGATAGTTATAATCCATAAATTATAGTATTATATCGTATTTAAGCATAATGAAAATTATTGTTACTGTTATGTAATGTTTTTTAATGTTGCAAAAAGTATTGTGTTCTAGTAAACGAGCTATTATAGATTATGTTTTCCATATAAAATGGAAAAATATATTATAAATATTTAGTGCATTTAAATTTTTATAAAGTGTATAGTTATATTGTAAAGATCAAAATGGGAAGTTTTTATGACAGATTCTATGAATGAACTCTTAGAAAACAAACGCCAAATGGCTAGATTAGGGGGAGGACAAAATAGAATTGATATACAACATTCAAAAGGAAAATTAACTGCTCGTGAGCGTATAGAAGTGTTACTTGATCCAGATTCATTTGAAGAATATGGAATGTTTGTAGAACATAGATGTACAAATTTTGGCATGGAAAAAAATGTGATTTCTGGAGATGGTGTTATTACCGGACATGGTACAATTAATGGTCGATTAGTATTTGTATATAGCCAGGATTTTACTGTACTTGGAGGATCGTTAAGTGAGGCTAATGCTAAAAAAATATGCCAAATTATGGATATGGCAATGAAGGTAAAAGCTCCTATTATAGGAATTAATGATTCAGGTGGTGCTCGTATCCAAGAAGGAGTAGATTCTTTAGGAGGATATGGAGAAATATTTCAAAGGAATGTACTTGCTTCAGGTGTAGTTCCTCAAATTTCTCTGATAATGGGACCATGTGCTGGTGGTGCAGTATATTCCCCAGCTCTTACTGATTTTATATTTATGGTAAGAGATTCATCATATATGTATGTAACGGGTCCTGATGTAGTGAAAGCTGTAACTCATGAAAATGTTACTCATGAAAAGTTAGGTGGTGCTGATGTACATACAGCAAAAAGCGGTGTAGTGGATTTAGCATTTGAAAATGATATTGAAGCATTATTACAAACTAGGCGTTTATTTAACATGTTGCCTTTATCGAATCGTGATATTGCAGCTAAACGTTCTACTCATGATCCTGCAGATCGTGTTGATATGTCTCTTAATACTTTGGTTCCTGATAATCCTAATAAGCCATACGATATGAAAGAATTAATTGAACGTATTGTAGATGAAGGGGACTTTTTTGAATTACAAGCGGATTTTGCTAAAAATATTATTATAGGTTTGGGCTATATGGAGGGTAATCCTGTTGGGATAGTAGCAAATCAGCCTATGTATTTAGCAGGATGTCTTGATATTAATGCTTCACGTAAGGCAGCTAGGTTTATAAGATTTTGTGATGCCTTTAATATACCTATAATTACTTTTGTAGATGTACCAGGATTTTTGCCTGGTGTAGATCAGGAATATAATGCAATTATTAAACATGGGGCAAAGTTATTATATGCTTATGCTGAAGCTACGGTTCCTAAGATTACAGTTATAACTAGAAAAGCTTATGGTGGAGCTTATATAGTTATGAATTCAAAGCATTTGCGTGGAGATATTAATTATGCATGGGCTAATGCTGAAATTGCCGTTATGGGTGCAAAAGCAGCAGTGGAAATATTATTTCGTAATAAAAAATCTGAAGTTGGGTCAGGAATAGAAGATAAAATTGATGAATATCAGCAAAAGTTTACTACGCCTTTTACAGCAGCTGCTCGTGGTTTCCTGGATGATATTATTAGGCCACAGAATACTCGTTGGAGGTTATGTAGAGCTCTTGCATTTTTAAAAAATAAACAAGTTGAAACTCCATGGAAAAAACATGATAATTTACCATTATAATTGTAGGAATAAGAATTAAGTTACAGGTAGTTAAGAAGAGGAATTAAAAATATGCCGCATAATGTATTTGAAAAAGTATTAGTAGCAAATAGGGGAGAAATTGCTGTGAGAATCATGCGTACTTTGAAGCGTATGGGCATAAAAACTGTTGCAGTATATTCAGAATCAGATACCAATTCTTTACATGTACAATATGCTGATGAAGCTATTTATATAGGTCCTTCTCCTGCAACAGAAAGTTATTTAAGTATAGAAAATATTTTGTCTGCTATACGTATTAGTGGTGCTCAAGCTGTGCATCCTGGGTATGGTTTCCTATCAGAAAATAGTAATTTTGCAAATGCACTTCGTGATGAATGGATAACATTAATTGGTCCAAGTGTTCATTGTATTAAAGCTATGGGAGATAAAGTTGAGGCAAAAAAATTAGCACAAGCTTCAGGTGTAAGTACGGTTCCTGGGTATATTGGAGTTATTGATACAGCAGAAGAAGCGGTAACAATTGCTACAAATATAGGATTTCCTGTAATAGTAAAAGCTGCTGCTGGGGGTGGCGGTCGTGGTATGCGCGTAATTTATAGCGAAGACGAGGTAAGGGAGGCATTTCGTTCTGCTACTAATGAGGCACGTAGTAGTTTTAGTGATGACCGTGTTTTTATTGAAAAATTTGTTGAAAAGCCTCGCCATATAGAAATACAGGTATTGGCAGATAAATATGGTAATATTCTTTGTTTAGGAGAACGTGAATGTTCTATACAGAGGCATCATCAAAAAGTAATAGAGGAAGCTCCTAGTCCAGTTATTGATGAAGAAACGCGCCAAAAAATGTATGAACAAGTTGTTTCATTAGTAAAAAAGGTTGGATATTATTCTGCAGGTACAGTAGAGTTTATACTTGATCAAAATAAGAATTTTTATTTTCTAGAAATGAATACTAGGTTACAAGTGGAACATTGTGTTACAGAGTTAATTACAGGAATTGATCTTGTAGAGCAAATGGTCAGAGTAGCTGCTGGTGAAAAGCTTACATTTACCCAAGAAGACATAGAATTAAAAGGATGGGCTATAGAATCTCGTATTTATGCTGAGGATCCAGTGCGTGTATTTTTACCATCTAGTGGACGTATTACTCAATATACTGAACCTCCTCGTAATCCTAATGTACGTATAGATAGTGGAATATATGAGGGTGGTGAAGTTAGTATGTTTTATGATGCTATGATAGCTAAATTATGTACTTATGCTCCTACAAGGCTTGAGGCAATTAAGCATATGCAGCAGGCGCTAGGTGAATTTGTAATTCGTGGTATTTCTCACAATATGAGTTTTTTAGAAGCTGTGATGGATAATCCTAAATTTGTTGAAGGGGATTTATCAACTAATTTTATTAATGAGGAATATCCAGAAGGTTTTTCAGGGGCAGAACTTACTTCAGAGATTACAAGGGTATTTTTAGTAGTATCAATTCACATTCATTTAACTAGAGAGAAAAGAATGGCTTCAATGTCAGGACAATTATTAACTAGTAATGTAAGAATAGGTACTAGATGGGTAGTTAATATTGATGGAAATTTATATCCTGTGGTGATCAAACCTACAGCTACAGGTTATAATATTAGATATGAACGTGAGCGTTTATCAGTACGTAGTAGTTGGATGCCTGGTAACCGGTTGTTTAGAGGTATAGTTAATGATAAAACCGTTAGTGTAAAAATTAATGATGATGAGCAAGGCTGTTATTTAACACATGCAGGACGTACAGTAAAAATTAGTGTAAGAATACCAAGAATAGCAGAGTTAGAACGTTTTATGCCTGTTAAAACTAATATAAAACGATCTAACAATTTATTAGCTCCTCTTGCAGGTAAGGTAGTTGCAATTAAAGTAGAAGAAGGAGATGAAGTAAAGCCTGGACAAGAAATAGTGTTACTTGAAGCAATGAAAATGGAAAACTCTATTTATGCAGAACATAGGGCTATAATTGGTAAGATATGTACTAAGACTGGTGATAATGTTGTTGCGGGGCAAGTTTTGATTGAGTTTGTTGAAGAATAATTGTATTTGCAGTTACAAATATTTTTACTATAGTAATTTGAAATTTGCATATGCTTTACACTTATTTCTTTCCTAGTATTTGTAGGTTTTGCTCATGGTTTTAAGTAATTAAACTTGAACTATTTATGTTACGGAAATGTTCACAAAATAATTATGCCTTATAGAAGGAAGTGTTAGAAATAAATGTTCAAGAAGAAAGTTTAATTATGTCTTACACTAGAAAATTCCATAAATAAGATTATATATTCTGTAGCTATAAATAGAACAATTTTGTACTCATTTGCTTTGAGATTATAATCCAATTCTATTCTAGAACTTATCTGATAAGAATTATGTTTACTTTTAGCTTCAAAGAGAAGGAGATCCTAAAATCTGTCCTGTTTCTCTAAGTTTTGCATTAGATGCAACTGAAACATCTTGATTTAAATTTATACTTGCTACATCTATTGTATTTGAACTTAATACTAGTTCTCCATTTCCTATTTTGATAATATCTCCACTGCCTGTTTATTTTCTGTAATAGTAAATTTGTTTTTCTAACCCTAAATTAACCTGGGCTATGTATAATAGATAAAAAAAAGCAATATAAGGAAATAAGAAGTTATTATTCCAAGGATATAAGTTATAAATTGATAAAAAATCTAACTGTAACCAACGAATAGCAACATATATAAGTATACAACGATTTTTGCAATAGTCGATAATTTTTGTAAAACCTTTAAAGGATGGCAAAAACATAAATTAATCCTATCAATGAAACAAAGGGATAAGCAAGGACAGCTAAGTCTAAGTGAATGCCTTTCCATAATGATTTTCTATCATGTTAGCTAGTTTAAAAACTTTAAGATCTATTATCTTACCAGTGTTATTGATGGCAACTAGTTCAAAAATCTCTTCTGTTATGATCGCTTTATCCAAATTATTTCCTCACTTTTTGTACCTCTTACTATGATGTTCCATTACTTAAGTGTTGAAAAAAACAGGATTATATTTTTTGGATTCTAGCCATATAGCAGTATATAAAAATATAAGAATAACAAGAAATAATACCTTTGTAAGGCTAGCTGTTAGGGTGGGCACAGCTTAGTTAATTGGTTCTATAGGTTTAAACTTCATATGGTTATTAATTAATAAAAGTGAAATCGTAGCAATCAAAATTATGCCAGGTAATATCGAGATTGAAAAGCATTTGAAAAACTGGCCCTTTAAAATAACTTAAAAGACAAGTGTTACGACTAATTACTGGCCTTAGGAAGTATATGAAAAATCATCTTTATTATTAGATAGAATCTATCTGTGCAAGAGATTTATTATTAAAACTATTTTTGGCTATATTAAAGAGCATTTTAATATCAGATCTAATAAGCATCGCTCACCTATTATAATTCTTTGTCTCTATGGTTAGTACTCTTATCGCATGCCAAATTAAACCTCGCTTAACTTAAATATAGTGTGGGTTAAATTAAGAATACCATAAATGAAGATACTAAAAGAAGATATGTATATAAGAGACATACTAAACAATATTTAAGTTAACTTAATTCGTTGCTCTTTAGTTTAGTAGTATTTTTCTAGTTTTCTTCTATGAAAGAATTTGGAATGTGTAGTGTATTGCTCATATATAATTTATATACTTTATGCATCACTCCTTGTATTACTTTTAACTTTTTTACTGTATCTAAATTTTATAATATATTTTCTATTTATTACTATTAAAACACAATTGAGTAATAGAACAACTATTCTTGAACTACTCTTCTATTCTTTCCACCTTTTTGATGAAGGGATATCAAAATCTAACAAATCTAGAGCACGTATTACAGAGTAATTCACTAAATCTTCTATAGTTTTAGGATTGGTATAGAAAGCAGGTATAGGTGGCATAATACAAGCACCTAATTGACTTAATTTAAGTAAAGTTTCTAAATGACCAGAATGTAATGGAGTTTCACGTACCATTAATATTAATTTACGCTTTTCTTTTAATATAACATCTGCAGCGCGTGTTAATAAACTACTCGTTACACCGGTGGCAATTTCTGAAAATGTTTTAACTGAGCAAGGTGCTATAATCATTCCTAAGGTTTTATATGACCCACTAGATATAGGTGCAGCAATATCGTTATAATTATAACATTTATCAGTTAATGCTTTGATTTCATTTAACTTAAGATTAATTTCATATTGCATAGCGAGTTTTGCAGCGTTTGATACAACTAGATGGGTTTCAATCTCAGGAATATCTCTTAACATATTAAGTAAGGAAATTCCATATATTATACCAGAAGCTCCAGTAATACCAACTATAATACGTTTTTTCATTTATTTAGCCAGTTTTAGTAAGAACTATATTTTTTTATATAGTAGTGTTAGTTCTTTTGGTAAATCTGCTGCCCAGTGCGTTATACTGCCAGCACCAAGACAAATTACTAAATCATATGCATTAGCTTTAGAATGAATCAATTGTGCTAAATTCTTTTCTGAATCTAATATTAAAATTTCTCCTGGATAACCAGATTCTTTCATTGATGTAGCTAAAGCTTCTTTACTAATACCTATAATGGGTTCTTCTCCAGCTGAATATATATCAGTAATAATCAATGTTTCTGCATAGGTGAAGCAGTTAACGAATTCAGAAAATAAATTTCTTAATCTACTATAACGGTGAGGTTGAAAAATTGCTATAATCTTACCTTGAGTTTTATTTATTATATGTTTTGCTGTTTTTAAAGTAGCAATAATTTCTTTAGGATGATGTGCATAATCATCAACTATAGTAATATTATTTACTTCTCCAACTTTAGTAAAACGTCTTTTTACACCTGCAAAGTTTCTAAAACCATTTTTAATGGTATCTACATCGAATTTAAGTTGTGCAGCTATTGCTATTGCTGCTAATGAATTAATTACGTTATGCATACCTACAACTGGTAAAAAGATGTCTTTAATTACTATTTCAGTACCATAAAACTTAGATGATAAGATTACATCATATTTTGAACCATTAATATCATTTCTTACATTTACTGCACGTACGTCTAAATTATGCGCTTCCATACCATAGGTTAAAATTTTACGATCTATAATTTTTTCCGCTAACTCTGCAGTTTCGCTATTATCTTTACATAAGACTACAAAACCATAAAAAGGAATATTTTCAATAAAATTTAAAAATGCTTGCTTTACACGAGCAAAAGAGCCATAAAAATCTAAATGTTCTTTGTCAATATTAGTAATTACACCTATTGTGGAAGGAATTTTAATGAAAGTAGCGTCAGATTCATCTGCCTCTGCTATTAAAAAATCACCCTGACCAAGATAAGCGTTTGTGCCGTATGTGTTAATAATACCACCATTAATAACCGTTGGGCTTAATTTTGCAGCTTCGAAAATAGCTGCTATTAAAGAAGTAGTTGTAGTTTTGCCGTGTGCGCCAGCAATAGCTATGGAAATTTTTAATCTCATTAATTCAGCTAACATTTCTGATCTTTTTATTACAGGGATGCCACTATTTCTGGCAGCTATAATTTCTGGGTTGGTACTATTAACAGCAGAAGATTTTACTACTACATCTGTTCCTGTTATATTTTCTTCTGAATGGCCAATAAAAATTTTGATGCCTTGTAGAGATAAACGCTTAGTATTAGAGTTGACAGTTAAATCAGATCCCTGGATGTGATAACCAAGATTGTGTAGAATCTCAGCTATACCACTCATTCCAATGCCACCTATTCCAACAAAATGTATAATGCCTAACTTACCAGCTACTTTTTCTGCTATTAATTTCATAATTTAATAAACTCACTTTTTTCTTATAATGAAAACACTACAAACTTTATAATCTTAAAATAGTTAATATTACATTTAAGATGAAAGATATTTAGCTAATTATTGGTTATAATATTATTATATGATCTTTTTATCCATTAATATTATAATTATACAATTAAAAATTATACCTGCCATTAGAGCTGCTATAATATCGTCTAGTACAATTCCTATACCGCCTTTTATATTTTGATCACACCATTTTATAGGCCAAGGCTTTATAATATCAAATAATCTAAATAGTATAAATGGACCAATTAAAATGACTGATATAACGTAAGAAATTGACATATATGAAGTATCATGGTCGCTAGGTAAGGCTTGTATGCTAAATGGAAGTGTAATATATAACGTCAACAACTGACCAATCACTTCGTCTATAACAATTTCTTTAGGATCGGATTTATTAGTACGTTTAGCATAAAAATGTGCAGCATAGGTTCCTGGTATTAATAATATTAACCATCCTATCGCAAAAATAAAAAAAACAGTATTTATAGATGAAACTCTAGTACCTAAAAAATATACAATAATAATTTTTAACGACAATATAAAATAGGCAGCTATCGATCCAAAAGTTCCTGGCATAATAGGTATCTTACCTAAACCAAAAAATGTAGAAATTAAAGATGCGGGATGCCAAAAACTTATTGTATTGTAATTCAAAGTTAGCCCTTTACTATAAAATTCTGTGCTTTAACAACCATGTCTATGTATATTTGATATAGCATATGCTAAGTTAATGTACAAGCTTTAAAGAAGTATAAAAAATTTAAATTTCATATTTATTGTTAAAGATTATATTATTAACAAAGTATAATTTGCGACTCTTAAGATGTTTTTACGTATAAACTATATCTTACTTGAATATAATTGCTCACAACGTTTTTAATCTTGTTTTATAGTATCATATAAGGTATTAGGGTCTGCTTCTATAATATTTTGCAGGGGTTATTAGCGGCTTTACGGTTATTGTATAATTTGTAGGCTGTTTTAACAATGCTACTGTTTGTATTATAATCAACTTCTTTAGCTGTAGAATAATGCGTTATTTTAGTAATTAGATCTAAATCAAAATTCCGATTAGTTGAAGTAAAATATGGCATAATAGCTATTAAATTATTGAAAACTTTACATATATTATTATTTTATATTCTAAATTAAGCTTTTCAAGGTTTTCTAGAAAATCTTTACTAATTCTGGAAGCTAATATTTTAGTCTGAAAATTTAATGTTGTTTCATATTGTATTAATGTCTCCATACTATGAATATTTTTATATAAAGATACATAATATAGTGCTGTATATCTGCTGTTATCAATTATATTAGGATCTGCATTGTTTATTAGTAATAGCTTAACTATTCGAATGTCTACGACTAGCGTAATGTAGTGCTGTTTTTTCAAGTGTATCTTGAGAATTTAAGTCAGCTCCTTTATTTATTAATAATCGTAGCGCAATATAATTTTCTTGACCTGTTGCTATATGTAATGCAGTTCTACGAGAGTAATTTTTTTGATTAATATCAGGACCGTGTTGTAATAATAAATCTACAACTTTTGTATGACCGTTGATGGCTGTATAATAAATAGAAGTATTAAAATAGTTGTATTGAATGTTAACATCCACTGAGAAAATCATTTGATTAGCTCTATATATCCTGTTTGGCTGCTGAGTGTATTATCATATCATTTGGATTAATGCGATGTTTACTAAAAAAATATCTATCTTCTATTAGATTGATACCTGGATATCTATTTAAATATAGATATCTTCTAGGGTAATATTAATAAATTTTCTACTTATCATTTATTACTATGTACTATTAAAAATAGTACTTATTACATTACTATAGTAAAGCGTTTTTATGTAGAGCTATAATAGAAATATTGAAAGCAGTTTGTTGTATTTTCTTATAGTTATTTTGATAACTGACATATACCATCTTGTAATTCTATGGTAATAGTTTTTTTGTTTTCTAAGCCCACTACAGATTTTATGATATTAGCTTTTTCATCTCTAATGATTGCAAATCCTTGTTTTAGAATGTTTTTATAATCATAACCAGTTAGTTGTGCTAAAAGCCCTAGTAATACAAGTCTTTTTTGTTCTATTTCTCTTTGTATTAGTTTGGAATTAAATATAGATGCTACTAAACTTAACCTATATTGTTTATTCTGTACAATTAATATTGTAGCTTGCTTAAGCATATCTGATTTAAGCAATAAATTATTATGTGCATTTGCAATTATCTCTTTAGGATTGCGTAACCTTAATATAGCTTTACCTAAAGTCATATTTTTTAATTCTATAATTCTCGGTAACACTAAAATTAACCGTGTAGATAAATCATCTAAGACTTGATACATATTAGTTAAAATCCATTCATAGTTAGGAAGTGATTTTGCTAATATTTCTAAAGACTTACGTTCATGATTAATAAAACGTATGATTGTATAATATAAGTATCGTGCTTTTTCGTCTATGATAAGTAATAGCTCTGCTTTCACTGGTACTATAATTTCAGCAGCAGCAGTTGGCGTTGGAGCTCTTAAAGAACTAGCATAATCAATTAAAGTAACATCTGTTTCATGACCTACCGCAGAAATTAATGGAATCTCAGATGCAGCTGCAGCTCGTACTACTATTTCTTCATTAAAAGCCCATAAATCTTCTATTGAACCACCACCTCTTGCTATTATTAATACATCTGGTCTTTTGTCATCTGTAAATCTATTGAAACCATTAATAGCATTTGCAATTTGCTGAGCAGCTTGAGTACCCTGTACTAATACAGGCCATAATATAACTCTTATTGGAAATCTTTCTTGCAATCTATGCAAAATATCTTTTATTACAGCTCCAGTGGGTGATGTAACTACACCAATAGTTTCAGGGTATTTAGGCAGAGGTTTCTTCTTTGAAGTATCAAATAATCCTTCTTTTTCTAATTGTTCTTTGCGCTTTAAAAATAACGCCATTAAAGCACCAGTGCCTGCGATCTCAATTTGTGTAACCACTAGCTGGTATTTGGACTGACCCGGATATGTTGTAATTGCTCCTATGCAAATTACCTCTAATCCGTCTTCAGGTGCTACATTCAGATTACTATAAACATTTTTCCAACATACAGAGGAAAGTATTGCTTTATCATCTTTTAACGAAAAATAAATATGTCCAGATGGAGAAATTTTAAAACCTGAAATTTCGCCACGTACTCTAACATAAAAAAACCCATCATCAATAGTGCGTTTAATTCTAGCAGCAATTTCACTAACGCTATAAATGGGTTGATTATGATGTAACATAAATAAATAGTACCTTATTTTTTCTTGCTTAATCTATAAACAATCTCTTACTATTTGCAATCATTTATTAGACTTATTATAATTAATATTATTAGGTATAATAGGCAAAATCAAGACTTATAAGTTAAAAATAAATTTTAAGTTGTATTTTTTTTTAATTATGTTAAATGCTAATATTCTAAAGGGGACTCTAAGATGAAATTGTTAGTTATAGGATCAGGCGGACGTGAGCATGCTATTTGTCTTGCTTTATCAAAATCTACAGCTACAACAAAAATATATGTGGCTCCTGGTAATGCAGGTATAGCGGAAATAGCAGAAATAATTTCCCTTAATCTTAATAATCATAATGATATCAAGGAATTTTGTTTAGAAAAGCAGATTGAGTTGGTGGTAATAGGTCCAGAAGCTCCGTTGGTAGATGGATTAGTAGATTATCTGGAAAATAATGGTATTAAAACTTTCGGTCCATCAAAAGATACAGCTATACTAGAAGCATCAAAAACTTTTACTAAAAATTTATGTAAAAAATATAATATTCCTACTGCTCAATATGAGTGTTTTGATAATGGCCATGATGCAAAAACATATTTAGAGTCTACAAAATTTCCTGTAGTAATTAAGGCAGATGGTCTTGCGGCAGGTAAAGGTGTTATAATAGCAGAAAATAAGCACGAAGCTATAATAGCCATTGATGAGATGTTTTCTGGTAAATTTGGTGTTGCAGGTAATAATGTAGTAATAGAAGAGTTTTTGGAAGGTAAAGAAATAAGCTTTTTTGCCATTTGTGATGGTACTCGTGCAATATTTTTAGGTGCAGCAGAAGATTATAAACGTGCCTTTGATAATAATAAGGGTTTAAATACGGGTGGTATGGGTAGTTTTTCTCCTTCAAGGCTATTAAATGATACACTAGAAGCACAAATTATGGATCAAATTATTAATCCAACAATACATGCCATGTGTGCAGAAGGTAGGCCATTTAAAGGTATGTTATTTGCTGGATTAATGTTAACAAGTGAAGGGCCTAAATTACTTGAATATAATGTACGTTTTGGTGATCCTGAAACTGAATCTATTTTATTATGCTTAAAAACGGATTTATTAGAATTATTACTAGCAAGTATTAATGGTGCTTTAAATGAGATTACAATAGAACGTTATAATCATCATGCTGTATGTGTCGTTATGGCTGCAGATGGCTATCCAGGAGATTATCAAAAGGATACTGTAATTAGTGGTTTATCAGAAGTATCTAAATTACCAAATGTGTATGTATTCCACGCTGGTACTAAGAAAAATCATAATAATAATATTGTGACAAATGGAGGTAGAGTGCTTGCCATTACAGCAATTGGTAATTCTTTAAAAGAAGCGAGGGAACAAGCTTATAATGCTGTACATAAAATAACTTGGTCCGAAGGATTTTATCGTACGGATATAGCATCAGAGTTTTGAGTTGAATTTTTATGCTACATTTTTTATCTAATAGCTAAAAGGATTAATCTATGTCTGTTTTGTCTATTATTAATTGCTCCTAATAATATATTTAAAACTGACGCTAAACCAGTTACTAATGTGAATAAGGAAATACAAACGTTTTTAGATGATATGCTTGAGACTATGTATTTTAATCATGCTATTGGTCTTGGAGCAAATGTGGTTGGAGCTCTTCATCAATGTATAGTGTTAGATTTATTAGAAAATGGTAAAAAAAATCCTATTATTATGGTAAATCCAGTAGTAACTGTTACTTCTAATGAAACACAAGGATTTGAAGAAGCTTCTTTGTCTTTTCCAGGAATTTCAGCTCAGATTATTAGACCTAAACACATTAAAGTTAATTATGTTGATTATGAAAATAATCAGCAGGAGTTAAATGCTGAAGGATTTTTATCTAGTGTATTACAACATGAGATAGATTATTTACATGGTAAAGTATTTTTAGATTCTGACACATTTAAAACGTTCAATCCTGTTAAAAAAGATGGAAAAATTTAAAAAGCAACACAGACATCATGTACATACTGAAGATTGTAGGCATTAAATATTTAAAAGTTCAATTAAAAATATAGTTGAAAAAATTTTAAATAACGTTGTAAGTAAGGAGCACGCTAATGCATAATAATATTAAAATTCTTTAGGGTGTGTTGTAAGTTATTATCAAAAAGGATGTACTCAGATTTAAGATATGTTTCTAGCCCATGATTAAGGTATTTAAACTTTGTAAGAAAAAAAGTTTGAATACCTATATTATTTGAAAAAGTAACTTTATAATTAACTAGTGTAGCTATTTACTGTTTTATAAGTTATTCATTATCAGCATTATTATCAGTGTTTTTATCATTATCTTCATCTTCTGTGTTATTATCTTCTTGTTGTGCAGAGCCGAGTGCGTATACGCATAATTCTTCAAAAGATACATTATTTTTTTCTGCTAATTCTTTTAATTTAGCAATACTATCCATAACTTCTTGTGGAATAGTACCACCTCTTTCCCTAGATAGCCAATCATTCTGAAAATGAAGAGGATGGTGTCTTGGTTCTGAATCACCTAAAAATACTGTAAAAGGAGCTTTAACTCCATTAAAGAATGCTGGTACAACAAATTTTTTCATATATCAACCATTATTTATAAGTACAAAATTTCTAGCTGTATACGTAGTTTATAACTACCCTATGCATAATACAATTAAAATATAAACTTATTAAAAAAAAACTAATTTTATAGATAGCGTAAACAAAATGGCTAATATTAATTTATGTATAAAATTAATATGCAGCTTTTATTAAAGAATTGATTTTGTTTTTGTAATCACCATCCTTAAATATATATTCACCAGCAACTAATACATTTGCTCCAGCTTCTACTACGTTTTTCACAGTAGTAAGATTAATACTGCCATCAACTTCTAAGTCAATTTTTTTATCTAGTCTATCGATTTTTTGGCGTATTATCTTAATTTTATCTAATTGAGATGGTATAAATGTTTGGCCAGCAAATCCTGGATTTACTGTCATTACCATTACTAAATCTAATTCTGGTAGTATATAATCTAAAATACTAGGATGGGTTGTAGGAATAAGAGATATGCCAGCCTTTTTTCCTAAAGATTTAATTAATTGCACCGATCTTTCTAAATGTATACATGCTTCTGCATGGATAGTGATGATATCTGCGCCAGCATCTGCAAATGCTTTAATATATTTATCTGCCTCAGATATCATCAGATGTACGTCAAAGGTTAAATTAGAGAAAGGCCTAATTGATCTTACTACTACTGGACCTATTGTAATATTTTGTACAAAATGTCCATCCATTACATCAATGTGTAAATATGAAGCTCCAGCTTCAGTAATAGATTTGACTTCTTCACCCAATTTAGAAAAATCTGCTGATAATATGGAAGGGGCAATTTTAAGATCTGTGATCATAATTTATTAATTGAGTAATTATTGATATAATAATACTTTAGTATTATTATAAATATGCAATAAAGTAAAGAGGTATTTATGTCTGAAGGTATGGGAAGATTATTATCTTCAATTGGGCATGCCGGGAATATGATTGGTGGAGGTGGTGGTAGCGGTTCAGGACATGTGCTTGAAGCTGGAGCCAATGAAAATATACAAAATGCTGTAGATAATTCACTAGAAAAAAGTGGTGTTTGGCGTGTTATGGGATCAATGTTTTTGGGATTTGATACTATTTTCAATGTGTTTAAAAGTGAAGGTTTTTTATTAGGTGTAGCAAGTCAGGCCATTGCAAGTCTAGGAACTTTGCCAACTCCTGCTTCTCATATGCCACGTCCTAGTAACATTATGGGTAAGGGTGGTGGTAAAGGATCTTGATCTTAAAATTTTAAAAAATAGTTACTTCTTTTTTTGTCATATATAAACTAATTAGCTGTAATAAGCGTACATAAAATACTTGACATAGTAGATGGTTTTGAATAAATATTAACCACGAAGTTGATTATATATGTCCTAAATTTTTAAAGCTATTTATACTATGTTAGATCCTCTTAACTTGCCTAATGGGTATTTATGTCCAGACTACGTCACATCTATATTAATGTTTAAAAATGGAAAAGTGTTTTTTGGTAAGGGTATCGGAAGTTATGGTATTACTTCTGGAGAGATATGTTTTAATACTTCTATTACTGGTTATCAAGAAATTATAACTGATCCTTCATATAATGGCCAAATTATAAATTTTACTTTTCCTCACATAGGTAATGTTGGAACAAATGATGAAGATATTGAATCTAAAGTAATTTACGCAAAGGGAATAATTTTACGTAATGGAATTAGCCAAGATTCTAATTATCGTAGTAAAAACCATTTAAATAACTGGCTTAAAGAGCAAAATATTATTGGTATTACAGATGTTGATACTAGGGCAATTACTAGACATATTAGAAAATTTGGCGCTGAAAATGTATTAATAGCACATAGAGTATCAGGAGAAAAATTTGATTGGGATGCGTTAAATGAAAAATTGCTTGCAACTCCAGAACAAAATGGTTGTGAACTGGCATCAAAAACAAGCTGTAAAAAGGCTTATTATTGGAATAAGGGTAAGATTCTTGATGCTAAAAAGGTAGTGGTTATTGATTATGGAATGAAGCTGAATATTCTTAATTGCCTAGAGAATGTTGGATGTGAGTTAATTGTAGTGCCTAGTAATACTAGTTTTGATAGTATTATGAAATATAATCCTGATGGGATATTTTTATCAAATGGACCTGGAGATCCTAAGGCTACAGCTATTTATGCGGTTTCTATATTAAAGCAGCTTATTAAAACAGGCCTTCCTATTTTTGGGGTATGTATGGGGCACCAATTACTTGCTTTGGCTTTAGGTGCAGAAACAGAAAAAATGCATCAAGGGCATAGAGGTGCAAATCACCCTGTAAAAAATTTAAATACTAATCAAATTGAAATTACAACACAAAACCATGGTTTTATGGTTAAAAAAGAAAATTTACCATCTGATGTTAAAATAACTCATATATCATTGTTTGATCAAACTATAGAAGGTATAGCATTAAAAGATAAGCCAGTGTTTTCAGTACAGTATCATCCTGAATCTTCTCCAGGAACCCATGATAGTTATTATTTATTTAACCAATTTGTGAATTATATGAAACGGTGAGAAATGAAGAATAAATTTTATAACTCTATAAGAGTATTATTAATGAGATTAGCATATGCCTAAACGTACGGATATAAAATCTATATTAGTTATAGGTGCGGGTCCTATTACTATTGGTCAGGCTTGTGAATTTGATTACTCTGGTACTCAGGCTTGTAAAGCGTTAAAGGAAGAAGGTTATAAAATAATTTTAATTAACTCTAATCCTGCAACAATAATGACAGATCCTGATATAGCTGATATTACATATATTGAGCCTATTACAGCTGAATTTGTAGCTAAAATTATTGCTAAAGATCGTCCAGATGCGATATTACCAACTGTAGGTGGGCAGACAGCCTTAAACTGTGCTTTAGAACTCGCTGATATGGGTATTTTGGAAAAGTATAATGTTGAGTTAATAGGTGCTAAAAGAGATGCTATAGAAAAATCGGAAAATCGTAGATTATTTAAAGAGTCTATGGAGCGTATAGGATTAGAATGTCCTAAAAATGCTATAGTCAACACCTTGAAAGAAGCGCTAGAAGCGCTAGAGTATGTTGGTTTACCAGCAATTATTCGTCCGTCATTTACTCTTGGTGGTGTAGGTGGTGGAATTGCCTACACTAAAGAAGAGTATATAGATCTTGTAAAAAGTGGTTTAGGTGTGTCTTCTGTTCAAGAAATTTTAATAGATGAGTCTGTTATTGGATGGAAAGAATATGAAATGGAGGTGGTACGAGATTCAGCAGATAATACAATAATTGTTTGTTCAATAGAAAATATTGATCCTATGGGTGTGCATACTGGTGATAGTATAACTGTAGCACCAGCACTTACTCTGACTGACAAAGAATATCAAGTTATGCGTAATGCTTCTATTGCTGTATTAAAAGAAATAGGTGTAAGTACTGGTGGTTCTAATGTACAATTTGCTATTAATCCAGAGAATGGAAGGATACTAGTTATTGAGATGAATCCACGTGTTTCACGTTCTTCTGCTCTTGCATCAAAGGCTACTGGTTTTCCTATTGCTAAAGTTGCGGCTAAACTTGCTGTAGGCTATAGGCTAGATGAAATTAATAATGATTGTACAAAAGTTACATCTGCTTCTTTTGAGCCTGTAATTGATTATGTTGTAACGAAAATTCCACGCTTTACCTTTGAAAAATTTTCTCTTACTAAGGCTGTTTTGTCAAGTTCTATGAAATCTGTAGGAGAGGTTATGGCAATTGGCAGAAGTTTTGCTGAATCTTTACAGAAAGCTTTAAGATCTCTAGATATAGGGCTAACAGGTTTAAATGAAATTAATTTACAAAATAATAGTCGGGAAATTGTTTTAGATAAATTAAAATTATTTACACCAGAAAGGATATTGTTAATTGCTGAAGCTTTTAGATTTGATGTATCTCTTGATGAAATTCATGAAATTACTAAATATGATAAATGGTTTTTAGAACAGATTCAAATATTAGTGAATGTAGAAAAACAATTAAAAGAACATGGGTTACCAAATACAAAATGTGAATTGTTGCAGCTAAAAAAACAAGGGTTTTCAGATATTAGAATAGCAGAATTATGTAATATTGAAGCTAATGAAGTACGGAAATTACGTCATAAATTAGATGTAAGGCCAGTATATAAACGCATAGATACATGTGCTGCAGAATTTGAATCTACTACACCGTATTTATATTCTTGTTATGAAAGTTATGATACAGAGTCACATCAAGATACAGAATGTGAAGCGCAGCCATCAAATCGTAAAAAGGTTATGATTTTAGGAAGTGGGTCCAACCGTATAGGTCAAGGTATAGAGTTTGATTATGCGTGTGTGCATGCTGTATACGCCTTCCGCGTAGCAGGTTTTGAAACGATTATGGTAAATTGTAATCCGGAAACAGTATCTACAGATTATGATACTCCTGATAGGTTATATTTTGAACCTTTACAATTTGAAGATTTAATGGAAATTATAGATAAAGAAAAATCCAATGGTACTTTTATGGGTGTTAGTTTGCAATTTGGAGGGCAAACTCCATTAAAACTTAGTCACGCACTTGCTTCTGCGGGGGTATCAATTATTGGTACTTCTTATGATTCTATTGATAAAACAGAAGATAGAGAGCGTTTTAAAAATCTTTTAATAGAACAAGGTCTTAATTATCCTGAAAATTTTATTTGTTATTCTATAAAAGAAGCAAAGGAAAAAGTGTCATTAATTAGCTATCCTATTGTAGCACGTCCTTCTTATGTTTTAGGCGGAAGAGCAATGGAGGTATTACATGATGAGCAGTCGTTTGAAGAATATTTGGATGAAAATAAATCTATATTTTCTACAGGACCTTTAGTAATAGATAAATTTATTAATGATGCTATTGAAGTAGATGTTGACGCAATATGTGATGGTAAAGATGTGTTTATTGCTGGCATTATGGAACATATAGAAGAGGCTGGAATACATTCTGGAGATTCAGTATGTGCATTGCCATCGTTCTCTTTATCACAGGATATTATTACAAAAATTATTACATATACTCATTCTTTAGGGCTTGCATTAAATGTTCTAGGATTTATTAATATACAATATGCTATTCAAGGTAATAAAATATATATATTAGAAGTTAACACTCGTTCGAGTCGTACAGTTCCATTTGTTGCAAAAACTATAGGTATACCTATAGCAAAAATTGCTTCTCTAGTAAGTATAGGTAAAAAATTATCTGATTTTGGTTTAAATAGAAGTATTCGTATTGATCAGTTATTAAATTATACGGCAATTAAAACCCCTGTATTTCCATTTGCAAGATTTCCCGATGTAGATATTATTTTAGGTCCAGAAATGAAATCTACAGGTGAGGCAATGGGTATTGATAAAGGTTTTCCTTCTGCTTTTGCTAAATCACAAATTAGTAGTGGTACAAAAATACCTGTTAATGGTACGATATTTATTTCTGTCAAAGATAATGATAAGAAAGCAGTTATGCCTATAGCATCTGAATTTATTAGATTAGGATTTAATATAGTTGCAACGCGTGGTACTAGTAGTTTTTTACTAGCACAAGGATTGGATGTTAAGTTAGTAAATAAAGTAAGAGAAGGAAGTCCGCATATCGTAGATTTGATAAATAATAATGAAATTAAGCTTATAGTAAATACTACAGAAAGTAAACAAGCTATACGTGATAGTTTTAGTATAAGGAGAACGGCTTTAATGAATAAAATTCCTTGTATTACTACTATATCTGGTACAAGGGCTATTATAAAATCCATTGCTAGATTACAGAATAATAAAGAGAGTTTAGATGTATTATCTTTGCAAGATTATTATAAAGTAGTGCATAATAAACTAAAAGTTAATATTAAAGGTATGTATTAATTTATTACGTTGTAATTATAAGCAGGTATATGAATTTGATAACTTTATATTAATTACTTTGCTAATCATGTAAATACATTATATGTTAAAAATGATAAGTAATTATTTATAATACAAAGTAAGTAAGGAATAAATTATATGAGTATTAGTAAATTTCCCATTACATTAGAAGGGGTTAAAAGCCTTGAAGAAGAATTAAAAAATCTTCGTACTGTGGAAAGACCTGCAGTTATTAAAGCTATTGCAGAAGCACGTGGCCATGGAGATTTATCAGAAAATGCTGAATATCATGCTGCTCGTGAGAAACAAGGTTTTATTGAAGGAAGGATTATTGAATTAGAAGATAAATTAGTAAGAGCAGATATTATTGATATAAGCAAATTATCTGGAGATACTGTAAAATTTGGGGCTAAAATTTTGCTTGTGGATTTAGATACTGACGAGGAAGTAACATATCGTATTTTAGGTGAATATGAAGCTAATTTAGAACAAGGGGTATTATCCATTGCTTCTCCACTTGCACGCGCTTTAATTGGTAAATCCCAAGGTGATAGTGTTGAAGTTCCTACTCCAAAGGGAGGAAAAGCTTATGAAATATTAAAAGTAGAATATTAAACGAGAGTATTAATGAAATTATATATTTTTTGTTTGTTAGGAATTATCTTCCTTGTTAAAGATGCTTTTGCAGAGTTAACGGTATGTTCAACTATTAGGCCATTATATAGTTTAGTAGAAAATATAACAAAAGGTATATATGATTCAAAATTGTTAGTGTCTAAAGCTAATAGTTCTCCGCATAATTATAATTTTTCTCCTTCAGAGTTAAAATTATTGTCTAGTTGTGATATTGTATTTTTTATTGACAAAGATTTAGAATATTTTATACCTAAAGCTATAAAGGCCGTTGGTAAAAAAAATGTAGTTTTAATAGAATTGGCAAAAGATCCTTCTATAGATTTGCTTAAAAATAGGAAAGAAAATGTTATCAATACTCATGATAATCATGTACATGATCATAATCATCATGGAGCAAATGATTTGCATATTTGGCTTTCTCCTAAGAATGCAAAATCTATTTTAAAAATAGTAGTAGATACTTTAATTAAATATGATACTGCTCATTTAAATCAGTATGTATCTAATTTAGAAGCTGTACAAGAAAAAGTTAATAGCCTTGATAAAGAATTAGAATTAAAGTTACAACCATATAAAAACTCTCCTTATATAGTTTTTCATGATGCTTACCAATATTTTGATACACATTATAAATTGCAATATTTAGGTGAAGTTTCTTCAGGTGAGCATGCTATTAGTGCTAAAAAACTGGCTTTATTACAGGATATTATTATAAAAAATCAAGTAAAATGTATATTTTCAGAACCTGAATTTTCTGACCATGTAATAGTAAAAATTGCTAAAAATACAAAAATTAAAATAGGTACTTTGGATGCAGAATGGGGAAATGAAGTACAAAATACGGAAATATATTTTGATTTAATGCATAATTTAACGAGTAATTTTATACAGTGTATGAATAATAAATAAAATATACTATTTAGGTTATAAAAATATTACTTATAACTATAGCTTTTGTTAAAAAATTTATTAAATTGTGTTATGGTATGCAAAAAAGAAAATATACAAGAATTGGGTGTATAGCTGATGATACTCAAAAATCCTTACAGACCTTAGCAAGTTTGCAAGAAAAATACCATTTTGTACAGATAGAAGATGAACCAGATATAATTATCATACTAGGTGGAGATGGTTTTATGTTGCATAGTCTACATAATTTAATGCATTTAAATATTCCTCTATATGGTATGAATGTAGGGCATATAGGTTTTTTAATGAATAATTTTTCTGTTGATGATTTATTATCTAGATTAGAAAAAGCTAAAATAACTTCTATTAACCCATTACGTATGTTAGCAAGGCGCATTGATAATTCTGAATATACTAGATTGGCTATCAATGAAATATATTTATTACGTAATACTAATCAAGCAGCAAGAATTAATATATATATAAATGATATATTACAAATCAATGAGATGGTTTGTGACGGTATTATGGTGGCTACAGCAGCTGGTAGTACGGCTTATAATTTATCTGCAGGCGGACCTGTTATTCCACTGGAAGCTGATTTATTAGCTTTAACTCCTTTAAATCCTTTTCGTCCAAGAAGATGGAAAGGAGCGCTATTACCAAGTTCAGCGCGTATAAAATTTGAAATATTGGAGTCTGAAAAACGAGAGACAAATGCAATTGCAGATTTTCATGAAGTAAAAAATGTAGTTAATGTTGAAGTAAGTAAAGCAGAAGGTAAAGAAATTAAGTTACTATTTGATGAAAGTTATAGTTTAGAAGAAAGGATTATTAGAGAGCAATTCTCATTTTAGAAATTATTGTCTTTGATTTGTTCGTATATTGCTTTAGGGGAAATTGCAAGTTTTTCAGAAATAAAACTATACAAATTATATTTGTAACCAATTACGTCGGATGTCTTGGGATACAACTCGATAATTTGGCATTTTATAAATTCTATATTCTTTAATATTTTTATAGTTAGTATTAGTTGTTATACATTTATTCAAGTTTCTCAATTAAATCGAGTTATTGTATATTAGATATTTTACCTATTTATTTTTAAATTTTATGTTTTTATTTATAAATTATATTTATATATTTAGGTTATACTATATTAAATATAATTTATAATATGTTTCTATTTCAAAATTAAATCATTAATAGAAAAACATTTAAATAACCTAATATATAGTTCTGTATTGTATAAATACATTTAATAAGAAAGCAACATACAGTTGAAAGGTTAATAAAACGTTAAGTATTTATTATATTTAATAATTATATATGTAATAAATTTTTTATTGGAATAAAGCTTGTTCTATGATGTTTGCATATACCATAGGAGTTTATAGCCTGTATATGGTCTTTGGTTCCATATCCCACATTAGTATGCCAATTATATACAGGAAATTCTTTAGCTAAATCTTGCATTATATGATCTCGCGTAACCTTTGCTATAATAGATGCTGCTGCTATAGATAAACTCTGGCTATCTCCTTTAATAACATTAATAATTTCAGGGGAATTTAATTTCAATTTTGTGTTGCCATCTAATAATAGAGTTAGCGGTTTAGAGCGTAGTTGAGTTATGGCTCTATTCATTGCTATTGTTGTAGAGGTAGTTATTTTGAATAAATCTATTTCCTCTACCGAGACAATTCCTACTCCAAAATCAGCAACTTGTATTAATTTTTGGTAAATAATATTACGTTGATTAGTTGTTAATTTTTTAGAGTCATTAATGTTATCAGGAATTGAGTTAGGGTCTAATATAACAGCGGCAGCAACCATGGGTCCTGCCCATGGTCCTCTTCCAGTTTCATCTATTCCAGCTACTGGTTTATTTAAATAATCATATTTAGATTCTATTAATAAATTGGGTTTATATATCATTTTTACCACAAAATTTTAATAAACTTATTATAAAAGAGCGATGAATGAGCACTAGGTTGAATCCCCTTAAAAATTACTGTAGCATAGTTAAAGTTCCAATATTTTTAAGACTAACTTAATTTAAGGGGAGAGAAGATTATGAATAAGGAAATTTTACGATATTCAACAATCTTAGCAATATCCTTGACATCCTGCACAAGTATATTCAAATTAGATAGAATGTCAATTGGTGGTAATGATTTTAATTCTTCTTTGGCTCAAAACTACAGATCTTTAGCCAATTATGAGGCCAATCAAGATGATTGGGTAAGTGCTTATAGATATGCAAATAAAGGACTTGCCACTGTTAAAGGTAAAGAAGTAATGCCTACAGATATTTCTAAATGTATGAGCGCAACAAATAAAGCAGAATTAATTGAGGGAAGATCTCAATTAATGTCTTTCTTGACTGACAATAATAAAATGAGTATGCCAAAACGTACAGCTGATGCTCAAGCATATTTTGATTGCTGGGTAGAAGAAAGTAATGAGGGATGGCAGATTGATCGTATTAATCTATGTAAAAATGGTTTTGTATCATCATTAGGTAGTGATATAAGTGATGGTAGTATATATTTTGGTTTAAATAGTACTGAACTTGGATGTTATGAGCAGAAGGTTATAGCTAATATTGCTGATACTATCAAGTATCAAGATAATGTAAAATTAGTAAAAGTAAAAGGATATGCTGATACTACAGGATCTAAAAAATATAACTATAATATTTCTAAAAAAAGAGCTGAAGTAGTAAAAAGTGCACTAGTAAAACATGGTGTACAAAATAAATTAATCAAAACAGAAGCTTTCGGTCAAACTCATTTGGCAGTTCCTACTGCTGATCATATAGCTGAAAAGAGAAATCGTAGAGTAGAAGTTGATATTATAAAATAAGTATAGAGGATTCAATGGGAGTTAAGTTCGTTAATTATGTATTGTGTGGAATTTTATTAAAGTTAGTTTTAAGTAGTTGCACTAAAATTGAAGATGTACGTAGAGTGTCGTCTCATGGTAATCGGTTTCAAAAAACTTTAGTGACATATTATTTAAAATTTGCTGAACAAGAAGCAGCACAATATGATTGGCTTGACTCTCAGCGTTTTACTAATAAAGCTATGGCATTAACATATGGTAAAAATGTATTACCAGAAGATCTAAAAAATTGGAATATTCCAAGTGATGTTTTAATACAAATGCAACAAGCAAGAGAGAATTTAATGTCATTGTTAAAAAATAAATTCTTAGTAGAGAAGCGTCCAGAAATTGCAGCAAAAACACAGTTTTATTTTGATTGTTGGGTTGAAGAACAAGAAGAAAACTGGCAACTAGAAAATATAAAATTATGTCGTGATAATTTTTATAAATATTTTAATGAATTATCTAATATATCTAAGCCTGTAAAGGTTAATTGTATTAAACATAATTGTCCTAATTCTAAAAGGCAAAAAGATAAGGTCGAGAATGTTTCAGAAAGTTTGATATATATAGCTTAAGCTTTTTACCTAATAATAGTAAAATTACTAATGTGATAAATAATAAGCTTCAGAGCATTATATTAAATGCTAAGAAAAATAATAAACGCATAGTAATCAGTAGTTATAGTAAGAAATTATTGAATGAAAAAGCTAATATTATACTTGCCCAAACTAGAGCAGAAAATGTAAAGCAAAAATTTAAAGCTAGCGGAATATTAGCAGATCGTATAGAAATATACGCTTTTATAGAAGATAAGCCTATGATTAACAATTCTACAAACAATGCTTTAGAAATTATAATTTCAGATTAATTATATATATAATTACAGATACGTATATATTTGTAACTATTATTGTGGATAAAAATATTAATACTTATCTAATCATAATAATGATTATAGTTTCTTATTATTGAAAAATTAATTATTTATATTAAAAGCATGAAAATTTTATTATATATTGTCTATTGATTGTTATAAGTAATGTTAATTTTAATAAAATAGTGTAAGGAAAGAAAGTATGCCTAGTTCTATCAAGAATAAAATGCAGATAAAATAGTAGATATATGTAAAAAATATCCAGAACGTGATACAAAAAGAATTCTAAATTTTTGTCTCAAAAAAATGCATCTTGCTGTTCAAAATGGAGATATAAAGGAAATTCAAGAACTGGATACAAAAGGTGTGTCAATTGAAATACAAGATGAAGAAGGTAAAACAGCAATACACTGGGCTGATGTGCTAATGGACGTGTTGATATAATGATAATATTCAAGATAATATAAATCGTACTCCATTACATTATGCAGCGAAAAATGGATATTTAGATGTAATGCATCAATTATGTCCTAAAAGTTTTTTAAACAGCACACTAAAAAAACAAAGGGAAATTGTTAACATAGCAGATCAAGAAGGTGGGACAGCGCTACATTATGTAGTATATAATGGTGCAAAAAAATGTAAACTTTTATTATCTAAAGGCGCTGAAGTTAATTTAAAAGATAATATAAGGATATATAAGACGGCTTTGTATTATGCTAAAATAAAAGGTATAAAGATTTAACAGAGCTATTAAGTAAACATGTACAAAAATCATTTAATCATAAAACAAATGTTGATCCTTATCAGTACGAGTTCAAGAAACCAAAGAAAAAGTAAAAGTTAAACAAAAACTTTCCCTAGTAAGAAGTTCTTTGCTACACGTACTGAGAATAAGGAATCATTTGTTACGCAATTGTAAAAAGAGCAAAGAAGAGATACTAATGATATAAATAATAATAAGGAAAATAGTAGAAAACTACCTATAGTGTTACCAAAACCTAGAAACATATCTTCTGTTAGTAAAAATTACAGTTATCAAGGAAATGAAGTTATAGAAAGGAATAGTGTGGAAAAATTAGCTGGTGGTGAGATACCTGGTTATAAATATAGTTAAATGTGAAGGTGGAAATTATATCATAGTTTTTCAGGCTTTGTAATAGGTGTATAAGTTAGTTAAAGAATGAAGTAGAGGTAGGAGTTAATATGGATGGCATAAAGGAAGGTTCTAAGTATGGTGGATAGCCAAAAAAAATGAAAGAGCTAAATTTTGGCTATCTGTGATTATGAATCTAAAAAAACCGTGGTATAGCCAAACTCTATATAACTTGTGTTGATGGAGTAAATGGATTCCTGAAGCTATAAATAGTATTTTTAAACTAACTGTAACCGCTGATTAAAGCTATTTATACTGTAAATAATGCAGAATCTGCTGAACTTGCACTTTTTAGCTTTTAGAAAAAAATGAGACGATAAATATCCAACTATTGCTGATATTTGGAATATAACACTTCTGAACTTTTTACCTTATATTAGAAAAGGAATTTATACTACTAACACCATTGAAAATATAAATCGACAAATTAGGAAAATCATTAAATCTGAAGGTGGTTTTCCTAATGATCAGGTTGTGTATTCAAATTAATATTTTTTGACCTTACAAAATGTACAAAAAAGAGGAATATTCTTATTTGTGATTGGAAAGATGCTCTTTCTTAACCAGTTTGTTGTTTTGATCACTAACTTAATTCAGACAACCTTTATGATAGCTCCCTCACTTCTCTTGAAATATTACATTTTATAAATTATTGCACTTTAAGTATGTCACAAATTAATCATCATAATCATCTTCATTATGCTGACTTTCATATGATTCATGTTTTTCTTGTGCTTCTATACTTAAAGTTGCAATAGGACGTGCTTCAAGTCTTCTTAATCCTATTTGTTCTCCAGTCTCTTCACAATATCCATATTCTCCTTTTTCTACACGTAGTAAAGCTTCTTCAATTTTATCAAGTAACTTACGATCTCTATCCCTAGTTCTTAATTCAAGAGCTGCATCACTTTCAACAGAAGCACGATCGTTAAAATCTGGCTCATGCCAATTTTCTTCACGTAAGTGCTCTAAAGTTTCTCTTGAACCATGTAGTATATCTTCTTTCCAAGCTAATAATTTACGTCTAAAATATTCAAGCTGCATTGTATTCATATATTCTTCATCTTCGCTTGGTTTATACCCTTCAGGCAAATCTATTTTTGGCATAATTTTTTCCTCTTTTATAGAAAATTTTGCTTTAATTTAACCATAGCTTTCTTATACGGCAAGTATTTATTATAAATTTATTATTATGTTTTTAAAAAACTTGTTTGTATAGTGTATATTGACACTACTTAAGTTGTGTATATACTCATCAATCTGTAACCTGAAATATAATTAATTTAAATTTATGCATGAAACTAATTTTGAGAATAACTTAAAAAGAATAATAGTACGCTATGAAGAGTTAGGTAATAAGCTATCTAGTGAGAATTTAAACCCAGCAAGTAACGAATATATACAATGTTCTAAAGAATATGCAGAACTTACTCCTGTTGTAGCTAAAATATCTGAGTTCAATCGGTTACAAAAAAATATTTCTGAATTAACTGAGATAACTCAAAATAATGAAGAGGATGAAGAATTATTTAAATTAGCAGAAGAAGAATTAAAATCTGCAAAAATTGCTTTGCCTCAGTTGAAGCTAGAGGTTAAATTAGCTTTACTTCCTAAAGATAAAGATGATGAAAAAAATGCTATACTTGAAGTACGTGCTGGTACTGGTGGTGAGGAAGCAGCTTTATTTGCAGCTGAATTATTTCATATGTATCAAAGATATGCTGATAGAAAAGGATGGAAATTTGAGGTGTTATCTCTAAGTGATACAGGGATAGGGGGTTATAAAGAAGCTCAGGCGTTAATTTCAGGAAATGGGGTGTTTTCAAAATTAAAGTTTGAATCAGGTGTACATCGTGTGCAAAGAGTACCAGAAACTGAGGCAGGGGGAAGAGTGCATACATCTGCTGCAACAGTTGCAGTACTTCCAGAAGTAGAAGAAATTGATATAAAAATCGAAGAAAAAGATTTACGTATAGATGTTTTTAGAGCTAGTGGTCCTGGTGGACAATCTGTTAATACAACAGATAGTGCAGTTAGAATAGTGCATATTCCTACAGGTATTGTAGTACAACAACAAGATGAAAAATCTCAACATAAAAATAAAGCTAGAGCTCTCAAAATATTAAGAGCTAGGTTATATGAAGCAGAGCGTATGGCAAAAGAATCTGAACGTGCAGCTCAAAGAAAAGGACAAGTTGGTTCTGGAGACAGGTCTGAAAGAATTCGTACTTATAATTTCCCTCAAAGTAGGGTAACTGATCATCGTATTAATCTTACATCTTATCAGATGTATGGTATTATTAATGAAGGTAAGTTAGATGAATTTATAGATGCTTTAGTTACTGCAGACGAAGCAGCTCGTTTATCAGAAAATATAGAATAAATCCTCTATTATAGAACCAATTTATTGTTATAAATTGGCTCTTGTTCAGTTAATCCTATTTATAATTACCTAATATATCAATTAATTCTTGTTACTGTATATAAAATATATTTTGATCTTGATATTATATATATCAACAAATTTATATTGATTATTATTAACAAGTGTGTTATATATGATAAATCAAGTGATATTATGAATATACATCTAACATTACAAAAATTGTAGAAGAAACCTATCTAAAATGCTCTCTATTATAAACCCTTCATGAAGTATTGAAAAAAAGCTTGTGCATATATTTAAAGAAGCTTGTATAAACAAGATATTAAGATTATTAATGCAATTTTTGTTACTAGTCTTATTAAACATTCTTATAAAGAAATGTTTGTATATGCATTAAATCTAAGGCGTGTTGATGTTTTAGAAGCATTACTTAATTCTAAAATGATAATATATATCTACTATTACAAGTATAGGATAATTATATATTTTTAGAATTTCAGCTGCTAAAGATATTTAAGTGTTATACAAAAACTACTTGAAGGTTTAGATAAGGGTGATATTCAAGAAATAATTAAAGCTAAAACTTATGAAGCATTTGTAGCCGCTACAATAAACGGACATAAAGTTATTAAATTTTTATTAGAAAAATATCATATTACCCAGGATTTCATAAGATAATTAATGTAGAGAGCATAATATTAGGTGGTGCTGTGAAGGATAGTCATTTTTGATATTATTAAGGAGTTATAGCCTTTATATAAAAAAACAGATATTCCTAAATTATATGAAATTTTTGTTGCAGTTGCAACAAATGGTTATGTATTTGTCGTTAATAATTTTAAAACGTTAATTGATAAGCATGATTTTAAAAAAGTATTGCATGCAAATAATAATAAGATATTTAGATATGCCGCTGCAAATGGCCAGTTACATGTTATAAATAAATTATTAGGTTAAACAAAAAACAATATTAATAAACTTAATAAAATAATTCATGCAAATAGATTTGGCATTTATAGATGCAGCAAAAAATAGGCATGTAAAAGTGCTTAAAATTGATGATTTAACCCAAGATTCATTACAACGTGAAGCAATGATCCATGCTGATTCTGATTATCTGTTTAAACGAGCAATTGCATCTAACAAATTATCTACAGTTCAATTCTTAATGAGTGTTACGTCAGAATTAGAAACTATAGTTAATAGAAATACATCTTCTATAATAGTTAAATATATAAAAAATAGTATAGATTTTATTACAAAGCTTTCTGAGGTTAAAAATCAATTTCCTGAAATGCTTGTTAGTTCAATATTTAGTATGAAAATATTTGCCATAAATGTTTATAACTTTATATAAAGTGACAAAACAATTATGTATTGGTTACCTGAGTCGATAAAGGATAATATATTACTGGTGATTGATAATAAAACAAAGTGAGTTATCAGAATATGATAGAAAATGTGTGATAAAAGCTATAAAAATATATCAGGTTAATCATTGTATAAAGCCAAAAATAAGATTTATAGATAAAGTTTTACAAGAAAAATAACATAATCAGGTAATAAAATATTTATAGAAAATAAATTATTGTATATTTATTGATTTATATGTAATATAATAACATTATGACAGCTTTATATTATCATAAACAGTAGTCAATGGATTTACCAATGATATAGTATAGGAAATGCGTGTTTTTTATGTGCTACTTTATTTTCATACTAAAATAGACTCTCATAGATTAAGTAAGTTACTTAATTTTTTTTGGGTAATGTTGCAAATAGGATGTATTGTATGTACAAGGATAGAAAAATAAATAGTAGGGTTTAAAGAATATCTTTAAGAGAAGTCATTTTAAATATGCGGTAATCATATGGGCAGTCAGATGGTACTGTAAATATGGAATCAGTTACAGAGATTTAGAAGAAAAGTTACTTAAAAGAGGTGTAGGGGTAACCATTCTAAAATTTATAGATAGGTTCAATATTATGCTCGTAAGATTTAGATCGACTTAAATGGTATTGGAAACCAAGATTAGGATGTAGCTGGAGGATAGAGAAGATCTATACCAAGATATACAGAGCTCTAGATAAGAATGCGATACTAGAGAATTCTATTTGTCTTATACACGTACCGCTAAAGCTGCTGCTAATTGTTTACATCGTGAACAAATGAATTGTCTAGAATTAGCGGCTCAGAAGCAGTATGGTAAAGCTTATCATAATCTTAAGGATAAGGAACAAAATATATCTTTAATATGAATTAAAAAAAGAATATCGTATTAAAGCAATCGAAAAAAAATACAATGTATTATAATTTGCTTTTTTTAGTAATGTATCAGAATATCGTGTAATACGTAAGCATTATGAACTGGCCACATAGTTGTTAATCGATAATAAACCCGATGCTGAAAATCTAGTATGATCTATTATTAGTATTATTCCTAATAGTTGATTTTAGTAGTTCATTTGGGGATGGTCTTTCTTGCGCGAGCATATAAGCTAGATCAGATGGTGCCCGCACATGATCTTCTTACTACTTTTGCATTAACTTCATCATAGCTTGCTTTAGGTAAATATCTATTTCTTATTGTATCACTATTTACCCTACAACTATTTTTAGTAGGTTTTGTTGCACATTATACTAATAGAAGGGCAAAGTTTTTATGGAGTAGACGTATCAAAATATTTTCCTTATTCACTAATACGTACTTGGCATATACTATCAAATATAGGGCTAGTCTCTCGTAAAATGGCAACTATAGCTAGTTTATCATCAGTTTCACCATTTTTATGTTTGTGAAGGTATTTCTGACGCCTTTCACCATCTCTATTTCTCATATAACTACTCCAGTTATGACTGTTGGTGCAACCTTTAGTGCCTTAGAAGTAGTGCTATTGATTATACTCGGTTTATGAGGTTTGGGAAAATTGGCACCTTAAAATAAGTGCATTATCGGCAGTTACGTTTTGGGATATTTTTAGTTTCGTGATTAATTCATCAATTTCATTATATTATATACAAGGATTGAATACGACTGTTACTCATGCGTATGGATCTTTATTTGGGGTTTTAGATCTTTAGCACTTGGGTTTACATTGCTTATACTACGCTATATCCGTCTTCAATTATCTCTCTTGATGATAAGTTAATGAAGATAGCATTTTAGTGGCTAAATATTAGTTTAGCAGTTATGTTATTCACTAGTCTATTACCAAACGGGTATCATTCAGATGATAGATAGTACAGGCAAAGGATTATGGTATGCACGTAGTGAATCTTTTATGCAAACAGATATATTGTATTTTTAAGATTAATTCAGATCATTGGTGATGTGGTTTTTATTGTTGGTGCATTAGCTGTTATGTGGCAAGTGATAATAGGATTATCCTAAATTAAAAATGTCAACTAATATGAAATAATATTATATATAGTAAAAACATTTAAATTTGTATACATGATTGCTCTTCGTTTTATCTGGTCTTGTATCAAAGATCAACTGTTTTTACTATAGTTAGGGTATTCTTGCTACTAAGAGCAATTAGTTGATACTTTTAAATAAGTACAGAACTTTATTTGAAAATGTAAACTTAATTTTTTTGTTCAGCTAGTTGTTTCTTTAGATGATAGCGATAATCCCACGGTGGAATAAATTCATTATTCCATATATAACTATTATTTTGTTGAGCATATAGTTCATCTTCTATATATAAGTCAGAAAATTTTCTATAAGCAAGAGCGAGTCCTTTGCGAATAAGTTGTTGGGCTATATCTATGCCATTAACGTAACAAATAGCAATAGTTCTATTATACTTGTCTAAGTTCTTTTTATGACAATAGATTTTTTTACCTTGAATTAATTTCCTGAGTTTATTTTTTGCAATTAGACCACATTTATAAGGTTCATTAGTTGTTTTGTTATAACATAATTGATTCCGTTCAGGTGCATCTATGCCGTATAGTCTTATGGTGATATCATTTACCTTGATAATATCACCATCAATCACTTTAATGTTATATCCGGAAATAATAGAATGCTTCTTATTATAATATTGTTTTACAGAGTAACTTATAGTAGTTACAAGTAGTAAAATAATTATAAATATAAGAAAAAAGAAGGCGTTTGATCTTATTTTAATCATAATCTGTAATAGTATTGAAATATAATATTATTAATAGATTTAAAGGTATTAGGCAAGTAGCTTGAAGAAATATATTTTAGATTTGCTACTAATTAATGTTAACAAGAATTTCCAGCTGCAAATCTGGATGACTATGCCCATTGAAATTATATCCACCTAACCAACTAATTACATCTACAATTTCTCCTATAAAATATAAATTAGGGATTTTTTTACATTTCATAGTTTTTGAGGACAGTTTTTCTGTATCTACTCCTCCACTTGTTACTTCTGCTTTATGATATCCCTCACTACCTGTCACAATAACTTGAAAATTATGTAATGATTTGGCTATAGCAATTAATTTTTCTTTTTGTATTTCAGTAATTTTTTAAGCAAATATTTCATTATTTTGTTTAAAGAATTCTATTAATCTGTTTGATAAATAAGGTTACAAATAACTTGCATATGTTGTTGCTCTTCGCTCTCTTACTTGCAGGGTTCACTTATCGCTTCTTGTATAAAGATAACTTTTTTATCATCATAAAGTAGAAAAGTCTACACCCAGTTGCAATCTGGATAGATTATTTTATGATATGAATCATTTAATAATGAAATATATAATATTAATACTTGGAATAATATGGTTACAAATAACAATAGTTTTGTTTCTAGAGGTGTATTAAATTCTATACATATTTAGAAGATGATATTTTATAATGGTCTCTTCTTTGGGTAATCAGCAAGGATCCTAATAAAAGTTTATTAGATGCTCCAATGATTGAATCTCCTTTAGATCAAACAAAACAAGATTTAAAAGATGCTCTGATTGATGAGGACGATTTTGTAAAATTAGAAATTCCTTCAATGTTTATTGACAAAAAGGATTAGTTGGTAGTCGATCAAGAAGCGGTAAAATATTCTTTTGAAATATCTAAGTCCCGTAATAGCTTAATAAAAAATGGTTATAGTTATGTAAAGGAGTGTACTTTATAGTGATAACATGCAAAAGCGATTAAGGACATAATTTCTACTGCGCCATTTCTAATTTTTACATCTTTACACAAACTATAAAACGTATATAGCCACACTAAAAACGTAATACTAGCAAGAGAAGCGTAATTGGTTTTTAGAGTTACATCCTGTGCTTTATTAGGTTTAGTTTGTGCTTCTACCGGAGCCTCTATTTATAATAGTTTTGTAAAGCATAATGATAAACAACCATAGACAATTTTATTTTAGGTGAAAGTGTATATACAGTAGCAACTGTTTCTTTATTTACAGCACACTGTAGATTGCTCTAGGACTTAGCTTTGTATGTGGCAGTTATATAAAAAATATGGTTAAAGCTGTGCTGCTTGCAGTAGCCGGTATTATAATATACCAGATTTAATTTAGCTGGTCCTGTTTTGTTAACTACAGGTTTTGGATTAAAAGTAGCTGAAAAGGTATTTGTGTATAATTTACCTGAAAATTACTTTATTCTATTAATAGAATGTATAAATCTGATGTAATAGGAACTACTAGTGTTTTAAGTAATTCTTTAATTAATTTGGGTTATAAATATTTTGAAACCATAAGGTATAATTTTATTAGTTCTATAGATAATGTTGTATCTTTATCTGTTGGTTTATATAAAAAAATGATGAGTTATTATAAACTAGAGCGTCATTTTGTTATGATTAATGATTCTGGTGATGAAATAAACCAGTCTATAACAGCACCAATTCCAAATATTTTATATAAGTCAGACTGTTTCATTTGTAGATTATCTAGTAAAAGAAAAGAATGTTACTTAGACTGTTACAGATATGCAGGAATACTTTAGTTTATATAGCTTTTATTGTTTCTCCTTCTACAACCTCTCTTTTTCCTCAAAATAGGAGTGGTACAAATTCTCTTTACATGGGTGGTTTCCCATTTTAAATCTGTTTTTTATAAATGTTAAGATATTGTTTTTTGTGTAATTGCAGTTTTATATAGTTTTTTCACTTGTAATAGGGATATTGTTATTAAAAGCATTTGAATTTGCATACGTCATTACTCTTCGCTCTATCTGACCTAGTATTAATATTCAACTATTTTTACTATAGTTGTACTATTTAAATTACCTTTATTATGGTGTGCTTAACAAGGTATTTGAATTTGTGTATACTAAAGTTTTCTGTTTCGCTATTATAGTATTAACTTCAAATTCCAACTTCTGTTACTATAGTGAAAAACTATAGGATAAAATATAAATAACGCTTGCTGCTATTTATAAACAAAATTGAGTTTGTATAATATATAATTTTTTATTAAGCTAACTTATATAGTGAATAATCTTATAAAGCTTGTAATTATAATGTTATATTGAATTAGTAAATATATTAATAATATTTTACTCTTTCTTAATAACCTATCTATATAAAAATTAGTATGGGGTGGTAGATGATAAGTAAGCTATTTGATTTATTTGTATTGTTAAAATATGAGGCACTAATGTCATATGTTTTAGCTGTAACTTCTACTTTGTTAATTATAGCTATTATAAGTTGGGTTTGTTATATAATATTTAAGTTATATTTTAATTATTTCTCTAAAATAGTTTTTAAACATGTAAAACCTTTATGGCATGATTTATGTATAAAGCATGATGTGATTACTAAGTTTTTAGGATTGGTATCAGCAGCAATTGTTACATATATGTTGTTACCTATGATACAGATTAAGGCTTTTCCTATTACCTATACCATTGTTATGGTATTACAGAGAATTCTTAATGTTTATATAATTATCGCTATTGTACGTACTATATCTTCGTTATTTAATATTATAGAAGATGGTTATGAAAATATTTCCAAAACAGCTAAACGAAATCCAATTACAAGTTACATACAGGTAGCAAAAATAATTTTATGGGCTATTGCTATAATATGTATTATAGCGGTTATAATAGATAAGTCTCCAGTTACATTATTTGCAGGACTTGGTGCACTTACTGCTGTAATTATGTTGATATTTAAAGATGCAATATTAGGCTTAGTGGCTAGTATTCAACTTTCTGTACATGAAATGGTAAGTATAGGTGATAGTGTGGATATTCCTAGTTATAATGCAAGTGGTAAAGTGATATATATTTCGTTAAGTACTGTAAAGATACGTAATTATGATAATTCTATTACTATGCTTCCTACCTATGTATTAATGTCTAGTAGTATAATCAATTGGTGTGGAGTATCCAAGATGAATAGTAGGCGTGTTAAACGTTCGCTTTCTATAGTGCCTAGTACGGTTAAATTTTGTGATCAAACTTTGTTAGAAACGTTGAAAAGCATAAAATTGATAGAAAATATAATACCTAGTATTAGTGATGATTTTTCTATACCAAAAGTTACAAATATTGCGATCTTTAGAGCATATATAAAGGCTTTTTTAGATCAACATGAAGGGGTAAAAAAAGATAGTTCATGTTTAGTCAGGGAATTGCAATCTACTGCTAATGGAATTCCGATAGAGCTGTATTTTTATACATCTATAACTGATATGGCTTTGTACGAAAATATGCAAGCTAATATTTTTGATCATTTATTTGCTATTTTACCGGTATTTGATCTCAAAATGTCTCAGAATACCATAATATAGTTTTTTGATTTGAACTTGTATACTATATTACTTATAGTTGTTCTAGTAATTATAGCTTTTTCACTTGTAATATGGATGTCGTTACTCGATCACCTTATGTACTAATTGTACACTTCGTTCCTGTCCCTACAAGTTAATTTGTAGTAGGCTTGTATTTTTATTCTTCGCTCCTATATGCTAAGAAAGCTGAAAAAACTATAATACTAGGAGCAGTAACATTGTTAAAATATAATTTTTTAAATTGATGATATTAAGTTTTAAAATATTCACTAAGTAAACTTCCCGCAGTAATACCTGCAAGATTTACAATTGTATCAAGTTTGTGATGTGAGTTGTAATATCTAAGTAGAAAATAATCTCCAATACCTAACTATAGTTCTAGCAAGAATATTTGTTGTCTGAAAATAAAGTGGTGACAAAAGGCGTAAAAATATGAGCGTAATCTGAATATTGATTGTTATATTAGGCTTATAATTTTTTCTTTAAATATCTCTACGTTCAGCTTCAACTATTGAACCTGCAGATAAAGGAAATAGTAGTTTAATAAAAGGGGTTCATATTGTTTAGAAAAATACATGAATGATAGTTCTCCTGTGATACCAAAATTTGCTTTAGTACCTAAGAATTCATTAAAAGAGTAACAAGCATTAAAATACGTATTATAGGTTGTGCTTTTTTTAATAAACACACTTTAAATTATATGTTATGTAGTAAATGTAATTAAAACATAATTTTATATGCAGAAGAATGCAGATTTAACAGTGTATATCCATAATAATATTCTGGATTTAAGGAATGTTAATGATACTAATAATATAATTAATATTCTTTGTAAGAAAAATATTAATTATATTATTAGTATAGATAATCAAAAAATTAGGTGTATACCTAGAAGATATTGTATATTTTAAACTACGTGAGATTATTGATTTCTCAGTAATAAATGTTATTGCTGAAAGTATGTATTTTAATCAGTTAAGCCATTTAGGGTTATGATTTACTTAGTAGGTGATGGTTTATATAATATTAGCAAATTACTTATTTAATATTAAACATATTAATTCTTTGTGTTTTAGTAATTCTAGTCTTAATGATAAAAATATTGTACATTTAGTAGAATATAAAGTTTTTAATAGATAAAATTCTCTTGCCTTGTCTGTAATAAATTTACTAAACATGGGTATAAAAAACTATTTTCAATAATCTTTTGCAATCCAAAGTGGTTGTAGAAGTAATTAATAATATAAATCTTATAGAGAATTCTAATATAGAAAATTATACATTATTGCATTTTACATCTGTCGGTTGTGATATTGGATCTATAATTAGTATATTAGATTATGTGTATATACCTATTACATATTCTAATAAAAATTGTAGATTATTATAAATGTAATAACAGAATGAGTTTTTTAATTGCTCAGAGTGTGTTAATGTTAGTAATTAATGAATATTCTATAAGCCCATTATATTTTGCTGTAAATAATGGTAATTTAGAAGGCGTGAAGAAATTGGTTGAAAATGTTGCTAACATTAATAATGAAAATACTTTTTTTATACCACTATATATTGTCCTTTATATGTCGCCATAGATACAGGTAGGATAGCTTTTATCAAATTGCTTCTTGAAATACCTAATTTACAAATTCATGGTATGGACTTTAGAAATGGAGAATATCTCTTACATCACGCTGTTTGGAATAAAATTATTGAGGTAAGCGAACTATTAATACAAGCGGGTGCTGATGTAAAAGTCAAAATTTTGAAAGTTCTACTCCTCTACATTATATAGAATCTAAAAGTACGTCAATGATACAATTGTTAATAAAATATAATGCTAAACTAGATACAAAAACTTATCCAAAGGCTGGATTTATAACCCCTATAGAGTGGTCTAGGACTTTAAATATGAAAGAAGACATGTATATATTATTAGAAAAAGCGCTAAAACTTGAAGAAATATTTAAAAAAATAATGTGGATTAAATAAAAAGTTTTATCTATGAAATAGAATTATCTGAAGTGCTTAATATTATTAAAGTTACGTTTGGTATATAAATTATTATCCAGACATGATATAGATGATTTTACTCCTAAATGTTATGATATAGTAGGCATAATATCAAAACTTAATGATTTATTATGTGCTTATTCTAATCTTAGTAATATACATAAAACTATACTCATTTTATTGGACAGTAAGTTTAATACGCTTGAAAATTATATAAATGATCATTTTTTTCAACTAGCATTAATATCAAAAAGCGTTGAAGGGAGTAATTTAGCAAGATTATCAGCTGAAGTAACAAGTAAAATTTCATCTTACCTAAAAAATATGTTGATGTTAGTAAACTGTATGAATAGGTATAGCAAACGATAGGATAACATGCAACATACCAGGTTCTAAATAATGTTTAACTATTTTTATTAGCACTTGTTTCAGTCCATATTTCTTAAGAATAGCTTCAGTTAAAATTATTTTTGTATAATGTAGACTATATAAAAATTCCTAATAATATAATTAAATTTAATGATTTTAATTCATAAGAATAATTGATATAAAAACTAAATGAAAAATAATATATGGTAAATTAAAATCTGTATATCTCTTATATTGTTGAAACAAATTGATGGTTACAGAACCTATTTTATCAATGGAAACATGTCAAAAGTTAATAGAAGGAATTAATGAAATAGTGGTGGAAAAAGGTCAGAGATTAAGCAATAAAATTTTTGATGTTTTATCTATATGTACAAATATAGTGATGAATTATTTTGATGAAACATGCAAATTCAATATTGTTGGGCCAGACAATTATCTACAAATAAAAATTATATGCTTTACATTATATTAGACATAATAATCGATTAAACTTAGAGTTAAGCTCAGAGTTAAAAACATTGCATAGTGAATTAGGTATTAATTTTTTAGGTAGTAAGTTTAGTATAGCAGTTAAAGAATTTGAAAGAGGCCAAGTTGCTAGCAAGGTTATAAATAGTGAGATTAATAAAAAATTCTTTGGCTTCTAGAGAATTAGTACGCTGTAATACGAATGGTAATATGAAAAGGTTATATAATTGTAAACAATTGTATTTCAAAGATATAGAAATATTTTATTCACTAGATGAACTAGATAAAAATATAGAAGAATAATGTATATTTTTATATACTATATAAAGTAGCAAAGCGCTACTTTACAAAAATTCTTATTTCATTTGGTTCAGACGGTGAATTTTGTACCTGTGTAAAGGTATGTATATTATTGCGCGTTACTCCTTCAGTTGTCATAATATTAATAATATTTTGTACGCTGGAAATAAGCAAAGTATCTTCATATGTTTTGCGCATGGATTCTTTATCGTTTAATATAGACAAAATAATAAATTGTGTATATGGATTATTCTTTAATGCAAAATTGATCATTTTTTTTGTAGAAGAGGAAAAATCTATAGGACGTTCATTATTAAATCTAATAATCATAATAGGAGATAGATTAGAGATTTCTTGAGATAAGGTTTCATTGTTATCTGTTTGAGCATAACTAATTGGAAAATATAACATAAGTGATAAAATAAATGTAATAACAGATTTAACCATATCTATGCCTCTTATATGTTTACTATTGTAATGTACTGAGTTATAGTCGTATTTTTTAGTATACAATCTTATATTCAGCACATTATTTATAATATATGTAGAAAATAAATTGAATACAATGATAAATAACAAATGAAAGTGATAATTTTTAAATTATGTTTATTGTTTTAAATCACTTACCACTCTTACAAATATTAGTTCCATTATTTATGGCGCCAATATGTGTATTGATTTATAATTATAAGTTATTACTCTTATTAGCTGGCATGGTAATTACAGTGAATATGATGATTACAGTAGCCATAGCGATAAAAATAGAAGAACTGCATGTTATGTCGTATGCTTTAGGTGGGTGGTTACCTCCTATTGGTATTGAGTATAGGGTTGATCATTTAACAGTTTTATTATTAGTAATTATAACAACTGTTTCTTTATTTGCGTTTTTACATAGTATAGGTTTTATTAAGAATAATCTACAAGATAAACAAATATCTTATTTTTATGCTTTGTTTTTGCTAAGTATAGCCGGCTTTACTGGTATGGTGATGGCAAATGATATTTTTAATATTTATGTATGTTTAGAAATTGCATCGCTTGCATCGTATGGTTTAGTGGCGCTTGGAAATGATAAAGCGTTAATTGCTGCATTTCAATATTTAGTACTTGGGAGTGTTGCTGCATTGTTTATATTATTAGGAATAGGCTTACTTTATATGATGACTGGGACCTTAAATATGACTGATTTATCCCAGAAATTATATAATAAAATTAATTTAATCCCTGTAAAATATGGAATAATATTTATTATTACAGGTATATTGTTAAAAATGGCTTATTTTCCAATGCATTTATGGCTTGCTAATATCTATGCCTATGCTCCAGTATCTGTGGTAATCTTTTTGTCAGGTATTACAAGCAAGATTAGCTTATATATGTTATTACGAGTAATCTTTAACATGGTAGGTAGAGAGCAATTTTATTTACATTTTTCTGCTCTAATTATATTATTAAAAATAATGTCTTATATGACGATTGTTTTAGGTAGCGTATATGCAATTTTTAGTACTAATTTACGTAAAGTATTTGCTTTTTCTACAGTTACACAATTAGGATATATGATCCTAGTAATAGTAGAAATAAAAAATATAGAGGTTTTATTTATCTTAATGCTTGCGCATTCACTAAGTAAAATGGTATTACTTATGTGTCATGAAACTACTCGGCATTCTTATAAAAATTCTCTTACAAAACTATGTGTGGGATTTAATATTGCTAGTTTAATTGGTATTCCAATTACTTTAGGTTTTACTGGAAAGTGGCTATTGTTATCGTCTCTTGCTAAACAAGATGCACGGTATTCATTTTTTGTAATAGCTTTAGGAGGGGTTTTAACAGCTTTGTATGGATGGAAAGTCATTATGAGTAATATTGTAAAAAGCTATACTATAGTTATTGCAACAATGCTAAATTTTATATTAGCTTTGAATTCAAAAACTTTAATAATATACTCAAAATTAATAGCAAAAAGTTTGTTAAAAGGTTATTGATGATATTTGATATAGATTTTCTTCCTATATTCAATATTATTTCACTACCATGCTTAGTGATTGTGTTAACCTACTTTTTAGGTAATATTCCTGCTGCTTGTCATACAACTAATTTAGTTGTTATATTGTGTTTTATTCATAATATAATTTCTACTATCTGCAATCTAGATAATGTAGGACAAGTAAAGTGGTCAATTATTGAATTATTGCCTGGCATAAAAATAGAATTTTATTTAGAAATTACATCATTGATATTTGTTGCTATGGTAGCTGTGTTATGGTTTATTACTTATATTTATTCATTAGGGTATTTTATAAATAAACAACAAGATTTACATACAAAAAGTTTTTACTTATATATGTCTATTGCTATAGTATGTACTACTTTGCTTGGGCTTTCATCTAATTTATTTACTCTATTTATATTTTATGAATTATTGACTTTTTCTACTTATCCTTTGGTGTCATCTTCTAAGACAGTATCATCATATAAAGCTGGTAGGAAATATTTAACATATTTATTGCTAACATCTACGGGGTTATTCTTGCCAGCTATTATAATAACCTATGTAAATGCGGGTAGTTTAGAATTTATATTAGGTGGAATTATTGGCTTTGATTTTAATGCTTTGTTAATCTTAATTTTATTAGTAATGTATGTGTTAGGTGTAGCAAAGGCAGCTGTGATGCCTATGCATTCTTGGTTGCCAACAGCAATGGTTGCGTCAATCCCTGTTAGTGCATTATTACACGCTGTAGCTGTAGTAAAGGCTGGTGTGTTTACACTGATGAAAATACTATTTTATATTTTTGATATAAAACATTTAGAGTATTTGGTAATACATGCTTGGAATGGTTATAACATTATACAAATTTTGACTATTGTAACTATTATTATAGCCTCACTACTTGCTATAAAGCAGCGTCAAATAAAATCTGTTTTAGCTTATTCAACTATAGCACAGTTAGCATATTGTATTATGACATTAAGTTTATTTTCTAAAAAAGCAATAGTTGCTGCTATTTTTCAAATAGTTGCTCATGCAGTAGCAAAAATATCATTATTTTTTGCAGCAGGTAATATACAAAGGGCAACAGGAATTACTGATATTATTGGATGCAAAGGCTTGGCTAAAATGATGCCTATGACTATTCTTTCTTTTATAGTGTGTGCATTGTCAATTATTGGTATACCGTTTACTGCAGGTTTTATGGGAAAATATTATCTAATTGATGAAGCAATAAAAAATAACCATATTATATGGCCTGTATTAGTAACTGTAATTATAGGTTCAATATTAAGTGTTTGTTATTTTGCACCTATAATATATAAAACCTTTTGGTGTGTGCAAGGTGAAAATATAGTAGTAAAAGAACTGCCAATATATATGGTTTTGACTACCGTTATGGGAGCTGCTATAGTGTTTTTATTATTTTTATATGCAAATAATATTACATCCTACATTGAGAATTTGATTAACGCGACTTGATACTAGAATATAAAACTAAGTTTTAAGTTGTTTTATGAATGACATCCTTAATAAAGTATTATCTTTAAATATGTAAAGATGTATTAGTGCCGCAAATGCGTGAATACCAATTAGCTAATATCTAAGGCTGAAACGCTTTTATTTTTATGCGTACCTATAAGTAGTTTTGGCAAATCTTGGTTTGGAATTTTAGCAACTGGCATAGGATTTTTGATAAAAAGAAAAAGTCTAATTATCATAGGGTTCCAGACTAAAAAACCAAAACTAAAATATGATAATACCATATAAATTCTGTTTAAGGTGCCCTTTTCAAATAATGTTCTAAGTTCAATGCTAGATAAGCTAGAACAAGCAATAGAAATACTATCCAGTGTGGTTAAATTTGTGAGGTTGAATATCTATTTTGCATATTTTATATAATATAATTATAAAACAGCAACATTACATATTTTTTACAATAAAGCAATAATTATCATGGGGTGTTTAACAAAGCTTTACTTGGGATATAGTTTTATCGCTGGTCTTTTATAATTCTTTGAGACATAATTTTATATTGCATATTATTTATTATTACATTATATCATAAATTTTAGTATAACAAAAAATTTAAACAGATTAAAATATATAACTATTTTTCAGTTTTGTCGTGATTCAATTATTATTAAAGATCATGTTAAATCAAGGTATGTTATAGTAGGTGAGCATTCGTATTATAAGACCATTTGATGATTGCGTAATGTGTATCTTATGCATTAGACAATGATATGCTAGCTGAGCAATTAGATAAATTGATTATAGGTAAATTCTGTTCAATTGCAAGTGATACAAAGTTTATGCTTGGTGGAAATCAAGGGCATAATTATAAATTGAAAATGATGTGTGGATAGGAGCAGAAAGTTTAATTATACCTAGTCCATTGCTAATGGAGTAGTTATTGATTCCCGTAGTGTGGTTACTAAAAAAGTTAGTCTTTATGAAATTTGGGCTGGTAATCCGGCGAGATTTATTAAAAAACGTTTTAGTGATGAAGATATAGAAAAACTTTTATAAACAGAGTGGTGGGATTGTGATATTAACATAATAAAAGCAAATTAGATATTTATTAGATCAAGTGATGTAAATTGCTTTGGAATGTAGTTTTTTATCTTTAAAACAAAAGATTAGTGAATTTTCTTCATAAGCCTCTTAATACCTTTTTCTATAAGCTTATCAATTTGATTAGTCTGATTCTTTTGTTGAATCTGAATTTTGGTTCTTCTTAAGATTTTTTAATACATCTACAGGATTTTGGCCTTTTATAATGCCATCTAATACATGGTTGATTAGATATTGCTGTAAATCTTTTAAGACAATTTTATGCTGAACATTGTCTAAATTACCATAGAAATGGACAGTAAAAGGTGGATAAGATTTTTTATTGTCCAAGGTAATTATACTATTTATATCGCACGAATATTTAGAAAGGTTTATATTACCTGTTGTTATTACTTCTATTCTACCAGCATTTAATTTACTGTTATTAATATTAGCTATACCATTTTTTATTTCAGAGTTAATAGTTAAATCATTAAACTGAGTCTCTCCTCCTGAAAGTGATCTATCAAATACTTGAAGTATTTCTGCTGGATTTCTTATGTTTTGTACAAAATTCAGTATTTTTTGTAAATCAAAGCCATAAATACTTCCTGAATTTATCGATATATTAACTGTTCCAAATAAATTATTAATATATTGTATTTGGCTATGGCCAGTTGTTTTAAGGTCTGCGTTTAAGTTAGCTATTCCATTTAAAATCTTAAAAGTACCTTTTGGGTCTGTAAAGTTTTTTATGCCTGCTTTTTGTAAATTAACCTTAAGATTTACAGGTCCATCTGCAGAAATCTGTCCATGTCCTTCTAATGAACCACCAAATACTTTACTACGAAATAATTTTATATCTAAACTACAATTTAATATTGAAATATTAGCTGTGATATCATCCAACACTAAATTGTCTTTAATAATTTGTTTTATATTTAAATTAAGATTACCATCAAATTTTTTTAAAAAGGCTAAATCTATTCTCTCACTAGACCAAGGCGATAAGCTACGACTTCCATGGGGATTGTCTTGAACAGAATATATATTTTGGGGTGTGCTAATACTATTAAGGTTTATAGAGCCAACTTTAATATCTGATTCTAATTTAGGTTTATTAGATGCTAGGTCTATATTAATATATCCATTTAAAGTTATTGGGTTGTTTTTTAAACTAATATCTAATTTATTAATATCAATTTTAATGGATTGAGAAGTATTACCATGAATTTTTGTTAAGAATGAATATTTACCTAAGGTATTATTAGGTGGTAATTTAGTAAGTTGAGCTATTACATTACCTAAGCTAGTTCCTGTACTTTCAATAGTTATATTAGGAGTAATAGATTTTATGAAGCCAATATCGCCTTGTATGTTATGAGAAGATCCAGCAAATGCTAGTGTAGTATTAGTTTTAATTAAATCTTGTTCCAGAGTAGATTGACCTTTTACTAATATATCGTTTATATTAACTGGTAAATTTACTGCAACAAGACTAGCAAAAATTTCTGGTTTATCAATTTGTAAGTTATAATTTAAATAGAGATTCTTATTCCAATTTTTGAGTCCTAACTCGCCTTTTAAATTGGCTTTATCTATATTTAAATTAGTATTATTAAGAACTAAATTTTGATCTGAGTATGTTAAATCTGTAGTTAAAGTTAATGCTTGATCTAATAAAGAAGCTGGAATATCCTTAAGATCAATAACTAATTCATTAAGTAAAGGTTTAAGTGCACTGGCTTTAACAGATAATTTTTCACTTATGCCGTTATTAGAATTGTCAGTGATAGAGGTTATAGTGATGTCTACGTCTCCTGGATTTAACTTAGTTCGTAGATTAATTTTTTTATCCTCAGGAGAAAAACTACCATTACCACTTGCACTAATATTACCTGATTTTAAATTAATATCATTGAACGATATTAATTTTTGGTTTGCATTAATATTACATTTAATTGTATGATTTGTATTACCTAAAGCTTTAATGCTGGGTAAAACGTCTTGTAAATTCTTAGCATTACCTTCTAGGTTAAGTTGACCTATAAAACTCATGTTTTCGCGGGCAAAATTTCCAGAAATAGCTATTTTTTCCTTAAAAGCTGTTAAATTCATGTTAATTGTAATAGAGTCTTGTTTTTCTTGTATATTTCCAGATATGCTATAGTTTCTGCCATTAGAATAAATATTTGCATGTAAATTATTGGGACCATAGAAGTTTTTAATTTCCAAATCATCTATATAAACTGTTGTGCTTGCAGTATTTGTATTGGTAGAATCTAGATAGTTTAATTGGCCATTTGTAATCTTAATTAAACCAATTGATAAATTAGTTGTATTGCTAGAAGTGATTTTAGCATCCTGTGGTGTATTATCTATAGTAGATTGGTCTTTTTTAAATTCCCATGATGATAGGCCATCTTTATTCTGTTCTAAGTTGAGAATAGGAGTATCAATTAGAATTGAAGAAATCTCTATATTACCTTGTAGTAGTGATAATATTGAAACAGAAGCTGATATTGACTCTGCTTTTAATAGAGAGTCATGTTTAGCTCCCTCAACTGATTCAAGTTCTATATCTTTTATCTTGATAGATGGTATTGGTAGTAACGATAGAGAAATAGGACCATTAATTTTTAATTCTCTACCCGTAGCTTCTCTAACTTTATTAATAGCAAACTGTTTGTAAGAATTTAAGGGAATGAAAAACGGTATTATTAGTAATATAATTATAATACAAGAAAAAAATATTCCAGAGTATTTTACAAATTTTGTTAATTTCATTTTCTTTCCAATAATTAATATACGGTCACATATTAATTATCCCATATTTATAGATAACTTATCAACCATTTATTCTGATTTTTTTAAAAATAGAAATTATTAACTTGCTAAGAGATTGTTAAATATATAAATCACTATTAATATTAATATATCTTAAAGTATCCTGGTATGGTAATTAAATACCAAAACTAGTATATATTTTATTAATAGTAAAAATATTTATTGTTATGTAAATTAATTTAATGGTGAGTGGAATGTCTAAAAATAAACTTGATACGAATCCTTTATATCAAGCTTTTCTTGAAAGAGATTATTTTAAAATTGAAGAATTATTGTTTTCAACAAATGCTCAAGATCTTATTTATTTTATAATGATGAAGATGATAGGAATGCTTTACATTTAGCCGCATTTTATGGTTATGATAGGCTAATTCCTGGGATTATTAAGCTTGATATTGATAAAAATAGTCAAGATAAACAAGATATGATGGCCCTACATCATGCTGCATACGAACAAAAACAAGAAGCTGTAATTGCTTTAATTAAAGCTAATGTAAATATTGATGCACAAGAGCGTGGATTATACTCTACACTCCACTTCACTTCGCTAGACAAAAAGGTAATGTTGCTATTTTACATTATTTAATTACGCACGAATCTAACCTTGATATTCAAAATTTAGATAGGCACACACCATACATATAGTAGCAATAGAAGAGTATGTAGAGATTACGCGTGACTTAATTGAGCATAGTGCGAAACTTGATATGCAAGATATATTAAATCATAATGCTCCATTATACTTTGTGGTACAAAAGGTCAATATTGATATTGTGTGTGACTTAAATTAAGCATGGTATAAATCTTAATCTGCAAGATAGTTACGGTAATACACTATTACATACAGCAATAGCAGAAAAACAGATAGATTATAAGATGATTGAAGATGTGTATTATTGTTATTATAAAGCAAATGTTAAGGTTAAAAATAATAACAATCATACACCATTAGAGGTGGGTACAATGAAAACTTGGTATCTGGATATTGTTAATATTTATGTTCAACATGGGATTAATATAGATAATCTAGAAATATTAGTTCATACTGCAAGTGATGGACTTATAGACATATTGAAGATTTTACTTGATCGTGGCCATGGATGTAAATAGCAAAGATAATCATGGTTACACACCATTAAACTAGGCAGCAGTAAGTGGACGTATGGATACTTTAAAGATTTTAATTAAATCTAGGACAAGAAATGATATAAAAGTCACAAAAGGAGGTAATGCAATATAACAAATGTAGCCAAGACTTGAGTATTTTATTAAAACCAAGGGATTGCCTAATCATTTACGTAATTCTTTATCTAGTTTTAAGAATATTTCTTTGGATGTTAGGTAAAAAATAGAAAAGTTATTAGAACCATTTACTGATATTAATAAAAATATTGAGATGGTTATTGAAGTACCTTTAGCAGTAATTTTAAATGGGTTATATCATAATGAGTTTCTAGCTAATATACTTTATACTAAATTAGTAAGTGTTGATAGATAATAGTCATAACAATTTTAATATACTTGGTAAAGAGTATGATGTTAGCAAGCTATGAGCAGAAACCAAATTTGAAGCCTGCTAATTTCTTTGATTATATGATTAATCCTCAAAATAGGAAAAGTATTATAGATAATATAGTAAAATATTATGAAGAATTTGATGATATAATTATCAACCTTGACAAAATTGTGTTAACACCACTTCAACCTGTTTATTTCTTAGTATTTAAAAAGGAATTTTATTCCAATAAAATTCAAACAAAAAGAATTAATTATATTGAAGAAGGTTTTAATTCAACAAAATCAAAGAATTGAATTACAGCAGTATATTAAACAATTGTAAGAAGCAAATCCTTCTCTTCAAGAAAAAAATCTTTAGAACATTCAGCACGAACATAGTCTAAGATTAACCAATTCTTTTCTAAAAAGCTTGATTTAAAAAGGAAAGCAAATAAAGGTTTTGTCGAACAAGAAACAGAACGTAGAAAAAGAATTCACACAGAAGGAGAAATGTAGAGAGGTAATGAGAGGATAATGTTTGAATTAAATTATATTATATTATATATTTTATGTACTATGGCTTGTTAACTACTATAAAATGGCTATTAGACTTTTTTCTTTACATAGATTTTAGAGGGTGATAGGTTATAAACTCTCTTTTTTAGTGATATCAAATGTATAATTAATAAAGTGTAAACCATATGAAAACGCCTGCTGCTACTCCTATGATGCAACAATATATAAGTATTAAAGAATCTTATCAGGATTGTTTATTATTTTATCGTATGGGTGATTTTTATGAGCTATTTTTTGATGATGCAGTTATGGCTTCTACTGTCCTTGATATAGCGCTTACTAAAAGAGGTAAGCATGAAGATGGTGATATTCCTATGTGTGGAGTCCCTTTTCATGCGTGTGATTTTTATCTGCATAAATTAATAAAAGCAGGCTTTAAGGTTGCAATATGTGAACAGATGGAAACGCCAGAACAGGCTAAAAAAAGAGGCTATAAAGCAATAGTTAAACGTGAAGTTATACGCATCGTGACGCCAGGTACGATATTAGAAGAGAATTTATTAGATAGTAAAACATCTAACTATTTAGCATCTTTAACAAAAATTGATTATCAATTTGCACTGGCTTGGATTGATATTTCTACAGGTGAATTTAATAGTTCTCTAACTAACATAGAGAGTTTGCATTCTGATCTTGCGAGAATAAATCCAAAAGAGTTAATTATTTCTGAAAAATTAATGTCTATTTTAGAAGTTAAATTTGTTCTACAGGAATGGAAGATAGTTATCACTTCGTATGTTCAAAGTTTTTTTGAATATGCTAAATGTGAATTAAAATTAAAGAACTTTTATAATGTTCTCACTCTAGAAAGTTTTCATGATTTTTCGCATGCAGAAATATCTGCTTGTGGTGCAATAGTTGAATATATTACTATTACTCAAAAATCTAACATTCCAAAATTAGGAGTTCCAAAAAAATTATCTTCTGAACAATTTATGTTTATCGATGCTGCTACAAGGCGTAATTTAGAAATGACTCTAACTTTAGCTGGGCAGAAAAATGGTAGTTTAATTGATGTTATAGATAAAACTAGAACAACCATAGGAAGTCGTTTATTATATCAATATTTGTCTTTTCCATTGCGTAGTGCAAACTCTATAAATTCTCGTCTTGCAATGGTAGAATTTTTTGCATTTAATAACCATTTATGTAGTAATATTAGAGACATTCTTGGAAAAATAAATGATATAGAAAGGGCATCATCTAGATTGTTTCTTAATAGAGGTGGTCCTAGGGATTTACTTACTATTAGAGAGGGGCTGATACAATCTTTTGTAGTGGCAGAAATGTTAATGCATTACCAGCAGGAATTACCAGTAGTCTTACATGATTTAGTAAAAGATTTGTGTGGTTTTGAACAACTAATAAATGAGTTAAAAGATGCGCTAAATGATGAAGTTCCATATCTTACTCGAGAAGGTGGTTTTGTTAAAATGGGATACAACGCAACCATTGATGAACTACAGGAAATGCAATCTACGCGAGAATATTATTTAGGTGAGCTCAGGGAAGCATACCGTAATGAAACTGGTGTTTTAAATTTAAGAATAGAGCAAAATAATATAATAGGATATTATATTGAAGTTAGTCCTCAGCAATCAAGTAAAATAACTGCAGAAAAATTTATTCATAAACAAACGTTAGCTAGTGGTGTGCGCTATATTACTGAAGAATTAAAAGAATTAGAAACAAAATTATTTACAGCACAAGACCAAGTATTGAGGCTTGAATTAGAGATTTTTAATGCATTAGTTGAATTAATAGGTGAATATGCTCATAAACTTGTTAGTTTATCACATGCACTTGCTGTCATAGATGTTATGGCATCGTTTGCATATCTTGCTAAGACTAATAATTATATTAAACCTGTTGTTGATGAAAGCTATGAATTTAAAATTATTGCTGGTAGACATCCAGTAGTTGAGGCAAATTTAAAAAATAATATAGCTGTTAGTAGTTTTGTACCAAATAATTGTGATTTATATGAAAAACAGCGTATATGGTTATTAACAGGCCCTAATATGGCTGGTAAAAGTACTTTTTTAAGACAAAATGCTATAATTGCTATTTTAGCTCATATAGGTTCTTTTGTTCCATCTGAATTTGCTCATATAGGCATAATAGATAGGATTTTTAGTAGAGTAGGTGCTTCTGATGATTTAGCTACTGGTAAATCTACCTTTATGGTTGAAATGGTGGAAACTGCTACAATTTTGAATCAGGCTACCCCTAGGTCTTTTGTAATTCTTGATGAAATAGGTAGAGGTACCTCTACTTATGATGGGCTTGCTATTGCCTGGAGTTGTCTTGAATATATACATAATAAATTTAAATGTCGTACTTTATTTGCCACTCATTACCATGAATTAACAAAATTGGTAGATAATCTGTCATCATTAAAATGTTACTCAATGAAGATTAAAGAATGGCAGGAAAAGATTATTTTTTTACATGAAGTTATAGAAGGGAATGCAAATAGATCTTATGGTATATATGTTGCTAAATTAGCAGGTATACCTAATTTGGTGATTATGCGTGCAGAGCAGATATTAAAATTACTTGAAAGTGAAAATTATAATACTAATTTGGTAGCTTTTCATGATAAAATGCCTCTATTTATTCAAAATCAGTCTGTAAATAGTAAATTAGAAAGTTTCTTATCTACTATTGATGTAAATGATTTAACTCCTAAGAAAGCATTAGAAATATTATATAAAATGAAAAATATGTAATATAATTTTTTGCTATACCTTGCAAATAGTAGGCTTCACTATTCGCTTCTATATGTCAAGAAAGCTGAAAAAACTGGACTATGCCTATTCGTGATTGGAAGCCAGCTCTGAATCAGTTTGCTATTCTTTTTTATAATGAACTTAACTTACAAAATTCTTTTAAAGTTTCCTATATTAATGATTTTATATTATCTTAAGTATTACTATAATCAATATATAGTTTGATCTGAATTAGCTATGTATACTCACCATTTTCCTATAGTAGTAGTAGGTTTTACTCTTCGTCCCTGTATACTAAGAAAGCTGAAAAAACTAATAATTAAGTGAAACAACTTTTACTATGTCAAAGTATTTAACCTACTAGAGCATAGATATATTTTATATTTATAGCTAATTGTAAAGGTTAAAGCATAACCTTAGTTATTTACGCTCTTCTTTTTTCCAAATAATATAAGCAGAACTCATGGTAATAATCATTGTTCCGGTAATGCTCCATATATCTATTTTGTCTCCAAACCATAATGTACCAATAATTGTGCTAAACAGTATACGACTAAAATCAAATGGTGCTAAAACAGATAAATGTGCGTATTGAAATGCTTTAAATACAGCAATTAAATGAATAAAATAAAAAGAAGCTAATACAAGAATCCACGGTAAATGCCAAAATTCTAGCGGCTTCCATTCCTTTATAGCAATTGGAGCAGATAACAGTGTAGCAAAAAGGGAAATATAAAACAAATACTGTACAGATTTTTCTGTTCTGCCTAATAGTTTTACTGCTAAGTTGTCAAATGACCAAATTATAGCTGCACCTAAAACCCATAGAGAATAAACATTAAAATTGTTTGTTCCAGGCCTTAAAGCAATCATTGCACCTATAAAACCTATGATTAGTGCAATAATACCATTAACATTTAAAAATTCTTTTAAAAATATTACTGCAAGTAATGTTACAAATAATGGTTCTGTAAAACCTATAGCTACTGCATTAGCAAGAGGCATATATTGAAGAGACTTAACATATATAAGAGCAGCAGCGATACTCAAGAAAGATCGTATAAAATATAATTTAATTTTGGTGGTTTTTAATTGATGAAATCCAGTAAAAGCTACCCATATACACAAGAACATCCAAACTACTAATTTATATAAAAATACAATTTGAGCGCTACTTAAGCATGAACATAGCTCTTTAATTGTTGCACTTTGAATAGATAGATTTAGATTATTTACTAATATCCATATTATACCATATAGGCTATGTTTTGCCATATCATGTACCATATATCCTGCTTTTGACAAAATTTTTCTCCAAATTAACAGTTATCTTTTTAAGTTTAGGTGAATAAGTATAGGTGCAGAAACAAAAATTGAAGAATAAGTACCTATGATTATACCAAAAAATACTATAAGGCTAAAACTCCTGATTGACTCACTACCAAAAAATATTAAGGCTACTGTAGCAAGAAGGGTAGTGAGTACAGTAAATATAGTACGTGCTAAAGTATTATTTATACTCATATTAATTAGATCTTTGATCGATAATTGACGATATTTACGTATATTTTCTCTGATACGATCATAAATCACAACAGAATCATTTACAGAATAACCAATAATCGTAAGGATTGCAGCAATAGAAGTAAGATTACATTCAAGTCCAGCAAAACTTATAAAACCAGTAGTGACTATAGCATCATGTAAAAGTGCTATAATTAATCCTACACCATATTGCCATTCAAATCTAATCCATATATATAGCATAATAGATATAAAGGATAACAATATTGCATAAATTCCATTACGTGTTAATTCTTGCCCAACTTGAGGTCCAACATAGTCTATTTTTCTATATTCTATTTGTCCTGGAAAATTGTTAGTAATAGTTTCTTTAATTAACTCAATATCTTGCTGCTGTGAACTATTATTATTTTGAGCAATTCTAATCATAATATAGCTATTATCATTACTAAAGTTTTGGAGAGAAATTTCTCCAATATTTAAATTATTTAAGGTATGTCTTAGCTTTGTTAAATCTGGTGGTGGCTGTATCCTTACTTCCATTAATACTCCTCCGGAAAAGTCTATACCATAGTTCAAATCTTTAATAGCTATAGATAATATAGATAAGATAACTAATACAGTGGTAAATATAAAGCTGATATACCTTTTTTTCATAAAATCAATGTTAGTATTATCAGGTATAATCCGTATTGCAGGTATTTTCATAAGCTTTTCTATAAAATATTATTTGACGGTTTATTATGTTTATTTAGTAATGTTGAGATAGTTTCAATTCCTATTGAAAATAACATAGAAAAATATAAATATCCTTTTGGTATATATATATTAAATCCATTAGCAACTAAAAATACACCTAATAGCATAATAAATGCTAATGCCATAACTTTAATATTTTGATATTTATATATAAAATCGCTAACTGCTTTTGCAGAAATAAGCATTACTATCATGGCTATAACTACAGCAATAATGATAGTAGGTAAATGGTTAGACATCCCAACAGCTGTAATTACAGAGTCAAATGATAAAATGAAATCAATTAAAATTACCTGAAAAATTGCATTCCAGAAAGATTTAGGAGTATTATTGATTTGAGGAGTAGCATGTTCTTTTTCTTGAAATAAAGCTATAAATTCTAGTAATGGTTTAATTATAAGAAATAAACCCCCGAAAATCAATAATAAAGATTTACCAGAAAATTCATAATTAAATAGTGTAAATATTGGTTCTGTCAATGTAATAACTTTTGAAGCGCTCATTAGCATTAAAACACGCAATATTAACGCTAGGATTAATCCAATTAACTTCACTTTAAAGCGATCTTTTTTTTCATTCAACGATTGAACAAGTAAGGCTATAAATATAACATTATCTATACCAAGAACTATTTCAAGTCCGGTCAAAATAAATAAGTTTAGTAAATTTTCAAAAGTAAATAGTAATTCCATTTCACTAATTTGTTACTTAAAACAAGCTTCGCCATTCTATAGTTTTTTATCTGTTTGTCCAGAAAGATTTTATAATTTTTTTAATAAAATTATAAATAATAATTCTCAGTTAGTATGAGGTGAAATAAAATTCATAGGAAAAACCTTATATTATTCTTTTATTTAATAATTATCCTGATTTTGTATCCAAGCTCTATAATTTACTGCAGGGCAAAAATAGTTACCTTGCATATAATCAACATTTAAATCTATTAATAATTTAGCGATTTCACCATTTTCTACAAATTCAGCTACAGATTTAAGTCCAAAACCATGTATCATGTTAAGTAATGTTTTAACTAACAATAGATTATCGGAATGGTCTAAAATGTCTCGTATAAATGCTCCATCAATTTTAATTATATCTACAGACAGTGATTTTAGTTGACGGAACGAAGTATAACCAGAACCAAAATCATCTAGAGCTACTTGACAACCTATGTCTTGTAAGGTGGCTATAAAATAGGCGGTTTTGCTTAAATCTTTTTGTGCAGCTGTTTCTGTAATTTCAACAATTACCCTATTTGCCAAGTTTGAGTCGTGTAAAAGGGTTTTAGTTTTCTTGAGCCAGTTTTGATTATAAATACCAAGTGCAGATAAATTAAAAGCTAAATGGATATTAGGACTAGTTTTGAGTTCTTCTATTACCATTTCTAGTACTGCTTCATCTATAAAACTAATAAATCCCATTTCTTCAGCTTGTTCTATAAAAGGACCCGCTGAAACAATACGTCCTTCGTTATTTATGATTCTTAATAAACTTTCGTAATGTGTTATATTACCAGTTTTACTTTCTATAATCGGTTGAAAAGCTAGTCTGAGTTTTTGTTCTAGTAATGCTTTTTTTATACATGATGTAAGTATTAGTGATTTTTTGAATTTTTCTTGATTCTCAATAAATTCATTGTATGAGGCATAATATTTAGAAGAAGTAAAATTATTATCGGTATTTAATATGGTATATGCTTTGTTTAAAGCATCTATAGCATCATTAGTATCTTGTGGTATAGATACGCTACTTATATTAGGGTTAAAATGTAAGGGTTTTAGATTGTTATTATATGAAAAAAGTTGTATATGATTATATAATACATGAGTATAATTATCAATATTTTCTAAAGTGGTAGGTATAACAATATATATATAAGCACCATATATATTAAGGATAAAATTATTCTGATCAGAGCCTATATTAGTATTTTGTTCTTGTATAATAAGTTGGTTTAATGTTAAAAAAAGGTCTTGTTTTAGTATTTGTAGAGCGTTATAAATAAATTCTTTATCATATAATGTATTTAATATAGGAATATTTTTAATTTCTATAACCAGTAATGAAGAAAAGCTATGATTACTAATGTTAGAATTAATTATATTTTGTAATTGTTGTATAAAGCTTTTATGGCATTCAAGCATAGAGAAATTGCCTTGATATTTTGAATTAAAAATTATATGTAAGATATAGTATTACTTTTAAATAAACCACAACTTTTGATGTATATTTTATGATTATTAAGTTAATTTTATATTAAATTGTAACAGAGCCATTATTTATACTTGTTATTGATAAATAATTGGCATAGATATGATATATGCATTTGCTACGTATGAGAGCTGTTTGTGGTTAGAAAAAACTTATATTATTTTGTGTTATCATCTTTAGTACGTGTATTCCGATATATATTATTAAATAATAATTACATACCTTCAGAATATCCTGAGGGTAGAGTTTGTATGAATATGTGTTTAAATAGCAGCAAAACTTTAGATATAGCTGAATGAATATATAACCATTCTGTGAATTAATAATCAGTATGAAAAAGGAATGTATGAGTAGCTATTATAGCAATAACTATTATAAATGCAAACATAACAAAGAAACTTGTGAAAATTTTTATTATAATGATTATAATTTATGTTATTAAAACTGTGGTGGAATTGTTACGGAAGATAGATATTATATGGTATTTTGTAAGTAAATTAAAATAATGAGAGAAAATTTTATATGTCAATTATTACACGTTTTGCTCCCAGTCCTACAGGGTTACTACATGTAGGGAATATACATACTGCGTTAGTAAATTTTTTGTGTGCTAGGAAATTAGGTGGTAAATTTATATTACGTATAGATGATACTGATTTAGAACGTTCAAAAAAAGAGTATGAAGAGCAATTAAAAATAGATTTAAAATGGCTTGGATTGGAGTGGGATTCTACTTTTAATCAATCTTCTAGATTAGAACGTTATGAGCAGATCAAAGAAATTTTATTACAGCAAGGTAGATTATATCCATGTTATGAAACCCCTTTTGAACTAGACATGAAAAGAAAAATACAACTAAATGCAGGATTACCTCCAATTTATGATAGGGTTGCTTTAAAATTAACTGATGCTCAAAAAACACAGCTACATAAAGAAGGCAAAAAACCTCATTATAGGTTTTTATTGAATGATCAGGCAACAAATTGGCTTGATTTAGTAAAAGGTAAAGTTGCTTTTGAAGGAAGATATGCAAGTGATCCTGTATTAATACGAGAAGATGGGAGTATAACATATATTTTGTCGTCTGTTGTAGATGATATAGATTTTGCAATTAGTCATATAATACGTGGTGAAGATCATGTAACAAATACAGCGGTACAAATACAAATTTTTGAAAGTTTGAATGCTATGCCTCCAAGTTTTGGACATTTGGCTTTAATTAAGGCTAAAGAAGGTGAAATTTCTAAAAGATTGGGCGGTTTTGATATAAAAGGGCTAAGGAATACTGGCATTGAGGCTATGACTATTAACAGTTTCTTGGCAAAATTAGGAACTTCAAAACCTATAATAGCTAGGGCTATTCTAGATGAGTTAATAGAGGAATTTGATTTAAGTAGTTTTACTTTATCTCCTACAAGTTATCAGCAAGAAGATTTAGTTAAACTAAATCATAAATTATTAGGTATATTATCTTTTGAGCAAATAAAATCTCGTGTAGAAGAAATTGGTATTCATGACATGAATCAAGATTTTTGGTTACTAATACGTGATAATTTGGAAAGTTTAGGAGATATAAAAGAATGGTGGGATATTTGTAAAAAACCGTTGACCCCAATTATAGAAGATAAAACTTTAACAGACTATGCAATGAAATTTTTGCCAGATGAAGAATTAACTGTAGATAGTTGGTCAAAATGGATCAATATATTACAAAATGAAACTAAGAAAAAAGGAAAAAGCTTGTTTTTGCCCATAAGATTAGCCTTAACAGCTAAAACATATGGACCAGAATTAAAATATTTACTACCTTTACTTGGTAAAGATAAGATTATTGCACGTCTTAGTGGTAAAACTGCTTAATTATTTAGTAAAATATTTGAATAGCATCTATTTTAGTATTTTTATGTTGAGACATAAGATTTTATATTTTATAACAAAGCTTTAATAAGGGTATTAAATATAGAATATTTTGAATAAAAAAGGGTTGTGTTATGGAAAATAGTCAAAATAAAGCTTTAAATGGTAATTTGCTTCAAGGCAAGAAGGGCTTGATTATGGGTGTTGCAAATGATAAGTCTATAGCTTGGGGTATTGCATTATCAGTAAGAGCTCAGGGAGCAGATTTAGCTTTTACATATCAAGGTGATTCTTTAAAAAAGAGAGTTAAGCCTTTAGCAGATCAACTTGGATCAAATATGGTTTTTTCTTGCGACGTTTCTGACATTTCTAGTATTAAAAATTTATTTTGGGAATTAAAACAAAAATGGGGACAGTTAGATTTTCTTGTACATGCTATAGCTTTTTCTGATAAAAATGAATTGCGTGGGCGTTATGTTGATACTACTTTAGAAAATTTTCTTATGACTATGCATATATCTTGTTATTCTTTTACTTCTATAGCTAAATATGCAGAACCTCTTATGAAGGAAGGAGGTAGTATGTTAACGCTGACTTATTATGGAGCAGAAAAGGTTATGCCTCATTATAATGTTATGGGAGTTGCAAAAGCTGCTTTAGAAACAAGTGTGCAGTATTTAGCAGTAGATTTAGGTAGAAAAAATATTAGGGTAAATGCCATTTCTGCTGGTCCTATCAAAACTTTAGCTGCTTCTGGAATTGGGGATTTTAGATATATATTAAAATGGAATGAATATAATTCTCCGCTCAGACGTAATACTACTATTTGGGATGTAGGTGGGGCAGGTGTATATTTATTAAGTGATCTTGGTAGTGGAACTACTGGTGAAACAATATATGTAGATTCTGGATATCATGTAATTGGTATGAAGCAAGTTGATGCTCCTGATATTACTGTTGTACTTGAAAACAATTAAAAGTTATGCTGAAACGATATCAAAATTTTATTTAAGAAATTATGTACATGCATGTTGCCTGAGAGTATAACCACTGATTATTTGTTTAAAATCATTTTAGTATTTTGTAGAATCGGTGCAAATTTGATGATATTGCCAGGAATAGGAGAACAGTATGTTATCGCGCGTGCTAGATTACTTTTTGCAATAACATTAAGTATAATTGTTTGTCCTATAGTAAGTATGTATTTACCTAAAATGCCTACAGATGTAATCAGTTTATTTTTAACACTATTTATTGAAATCTTAATAGGAGTATTTTTAGGTCTTGTTGTACGTATATTATTTAGTGCACTGCACGTGGCTGGGATGTTAATTACTACTCAATCTGGATTAGGTATGGCTATAATGTTTGATCATACACAAAGAGATCAAGGAGCTGTGTTTGGTACTTTTTTAAGTAGTCTTGCGATTGTTATGATGTTTTTAACTAATATGCATCATCTATTTATAGAAGCTGTAATTGATAGTTATAAGTTGCTAGATTATAAAATGTTAATAGTAGATGATATGCTTGTTGTTATTATTAAAGCTGTGACTAGTAGTTTTGAAATAGCTATAAAAATAGCTTCTCCGTATATTATAGTTAGTTTATTAATTCTAACTGTTAGTGGTGTACTATCTCGGTTAATGCCTGCAGTACAGGTTTTTTTCTTAATGACTCCAGTACAAATGTTATTAAGTTTTTTTATATTTATTTTAACTATATCTACTTCTATTTTATGGTATTTTGATTATTTATATTCTACTATAGTAGAATTTGTACTATAGTAAACAATGTTTAAGTTAGCCTACTTAATCTTCATTCACTTGGTATTTCTAGGATTTACTTTTATGATGTTTAAAAAAGAGTTTAGGTTTTTGATATTATTCACAGTTTAAATTTATAGAAAAACTTATCCACTATTTTTGTTGATTATTATATGGATAACTTTTGCATAATTTGTGTAATAGTAATAAAAAGCTGGTTTGAGGATGGTTATAGTTTTTTAATTTGAATTGTATACTTTATACTTCATATTTTTTAAGATTTGTGTAAACATTTTTTAATGAAATCAAGCATTTCAGAAGGATTTTTACAAGATTTGATAAGAAAGTTACTTCCTTTTTAGGGTTCTCAGCATTTGCTTCTCTTATCCTACGGTTGTGGTAAAATTTAGATGACTACCTAGTATTTGTAGGATTGGCTTATATTGCACGCGTCCTATAGGCGATTATTCGTTTAAAAGTTTGCATGGGATCATGCTAAGCAGTGTATATATATAGATTCATGATCATAGCAAGAGTTTAGGTATAAAGTTGATATGGTGATGTATCTGTGGAGTGAGAGAATAAGGTTGTTTTTGTAGGCGGAGAGGTACAGGCGAATCAAGTAAGTATCAAGTCTAATACTATATGGTATGGGGGTAGGAAAGAATGGCAGGATCAAGCTAGTTAGCTATAGGGTAGCAGGTGTTGTTGTGTATGGTCCTGGTGGATTGGAGTTATCTGGAGACAAGGGATTATTTGCGTCTGGGAATTTGACAGCGAGTAATTTTGTAAATCATAAATCAGTAATTATTGATGGAGCTGTGAGTATTCCAGTTATTCGGATTGGTAAGGTAGAGTCAGAAGAGCTACGGGTAAAAGCAAAAGGGATAAAATTTACCGAAAAAGCAGTGAAATAAAAATAGGAGACGCGATATTTAGTTTAAGTGATATTTTAGAGAATCTGAGTAAGCATGAAGGTAACTCTATAAAGAACTGTGTATAGGAAGTAGGTTATGTTTTTAACTATAGTCACCTTAAGATAGGTAAAACTACATATGAATCTAATGATGGATCATTCTCGAGTCATGGCACGTTAATAGTAGGTAATAATTTAACGGCTTAGTTCATAACGACATTAGACAAGAAGCTACCTGCATCCAAAGGAAAATCTGGCTTCACTATAAAAGCGGCACGTGTAACAACATCCTTGCTAAAGTCTATGACAACGTAAAAGATTGACTCGTTTATATTATTCATTTTTAAAGTGTTACTTTATACTATTAAGTATAAAATATTAATCTTTAGAAGATCAAATAAAACCCTGGTGCCGATGACAGGATTCGAACCTGCGACCTACTATTTACGAAACAGTTGCTCTACCAGCTAAGCTACATCGGCTTTATGTGTTAGTGTTCCGAGGAGTTATTTTCTGTCATTGCCATACCTTTTGATAAAAATGGTATTTGGCTTAATATAAATATTATTGTGCATCCTAGTACTCCAAATACTTTAAATTTTACCCATATATCATCAGAAAAATTACGCCATACAAACTCATTGGCTATAGCAATTAAGAGAAAAAATAAAGCCCATCTTTTAGAAAATTTAATCCAAAATTGTTCAGATAAAGTCAGTGTTTTACCAAATAAATATTTTAATAATCCTTTGTTTAAAATAGCACCTATATATAAAATAGCAGCAAAAACTATGTTAATAATGGTAATTTTTAATTTTATAAAATTACTATTACCAGTAAAAATTGTTATACCTCCCATAACAATTAATAATCCAGAAGATATTAAAGAAGAGGTAGAAAGCTTACGCTTATATATAAATGTAATGATATTAATAGCTAGATTTATAATAACTAATCCTGTAGTGGCTACTATAAGATCAAATTTTTTATATAGGATAAAAAAGCAAAATATTGGTATTATATCACCTAAAATTTTTATAAATGATTGCATCTATTTTACCTATAAAATTAATAATTGTTTAAACATATTTTCAAGTTATGATCGAGCTTAATTTCCTAATTATGCAATACTATATACTATTTCTCCACAAACAACAGTTTTTATTGCTCTACCTTTTACTTTTCTGCCGTTAAATGGAGAGTTTTTAGATTTACTACTAAAATTATTTGTATCTATAATCCACTCATGATTTAAATCAATAAGTACTAAATCAGCCTGATTCCCTTTTTTTAATCTACCAGATTGTATACTTAGGATATCTGCAGGTTTATATGTCATTTTGGCTAAAACATCTTGTAACGAGATTAATCCGTTATGATATAGCTCCAAAGATAAAGGTAACATGGTTTCTACTCCTACTATACCAAAACTTGCTTGAGACAAAGGTAATTCTTTACTTGCATCGTTATGAGGGGCATGATCGGTAGCGATTGCATCTATTACCCCTTCTTGTAATCCTTGAATTAAAGCTAATCTATCTGCTTCAGATCTAAGAGGGGGATTCATTTTTGCATAGCTATTATGTTGTAACACAGCTTCATCAGTTAATAAGAAATGGTGAGGGGCAACTTCGCATGTAACATTTAAACCTTCTTGTTTTGCGCGTTTAATAGCTTTTAAAGATTCTTTAGTTGATACATGAAGTACATGATAATGCCCACCTGTTATACCTAAAATAGCTAAATCTCTTTCCACCATGACTGATTCGGATATATTAGGTATACCAGTTACACCTAATTTAAAAGAAATATCGCCTTCATTAATACATCCACCTTGGGTAAGATATAAATCCTCTGCATGTTGTGCAATAGGTACACCAAACATACTAGAATAAGATAAAGCTCTTCTCATTAATAAAGGGTTCATAACTGGTCCACCATCGTCTGTAAAACCAACTACGCCAGCCTCAACAAGTTTACCCATATCAGTTAATTCCTGGCCATCTCTTTTTTTTGTAATTGCAGCATAAACTAATATGTTTAAATAGGAAGTATCCATTGTTCTTGCTTTAATTAACTCTACAATTTCTACATTATCTATAGTGGGTTCAGTATTAGGTTGGCATACTACTGTCGTAATTCCTCCGCTTACAGCTGATTTACTTCCCGTTCCAATAGTTTCCTTATGTGTTTGGCCTGGTTCACGAAAATGTACTTGCATATCTATCAATCCAGGAGCTAATAAATGACCTTTACAATCTATAACTTCTACATCGTCTGGAATATTATCTTTAAATATATTATTACCAAAATCAGCAATTTTATCTCCTATGGTTAATAACGCTCCATGTGTATCTAGTCCAGTATCTGGATCATATAATCTGGCATTAATATAGGCCCCCTTTTTTTCTTGATGTGTGCGTCTTGGTAATTGCCATTGTTGCTGCATAAAGAATATTCCTTTTTAACGATAAAAGCTTTCTGAAAATGACATAATTATAAATTTAAATCAATACTTATGTTATATGACTCATAATAAGACAACAAGTAAATTATTTATTAGGCTTTATGCATGTATCTTATATTTAAAAGAAAAGCTATATTTGGCATTTTGTGCAATAAAACGTTGACCTGCCAGCTTGTTTTATGCGTTCTATAATAGATGAGCATGTGATACAGTTTTTTCCATGTCTGTTATAAACGTTAAACTTACTCTGAAAATTACCTGATTTTCCAGTTGTGTTTGCATAATCTCTAAAAGTTGAACCACCTAAATTAATTGCTTCTAATAAAATATTTTTAATAACCATTATTAATGTAGAAAGTTCTTGAGAGTTAAGTGTATTGCTAGCTCTTTTGGGGCTAATTTTGGCTCTAAATAGCGATTCATTACTATAAATATTACCTATGCCAACTACTATATTATTATCCATTAAAGCTGTTTTAATAGGAGTTTGTTTGTTTTTTAGCTTATTTGTTAGATATTCAAGGTTAAACTCATTACTGAGTGGTTCCATAATAGGTTTATTAAAAATAGATAATAATTTTAATGCATTAGACTTTTCTATAGTTACTAACCCGAATCTACGCACATCATTAAATATTATATTTTTTTGATTAGAAATTTGAAAAAGTACATGATCATGTTTGTTAACTAGATATGAATCACCTGATATAAGAAGTTTACCAGTCATGCCAAGATGAAAAATAAGAGTGTAGTTATTACTTAATTGCCATAATATATATTTGGCTTTGCGGGTTATGTTTAGTATTTTTGTATTGATTGTTAGAGTGGCTAGATTAATTGGAATTGATTGACGTAATTTTATATGATTTACAGTAACATTAGATATTGTGTGTTCTAATATTTCTTGTTTTAATTCCCGTACTATAGTTTCAACTTCTGGTAATTCAGGCATATTTACTCGATTTTTGTATTTTCAGAGAAAGATGTTATAATATATTGTTGTTATGATCAAGGGAGTGTTATATTTTTTATATTTAATTAATATCTTTAATATTTAGAATTTTTTTATCATGAAGAAGTATTATGAAGAGAATATGAGAAATTTATGGTATTATAAAATAAAAATTTTAATGAAAATATATTAAAAATTACAGCAGAAACAGATTTATTATTGCAAAAAATATTTATACAAAACCTATCTTATAGAGATTGAAAGAAAAAATAAGTTATTTCTTTTAAAAAGTAGTATAAAGGTTAAAATTTCACAGGAAGTAACAAAGATATTTAAAATAAAATATAAGTTTGCAATTATCTTATGATGATCAAAAATTAAAGTTTAATTTAGAATTACCAGTATTAAAGTTGTAATAGGTTGATAATAGAACTTACAAATGAAAATAAAAATCTCTTACAGAAAACACTACATGAATTATCAATTAATAAATTATTAAACAATAGTATTAAACAAATATACTATTCAAAGTAAACTAAATAATCAATTTAAGCCAATAGACAAACATATTGATCATGCAATAAATTGTCATATATTGAGGTATAGATGAAGTATGTGGAGTTGTAGGGTTAATATTAGGTATGTTAGGTTCAGGAATTGTTGGGTAAATTATGCTTACTTTGTCTTTTGCAGTAACCGGAACTGTTTCTACTTCACTAATATCAGTCGTTATATTAGTTATGAGTGGTATTTTTGATATCACTCAATATTCTAAGAATAAAGCTATCAAAGCCGACACTAATTTTTCTATAGGTTCTTCTATACTGCAAATAACAGCTATATAAGCTATATATATATAAGGGTGTATGACCATCAATATCTCTAGCTTCTAAGTTAGCACCAAATTTTACCAAAGCAGCCATTAAATTAATAATGCCTTTTTCTGCAGAAAATGTAATGGTGTTTTGGAAAGTTCATCAAAGTAAAATGTAAAATTTACTAATTCTTTGCCTTCTGTAGCTGTATTCTTGACACTCATTAGAAGATGCTCTAGATATAAAACTTTCCACAAAAAACCGTGCATTTTAGAATCGTTATATGGTTATTGCTTCATTAAGTATTTTTCTGTTAGGTTCTAATAACATTTGATAGAGGTAGTTTGTATAATATATGGTACTTGCTAAAGCACAATCTCCTTGAGCGTGGAGCATGTTTTGACGTTGGAGGTGGGCTGATTTTATAAGTAATCTCATAACATTTTTATGCTCATTCGTTGTATACATAACAAAAGCAGCGTTATTTTGAACATATATAATGTCACGATCTATAGAATCAAATTGGATTTTTGCTTTTATTATATTTATTGATTTTAATTTTGTTATTGATGTTACTTAAATTAATTAATAAGTATTAATATAAGATTAATTTATTAATTATTTTGTTATTAAGGTAAGTGCTTCAAAATATCTATTTTTTACCATTTTTATCTTATTCTTTCTGTGTTTGAAGCCTTACATGAATTTCTCTATAAAACTATTTTTAGAAATATAATATTGATTTTGATGAACATTATTTATCTTAGAATTTTATGTCTATATAGTATACTGTTCTCATTAATATTTTGTGATTTTTGTATAACAAATTTATATTCTTTAGGTGCTAAGTAAGAAAGTGTGTGGGCTATGATTTCCATTGATAATGTTTTGTTGCAACTGATTTAAATTTTGTAGTAGGGGAGATATACATTTAGCAAATTTTAAAGCTTTAAATACTTTGCTAATTTTAAATTTAGTGCTAATCCTAAATTTAGGATATTGTTTTTGTATTTGATGTAAATTCTCTATAAATGGTTCATGTGTTTTGAAAGCTTCAGGAGTTTGTCTTTATTTAGGGAGATATTTTACTTAATAAAAATTCAAGAGTAGTTGTTGGACGGATGTTACTTTCATAATAATCAAGAGATTTTTTAATCATTAAATTTTGGGTGTTCTTATTAACAGAAAATTCTAATAATCTATCTATAATATATAAATTACTGTTGTTCATTGTATTAATAAAAACTTGATTATTTTGATCATGAATCATTCTATATAAAGGCTTTGTCTTCCTGATAATGTATCATTTTATCTTTAAAATCATGTTTGGTGGGTAATAATAATGAATTTATAATTTCAGTCGTACCATTTACTGAGGCATTCAAGAAAACTGTTTTAGGAGATGAGGGTTTTTTATAAAAATAAGGATATCTTGCCTTAATAATTTCTGGAGCTTTTAGCTTTTTAAGCTATTATATTCATAAATTTAATTATATTTTTAAAGCGTTAATAGATGTTTGTCGCGAATAGTTAACGATATTTAATATAGATAACAATATACTAAGCGTTAAATATATAATATTCTTTTAGTAAAATAGTCAAGATGCTTAATACCCTTTTAGAAAAAGGTATGATAATGTAATGATAGCAATAGTTATTATAGAAAAGTTAAAAGTTAATTGCTGGATTTATCAATTTCTTCCCAAGCACCTTTCATCATACTAATATCTTCTAATAATTCTTCTACTAGATTTATATCATTGTCTTTGTATATAGATAGTATTTTTATAGAGAGGGAAGTATAGTAGTGATATAAAACTTTAGCTATATAACCTCCTTTATCAAAATCAATACTGCTCTGTAAAGCAGTAATAATAGATGTGGTTTTCAGCATCATATTATAATGTACTTCTAGGTTAGAAGCTTTTAATGCTTCAATGGATTGTTTTATAAATTTTTCCATACTGTTATACAGCATTACCACTTGTGTTGTTTTTTTAATATTGCTGTGCTGAACGGTTTGATATTTATTAATTAAATGACGATTAGACATATTATCTCCGTACTACCTACTTTATTATCGTGCTGCCATTCTTTTTGAAGTTTCATCATTATCAAGAAACTTTAGAACAGAATTTACTTTGGCGATAGATGATTCTACCATTGCAAAGCGTTCTAAAAGCTCTGTTTTACGTCTATTTAATATTTCATTTAATCTAATTTTTTCTGCTTTGTTAAAAAGATCAGCTTGTTCAAGGGCTTGAATTGCATTTTGAGTAATACCATTATAACCAGAATTAATAAAAGTAGAAGTATATTTATATAATTGGTACATAAGGCCTTGAGAATAATTAATTATAGTATAGTCTGGAGCATGTCCTCCATAATAATTAACAATTAAGCCTGATAAATCTGAATTATTAGGACATGTTAAAGTAAAACCACTACTTGTACTTTGAGCATTTAAGTTAATTATATTAGTATAATGCTTTTTTTTATATTTTACTGTCACCGAGTTTGGAGAGAGTTTATAAAATATAGACATATTAGGATTATTAAAAAATAGTTTATCTGGATCGTCTATTGTAAATGAGGATGCACCATTACTAGGTAATAATTTTAAGGTATATAATATATTATGTTTATCTCGCTCTTTTTTTATTACAGTTGCGGAGATATTAGGTATAAGGCTGTTAATAGTATTTGCTATATCACGTATATTTTGTCCAGCTGTAATAGTAATATTCGTATTATTAATTTTAAATTTACCTGCAGTATATTGGTTTTTAGTAGGTGTATTTGATACCAAACTTTCACTATTGCTATTAATGGTTTTTGTAAGTAACTCAGTTACACTATTAGTCTTAATTATATTAATTTCTAAATTTTGAATTGAAGTATCGTTACCACCCCTTTTAACACCAAAATTGTTATTTGTACTATTGTATTCCATAGTAAATAATTTACGTACATCTTCTATATCATTTTGTAGTATATTTCTTAGCTTTTTTTCATCTAACTGAAGTACTCCATCTACTTTTAGTATTGTAGTAGGTGAATTACTTTCAGATTTTGGCAAAGAAGGATCATAGCTTGGATTTTCAACAACTATATTTTGTTTTTCTAAAAGAAAATTTATACCTATAGAGGCAAAAGAAGTATATTTGCTTTTTGATGTGATATCCCATAAGTTAGTATTTACAAGAGATTTAATATTATTAATTATGCCCTCAAAAATTACATCTCCGCCAAGAGGAGAATTTTTGCTATATTGATATGTAATTTCATCTCTTTGGTTCATTTGTTCATAAAAAACCATGAGAGTGTTAAAAGAATTTACAAATTCTTGAGTGTCCTTAATAATTGTATCAATATCATAAGTTATATTTGCTTTAATTTCTGTGCCCGTGGAAGTATTCTGACGTAGATTAATTTTTAAGCCGTTTACCAAATCCTCTATGGAGTTGGTTGGTCTTGTTACTTGGCTACCATTAAACTTAAAAGAAGCATCTTGTGCACTTATATGCTGCCAAGTAATATTAGAATTATCAAAAAAAATGTGATAATCATCTGTATAAATGAAGGCATTTTCTATACCTTCATCTAATGAAGAAAGACTTAACTGATAATTATTTTGGTCAAGTTTTAGTATAGAAGCTTTGACTTTTGTATCTGTTGAAACATTGTTTATTGATTGAGCAATGTTTTGTAAGGAATCTCCATCGTTAAGAGTGATATCAACACCATTGATTTGAAATGTGCCGGCAGTAAATTGCCCTGGGGATGCAATAGTGCTTACTATAGATGATTGAACATCGTGGAACCCTTCAGCTCTGCTTGTTTCTCTTGTAGCTAAATTAATATCACTAATGTAAAAACTTTTTATATCAGTATTAAATTTTTGTTCAACGGTAAGATAGTGATCGGTATTAATGTTTGTATTTGCAGATAGAGAGATTTGTTTAGTATGAAAAACATCTTCATTATAACCTGTTACAGATAAAGGGTCATAAAATTTATTTAAAGCACTCTGAAAGCTAGTGACTAAATTCTCAAGCGTATGGTAAGCACTTATTTTTCTGGCATTGGCACTAATTGAGTCTTCTACTTTTTTTAGAGGAATTTCTTCTGCTTTTAGCATAGCTTCTATCATTTTTTGAGAATCTAAATTACTTGCTATGCCGGTTATAACTTGTCTTCCACCTATTTCTGAAAAGCTACCAAAATTTACTGCCATAAATACTCCTACATGGAATATAGCGAAAACATACTATAATTTTGAATACAAGAAGCTAAGAGCGGAGATGTACGCAAATAGGAGTATGTTTTCACTATAACCAGACTACTTGTCAAATTCACTGTTAATAGCATTAGTAATATTAACGTTTATAATGTGTTTATTATAAAACACAATATATTAAAATTGGATTAATATTAAGAGGCAATAATAAAAAACAGGTATATTTATACTAAGTCTAAAATGAAAAACAGAAAGCACAGAAGTCTCTTTCTGTGCTTAAGGATACTTATTGAGTATTAGTCTTTGATGTCTAAGTTATCATCATCAAATGATACATCGTCACCAAAAGACATATTGTCTTCTACAGGCGCTACATTAACATTAAAATCTATAAAATCCGTTTCTTCAATCATTCCCATGGTAACATCAGATATTACAAATTCTCCATCTGCATTGTCAGATTTACCTTGTTTTTGTAGACCCTGGATAATAGACTCTTCTAAATGAAAAACCTCTATAGTGTGTCCAGCTATTTCTCTAAGTGCTATCACTGGATGTTTATCGTTATCCTGTGGTACAGTCATGCGTGCTCCAAGAGATACAGCTTTAGCTCTTTTTGCAGCTAATATGCATAATTTAAATCTATTATTTTCGACAACTTCCATGCAATCTTCTACGGTTACCCTAGCCATTAAGACCCTTCCTTTTACAAAAACTTATTTGACAAATAACAAAATAATACCTTTATTATAGAGGTTATATATTATTCTTGATTAGTAGTCTATAGTTTAGTATATAAATTTTATAATTTTAGATATAAATTAAATCGTGGTAATAAGCTTACTTAATTTGAAATTACAGTATACTTGTAACTATGCAATAACCATGGTATATCGATCAATAGCTATAGATGGAAGGGATGGCTAGATAATGCATACATATAGAACTCATAATTGTGGACAGTTAACTGTCAAAGATGTTGGTAATGTAGTAAAATTATCTGGATGGGTGCATAGGAAGCGTGACCATGGTAATTTACTTTTTATTGATTTAAGAGATCATTATGGAATAACACAATGTGTGAGTTCAGCTAAGAATATATTAGAAAAATTAAGTAATATATCTTATGAAAGTGTAGTGACTATTACAGGTGAAGTAGTAGCACGTAGTATTGATACGGTTAATAGTAATTTAAATACTGGTGAAATTGAAGTAGAAATAAAAGAATGTTATCTAGAATCTAGTGCGGATTTATTACCATTACAAGTGAATAATGATCTTGACTTTGCAGAGGAAACAAGACTCAGATATCGTTTTTTAGATTTAAGGCGTGAAAAAATACATAACAACATAGTTCTTAGATCTAAAGTCATTAGTTTTATTAGAAAACAGATGGAGGCGCAAGGTTTTCTTGAATTTCAAACTCCTATTTTAACCGCAAGTAGTCCTGAAGGAGCTAGGGATTATCTTGTACCAAGTAGGCTAAATCCAGGCAAATTTTATGCTTTACCTCAAGCTCCTCAACAATTTAAACAGCTTTTAATGGTTGCTGGTTTTGACCGTTATTTTCAAATAGCTCCTTGTTTTAGAGATGAAGATGGTCGTGCTGATCGTTCTCCTGGTGAATTTTATCAATTAGATATTGAGATGTCTTTTGTAACTCAAGAAGATGTTTTTGCATCTATAGAACCAGTGATATATGAAATATTTAACCAATTTTCTTCTAAAGAGGTTACTTCATATCCGTTTCCACGTATCTCATATAGGGATGCAATGTTAAAATATGGTAGTGATAAGCCAGATTTACGTAATCCATTGATTATTAGTGATGCTACAGAAATATTTAGAGATGCAGATTTTACAATATTTAGAGAAAATATTAAAAAGGGTTTTGTGGTGAGAATCATACCTGCACCAAATGTTGTTCATTTGCCTCGAAGCTTTTTTGATGGAATGATTGCTTTTGCTCAAGAGCTTGGCGCTCCAGGCCTTGGTTATATTATTTTTAGTGATGAAGTAACTGCTAAAGGGCCTATCGCAAAATTTTTAACTGTAGATCAATTAAATCAATTAAAAGACATTTCTGGATGTAAAGCTGGAGATACAGTATTTTTTGTATGTGATATGGAAAATAATGCGGCAAAATTGGCGAGTAGAGTAAGAACAAAATTAGCAGAAGAATTATCACTCATTGAAGAAAATAGTTTTAAATTGTGCTGGATTGTTGATTTTCCTTATTTTGAGTGGAATGAAGAAAAAAGTATGATAGATTTTAGTCATAATCCTTTTTCAATGCCAAAAGGTGGGTTAGAGGCTTTAGAAAATGCTAAAACTAAAGAGGAATTACTAGAGATAACAGCTTATCAATACGATATAGTATGCAATGGTGTTGAGCTTTCTAGCGGTGCTATTCGTAATCACAAGCCAGAATTAATGTATAAAGCTTTTTCTATTGTGGGATACAATAAAGAAGAAGTAGATCATAGATTTGGAGGATTAATTAGAGCTTTTAAATATGGTGCCCCTCCTCATGGTGGATTAGCTCCTGGAATAGATCGTATAGTTATGTTACTTGCAGATGAGCCTAATATTAGAGAAGTTATTTGTTTCCCTATGAATCAGCAAGCACAAGATTTATTAATGCATGCTCCAAGTGTAGTAAGTGCAGGGCAATTAAAGGAATTGAATGTAGAATTAACTCATTTAGCAAAGAAAAATATTAAATCAAAGGAGATATAGTTAGTTTATAAATAGTAATTTATTAAAGATGAATTTGTATTTTATAACATACGATCAGAATGAAAAGTTTGTATATGATGATTTAGAATCATATAGTTATTTAATTATAATGATACTGTTTATATCAGGCTTAAGCAGGATATTAAAAATGCTAATATATTAGCAAAGATGTTTCGTAATTAAAGACATATTGTTTGGTAATGTATTTAGTAAATCTTATATACAAGAAGTACATAATATCAACAATATTATCAGACCAACAGATAATTATAAACAATATAATTATTTTTTGCAAGGAGTTTGTATAGTGCAGTATTAGTGGATATATTTGCACTTTATGGGTCTTATGTACATAATTAATATTAATAGGAGAACAATTACATTTAATAATGTAATAATGCTGAATCTGGGTGAAATAATTCAAGAACTGTATATACTTGTATTAGGTAAAATTTCCTTTACCTAATATGATGGTTTATAGTATATTTACCAAATATAGTGAATACTTTTAATATTATACAATCTGGTTACGTTTATTTAGTAGATGGTTAAGGAATTAAAGGATATAAATACGATATAGTTGATAGTTTGTACTCTATGTGTAAATTATTTGATTCAAATGGTGAATTTAGAGAGAAAACACTCATTGAATACTGGCCTGTTATTACGCAAGATACAAAACATGCAATTAAGGAGATGATTATTGAGACTCAATATAGTGTATTTATGATCTTTTATTCCATAGATATGTGGAGCTAGATAACAAGCTTAATGTAAATTTTATCAAAATTATTTGATATATTATTTATTTAATACAGAAAATGAGTGCATTAGCTTTATGATATATTTATTGCACCTACTGGTTTAGATATATACTATCACAGCATAATTTTATAGATTAGAGATAAATATGGAAAATTCTAAAAAAAAGAAACTTAACAAAAAAGCTTTGGCCTTACAGCGTAACCTTTTGCGTCGAAAAGGTAAGCTACAACAAGGATATCAAGATTTAGGGCAAGAAGAATTATTAAAAATATGATTGTTTTAAATAAATATATATTTAATCTTAGTGTCTGTGTATTAAATATTAATTTTCTTTAATTAAATCATTGAAAATGTTTAATTTTTATTGTATATTTTTTTCCTTATTTAATATATTAAGAGGCTGAGATGATTAGAGTTGATTATTTATTAAATTTTAGTGTGTACTCTTATAAGAAAAATCTAACAAAAGTACCTCTGCCTACTAATTGGCAAATCTATAAAGATTCTAGCGATTATAAATACAGTGAAACAGGTTATCATGGTGTTTCCTTTATTAATCATAAAACAAGAGAAATAGTGATTGCAAGTAGTGGTACCAGTATAGGGGAGCATGGTATTATTGATGTTATAAATGATATAAAAAAAGATTATGAAATTTTGCTTGGTAATATACCTATGGGATTTGAAACTCAAGAATTACATTTTGCGCGTATGGTAATTGAATCTTTAAAAGATTATAAACATTATAATTATTATTTTACTGGTCATTCTTATGGTGCGGTGGTTGCGGAGGTAAATCATTTTATATTATCTAAAGAGCTAGATATTAAATCTCAGGCTATAACTTTTGATAGTCCAGGTTCTACTCCAATTATAGCAAGTCTGGATAAAAAGGCTTCTTTTCCTTTAAGCGATGTAACAATATATAATAGTAACCCTAATATAATTAACACTTGCAATAAACAAGCTGGAAAAACATTCTTAACTGTAGATAAAGAGAATTATATTAGCTTGCCTAAAATAATGACTATTGATGAAATGACTTCTAGTTTTGTAGAGTTTTTAAAATTAACGTCTTCAAGACATAAATTAGAAAAAATGCAAGAAAATATAGATAATAAGACTGGTGATTTTATATATAAAAAAGAAGTCACAAAATGGCCAGTACTTGTTGAAACAATTAGGGTAGGGCTTGATAAAGCTATAAATAAATTGTTAGAAACAAAAGACCTATCTATAAGTGCTAGAGACGATTTTGTTAATACTATAGATTGTTTTTTTGATAAAACTATTAATAATAAATGTTTTAAAAAGCTATTTGATGTAGCTAAAAAAGGTTTTAAAATTTTAGAAAATATTTTAGATATTTCAGATACAAATTATGTAATGGTACAGGAAAGCGTAGATGCAATTAGCTATCTTGGTATATCAAAAAAGCATAATGATCATGATGAGTTATAATTTTAAACTTTTAAGATAAACTAAAAAAAATCTTGTGTATTTTAGTTTGTTCTAGCATTTAATAAAAATATAAGGCCTATAAATAGGCCTTTTTTTATGAGCATATTAATATAAAACTATACATGGATTTAATAAAGTATATAATAGACCTGTAATTTTTAATAAAAAGTAAAATAGAATAATTGATATTAAGAATAGGATAACTATAGGTGTTAAAAAAAATTAGTATTTTAGGATCTACCGGATCAATTGGTAAAAATTCTGTAAAGTTAATTGCTAACCAATTAGAAAAGTTTGATGTACAAGCCTTAACTTCAAATCAAAATGTTAAACTATTAGTAGAGCAAGTTAAACAATTACATGCAAAACTAGCTGTAATTAATGATGAATCGTTATACCATGAATTGAAGCTAGCCTTAGAAGGTACAGGAATAAGACCAGCATCAGGAATATCAGGTTTACTTGAAGCTGCTAGTATGGAAAATGATCTGGTTGTTTCAGCAATAGTTGGAATTGCAGGACTTAAGCCTACTATGGCAGCGATTGAAAATGGTGCAAACATTGCTCTTGCTAACAAAGAGTGCTTAGTCTGTGCTGGTGAAATTATGACTGAGTATGCTAAACTAAAGCGAGTACAAATTATTCCAGTAGATTCAGAACATAGCGCGATCTTTCAATTATTAGGACAAGATAAAAATGATATTGAAAAAATCATACTAACAGCTTCAGGAGGACCTTTTAGGTTGTATACTAAAGAACAAATGTTTTCTATTACTAAAGAAGAAGCATTAAATCATCCAACCTGGCAAATGGGTAAAAAAAACTCGATTGATTCAGCTACAATGATTAATAAAGGTTTAGAGCTCATAGAGGCACATTATTTATTTAGTATAAATGAGAATAGGTTAGATGTGGTAATACATCCTGAATCTATAATACATAGCATGATTGAATATATAGATGGTGCTATATTAGCACAATTAAGTGTGCCTGATATGTGTGTGCCAATATCATATGCCCTAAATTGGCCAAATAGAGGAGAATCAAAAGCTAAAAAAGTTGATTTTACTACTTTAAATCAACTGACTTTTGAAAAAGTAGATTATAATAAGTTTCCAGGCTTTAAAATAGCTCAAGAAGTATTAAAATCTATGGGTGCATCACCTATAATTATGAATGTTAGTAATGAAGTTATTGTTGAAGCATTTATTAATAATCAAATTAATTTTGTAGATATAGTTTCCTTAATAAGTGAATCTTTAAATAAATTAAGTGGTTTATCTTCTCCCAAAACTATAGAAGATGTATTAAACATTGAATCTATAACTAGAGATACAGTACAAACCATAATTTTACGTTGTAATAATGTAAAAGCTGCATAATGATTTATATAAGTCTTATAAGTAAAAAGTAGATTAATTTTACTATATAGATTTAATATAGTACATTTTAAGGTAAAGTCTTTCGCCACTTTTGTACCATTTTATATACATTACCTATATAGAATTCGAATTAAGTGACTATTATTTAATCTTTGTATGTTTATGGATGTTATCATAATAAAGTTTATAACTATATTTTTGGTATTAGCAGAGGTGTATCGTTTGCTTGTTACAATTAATAAGTTTGTATCTATTGGTGACTCTTTGTCTATTTATATGATCTATTTATCAACCCAGATTGTTTATTCAAATTTGTGATAGAATACAATTATTATCTAAATTTATTACCAATTGATAATTTAATAAGAGAAAAATTTAAAACTTATGATGTGTATACCTATTTAGTTTTTTAGGGTAGTATAGGATGTTTATTTTACTTTGTTTTAAATTCAGTTTTCTTGCTTTTATTAATAGTATTATTTTATACTTGATCTAGGTAGCAGAGCCCTAATAGGGAGAATATTAAGTAAATATTATAATCAATATTGTATTAGGCTTTTTTTTATTATTTAAATTCTTTAGTTTTAGGATCTAGCTACATTATAGGATACTTAATGGTAGATGTGTGTGCTTGTTATATTGCTCCTATATTTCCTATATTATCTCATCTTTCTAGCGAAGATAATATACAAACAAATATGGGTTTAGGATATCTCTTGTTTATAGCACTAATATTATAGGGTCAACACTTACTCCCTTAAATTACTAGTTTTATATTATTTGAGCATTTTAATATTAAAACAAAATATAATATTAACATTTGTTTCGAGTGAGGAATTGTAACTATTCTTGGAGATAGAAAGGGATATATATATTATGCCTGGGGAGTTTATGATGGAGGTTTAATATTAATATGCTAAATAACAATAATAGTATATTACGTGCATATATGGTTGCTGCATTACACCCTAACCTTCAAAAAGTGCTAGTTATAAGATTAAGTAGTGGTTTATAGGTTAAAGTAGTTGAAATTAATCCTGGTTACCAGAATATAGTAAAAATTATGATAATATTTCTTGACGAAATAACAAAAAAGAGAATTTTTTGCAGTTTAGAGATAGTAAAGGAAATAGTATTTTTTCTTCAGAATATGGTAAAGTATTATCTAATATGAAATGCCATTAACTGATATATTATTAGGCGTAGAGATTTAATGATTGTTACAGATAATAATATGGCTTTAGAGTATAAAGTAAATAAGCACTTTTACCAGTATAATACAATTCCTAACTGGTTTATTGTATAAGATATCCAAAAAAGCTATATGTAACATTATTGTTTGTAACAATACGTAAGAAATTGTGATTTGCTATAATACACAAAATTGGTCTATAAGTTAATAGAGTTTAGTGTATTTAATTACGTATATAGGTATTCAAAGTGTTATTATATGGGCCACAGACGACAATTAAGAACATTGTAAGTTGTTTCGGTATAGGATTACATAGTGGTAAAAATGTATCTATAAGACTTTTTCCTGCAGAAGTTGATACAGGTATTGTATTTAAGCGTTTAGATGTTGCTAATGGTAAAAATATAGTTAAGGCTTCTTATGAACTTGTGACTCATACTATGCTTGGAACTACAATTACTAATGAATATGGTATTAAAATTTGTACTATAGAACATCTGATGGCAGCTATTTGGGGAGCTGGGATTAGTAATTTAATTATCGAGATAGATGCTGAAGAAGTACCAATTATGGATGGTAGTTCAGAATCTTTTATGTTTATGTTTGAATGTGCAGGTATAAAAAAACAAATTAAATCTAAGAAAATTATTGAAATAATTGATACAGTTTCTATTCAAGATGGTAATTCTGTTATGTCTGTGTCTCCTGCTAATGAATTTTCAGTTAGTATGGAAATTGATTTTAATAACAAAGTAATAGCTAATCAAAGATATAGTTTTAATCCTTGCCAACTTTCATTTAAAATGGATTTATGTCGTGCTAGAACATTTGGCTTTGTAAATGATGTAGAAAAGCTTCGTCAAATGGGATTGGCTCTTGGTGGGTCTTTAGATAATGCTATAGTTGTTGATGGAGATAAAGTATTAAATAAAGATGGTTTAAGATATAAGGATGAATTTGTGCGTCATAAAGTACTAGATTCAATAGGTGATTTATATTTGTCTAGATACTATATTAAGGGGCAATTTAATGGAATACGTGCTGGTCATGCAATAAATAATAAAATTTTGCGTACTCTTTTTGCCAATCAAGATGCATGGCGCTTTACAACAGCTGCATAAATTAAAATAATCTGTCTAATGTAATTTTAATTATTAGGCAGGTGTATATTATATAATCAATTTAACTTACACGAAGCCTCTTGATGTTATAGATCAACTTTTTGGATGATCACATGAATTTTTTATAACATCATTCATTATAAATCTGGAATATTTTTAATGTCGTATGCTAAAAATCCTAGAAATGTTGGTATAATTTTAGTGTGAGGAATAGATAAGGACTCTTTAAATAATATTGTAAAGCAAGATCCTTTTATTATAAATCAAAGTAGCAACTTACGCAATAATTGAATTTAATCCTAGAAGAATTAATGATAATTTAGAATTTATGCGAAATAGCTTGGTATAGTAGATTAAATCTTCTTGACATAACCTTGATAATGCTATAGGTCATAAGTAGTCACCGGCTGTTAGATTATAAATTTAGCTCTTGTATTTGATTGAGATAGTGTTTACGTAGGGAGAGTGTAAATATTATTCTTAGGTGTATTATTATCTTTATAGTCATATAGTTTGTTATGTAATAGAGACAATTATGAAGTTTAGTTCACGTATACTTATGGATTTGCAAGGCATTTCTAGGAAATTACTATATAATAAACATTTAACAAACATAATGAAATTATGTTTAGTTACTAATAGACAGGATCACTCTTTTAATTGGTTAGTAGATATAGTAGAAAAAGCTGTAAAGGGTGGAGTAACTATGGTACAGTTAAGAGAAAAAAATAGTGTTATTGATAAAGAGCTTATATCTTTAGCAGAGCTTTTAATAGAAAAATTAACTCCATATAAAGTACCCTTAATTATTAATGATAGAGTTGATATATGTAAGGCATCTGGTGCACAAGGCGTGCATTTAGGGCAAAGTGATATGCATCCAGATAAGGCAAGAAAAATTTTAGGAGGAGATGCAATTATAGGGTTATCATTAGAAAATTTGGAACAAGCCAGCATTGCTAATGGTTTAAACTCAATAAATTATGTGTCTGCAAGTCCTGTTTTTCATAGTAATAGTAAAAATGATTATAAAGGATTATGGAAGTTAGAAGGATTAAAAGATCTAACTCAAATTTCTAAATACCCTGTAATGTCTATTGGTGGAATTAATATGAAAAATGTAACTGATATTATTGAAGCTGGAAGTAAAGGAGTTGCAGTAATTTCAGCTATTCAAAATCAGAATTGTCCACAAGAAGCTGCTCAAATGATGTATAAAAAAATTAATAATAGTTTAGAAAAATATGATAATAATAGATCCAGATAATATATGGAATGATATACAGAAAATTAAATCTATGTCTCCATTGGTTCATAATATAACTAACTTTGTTACTATGGATATTATGGCAAATAGCTTGCTTGCGATAGGTGCTTCTCCAATTATGGCACATGCACATGAAGAAATAGAACAAATTACAAAATCAGTACAGGCTATTAATATTAATATTGGTACTTTAGAAGAATATTGGATTAAAACTATGATACAAGTTGCGGTTATAGCTAAAGATCAAAAAATACCTATAGTACTAGATCCTGTTGGTGCAGGATTTACAAAATATCGTACTCAAATTACTTTAGAATTGTTGAATACAAGGGCAATTACAGTGATAAGAGGTAATTCTTCTGAGATATTATCGTTAGTACATAATAAAATTATTACTAAAGGTGTAGATAGTAATGAAGAAAATATAAACGATACTTTGGGTGCTGCAAAATATCTTTCAAAAAAATTTAATATGATAGTAGTGGTTACAGGAAAAGTAGATTACATAATTGAAAATGAAAAAGTAATAAAAGTTGAGCATGGACATTTATTAATGTCAAAAGTTACTGGTATGGGATGTACATTATCTAGTATAATTGCTGCTTTTCTTTCTATTAATAGTAACTATTTTGCCGCTATAATCCATGCCGTAACGATGTTTGACATCATTGGTGAGTTAGTAGCAAATGATTCTGTTGGTCCTGCTTCGTTTAAGACAAATTTTATAGATAAATTATATAATATAACATTGATGGACATAAAAAATATATTACAAAATGTTTAAAGGACAATTATGAAGAAATATATTAGAGCTTTATCAATTGCAGGCTTTGATGGTAGTGGGGGAGCAGGTATACAAGCCGATATTAAAATGTTTTCAGCTTTAGGATGTTATGGTATGACAGTTCTTACTGCTTTGCCAATACAAAATACACAAGGTATAAAAAAATGTTATTCGTTACCTATATCCTCTATAGCAGAACAAATTAGTGCTATTATAGAAGATATTGGTGTAGATGTAATTAAAATAGGCATGTTAGAAAGAACAGAAGTAATAGAAGTAGTAGCTACTAGTTTAAGAGCATATGGATCGCTTAAAATAGTATGTGATCCAGTAATGGTATCCAAGAATGGTGAAAGATTAATAACAAAGGAAGCAATTACTGCTTTAAAGGAATTAATATTTCCAATTAGTAACATTATAACTCCTAATATTTTTGAAGCAGGAGAATTACTTGGTAAAAACATATTATCTTATGATGATATGTATAAAGCAGCATTTGATTTATTAAATGTGGCGAATAGTGTCTTACTTAAAGGAGGGCATATAATGCAAGAGACACCTTTTTCTAAAGATCTCTTAGTTTTAAATCAAGAAGAATTTCTATGGTTAGAGGAAGAACGTATAGTTACAAACAATACACACGGTACAGGATGTAGTCTTTCAGCGGCAATAGCAGCTTTTTTAGCTCATAATTCAGATATAAAATTAGCTGTACAGCAAGCAAAAAATATAATAACCAAGGCTATATATCATGGGAGTAAATATGAAATAGGAAAAGGACACGGACCTATACATCATTTCTTTAATTTTTGGAACTAATATAAATTTAAAAGTTTTTACAATTTTTCCTACTAAATAATAATAGCTTCGCAAAATTTTATCTGATGTGTTCTGGGATTAGGATTTGACATTCTATTACTTTCAGCCTTAATTTTATATAAAGTGTGGTAACTAAACCCTTGAGCGTATTACACCATGCCAGTTTCTTCGATATTAAATACGTTAAATTCTATATCATTAATTTTTAATGGTTTCTAAATTATGGTTTATACCAATTCTAATTTCTATCCAAAAATATTTGGGATAAATATCTTCTTTATTATTAATAACCAATATAGGTATGCTTATAACAGGTGTGCCTGTACCTAAACCGTATTCAGCGTCATATGACTATTTATTTGATATATGATAAGAAGTGAGAAATTGTAAACTTGTATTTAAAGATTCTGGATAACTAAATTCAAATCCATAGGCTAAATTTTATTTTGATATATATGATGACAAAAAATTTTAAGAATCTCTGCATATAATAATCTTATATTATAAAAACGTGTTATAAAAAACCAGCATTATAAATGTGATTAAATTTTTTATAGGAGTATTTATAACTAACATTTTTTTTCTTGTATATAATGGAAGAGCTCTTCTTTACTTTCTAATTTGTATTTTAAGATTTTACTCTGTTTTTTTTGATATGTGTTTCTACTTTTTATATAATACCAAATCTTTATTATAGATTTAGTGATTGATTAATTAAACGATTTTTGATACGCTTGACTAGTTAAATAAATAAGAATTAATTACATAAATGGTTAATAAATTATGAAAAATCCAATAAAAAAGATATTAGCCTCAAAAGAAATTAGAACACAAGATGTGCAAAACTCTCCTATTGATGATGTTTTTAACTTATTCAGGCAAGGTAAATATCATGATGCTTATGAAAAACTCTGCAAGCTAAAAGAGTCAAAGGAAAAAAATTTAGATAAAGGAAATGTTTATTTTTTATTAGGCTTTATCCTGGAGTTAAATTTAACAAAAGATCGTGATATTCCTCAAACAGATTTACCAAATGTTATTAAAAATTATTATATAAAGGCTATTGCTGAGGGATGTATTGAGGCTAAGGTTAGAAAATGTTTTTTTGAAGAAAAAGAGAATAGGAATAATATAGAATATATACAGGCACAATATCAAAGTTTTATATCAGAATATGAAAGTGTAAAAAATAAGAACTCAGTAGATAATTTAAGTGTATTAGCAGAAAATGCTGCTTTTGCTTACTTTCGTTTAGGTAGAATGTATGAAAAGGGTAAATTAAGTTCTGACAATCATATGCAAATAGTTCTATCAAATTATGAAAACGCCCAAAAACTTTATGAGAAGTACGATATTAATGATATAGATAAAGCAAGAGTATTAAATAGAATTGCGTGGCTAAAAAGTATAGAGTTTGAAAATAATTCTCAAAAATATGTTTCTCAAGAAGAATTTAATGAATCTACAAAAGATATCCATAACTATTTTCAAAAGGCAAGAGATTTAGGATTACATAAAGCTGAACTGGGAATATTAAATCTAAATGTATTACTTCACAGGAGAGTAAATCAAAAAGTAAGTTTTGAGAATTTAAAAATTGAAATAGATAAAGCTTTAGTAACTTTTCCTCGTCATATTAAAACTCTAATAAATAAAGCAAGTATTGAGGCTATTGCGCCTAGTGATGATGGTACTATTGCATTTAATACAATCAGAAAAGTACTAACTATAGAATCACATAATATTGAAGCAAAAAAAATATTAAGTCAAATTGCTAAAAAACAGGCAAGTGATATTGGGCGTGCATTAGGTAAAGATATTTTTGCAAAAATAGAATATATTCTAAAAACTTCTAAAGGAACTACATCTAATATAAAAGAACAGCAAGAGCTACTAATGCAGAATTTCTACCCAGTTAATTATGTAAATGCAAAATGGCTAAAAAAAATTTTTTTTTCTAGTAAAGAGATAAATCGGTATTTAGAAGAACAAGTTGTATGGTTAACAAGTATAGTAGCAGAAATATTAAGTACAAGTGATATATTTAAATATGAATATATTCCAATACATAAGCAAGCAATTATTAAAAAGCTAACTGATGAATTATTAAATGATACTGAAATATTAAAATTAATTGGGAAAGTTATTAAAGATACAAACACTGATGCTTCACTAAATACTCTAAAAAGAAGAAGATATGCAGAGTTGGCTGCTTTAATTAAAAAACCATTAAAAGAAGTATGTAACGAAAAAATACATGATGAATTAATGATGACTAAAGGAGAGTATGAATTAATTGACGTGCAAAGTAGGTTTAAGGCGTTAGTGTGTGAAAAATTTAGATTAGGCAGAAATGCAATTGAATCTGTAGCAAATGGAAAAGCTTCCCCACTTCCTGATACGATAGATAATATAAAATATGTATTAGATCGAAGCTTAACGGTTATGAATATACCTCCTCTATGTTATGTAGGCAATTTATTAGGAGGCAGTGCATTAACTTATGCTTTAACTACTTTTACTACTGATGCGGCTTATAAATTTTATAAAGATATTGTAATTAATACTAATAAAGAAGTTGATGAAATGCTACCACGTGGTAGAGATTTACTTGATTTAATTGAAGAAGTATCAGATCATTTAGCGCGCCAATATGGTCCTCAACTTGTTAATATTAAGGATGATAAATCATTAGAGTTTCTTGCTGATGTTGCAGTAGAACGAATGATGAATCATGCATTTTATAAAACTAGTACAATAAATAAAATAATAAATAAAGTGAATCCAAGACATATATTAGATTGGTTTCAAAATAGAGATCCAATACATATAGATCATAAAAAATTATTATATGAAGGTATAATAAGGGGTAAATCAAACAATAAAAGAAGATTTTTACATACTAAAGTAACAAAAGAAGAATATGGTAAAGACTGGGCAGCAGATGGAATACTGAGTAAGTCTGGAATTATACTAGAAGATAATTCTATGTTTGGTACTGTAAAGGGAATTACAAAATATGGTTGTGCGATTGGTACTGAAGATGATGTTAAGAATAGAGGATTCTCATCTATTTCATCAGAAAAGCTTCCATCTGAATTAATTAATATAATTAAGAACAATCGTGATAAGCAAATTAAAGCCCAAAATAAATTAGAAAAAGCAAATGAGTCAAATGATACACATAAAAAGCCTGATGTCCAAGTTATATGCAAACCTCATATCAGAAGTAGTAAACTGTTAGTAGCAGGTTTAGTTGTGGCGGGTGTATCGCTATTATTTATGTTATTTCCAGAAATTCCAATAATTGCTAGTTTAGTTCCAGGTGCAATGACCTTAGTCTCCAGTGTTGTTCCTGGTACATGTCTGTCCGGGATAGGAATGTTTTTAGGAGGTCTTATATATAAATTATCTGATAAAACTCATTCCCATAATATTATAAATAAAGAGAAAACTGAGAATATAGAATATCAAACTTTAGATATTCAAGCACCTCTTATAAAAGAAAGAATAAAAGGTCCTACCTCTAGTTATATTGGTAAAATAATAAATAATAATGTGCAAGGTATGACTATAGGTTTTTAGTTATTATAGTTAAAAATTAAGTAAGGTTAATATTCTTCTAGGCATTGTATCTATAAGATAATGCTTGAAATTCGTTTAAAAATAATAATAACCGTATTTTTGGGGTTAAAGGTAGAAGAACATTTATCGTCTAATGTATCTTACTCATTAATTAGGCAACATACAACAAGTTTTTATATTTTATCAAGAGACGTTAAATATTAAATATTGCTTAACGTCTTATTATCACAATTTGTTATTAATTATATACGTTTTGGTATTATTTTCTTAAATAACCTTTAAATATATGTAAATATTTTTATTCTGATAAACATAGCTAATTGGAGTACGTTGGTGCCAACAGCTATATAATGAATATATGGGTAAAACAATGAAAATAATCTATATTTTTTTAATGATCATTTGTGTTGTTGGTAAATTGATTTTTCTAGAATTATTTGATAATCATCCATTTCGATTTGAACAATATACTTCTAAGAAAGATTTTGAAGTTGCTTTAAAGAAACAATTTCTTCTTGGTAGAGATATTAATAAAACTAAAGAATTTTTGAACTTGTGTATATATCGTCTTAATCTAATTAATAGTATGTTATAAGTAAAATTAACTCTAATATGTTCTGGAAATATAAATTGGGTAGAAAATAATTTAACCAATTTAGTAAAACCAACTCATATAAATCCTACAATAGATGCTCCAGATTTAATTATGTCATATGTTTGCTAGTGCTAATACTTAGATTATCTTCCCTGACTTTAGGCAATAGTTTAATAAAATTCATATCAAGCTTTTTAAATACTGGAAAATATTGATTTTGATACTTAATATCACCATTTACTCTACAGTAGTCATGTATCTCATTATTTATGGTATTATACTGATTTTCAGGAACCAAGCTATATATAGGTATTCTAATACAAATAAAATGTTTATCCAATAAATATCTATATGCTGATGCCACTCTGAAAGCATAATAATCTTCTGCACATATCATGTTCTTTCTTCACAGAAGCAGTAGTAATCTCTATTAACCTATTTACACTGATACATTCCCATTTTTTGCAGATATTACAAAGAAGGCACGAGACTTATAATACTCTCTATTCACTTAGGACTTGTGATGATTTTTAATAATTTATTTATTACTGATAAATGTCCCTTTGCCACAGCAAGTATGAAAGGATGATCATCATTATGATAACTATGAATAATCTTTTTTCTAAAGTTTTCTTTAGTCAAAAAACAGATATCTATAATATCTACTTGGTTTCTTATACATGCTTGCTTAAACGCAAGAATGTATTTGTTTAAAATAGTACATTTGAAATCTGGATAAAAAGTGTAGTTTAAATAGTATTTACAATAATAAATAAAACTATAATCATCATCATAATTAGAAAAAAGTATAACTCTTTTTAATTAATTCTATAGCTTTAATTTTGGCTTCAATCTTCTGCTCTTTTAACATTTTTTAAAGAGATTTCATAAATTATATATTAATTAAGAAATAAACCTTTAATAACATCAACTTAATTTTTATATAATTTTTTAAATAAAATAACAAAATATTCCTACCACTAATAAATGATACACAAGTTTTAAATTAAAAAACTCTTTAATAAGAAACATATTTTCTCCTCTAAATGACAAGGAGAAAATAATTTATAATACTAAAGTATAGGTTATTTTTTTATGACCAAAAGCCAAGAGATAATTTTCCTAGCAAACTTTGACCATGCCCATTAGGTTCTAATTGCGGATTATCTAACTTAATAGGATCATCATACTGTGTATTGTTAAAACTATTTTCTTGTTGTGTATGGTCTCCATTAGTTACATCCTCATAAGATGGTGGTGCAGATGACGTAGAAGGGGAGTTTAATGTTGGATATAGTGATTGATCATGTGGATTATTTAATTCTTCTTGATACATAAAAGAGTTTGAAGTGGATGGGGTAGATGGGATTTCATCTTCTAATACTAAAGTAGATGATCCTACATCTAAACAATCTAGTTCTGTTTGTATTGATGTCGGAGTAAGATCCATAGTAAAAGGTTCTCCTAAAACTCTACAAATTTCAGCATTAACTTCGCAGGCCTGTTTAATTTCATTCTGACAAAATTTTACTGTCTCTTCATATTGATTTTGACTATCTTTAAGATCTTTACTTAAAGTAGTAAGTAAGTCTTTTTTCCTACATATATCTTGATCTAGCTGTTTTAATTTTTTATCTATGTCAGAAATTATTTTATTTTCTTGATCTCGGGTAGATTTAGAAGTTGTTTTATCATATAAGTCTTTATGTATTTTCTTTTCATGTTCTTGTTGTTGTTTTTCTTTTCTAAATTTTTCTATTTCTTGACAGGTTTTATGAATATTTTGTTTTAATTTTTCAAATTTTTTTTGGTCTGGTAAAACGCAGTTAGTGTTTTGAGGCATAAATACTCCATATAAAATATTATAAATAATTTGTAGAAAAAAATATAATAAATATAAAATATTAATTTTATATTAATTAATTAGTATAAAAATTAAAAATTTAGAGTGGTATCATATTTAATTATTATAAGTATATAATATGTAGTAAAAATAGCTGATCTTTAATAATGAGCTAGTATAATGCTTAGAAAAATGGGCATAGCTATATAAAAAATGGTTCACATACTTGGAAGTTGGATAGAGCAATTTTTAGTTAAAGAATTGAATCCAGGACAACTCGTTATAATTTTTTATAAATCAGAAAGAACAAATACCCTTATTAAACTTGCAAAATGTAAGCTTAAAATAGATTTTGGGCATTGCATGCTTTCTTTAATACACCTAATTTGACTTAAATAACTATAGATTAAGGTTTTACCTAATATTAGTTTGAGTAGGGATAAAGTTTACTTAATGTTAATTAATATTGTCTAAAACCTTTTAAAATATCTAATGAAAATTTTAAGGATAACTTATACGATCAAAAAAATACTTAATTATTACTTCAAGTGGTAGTGGTCATATAACAGCGGCTGCAGGTGAAATTAAAGAATTAATAAAGAGAGGAGTATTACCAGAAAAAATTGCAGTTGTGGATGTTATAGGAATTAAAACTGGTAAAGTTGGGGGTGCATATATTAATTATATGGTAAAGAGGGTAAAAAATTAGTGGGTAAATCTTGGGTCCCAACTTACATTTATTGAAGAATGGTGCTCAAGTTTTGCAGTTATCAATGCTTTCTGTGATAGCAATAAGAAAGATAAAAAAGAACTAAAGTTTGAAAAGCTTTAAGTTTTAAAAATAACTTTGAGATGAATATAGATAATGCTCATAAATCTTTTGCAATAACGATAGAAAAGGGTGATATTGTACAAGTTAAAGGCTCTTGCTTAAAAATTTTTCCCTTATTTAATTGATGGCGCTATATAGAGCCAGACTCAAAATCCTACAAAGCTCTCTTATATATACCTCTGTATATGTAATCAAAAAGGAAGTAGTAAAATTACTAATACAAGCAGGAAGGGATATATGAGACTTTTTAGGGCAAGACTATAAGTACAATAAAAATTGTAATCAATTAAATGCAAAAAATGCGGATAGAAAAATTCCTCTAGATTTATATGAAGTGCAATAAGTAAGAAAAGACTTAGTAATAAGATGGGGGAGTAATATTGCTTATCTTCCTGATAGTATCAAAAGAATGATAAAGCTGAACTAAAGAGCTAAGTGTACAATATAAAATGCTATGCTTAAAGATGCTGTAATGTATATAGATAGGAAGTTTAAATCAAGTGAAACATCTGAAGATTTTATAACAAAAATAACTAAATCTTTAGAGAAATTATATTTTAAGGAAACTTATAATAATTTACCTGAAGATAATATATAAATAAGATTAAGGCTGTGAATTAAGAGTATTTTTGGTAAAGACAGCCTGAGTTTATTAATTAAAGAAGTATCATAAAAGGGTTTAAGGAAGATATAAAAAATACAGTGAAGCAAGAAACACAAATAAGATCAGGGAATAATAGAAATAGAGGAGTGTAAATTCTTAAAAAAGTGGCTAAGAGAGATCTAAAATTTTATTGTTGTGACCAAACCTTAGTGTTAGCTTGCAAAGTCATGAGGAAGCTTCCCTTCTATGTGCAAACTTTTAAGGATTCTATAAATAAGACTTATCTGACAGATAGTTGCTTAATTATCAACTATCTGTCAGATAAAGACTCATGTTTTACATATAAAAAATATATATTTTATATATTGTTTTCTAATGTTTAATAAAATATATATTTATTATCACCAGTATTATTTATCTTATATCTTATACGATGTGATACTCTTTCTGCAATAGATTCGACTTGAATTTTTTTTAATCTAGTATTGGTTTATTATTAAGAATTGTATATATATCTGGTTTATTAATAGTATCATACAATACACTTGATTCATATTGTTCTTGTGTTGCTGCATTAAACATGTTGTTAATCTCTTACATGTTTTGCTCAGATAACACTGGAACCATTTCATTGAGTATATCTTGTGCATCTTCTGACTTCACATTAAAAAATTTGTGACACATGCGTTTCTGAGATTCTACTAGTTCCAAAGCAGTTTCATAATTTTTTATACAGAATACATAAATGGAGTACATCCATAATATTTTTCTTAATGACAGAAAGAAATGTTGAAGAAATTATAGTCTCTGCATCAGAACGTTTTCTTTTCATAGTGAGGCTTTTAAAATTTTACCTTTATATAAATAAATCTTATTTTAATATATACATAAATGTATTAATTACAATATTTTGTAGATAATTGTCAAGTGAACGATGACTCACATTTAAATGTTTGTTACTTGTTTTCTTAGATAAAAGATTTAGATTATTTTTGTTAATCTTTTATTTTATTTGCAATTGAAGTCTAAAATAGTTACTCATTAATAGAAGAGTATAAAATATAAATGGATGAAGAATGATAACCTATAATAAGCTTTGAAGGTTTGACTATATTTATAAAAGAACGGTTTTTATGGTATAGACTATACATTCTATACACTGTATTAATTTTTAGATATTATTTATAAATTTTTATATTTATCACGCATTACCCTAGATTTTTCTCTTTCCCAATCCTGTCTTTTTTCAACTTCACGTTTATCAAAAGCTTTCTTACCACGGGCTAATGCTAGCTCTATTTTAGCTAAATTTCTATTATTAAAATATATAGAAAGTACAGCTAGAGTTAAACCTTTATTACGTAGCTTACCATCTAACCTTTTGATTTCTTTTTTATGTAATAACAGTTTACGTATACGGTATGGCTCATGATTAAATTTATTAGCATTATTATATTCTGCAATGTAAGAATTAATTAAATATACTTCGCTATTTTTTATTTCAGCATATGCATCTAATATACTGCTCTTGCCAGCTCTAAGAGATTTTATCTCACTCCCAGATAATACTATTCCTGCATCAAAAAATTCTTCTAGATGATAATCATATTTTACTTTACGATTTTGAACGACAATGCGTTTATTTGAAATATTTTTAGTAGCCATAATTTTATTATATTATAGAGTTTTTTATTATTCCAAGTGACATCAAAGAATTCTCTATAATCTTACGATTATCTATACTAGGCAATACAAGAGGTAACCTTACATCTGGTTTACAGATACTAAGTAAACTAGCGGCATATTTTATAGGTATAGGATTTGATTCACAAAACATAGCACTACATAAAGTCATTAATCTGGATTGTAATTCTATAGCTTCTTTGATTTTAGTTTCATTCCATAAAATTTGTAATTTTATACATAATTCTGGTACAATATTTGATATAACTGATATACAACCATTACCTCCAGAGGCATTAAAAGATAATGCTGTTGTATCATCACCAGAAAGATAGATAAATTCTTTTTGTATCATGTTTCTTAATAATATTGGACGAGTAAGGTCACCACTTGCATCTTTAATTCCAATAATATTTTTGCATTCATGCACTAATTTTGATAAAGTTGTATCATATAAATCTACAGCTGTTCTAATAGGATTATTGTATATAATTATTGGAAGGTTAACAGAATTTGCAACATACTTAAAATGTTGATATAGACCTTCTTGAGTTGGTTTATTATAATAAGGTACAATTAACATTAACATGTCTGCTCCAGCTTTTTCTGCATTTTGACATAAATAAATAGTTTTATTTGTAGAATTACTACCAGCTCCTGCAATTATTGGTATTCTACCTTTAGCAGTTTTAACAGATAATTCAATAATAAATTTTTGTTCTGAGTCAGTTAAGGTAGGAGATTCACCTGTTGTTCCACAAGTAACAATCCCATTTATACCTGCAGAAATTTGCATCTCGATTAGAGAAATCAAAGATTTTTCATCTATTTGATTATTCTCAAAAGGTGTAATTAACGCTGTAAAGACGCCTTGTAATTTATACATTTTGTATCTCTTTATTGTATACTAAATTATAGTAATCATAAATTAAAGACTCTGTAATATTACCAACCTTAAATTTATACTCATTAATTTGAATTACAGGAGTAATACCAACAGCTGTTCCTGTTAAAAATACTTCCGCTGCTTGCTTAACATCATCAAGTGTAAAATGTTTTTCTACAACTTGAATATTTTTTTTAGCGGCAAGTTCTATTACTGTTTGTCTTGTAATACCATTTAAAAAGCAATCAGCTATAGGAGTATATAATATATTGTTACGTACCATAAAAAAGTTTGCTATACTGGCTTCTGCTACATATCCTCGATAATCAAGTAATAGTGCGTCATCATATCCAAGCTCTTCAGCTTTATGTCTACTTAAGGTTGAAATCATATACATACCAGCAGATTTACTATTAGTAGGCATAGCATTTGCAGGAGGACGAACCCAATCGGATACAATTAATCTAGAACCTTTATAGTCGTTTTTATAATAATCATTTTGTACTTGCCAACAAGCAATCGCTACATGGATACTAGTATTTCTAGCAGAAGCTCTCATAGTTTCGCTACCACGCCATGCAAAACTTCTAATATAACTATTAGGTATATTTTGTAAATTAACCAACTCTTGAGTTACTAAATTTAACTTTTCTATTGTGTATGGTATTTGAAATCTAAGTAACTCCGCTGATTTATGCAATCTTTGATTATGTTCATATAATTTAAAAATGTTATAGTCATAACTTCTAATACCTTCAAATACACATGAAGCATAATGTAACCCATGAGTTAAAACATGAATTTTAGCATTGCGCCAAGGTATAAATTTACCATTATACCAAATAAAACCATCACGATTATCGAATGATAGTGTTTGCATCAATAGATTTCCTTATATTTATTGATTTAAACTTAAAAAATATTTTCTTGCTTTTTCTAAGTCTTCTAGAGTATCAACTGATATTGGAATTCTGTCAACTATTGTAATGTCTATAGGTATATTATTTTCAATGGCACGTAATTGTTCTAGTTTTTCAATATTTTCTAAATAACTAGGTTTTAGATTAATAAATTGTTCTAAAGCACTTCTCTGATAAGCATAAACACCTATATGATGATAATATTTAGGTGCATTATAAGGTACTGGACTTCTAGAAAAATATATAGCCCTACCTGTAGTAGTATTATTAAAACTTATTACAGGCTTTACTATGCTTGGTTCTAACACTTCATGACTATTACGAATTTCTGCTGCAGCAGTTCCAATCATTACATTATCATTTGTAAATAAATCAGTTATATTTTTAATAACAAAAGGTTCAATAAACGGTAAGTCTCCTTGTAGATTAATTATAATGTCCAACTTTTTTTGGTAATCTATTTTTTTTAAAGCTTCATATATACGATCAGTACCAGAAGGATGAAAAGTTTCTGTCATAATAGCTGTTCCTCCAGCTTTTATTACTACTTCTGCTATCTCATCATCATCACACGCAATAAATACTGGACCCAGTTTAGTAGCTAATGCCTTTTCCATTACATGCAAAATCATAGGTTTTCCGCCTATATCAGCCAAAGGCTTACCAGGTAATCTAGTTGAATTCATACGTGCTGGTATTATAATTACTACATTATTTTTCATATAAAACTATTTATTTTCAAATTTTTAGTTATTTATGCTTGACAACTGCGTCATAATTCTTCATTTATCTTATTTGAGAATTAATTGCAATTAAATTTTCTAAATCTTAAAAAAAAGATTGCATTTAGAGCCCGTAGCTCAGCTGGTAGAGCATTTGACTTTTAATCAGAGGGTCGCGCGTTCGAATCGCGCCGGGCTCACCAACAGTAATTAAATGTTGGTGAGAAATCGTTTTTTACTTTTTAGCTAATTTTCTGTATATTTTTTTACAGTCAAGTAAAAAACAATGAGAGTATACTAAAATTGTGCAACAAAGTTAATATAACTCATTAAGCTTATGACACAAATAAAACTCAAATTCTTTAGAGTTTAGTGCAAAATATAACTGTAATTTATTATAAATTGCTTACTTTAACATGAATAACTGTATCTTCTTATTATATAGGTTTTTTTTCTTCAAAATATTCTAGGCTACCAGAATTTTTTACACTTTATGATTGTTTTTTTGGTATTCCTTATTTCATATTTATATTTTCTCTAATATTTGCATGAAGTTTTATCATTAGTTATAAGTAGAGGGCAGAAACCTCTTTCAGAACTTCTTTTATCTCACTTTTTATATATGATTATACTACTCATTTTAATTATACACTATATAGCCACAAGTAAGATGAACTGGAATTTATTTACAGAGAAATATTGTAGTGATAAAGGTTTACATAGAGACTGTTCGGTCATAATCTCAACTAATATATGAAGAATTATTTTTAATCAAAAAATAGAAACTGACTAAGACAACTAACTTAAATATTTTTTGCGTAAATACTCAATATAATATGAAGTATTAATTAAGTTACCGGTAGCATTTTCTATTAAACTATTACTGTCGTATTTTGAACCATAACAATGTATATTATCCTTTAACCATGTAATAGGGGTAATAAAATCTCCTCTTTTTATATAATCTCCTATGTTACCTAATTTTTTAGACATAGTATTACTTAATTGTGCAGCTATGATAGCACCTAAGCTATAGGTTGGAAAGTAGCCAATTAATCCGGCTGGCCAATGAATATCTTGCATACACCCATCTTTATAGTTAGTAGGTTTTATACCAAACATTTTATACATTTCATCATTCCAGACTTCTGGTAATTCATCTACTGTGAGTGCATCTTCAATCATGGCCTTTTCTAGCTTATATCTAAGCATTATATGTGCAGGGTAGGTAACTTCGTCTGCTTCAATGCGTATGAAAGAAGATTCAACATGTGTTATATGTCTATATATATTATCAATAGAAAATTCTAGCTTATTTTTGTCAAGTTCTAATATATCTATGATATATGGCTGAAAAAACTCAATGAACTCTTTGCTACTAGCAATTTGCTTTTCTAAAAACAGAGATTGGCTTTCATGTATTGCTAGACTATATGCAGCGCCTACTGGTTGAGATATATATTTTGTAGGTAAATTATTCTGATAAAGAGCATGACCGGTTTCATGAATAACAGCCATTAAAGAAGATATAAAGTTATTAACATCATAACGTGTGGTAACTCTTGTATCATTTGGAATACCTCCACAAAAGGGATGACTACTTATGTCTAAACGTCCATGATTAAAATCAAAACCAAGTAATTGCATACATTGCTTACCTAAAAGAAATTGTTTATTATCTGGATAATGTCCTGATATAGGTAACAATTTAGGTAGTTTTTTTTGATGTTCTTTTACTTCTTCTATAAAATTTGGTAAAAATTGATACAATTCAGCAAAAACTTTATCAATTTTTTCTGAAGTACAGCCACGATCAAATTGGTCTAGTAATCCATCATAGATATTCTTAAATTCAAATAGTTCAGATTTACATCTTGCTATATCTTTAGAAATATTCAATACTTCTTTAAATAATGGAGCAAAACTTCTAAAATCATTCTGAGACCTTGCGGTTCTCCATTTCATTTCACAAGCTGAGGAAGCTTTAGATAATGCTTCTACAAGTTTTTTTGGTATTGCGCGTGCATGTTGTATAAGATGCTTTATTACCTCTATATTAGCTTTTTGCCAATCATCTAAATTGTCTTGATTGTCTTCATTTTGCATGAGTAATTCTTGTAATTCATCTGAAACTAGTAATTGATGAGATAAAGATTCTAAATACGCGAGTTGTTTACTTCTTTCATTAGCACCCCCATCTGGCATCATAGTAGATGAATCCCAATGGAGCATAGCCTTAACATTGTTAATATTATTTAGCTGTTCAAACTTTTTTTCTAATGCCAAATAATTTTGAGGTATCATGGTTTTGCTCCATAGTTTTGTATATTTGTATATTAAGATAACACAACTATATAATAAACTCTATATTAAATACAATATTCTATATTTCAGATTTTTTAATCATTCATTAATAATAAAGTTATATAGCAGTAAATATATGCTAAATATTACAATAGATGGAAAAAATATATCAGAGTTAATGGAGCAAAAAGCTTTTAAATTATTAAAGGAAAAAAATAAAAAATATAAAGAAGCTTATGAATTACTATTATAATTAAAAGAAAGAAACGGAAATTTTTAGATAAGGCAAATTTTGCTTTAGGATTTATTTGTGAATTAGAGATAGTAGAGGGTGCTAATGTAGAATTATAGCACAAGCTTATTATAATAAAGCTATAGAATTAGGGAATATAGAAGCTAAAATCCTTAGTGGAGCTTTTAGCTGAAAAAGGCAAAATTCTAAATAAGGATAAAGCATATAAATAGATTACTATAATCTATATCAAAGATATCCAAAGGTGAAAAGGTGAATTGAAATCTTTAGAGAAAAATATAGCATTTGTTTATTATTGTCTCAGTAAAATGTATGAAAAAAACTTCATTTATAAATGAAGGATATATTACATTAGAAGCTTTAGAATTTTATACTTTGTCACGTAGATTATATAGTAAAAATAGTTTGAATGATATGGATAAAGCCAGAGTATTTAGTAGAATCGGGGGGATAAAATCCCCAATAATTTTGGAAAATAATCAACTAAATAATAAATTACAAAAAGAAATACAGATTATTGAAGATATATTTAATAAATCATATGAGCTCGGTAATAAAGAAGCAAAATTAAGTTTATTAAAATATACAAGCTGCAAAATATTCTTTCATAAATGATGCTTCAAAGATTAATGAGAATCATATACAAATACTATTTTGCCTCTGAAATTGAAACATTAGTACCGATGTATATACAAACATAGTTTGACTTTAGATTATATAAGAAAGGATATACGAGTAAATAGACAATGATCAAAAAGCAAAGCGGAGCTTCACAAGATCTTATAAAGAAAAGTCAAAAATCGAAAAATATATCTCTGCTAATTGGTTTATAAAGCAAATATATACACAAGTATTTGTTGATCAATATTTTGAAGGAAGTATTGCAAGTTTTGTGGTAGCATTAACAGATATAATATAGTAAGAATAACTCTTTCAAGAAAAATTAGCTAAAGAAATTGTCAACTCTTTATTAGAAAGTGAAGATAGTATTAATTTAATAAAATTTATAATAAAAACTGGCCAAAATTCATCAAATTGCCAACCAATTTGAGCACTTTTACAATAAACAAAATAATACAACGCAAGAAAATTTATTATTTACTAAACAAGAGCATCAGTGGATAGAGATGCACAAGAAGAATTTATTAAGCTATTTTGTAAAGAATTTAGATTAGGAAGAAATGCTATAGAATCTATTGCCAAAGGTAAATCAATTTCTATATCTGACAATGTAGATAAATTGAAAAACACTTCGCGTATAAGAGCTATAGTTTTAAATGTTTCTTCGTTATCATATTTATAGCTAATGCTTTGGAAGGAAATTCTTTGTTATATGCACTCGCTGAACTTGCTACTGATAGTGCAATACATATACATAGTCTATTGTGAATAGTTTTATAGAAGTAGATAAAATGCTCCCAAGAGCAGAAGAAGCAGATGCATTAATATTAAGTGTTATACTCAAGAGGTAGCTTATAAATATTCTGCTTAAATTGCCAATATTAAAGATTATGAGTCATTGAAAACATTAGCTGATATTACTATAGAACGTGTTATATCTAATGTATTTACGAAAACAAGTATGTTACAATATATTAAGAGTAGCGTTAGCAAGAAGATAAACAAAGTTGTAAATTTTGTAATAGTTAATAATGCTACTTTTGAAGGAGTAAATGTAAGGAAGTTATTTATATAAGGGAATTTGGTATGGTAAATCTTCATTAAATATTAGACAGTTAAACCCAATTGATCAATCTAAACTTGATGTAAGGCTTAAAGAAAAACTAGATACTATATATAAATTCAGAAAAAAATGAATTCAATTTATAGAACAATACTCAAATAATAAAAATCGGGCCTAATCTTTTTAACTATCATAAGTTCTATAGTTTACTTTTTACTAAAGGTATAGCCACCAGCATAGGTGTTATATTTTTAATATTTGCTGTAATAGTTATATATATACCCTTATTATCAGCAATATCCTAGTGTAGCTCCTTAAGCAAAAAGAAATTACTCATATTAAAAATGTTAAAAAGAGACTACCCTTTTAGATAATTAATATGTCTAGAGAGCAATATAACATATTAAAAGCCTATTCAATGTTAAGGTAAACTTAGAATATATTTAAAAAGATAATTATTCATTCAAGCCTTAATTAATAAAGTAAAAATATACTTATATAACAAAGGTTTTAACAAGATAATATTATGTAACAAAAATCATTGAAATTAATTAAGAAAGTTAAGTTGCCTGAATTAAAGAAACTTATTGAGAATAACAATATAGACCTTAAAGATGTGCAAACTAATATCCTGAATAAAGAGAGTGTTTCTCCTTTTATGTATGTTCTAAGAAATCATAATATAAGAAAATTTAAATTCCAAAGATAGATATTACTTAATTCTTAAATAGAACAAGGAGCAAATGTTAATACTATTGATAAATTTCAGTATACTCTACTATTAGATACGCTGATAAGTTATTCTGATGAGATAGTTAAAATGGTACTGAATGCGGGAGCTGATGTTACAAAATTAGTTATGAATGTAAAAAAATTATTGGTTGCTTTGATAAAAGTACCAGAACTAAAAGAATCTTATTTTAAAGTTTTTATTACTTAATTATAAGATAAAAAATTAGCTTAGAATCCCAAAAAGCTGTAGATTAGCATTGTTTTGATCCAGCGTAGTGGAATTGATTTATTAATCAAGGATAGTATATTATTTAAATATTGTCCTAAAGCTGGGAAGTTAGATATAGAAGGTGCGGTACATACTGAATGGGAGTTTGAAAAGTATTATAACTATTTAGGCAATATAAGCTTGAAGATAAGATAATTACTGATATTTTTTATAACTCTTATTATGAGTCTAGAGAAAATGAACCAAAATTAAGCTTTAAAATAGGGAATAATATATATATAGAAAGTAGAAAATTTAGTCAAAAAAAGGCATAGAAGACTATAAAAATATGAAGTTTAATAAAAATCTTAAGCAGTATAGTTCGCCTAAAGATTTTAGAGATCGTTATGGCAAAAAAGAAATGGAAGCTAAAAGGGCAAAATTATATGATGAACTAGGATATAAAACTTATAAAGAAAATTTAATTCATTGCCAAAAGAAAACAGGCCTTCAGTGAAGGTTATAAGTAAAGCAGAAATTTGCACCCAAACTATGAAATCTTATAGTAAACTTCTTCTGCATCTAGGATATTATCTCCTTTCTCTGATATTATATAAGTGAAATTATCAGTCAAACTAAAGGAGTAATAGGTGAATTAGAAAAAAATGTTATGCAAATATATACAATTTATTAAAGACAGAATTAAACCATGACATTAAAATATTAGATAACATAGGTGACGTGTTAAAAAGAAAGCCAATACTCGATCAAAAAGCATATCAAGATAAATTATTAGATACAAACGGCTATTTTAGATCCATCGTTTAAAGAATTTAAAAAACAAGTAAAAACGCCAGAGCTATACGTAGCAGAATTAGAAGAAAAAACACAAGACTATACTCAACAGGCAAAAAAATTACAAAAAGGATTTAAGGAATCTTTAAAAAAATCAGCCTCTAATGTAAAACAAAATAAGAATAAAGAATCAGAGATAAAAGATTAAAATAGTGATGACTATACTTCATTGATATTAAAAGCTCCTGTAATGGAAATCGTATAGTAATCCCAAATTTTGGGTTTACTATAAATATCGTACCTCGCCCCAATCGATTTGTGCTAGATGATAATAAAAATGTCTATTTGTGTGTTCAGTGGCATAATAAATACTTGATTTAAACTATAAATATACAAAAAATTGAATATTATTCATTATATAAAAAATTTTGAGTAGAAATATTGGAGTTTTGTAATTCTTATATTTACAGCATAATAAACTCCAGTTATAAATCTATAAATATATGTATAACTTTTAAGGGTATGAAATGTTTACTGCGATAGCAAGACGTTTATTTGGATCTGTGAATGATAGAATAATAAAGTCTTTAAAACCATTAGTTGAAGAAATTAACAAATTTGAAGAAGGTTTAACAGCACTTTCTGATCAAGAATTATCAGGTAAAACCATAGAGTTTAAAGAACAACTTAAGAAAGGTATAAAGCTAGATGATCTTATAGTACCTGCATTTGCTGTAGTTAGAGAAGCATCTAAACGTATACTTGGCTTACGTCACTTTGATGTGCAATTAATGGGTGGAATTGTACTACATAAGGGTATGATTGCTGAAATGCGAACCGGTGAAGGAAAAACTTTAGTAGCAACTCTTGCTACCTATTTGAATGCATTAACAGAGCGTGGGGTACATGTAATTACTGTGAATGATTATCTAGCAAAACGCGATTCTGCATGGATGGGCAAACTATATAATTTCTTAGGTTTAACTGTTGGTTGTTTAATACATGGAATCACAGATGAAGAACGTAAAGCAGCTTATAATGCTGATATTACCTATGGTACCAATAATGAATTTGGATTTGATTATCTACGTGATAATATGAAATATTCACCTGAACATTTTGTTCAAAGAACGTTTAATTATGCAATTATCGATGAAGTTGATTCAATATTAATTGATGAGGCACGTACACCTTTAATTATTTCTGGTCCAACAGAAGATAATTCTGACCTCTATAATAAAATAAATAAAGTCATATTAAAGCTTTCTAATGCTGATTATAGTAAAGATGAAAAATCTAAAACTATTACTTTAAATGATGATGGCATCACTAAAGTTGAAGTTATATTACAAGAAATGAAATTACTAGACAAAGAAAGTAATTTGTATGATATAGAAAATTTATCATTAGTACATCATATAAATCAAGCATTGAGAGCACATGAGCTCTTTAAACTTGATGTAGATTATATGATTAAAGATAATAAAATTATGATTATAGATGAATTTACGGGGCGTGTAATGGAAGGCCGTAGATATTCTGATGGTTTACATCAAGCGCTAGAAGCTAAGGAAAATATAACAGTACAAAATGAAAATCAAACTTTAGCATCAATAACATTTCAAAATTATTTTAGGTTGTACCCTAAATTATCAGGTATGACTGGTACAGCTATGACTGAAGCAGCAGAATTTCAAGATATTTATAAATTAGATGTAGTAGAAATTCCAACACATATGCAAGTAAAACGTCAAGATGAAGATGATGAGATATATCGTACAATAAAAGAAAAATATAATGCTATTGTAAGTGAAATTGAAAAAGCTCATAAAAACGGACAACCTATTTTGGTAGGTACCGTAAGTATAGAAAAATCAGAATATTTATCATCATTATTAAAGAAAAAAAATGTTTCTCATCAAGTATTAAATGCTAAATATCATGAACAAGAAGCTTTAATTATTGCGCAAGCAGGACGACCAAAGGCTGTCACTATAGCTACCAATATGGCTGGTCGTGGTACTGACATTATGCTTGGTGGTAATCCCAATATGCTAGAAGCTGATAATTTTTTAGTAGCTGATTTTGAGCGTGATAAATTAACAGTGCTTAAATCAGGAGGATTACTTGTACTTGGTACAGAAAGACATGAAAGCCGGAGAATTGATAATCAATTACGTGGCCGTTCTGGTCGTCAGGGTGATCCAGGACGTACTAAGTTTTTCCTATCACTAGAAGATGATTTAATGAGAATTTTTGGTTCAGATAAAATTTCTGGCTTATTGCAAAAATTGGGTATGAAAGAAGGTGAATCTATATTTCATCCAATGATTAGTAGAGCTCTAGAAAAAGCACAATATAAAGTTGAAGTTTTTAACTATGAAACCCGTAAAAACCTTTTAAAATTTGATGATGTCATGAATGATCAACGTAAAATCATTTACGAGCAGCGTATCGAAATTATGGAAAAAGATGATATAAAAGATACGTTAACTGAAATGTATATAGAGCTTTGTCATAATTTGGTTTATGAACATATACCACCTCGTTCTTATGCAGATGAATGGAATATAGAAGGCCTAACAAAAGAAATTCATCATTTATTTTCTTTAAATCTTTCTATAGAAGACTGGGTTAAAAATGAAAATGTTGATGAAGAGGGTATTTTAAATCTTATTTTACTTGAGGTAGAAAAATTCTTTAATAAAAAAGAAGAACAATATGGTGTAGACTTAATGAAGATGGCACGAAAGAGGTTTTTACTTATTACTCTTGATCAATTGTGGAAAGAGCATTTATATTCATTAGATCAGTTAAGGCAAGGTATTAATTTACGTGCATATGGCCAAAGAGATCCTCTTCAAGAATACAAAAAAGAAGCATTTATGATGTTTGATAGTATGCTTGTACATCTTGGAAAATTATTTGTAGAACGGATTGCACACTTGATTATACATGAAGATAAAGATGAGCATGCTATATTATCTTCAACTTATGAACCTAAACATAAAATGCAGGAATCACGTGTTGATCCAGCTTTATTACATACTAATACTGGAAAAATATCTCAGATAAAAGCAAGAACTCCTAAAGAACAATGGGATGAAAATGATCCAAATAGCTGGGGAAGGATAGGGCGTAACGAATTATGTCCCTGTGGTTCTAGTAAAAAATTTAAATATTGCCATGGTAAAATAATTTAAGATAAAACAAGGCGCTGATATAAAATTTAGAGATAGTAAGGTGCTAAACCTTTTATTTATGAATGTTTTAATAATTATAGTCAGTGCATATAATTCTGGTAGTATAGAGTTAGTTAAATGGTTAATTGATAATAATTGTAATCAAGAATTAAATATATCATAGCTATGGGTTATATCAAAAGAAAAACATAGAATTACTGAAGGAAATGTTTTTCCATTTAAGTGGAAATTATAACTATGTTTATAAAATTAATAATCAAGCTACACATAAAATATACAATTACGGTTTTCATAAATATAATGGTAATTATTATTATAAAATTTTTGTATGAATATTATGCTATTATAGTAGAAAAAGTAGGTATACATGTCGGTAAAAACATGGTTAGGTCAAAAAGAACTTACTTTAGAAAAAGGAGCTACCTTAATTTCTAGAGAAAATATATATCTATTTAAAGCTAGCAAATTAATGCTAACTTATAAAGACTTCTTGTCATACCCAGTTGATGTGTTTAAATTCAAACTTCAATTCTGCTCTACAGATACGATTTTATAGTATAGAGTCAATTAAAAACCGTTGGTTGCGGGGGCCAGATTCGAACTGACGACCTTCAGGTTATGAGCCTGACGAGCTACCGGACTGCTCCACCCCGCGTTAATAAAGAGTATCCATGTTTACTATAATACATTATAAAAGGCAACTAGTTTTTTACTAAAAATTACCTTTTTTCTATAGGAATAAAATCACGTTGTTTAGGACCTACATATAGCTGGCGTGGTCGACCAATTCTATATTCAGGATCTTGAATCATTTCTTTCCATTGTGCCACCCATCCTACAGTTCTTGCTATAGCAAATAATACTGTGAACATTTGTGGTGGAATTTTCATGGCGCGGTAAATAATACCAGAATAGAAATCTACATTAGGATAAAGTTTACGCTCAATAAAATATTCATCATTTAAAGCTATATGTTCGAGTTCCATAGCTATTTGTAACATAGGATCATTAGCCATACCAAGAGCGCCTAATACTTCTTGACAAGTAGTTCGAAGCACTGTTGCACGTGGATCATAATTTTTATAAACGCGATGACCGAAACCCATAAGCCTAAACGGATCATTTTTGTCTTTTGCTTTTTCTATATATTGCCCAATTCTTTCAGGGGAATGTATTTCTGCAAGCATATTAATTACAGCTTCATTAGCGCCGCCATGTGCTGGTCCCCATAAAGACGCTATACCAGCACCTATACAAGCAAAAGGATTAGCACCAGAAGATCCAGCCAGCCTTACTGTAGAAGTTGATGCATTTTGCTCATGGTCAGCATGTAATATAAAAATTTTATCTATCGCTTTGGATAATATAGGATTTATTTTATATTCTTCACTTGGTACAGAAAACATCATATGTAAGAAATTTGCAGCATAATCAAGATTATTTTTAGGATAAACAAATGGTTGTCCTATAGAATATTTATAAGCTATAGCTGCGAGTGTAGGCATTTTAGCAATCATTCTATAGGCAGCAAGCTCTCTTTGTTCTTGATCGTTTATATCTAAACTATCATGATAGAATGCAGACAATGAAGCAACAGCACCAACCATTATCGCCATAGGATGTGAATTTCTTTGAAAACCTCTAAGCAAAAACTGTAATTGTTCGTGTACAAGAGTGTGATGTTTTATTTTATTACAAAAATCTTCTTTTTCTTGTTTATTAGGTAGCTCTCCATTAAGTAATAAGTAAGCTACTTCCATAAAATCGCTTTTTTCAGCTAATTGTGGAGTAGGATAACCTCTATATATTAAAATGCCTTTTTCACCATCTATATATGTTATATGAGAAGAGCAAGAAGCTGTAGACATAAAACCAGGATCATAAGTAAACATTCCAGACTGACTATATAGTTTTGTGACATCAATCACATTAGGATGCTCACTACCTTGGATAATTGGTAAATCAATTTCTTGCTTATCATCAATAATTAATTTTACCTTCTTTGGCTTATCAGAGTCCATATTTTGCTCCTATAAAATTCCTATATTACTTTATTACTTTAAATGATCTATAAATATATTTAATTTTTTATTAAATATATTTAATATATTATATTAAACTATATATATATGCTATAGTATTATATATAATTAAAGTTTTAGAAGTTTTCTATGAAAAAATACAGTTACCATAAGAATTTTGCATTGGGTTATGGCATTTTTAGTAGTTGTTATGTTTTTTTTTGGGGTCTTACAATGACAAATATGGGTAATCAAAACTCTTTTAAGTCCTTTATTTTTTTCTACATGAATCTATAGGTGTTACATTTTTAATACTAGTTTTACTTAGATTGAGTATAAGAATTTTTACATATATACTTAAGCTACCTAAACAAAACGCATTCTATATTATATTTATTAATGATAATTATACCTTTACATGTAGGCGCGTTTATTAAATTTTCTAATAAAATAGAAATTTTTTTCTCGTATTTCTTAGAAAGAATAAACTCACTTAAAGTAAAACTTCAAGAAGCTCAGATGAAAATTCTACGCTCAATGGCTAGCAAATGAATTACAGAATCTAAGCCAGTACAATATGGAGAGCTATAGTGCAAATTCTTCAGAAAGAATCGAATTTAAAGATCGTTAATTTATCGTTCAAAGAATTGATCAAAATACTGGCAAATTTCTTGATTTAAGAGTAGAAAATAATAAAGTAGTTTATAAAGAAGTAGTTAATGACAATTATATATGTATAATGGCCAAGCCCGTAGACATCTATATACGAATTATGCTTGCTTTATCAAGCCATTAATGATAGTTAAGTAACCCATATATAATTCTATTAGTTAGGCTGTTTATGAGTTATAAAATTGCTGTAGTAGGTGCTACTGGTAATGTTGGTAGAGAAATGCTAAATATTTTAGCAGAACGTAACTTTCCAATTAAAGAATTAGTAGGACTGGCATCAAGAGATTCTTTAGGAAAAGAAGTTAGTTTTGGTGAAAAAGGTATAATAAAAGTACAATCTTTAGATAGTTATGATTTTTCTAGTACAAATATAGCTTTATTTTCACCTGGTGCTTCTATATCTGAATATTATGCTCCAAAGGCTGCAAAGGCTGGGTGTGTGGTAATAGATAATACGTCTTATTTTCGTATGCATAATGATATACCGTTAGTAGTTACTGAAGTAAATCCAGATGATATAGCACTTTATCCTAAAACCAATATTATTGCGAATCCAAATTGTACTACTATTCAAATGCTTGTTGCTCTTAAACCTATAGATGAAACAGCTGGTATAAAGCGTATAACTGTCTCTACCTATCAGTCAGTTTCTGGAGCTGGTAAAGAGGCTATGGATGAACTATATAGTCAAACTAAGAGTATTTTAATGTTTCAAGGTGTTGTACCTAATAAGTTTTCAAAACAAATTGCCTTTAATCTTATTCCGCATATAGATGATTTTATGAATGATGGTTATACTAAGGAAGAGCATAAAATTATGAATGAAACAAAAAAAATCATGGGAAAAAATATAGATATAACTGCCACTTGTGTGCGTGTACCAGTTTTTATAGGTCACGGCATTTCAGTTCATATAGAATGTAATAATGATATCAGTGAACATGAACTCATTCAAGCTTTGGAAGAGGCTCCTGGTGTTATAGTTTTAAATAATAGCGAAGATGGAGGGTATGCTACTCCTATTGATGTAGTACAAGATGATTATGTATATGTTTCACGTATTAGACGAGATAAAACTCTAAAAAATGCTTTTAATCTTTGGGTTGTATCAGATAATCTGCGTAAAGGTGCAGCTTTAAATGCTGTACAAATAGCTGAATTGTTAACTAAAAATTATTCAATATAATATAACATATTTTATATCTATAAATTAACCTTTATATAAGATATAGAGTAGGGGGTCTAATGAAAGTTAGCCAATTTGTTAGTATTGAAGATATAAGAACTTCACCACTTGTGCTAATATGTATAATTATATCATTATCCTTTATGGTATTTTTTGTTATATGGTGGTATCATCGTAATAATAATGAAGATCCTAATCAACAACGTGTTATATTACAACAAAAAATACTAGAATATTTAAGTGGTGATACAAATCAAAAAATTAACTTAAAAAAAGATTTTGGCACGAATTTTCAGGGTATTAAACTAGTTGGTGTAGATTTAAGTAATATAGATTTAAGTAACACAGATTTTAGCAATGCTGTATTATTAAGAGTAAAACTTAATAATGTAAATTTTCAAAATGCCAAATTAACAGATGCTACTATTCAAGAAAGTGAGATTAATAATACAAATTTTAGTAATTCTATAATGATAGGTGCACAATTACAAGATTCTTCCTTAGTAGCATCTAATTTTACTAATACAAATTTGAATTTTGCTGAATTACAAGAAACAGATTTCACCAAAGCTAATTTAGAAAATGCTACTCTAAATAATGCAAATTTATATAAAGCAAAACTGCTTGGTGTTAACTTTAAAAATACTTCACTACAAAATGTAGATTTAAGCTATGTAGATCTCAGTAATGTAGATCTCAGCAAGCATAATTTATATGGAGCAATATTACGTCATACTAATTTTACTAATGCAAATTTACAGGAAATATTTTTAGAAAGCGCAGATTGTGAAAGTGCCATTTTTAAGAGCGCTAAAATAGATAATGCATATTTAGTAAGCACTGGATTACAATATAGTAATTTTGAAGGAGCAAGTTTAAAATTTTCTGATTTAAGCAATTCAGATATAACTGAAGCAAATTTCCAGAATGCAAATCTAGAAGGAGCAAGTTTAAAATTTTCAATAATGAATGAGATAAACTTACAAAATAGTAATTTAACAAGAGCAACTTTATCTATAAGTAACCTTTCTAAAGCTAACTTAGAAGAAGCAAATTTACAGGGAGCGATATTAGATAATGTAAATGTTAATAATGCTAATATGCTTAAAACCAATTTAAATTTATCATATTTAGGAAATAGTAGATTGAATAATACAAATTTAAGTTTCTCTTCAGCTAACTCTGCTAATTTTCACTATATTATATTAAAAGATGCTGAATTAGATAATACATCATTAAAAGCAGTAAATTTAACCGGTGCGCAATTAGAAAACGCCAGCTTCTTTGATGCAGATCTTAGAAACTCAATACTTAGTACAGCATTTTTATGGAAAACAAAATTTACTAATACTAAATTAACAGGTGCTATTTTTAGTGGAGCAAGTATAAACAATTCCGATTTCACTAATAGTACTATATATACCGCAAATTTAAATAACGTTATTATTATTAATTTGGATAAATCTCAGGCTGTATTAATTCCAGCTAACGCAGGTGTAATTACATCTATTAAAACATTAGAACAATTAATACAAAGTGGAAATCCATTATCAGGTGGTTTAAATCTTTCTTCTTTAGATATAGAAAATATTAATCTTTCAGGAGTAGATTTAAGCAATTCTATTATCATATCTACTAATTTAAAGAACGCTAATTTTACCGGAACAAATTTAAGTAATACAAACTTTGAAAATAGTAATTTAGAACAAGCTAATTTTCAAAATGCTAATTTAACTGGAGCACTATTAAGATATACAAATTTAACAAAAACTAATTTTGATCAAACAAACTTAAGTTTTGCAGATATCGAAGGAGCCAAAATTACTAACACAGATTTTTCTAAAGCACTTACTTATAATACTAAAGGTTTTGTAACAACTACTAATCTTTTATCTAATACTGAAACCAAATAATATTTATATATTGATTTTCCATAATATATATTATACGACAATATTTAATATTTATTAAGAAATTATGCATGTTTTTTTTGTAGGTTTAAATATTTTCTCTATCTCTGGTATTTCAAGTGAAGTAATAAAATTACGTAATTCGTTACGTGCTGCCACATGCGACATATTTAATTGTATATTTAGTATTTTATAATTATTATCCCTAATATCAAGTAATGTTAGTCCATGCAAAAATAATTCTCTGAAGATTACTCTCTCCCCAAAACCTGTAATTATTCTAAATCCCACACGTTGAGATAATTTATTTAATATGCTACCTACATTACGCTTGTTTTTGGCATTAAGATTACTTAATCTATTACGCATTACAACCCAGTTAATACTAGATTGACTACGCCTAGCTTTTATCATTTTTTGTTCCCAAACCATCTGACTATAAATAGCTGGTTGTTCTATTTTATATTGATCAATATTAACTTTAGCAAGCACATCTAAATCTACAAAACTATCATTGATTGGAGTAATAATAGTATCAGCATATGAATGGGCAACTCTTGATAAATAACTGTTGCTGCCAGGAGTATCTATCACGATAAAATCATGATGATTAGTTGCTCTATTAATTAAATTAACAAGCTGTACCTCTTCTTCTTTTTCTTTATCTGGAATATGTAAATTCTTACTTTCTGTTGTAAAATAATGTTCAGAAATAGGTAAAGAAATACTTTTTTTAATACAAGTGTTTTTGCGATTTTCAATGTATCTTGATAGTGATAACTGGCGACAATCTGTATCTATACTTGCTACTTTAAACCCTAGCCATAATAAACTGGAAATTAAATGCATTGAAGATGTTGTTTTACCTGCTCCACCCTTTTCATTTCCTATAGTAATTATATGTACCATTATAACCCTTTATTAATTTCAATGGCTGAGAGACTTGGATTCGAACCAATTTGCCCTACCACTAGACAACTCCCATAACAAATTAATTTGAATTAGGATCAACATTTAAAATAAAACCTCAATTAATCCCCAGATGCAATACGGTCTACTAATTGTTTTACTGTAGGAATAAAGCCATTTTGATAAAATGGATCTGTAGCAAATTTATATGCATTATGACCAGAAAACATCAGTTGATTTTCTACATCACCATTTAAAACAATTTCTTGTAAAGTTTTTTGTATACAAAAACTTCTAGGATCAGCTCTCCTACCAGTATTATAATCTCCACGATCTGCCCAATTGCTAAATTTACATGCACTAAGACAGCCCATGCAATCAATTTGATCTTTTAATATTTCATCAGATTTTATTGGCGTAACAAAAATAAGAGTTGAGTTAGGAGTTTTCATAGCTTGAGTATAACCATTACTCACCCACTCTTCTGCCTTAAGCTTATCTTCTGGACTTACATATACAGGGCGCCCCCTTGGACCCAATGCTAAACTAGCAGTATATATATAATCTGGTATAGTTACATAATCTATTTGACGCTCATTACGTTCTTGTAATTCCTGAATAAAATTATTATGCACCGCAGATGAATAAAAACCTGTTGGACTAAATCTGTTAAGAAAAATATCTCCTTCTTTTAAAGTTAAGAGTTTCTTTTTCCAAGTATCTGGAACAGAACTTTCTTTGGTAAGAATTGGTCTTGTACCAAATTGAAAAGCTACAGGACCTATTTCTTTATTATCAAACCAGTGTGTAAGTTCTCGTAAATACCATACACCACCAGCCATTACTATAGGTACATTATTTAAACCTACCTCATTCATAAAACTACGTAACTCTAATAACCTTAGGTATGGATCTTGAGGTTGTGTTGGATCTTCATTATTAGATAAACCATTATGACCACCAGCAAGCCAAGGGTCTTCATAAACTACAGCTCCAAGCAAAGAAGAAAATTTATTATATGATCTTTTCCATAAAGCTCTAAATGCTCTCATAGAGGATACAATAGGATAATAATATACTTGATACTGAGCTGCTATTTCTGCTAAACGATATGGCATACCAGCACCACAAGTTATACCATTAATAATACCTTTTACTCTTTCAAGCACTCCATGTAAAATTTGTTCAGCTCCTCCCATTTCCCATAAAATGTTCATATGTATACAGCCTGATGAACCAGCTATATCACGTGCAATACGAGCTTGCGTTATTCCACCTTGAATACCATATGCAATTAACTCATCATGTCTCTCTTTTCTAGTCTTTCCCTTATATACTACTGGTATAATATTACCATCTTGATCATATGAAAAAGCATTAACTCCAGAAAAAGTACCTATTGCATTACTTGCTGCAAATGCGCCCGAGCTATATCCATTACTCACGCCTATACCTTTGCCTCCTTCTATAATAGGTAGCAATTCCTTTCCAGACAATATCACCGGTTTTAAATTAATAGTCATTTAGATTATCTTATATATTACTAGTTAAAATAGTAGTTTAAGGTCATATACCAAAAATTCACCTAAATATATGATACAAAAACAATATTTACAATATAATCAGTAATATTATAAATACAATGAAAATTAACAAACTAATATAAGAATTTTAGAGTATATAACAAATATTAAGCAATTTATATTATATTTTATATTTCCATGTTGATAGCCCTATCAAAATTTGTATCAAATAATCCCTTTAATTGTTTAACATGTGTAATTTCATAAATACTGATTTCTTTATTAAAATCATTATTTACTTTTGTTCTTTTTGGCATAATGACATTTCTAAAACCAAGCTTTATTGCTTCCTTTAATCTAATATCTGCGTAGCTTACATTTCGTACTTCGCCTGCCAAACCTATTTCTCCAAATATTATGGTTTTTTCTGGTAATACAATATTAGTAGCAGCTGAAATCAATGTTGCTGTTATAGCTAAATCTGCTGCTGGCTCTAATATTTTTAAACCACCTACAATATTAAGATATACTTCTTTATCGTTTAGATTTAAGCCATATCTTACTTGTAATACTGCAATAAGCATAGCCATACGATTAATATCCCATCCTACTACAGCCCTTCTTGGCATAGCTATTGTGGATGCAGAAATTAATGCTTGTACTTCAACCATTAATGCTCTTGTACCTTCTACTGCAGCCAAAACTGAGGATCCACTAATACTACTATCCATATTTGATAAAAATAGAGAAGAAGGATTTGCAACCTCTATTAAACCTGCTTCGGCCATTTCAAAAATACCTATTTCTTTTACCCCACCAAAACGATTTTTAGTAGCACGAATAATTCTAAAATTATGTTCTTGATTTCCTTCAAAATATAATACGACATCTACCATATGCTCTAAAACTTTAGGACCAGCTAAATTCCCTTCTTTAGTTATATGTCCTACAAAAATAATAATTATACCTAGTTTTTTTGCAAGAGTTATAAACTCATGAGCAGTAGATCTAATTTGAGAAACTGTGCCAGGATTAGAGCTAAACTCTTCAATATACATTGTTTGGATAGAGTCTATAATAACTAAATCTATGTTACCTATTTGGTTTAACGTATGAATGATCTCAGTAGTGTTAGTTGCAGATAATATATGCAAAGGTGATTTTGCTAAACCTAGCCTTTTTGCTCTTAATCTAATTTGCTCAGTAGATTCTTCTCCTGAAATATATATAGACTTTGTTCTTTCTGAAGAAAGCTGAGCTGCAAGTTGTAACAGGAGCGTAGATTTTCCTATACCAGGTTCACCACCTATCAATATAGTAGAACCTTTAACTATACCACCTCCAAGTACACGATCAAGTTCTGCAATTTTACTGGTAATTTTTAAAACTTCTATATTTTTTTCACTAATTAAAGTGTCTAGACTTAAAGTAGTGTTAATAATGTTCGGTACTTTAGTATTTCGAACTTGCACTATCTCCTCTACTAAACTATTCCAAGCGCCACATTCGATACATTTACCAATCCATTTTTTTGCAACTGCTCCACATTCAGCGCACACAAACCGTAAAGAAGTTTTATTGATAGTCTTGCTTAAAATCATAATATTAATATACTAGCAGAATCCTAAAATTTGGACTAGATTATTATTAAAGTTACATGAAAATTATTATTTCAGCAATAGGAAAATTTGCTAAAAATTCTGCAGAATATAAGATTATACAAGAATATATAACGCGTATTCCTTGGAATATTACAATAAAGGAATTTGAAGTAAAGAACGTAAACAATGTGAAGAACAAAGAAGCTGAATTGTTACTCAAATCTATAGATAAAAATTATAAAAAAATTGTACTAGATGAAAAAGGTAAAATGTTTTCTAGTAATGAATTTGCGAAATTTATGAGTAATATTCAATTACAAGAAAATAAACTAGCCTTTATTATAGGTGGTGCTTATGGTCATAGTGCGCAAGTTATTAATCAAGCTGATCATGTAATATCTTTAAGTAAAATGACTTTTACCCACATTATGGTACGCATATTCTTGGTAGAACAGATTTATAGGAGTTATACAATAAATACTAACCATCCTTATCATAAAATATGATAGATAAATAACAAACACATTATTAGCAGAATTATTCTCATAATTTATACCTGTAAAACATATATTCATACATTTCACATCTTCTGGAAAAAAAGAAGTTGTAGTATTACCAAAACAATATTCTGCCGCAAAACGTAGATATTATTAATTAAATATAAATTTTCAGGATAAGAAAATTCTGTTGAATTTACCATAAACTACCCTTCCATGATTTGTATCTATTCTAAAACCAGTATAACCGTTAGATCTTGGTTCTATAAATTACATACCCTCACCTCTTCTATATGTAAATCTAACTCTTTTTATATAGCTGGCGGATAACCATCTATTATAATATGATAATCTTTACCATAACAACTTTATTTCCCTATTCATAATTTTATTTGGTTCATTTTTAATTACAGACATAATAACCTCTCTTTTTTATTTAAATAATATATATTATTTAAATAAGCTTATTTTTTTATATACAAAATATTTAAAAAGTTAATATATGATATTATTAGTAATAATACTTTAATAATAGTATTTTCTTTAAACTATTCATAATATGCTTTCTTTGATAAGGTTTTTGAATACAATCTACAATACCTGCTTTAAAAGCCTTTTTAATTTCTGTATCATCATTTACACCTGTTTGTAATAAAATAGGTATATCTGATAAATTAGGATTGTTTTTGATCTTATATATGATTTCAAGTCCACTAATATCAGGCATCATTAAGTCTAATAATATTAAATCAATCTCGCCTGGATGAGATTCAAGATATGCTAAAGCATCTAATCCTTTATCAAGTGTAATGATATTATAATTACTGTTATGTAATATAATTTTCATACTCATTAAACATACTTCTTCATCATCAATAATCAGTATGTTCATAGGATAGTTTTGTAAATACTCATCTTCTAAAACCGCTTGTTCGTCTAAAGACTCTATAGTAGAGATTTTATCCTGGTTAGTTGGTATAATAAAAGAAAAAGTTACTCCTTTATCTTTATTATTTTCTGCCCAAATTACACCATCGTGCGCTTGTATAATAGCTTTAGATACTGTTAGTCCAAGTCCTGTACCACCGGCTGCTGTTTTTGTCCTAGAACTTTGCACAAAAGGTTCAAAAATGCTTGCTAGTTCTTCATTAGGTATTCCAATACCACTATCTTGGATAGAACATTGAAAAGCTTTAAGTGTAACGCCGCTATTGCTTGATAAAATAGTTTCCTTTAATCTTATATTAATATCTCCTGTTTCAGTAAATTTTATAGCATTTGCTAGCAGATTTCTAAAAACTTGCGTTATATATTCTTTATCAAGAATAGCAATAGCTAATTTTATAGTAGAATTAAAATTAATTATTATTTTTTTATTAAACAAATACATATCCTGAAATTCATGTATTATACCATGAATTAATGGAATAAGGTCTACTACCTGCCAAGATAAAACAACTTTATTTGAAAAAAACTTTGAAACATCTAAAATATGACCAATTAAATTAAAAAGACGTTCTGAATTTTCGGTAACTTTACAGGCTAAATTATATTTTTCCTCATCAGTAAAATTTTGCCAATGACTTGATAACCCTTGAGATAATGCTGTAATCCCTTGTATAGGTGTTCTGACTTCATGACTAATATTATTTAAGAATTCTGTTTTTGCAGCAAGTGCTTTTGTTAATTGTGCCGTACGTTCTTCAATTTTTTGTTCTAATTCTACATTAACTTTCTGTACTTGTGCGTTTGCTTCTAAAACTTCAAGTTTTAATTTTTGTTCTTGTTTTAATGTGGATTTCATTAATTCCAAAGTATCTACAACATGTGCAGTTTCAATGCTATTAGGCTTAGGTAATACTATATCTAAGTATCCCTTAGAAATTAAGCGTGCTTTTTCAGATAAAATCAATATAGGATTCACAATCTGTGTACTAAAGAAATATAAAAGAGCTAGCAAAAAACAACATATAACAATCGTCTTTAACATTTCAGGCAATACTATATGGTTAAACTCCTGGTTTGCTACAACTTTACTTCGTCCTAGTAATATTATATAAGGGTAATCTTTGATTCTACTATAATAATCAAAGACTTCATTTCTATATTCAATAGGCTTAGATAGTAAGCCAAAAGAAATCTCTTTAATAGACGTTAAATAATTATCGTTAATTATTAATTCGTTATTTACGTCTTGAATGTTGAATGAAGATGAAGCAACTATTTTAAAATCATCAGTTAACAATAAAAAACTTGTATCACTATTAATAGTTTCAATAATATCATGCGTCAACTGAGCAATGTTAATACCTAAAGATATAGTGCCAATAAATTTTCCTTTTTCATTTGTAATACCATAACCAACGGGAATTATACTATATGTTTTGATATGAGCAATATTACTAACAGGTGCATCTGGACTAGAAAATACAAGAGTCCATGGATGCTGTGGTGCAGTTTTAATCCACGATCTATTATATTCAGTAATTCTAAGTGGTGGGTTAAAAGTTGTACCTGTTGAATTAGCAATCACTAGCCCATCTGGGGTAGTAAAATCAAATATGCTTAGATTTATTACTTCTAATAAAACACTTGTGGTTGAAAATGTATCATATAATATATTAGCCACTTTTTGTGGTGTTATTGCCGGAAGTTTTTGTATTTTTTTACCAGCTAAAAAACAAAAATGTGATATATAATAGAAATTCTTTTCTATAAAATTACTAATACGTAATTGGTCTTCGTTATAATGTGCTAATTTATTTTTTTGTATTGAGGTATAGTGAAACCAACCAACTACAAAGGACAATAATAAAATTATTAATGGTGCTATAAATACAAAAAAAAGATATTGTTTATATATAGATCTAATTTTTAGCACTACTTTCTCTTTTAAAAAAAAATTTTATTAGCTAATTGTATATTACATATTATTAAATAACTTATTATTTAATAAGTTTCTACTAAAAGATTCAACTCTTTCTTATTATTTGAGTATATAGTGGTATAATGACTAAATGTAAATTAGATAATACATATATATAAAATGTGATTAAGAAAACATATATACTACGCTTTCCTAATTTATCAAATTATCGACAAGCAATGAAATTATTCATTGCTCTTTTTTCTTTATTAGAATCATCCCCAATATGGTTGGCGTGATATCCCTTTCATACGTGAAATTTCTGGTGTAGTTAATATATCTTGATAATCAAAATATATACGAAATGCTTCAAAAGCTGCAGCAACATTACCTATAATTTTTTCATTATTACTACCCAATAGTTCTGGTGTTTTTTTAACATATATTTGAGTATTTAAATTAATTAAATTTATCCAAATTAAAATTGGTTCTATTTCATTTAATAGTGATTCATAATACTTTCTTTAGTTTAGGTATAAAAAATAAAATATCAGTTGACTTATTAAGCGTATCAGGAGAGTTATGACAAGAATAAATTTTCTTTAAAGCACTAAAATAAATTTTTAGAAAATTCACTATTATTATAGTGTAAATGTGCATTTAAATTTACATCAATTTCAATAATTTGCTTACATTCTTAATTATAGTTATATTTTTTGATAATATTTTTTACATCAATTGTTTTGCCATTTTTATTAAGCGTGATTTATCAAGAGATCCATCTGCATTATATGGCCTTAGGTTCTTCTGGAAAATTAAGCCATCCTATAGACCAATTTGTTAAAGCAATACCTATTTTGTGATAATATCTCTTTGGGTAGAGGAATGTTTATATAATTCAATAAAATTTTCTATACCCAATGTTTTTATCGCATAATCAAGACCTACATTTAATCCCAAATAATGACGTGATAACTTATCATCTTGAACTTTGTTAATTGATACATTGTAGTATATAAAGTTCGGTCTAGACGCACTTCATCATTACCATCTGTGTTAAAACCTATCCACCCTCCTACTTGTAAAAACTTACTATTTAATTTTGCAGATATAATATCATCAAACAACATAAGCTGCTATCTAAAGGAACTTTCTGATTAGCAGCATTTTTTATAGTATCTAATATGGTGCCCAAACACTGTTGGTACGGTAAATATATCCATAACATCTCCAAATTCTTGATTTTGCGTTTTGATCTTTATCATTTGAACTTAAATAACTTACTTTACTAGTAAAATCAGATAATTTATTATAAATGTTTAGCAGTAAACCCTAAGTTTTTAGTATCATTTAGTACATAGCTGTCTAATATTGTAAGTAGTTTTGTTTTCTTTAGTGAATATAGATCATTAAAATTCTTAGTTCTCATACAAATTCTATTAGATTATTAATAATAGTTACGCATTTATAATGCATATAAAATAAATAGTTAAAAAAGTGTTTACGCTTTATTAATATTATAAAAATTATTTATAAACTAAATTAGGGTTTGCAATTTATAACAAAGAATGCATTAATAATGGCTTTTGTTGGTTTATTCTAAATAGGTATATCGGTAATATGAGCGACCAGGAAGATCCTTCACAAAAGACTGAAGAACCAACAGAACAACGTTTAAAGGAAGCATTTCAAAAAGGACAAATACTAAATTCACGTGAATTTACTCATTGTTTAATTTTAATGGTATTTACAATGCTTATTGCCTGGGTTTCTCCTATCATTGGTAATATTGCACAAACTAAATTTTCTATATATATAGAAAATTCATACCAAATACCTTTAGACACAAATAATTTAGGACATATTTTAGTACATGTATTAAAAGATTTATCAACAATACTAGTTATTCCTTTATTATTAATTTCAATAACTGCTATATTAGCATCATTCATTCAAAACCAAGGCAAAATTACTCTTGCAACAGAAAAAATTATACCTAAGTTATCTAATATATCCATAATTACAGGTTTTAATAAGATTTTCTCTTTTAGAAGCTTAACTGAGTTGCTAAAATCAGTAATTAAATTGGTCTTATTAAGCTTAATTTGTTTTTTTTCAATAAAAAAACATCTTATTAAATTGAGTATTATTTATGATTATAGTCTAGGATATATTATTTCGTTTTTGTTATTCTTAATTATAAAAGTTATGATAGCTATATGCATTTTTATGCTATTTATAGCCCTATTTGATTATCTATATCAACGCTATGAATTTTATAAAAATATGCGTATGTCCAAACAAGAACTTAAAGATGAATATAAAAAGAGTGAAGGTAATCCTGAAGTTAAAGGAAAACTTAAAAAACTTAGGATGGAACGTGCACGTAAGTTAATGATAAAAGCTGTAAAACAAGCGGATGTCGTAATAGCAAACCCAGAACACTTTGCTTTAGCATTGCAATATAACGTATTAAGTATGCAAGCTCCTAAAGTTGTAGCTAAAGGAAGAGATCATATGGCCTTACAAATACGTAAGATAGCAGAAAAATATGATGTACCTGTAGTCGAAAATCCTCCTCTTGCAAGAACTTTATATGCATCTGTTGAAATTGATCAATATATTCCAGTTGAACATTATCAAGCAGTGGCTGAAATTATTAGCTATGTCTATAAATTAAAAGGTAAAAAGTAGTGACTTTCTTTTTATTATAAATGAAATATTAAATTAAAATATTTTATAACTTATACCAAGAGATAGTATCTTCCTTATTAATATTTAGCTTTTTAACGGTACCTGCTTTAACTTCTACGACCATAGATACCGGATCTTTAGATAATATTGACCTTTTTGACATAGGAGTTGTATTTTCAATTATTTCCATTATTACTCCTTTAGAATTTATAAAGAGCATATCTAAAGGAATGAAAGTATTTTTCATCCACATAGATACTCTTTGTTCTACAGGAAAAATAAAAATCATAGCATGAGAATCTAAAATTTCTTTTCTATGCATTAGCCCTAAATCACGTTGAACTTTTGTTTCTGCGATTTCTAAAGTAAATTCATATAATTTAATATTATTACGAATGAGAGTTAAAATACCTTTGTCAAACTCTACTACTTTACCACATCCTATTAATATAAACAAACATATAATATAATATATTATTTTAGAAAAAATTATACGGATCAACATCAATTTTAACTTTTATATTACTATTTTTTTTAACTAGACTGAGCCAGTAATTTAAATATTTTTGTATATTAATGTTACGTTCTGCTTTAACTAATATACGATATCTGTATTTACCACGTAATTTGTGCAAAAACGCAGGAACTGGTCCAAATACTGCAATATTATAATATATAGGAGCAATGCGCACTAATTCTCTACTATATTTTTGTACTTTCTCTTCGTTTCGTCCAGAAATAATAATAGAAGCCAATTTTGTAAAAGGAGGCATATTTCCTTGTTTTCTACTAATCATTTCACTGTTTAAAAATTCTTCTCTATTACTGGAAGCTAATGCCTTAATAATTATATTATTAGAGTTATATGTCTGAATAATAATTTTCCCAAAAAGTTTTTCTCTACCCGCTCTACCACTTACCTGATGAAGAAGCTGATAACTACGCTCAGCAGCACGCAAATCACCTCCTACTAAACCTAAATCTGCATCAATTATTCCTACCATTGCAAGATTAGGAAAATGGTGCCCCTTAGCAATTAATTGGGTACCAATAATTATATTTACCTCATCTTTAAGTATAGAATTAATCAATTCTTCTGCCTTAGCTGTTGTATCAACTGTATCTTTAGTCATTAACGCGATTTGAGCATCAGGTAAAAAAGATAATACTTCTTCTACTATACGCTCTACTCCTGGACCACATGCCCTTAATGCATCTTTAGTATTACATTCAGGACATATCTCTGGATAAGCTGTTGTATAACTACAGTGATGACATTTGAATTGTTTTAGAGCTTTATGTTCTACTAACCAAGAAGTACAAGAATTACAGATAAATCTATAACCACATTTACCACATAAAGTAAGAGGAGCATAACCTCGGCGATTAAGAAAGAGCATAGATTGTTCTTTTTTTTGACAATTTCTAATTAATTCTTGGCGCATTAAACCAGAAATCCAATTATTTTTATTAAGTTGCTCTTTGCACATATCTACTATATGTACGTCAGAAATAAAGCTTTTATTATAACGACTGGCTAAGGTGATATGTTGAAATTTACCTCTATTACAATTATAAAAACTCTCTAAGGAAGGAGTGGCTGAAGCAAGTAATACCGTATTATTTTCTTGTGATGCACGCAGTACAGACATATCACGTGCATGATAGCATACACCATCCTCTTGCTTATAAGAAGCATCATGCTCTTCATCCACCACTATAAGTTTTAATTTAAAAAACGGTAAAAATAATGCACTTCTTGCCCCAATTACTAATCTTGCTTTTCCACTTACAAGATCAGCCCAAATTCTTGCTTTCTTAGCAGGAGTTAAACATGAATGCCATGTATGTGGTGTAAACCCAAATTTCTGAATAAAACGTTGAATAATCTGAGTTGTTAGTACAATTTCAGGTAATAATATTAAAGCCTGCCCCATCTCTTCTTGTAATATTTTAGCAATAGCTGCAAAATATACCTCCGTTTTTCCTGCACCAGTTACTCCATCTAATAAAACTACATTATATTCATTACTTTTTACTTTTTGATTAATTAAATTTACAATTTCCTGTTGATTATCAGATAATTCTGGCAATATTATATTATTAAAAAGACTTTTTTGATACTCCATTGCTTCTTCATAAAAAAACGTTTTTTTATGTAAATTTAAACCATTTGGTATAACCATTTTTAAGATACTACCTAAAGGAGCAATATTATAATTTGCTGCTTTGATAATAAAATTTATTATTTTTCCTGATAAAGGAGGTAATTTAATAGAATATTTTACTACTTTAAGTTTTGTATGCTCTAAATTTGTAGAACTAATACTTGACCATATAATTCCTACTATTTCTTGATTGCGAAATGGCACAATGACAAAAGTACCTACAGTTGCTTCTCCAGCTTCTTCCCATATATAATCTAGGGGACCTAAGTGATCTATGGGTAATAGTATTTTTACTAACTGATTTGATAACATCTAATATTATAGTTCTTATTTAATTATATAGTATATCTAAATTATCTAACCTAGATATGACTTAATTAAATAATATAAATATAATTTTATAATAAACACAACTTGATTTGTACATTTAGAAAAAATTATTCCTAAAACTCTGAATATTATTTTTCTTTAAATGAAGGAAAAATTTCTCCGTTTTTTCTAACCAGCAAATCAATTTACGCTTGAGGATTTACAATTAGTAGTTAAAAAAGTCTATTAAGTATAGATAAACTCTTCTGCTGCGGAACCTTATTACATAGTGTTTCTGTATCTACTATACAAACAATTGAAAAATTTGAATGGCTTTTAGAAAATGGAGTAAATCCTAATATACAAGCAAGTATTAAGTTTAATCTTACTTCCTATAGTAATTCCAGCACATAGCTGGATAGCAAATAAGGATGAAAAAAATCTTTCTCTTCAAGGAAAAAACTTGATCTTATATCTTTATATATAGATAGTGAAGGAAAAACTTTATTATGCTTAGCTATTAAAATTGGATTAAATACAGTAGTAAAAAACTACTAGAAATGTAGGCTGACACTAATATTGCTGATAAAGATGGTAATACAGCATTATATTATGCTTTGTTACATCTTAATATAGCAACTGAATTAATGAAATATAATGCGGCAAAAATAGTAAAAATAATAATTATGTACTACCTTTTGAGTTGCTAAAAAATAGTGGAGTAGAAGATATAATGGATTGTTTAGAAGAAACCTGGATTAATCCAAATAGAAAAGAATTACATAATACAACTCATTTAGCAAAGTGCATAATGGGTAGAAAGATTATGATTGAAAAAATATAGGTGCTCCAGATATGATGCTTATGAGGTACAATCTTTAAATAGATAATTTTTTATTTAGTGTTGGGCTTATTTGTCCAACACTAGTTTTCTATATTTGTTTATTAATAAAATATTATTTGACTTAAGAGAAAATTATATCTATATATTACATAATTTATTATTTTTTATCAAAAATTAACTATATATTTCTAAACTCTTTCTTAAATTAAATAAAATAAAGTTTTCTTGGTATATTAAAAAGTACTACGGAGGGTTATAGGTTCCTACACTCAAATGTGAGAACAAACAGAGATATGAAGTCTTTAAGAATATTCTAAAACAGGCACATAGTTTAAGGAGCAAACTTTAGTTATAGGTATTCATTATGATTCTTCAGAAATAAGTGTAAATACTACTTTTACAGAGGTGTTTTGTTATAACACAGCAGTAATACTCTATAAAAAATAACTCAAATAATAAGTTTAATACTTTACAATAATATAATATTCAATAATAATACGTTTATATCTAGGTTATAAGATGTAGATCGTTACTTAGATTTTGTCTTTAAAAACTGCAAAATAATATTATTGAATGTTTAAATTAAATTTTTTTTGCGTTAAACCTTTATCTAATTATATATTATTTTTCTTTCTTGTTGGTATAACATTATATCGCATTCATTTTTTAAATATAAATGGCTTTAGTTTATATGCAGATGAAGCCCAATATTGGGATTGGTCTCAGAATTTATCTTTTGGTTATTATTCTAAGCCACCTATGATAGCTTGGTTAATTAGGTTATTTACAAATATTTGTGGAAACACAGAATTTTGTATTAGACTTGCTTCACCAATTATGCATTTATTAACAAGTTTAATTTTAATGGCTATAAGCTATAAATTATATAGAAATCTTTCATTATCTTTAATAGTAGCAATTGTATATATTACCTTACCAGCTGTTACTTTATCATCTTCTCTTATTACAACTGATACTTTATTACTGTTTTTCTGGGCTTTAAGCATATATTTCTTTTTACTAGTTTTAGATAATACCAAAAATGTTATATATTGGACCCTAGCTGCAATTACTATAGGATTAGGCTGTCTTAGTAAATACAATATGATTATTTTTTTACCTTCAGTTTTATTATACATATTATGGTCTAAGCAACATTCTATTAAGCAATTTGTCCTTAACTATAGATCATGGTATGGTCTTATAGTTATTTTTCTGATTTATTTACCTAATCTATTATGGAATTTTAATCATCATTTTGTTAGTTATCAACATACAAAAGAAATTAGCAATTTACATAAATCTTTATTTCATCCTGAAAAATTATTAGAATTTTGGGGTGCTCAAATTATAATTTTTGGTCCTTTTACATTCTATTTGTTCATATGTTCTCTAAAAACGTTACGTGAAAATAATAAATTATTATTGTCATTTATTATACCATTTTTTCTAATTATAAGCGTGCTTAGTTTGCTTTCTGGAGCTTTTGCAAATTGGGCAGCTCCTATATATATTACAGCTACTATACAAATAACAGCCTTTACATTTTATTTTAATAAAAAACATATATTAGTATATTCTACAGTTTTACATTTGTTAATTGCTGCTGTTTTTTATAATTATCATGATATAACTAAATTTCTTAACGTAAAACTACAAGCAAATGGTCAGTATTTAATTCGTGATCCATTTAAAAAGCTAAAAGGTTGGCAAGAACTTGGACAAGTTATAACCAAGATAAAAGCTCAGTATCCACAAGCTAGTTTATTAGTGGATGACCGTAAACTCTTAGTAGAACTAAATTATTATGTAAAACCTATTCCAGTAGAGATATACAAATGGAATGAGTCTTTATCAATACGAGATCATTATGATTTAACTAAAAAGGTTAATGCTAAATTATTAGGAAAGAATTTTCTTTTTATTACCCAGACTAAAGATATTGGTAATCTTAAAATGTATTTTGATAATATTTCTTACGTTAACACAATTTCTATCAACTTATACCAAGATTATTCTTTGGTATATAATGTATATTATTTAAATAATTTAATTAAAGCACCTAAGTAATATATAATTATTATTTATTATTGTGTTGCTGACCTATCTTTTTAATTCCAGTAGTATTAGGTGGTGTTAAACGACCATGACTCTCTACTTTTCTTAGTTTTTTCTTATCTAATTTTTCTGGAATAACATCTATAGACTCAAAATAAGTTTGAGTTTTTTTTCTAAGTACGTAAAGTTTTTCTTTTAGAACTTCATTTTTTGTTTTATTATTTGTGTGCCCATGTAATGTTGCTTCACTTTTTTCTGCCTTCTTGTTTTTTACTTTTTCTATAGTACTGATAAGTTTCTCTAAATATTCAGAATTATTACTATTGTTTAAAACATTCTCTTTAGTTATATAAAAATCTTTTATATTGTCTATTTTTGGTGCTAACCATTCTGAAAATTTTGCAGATACTTGAAAATCTGTCTGAATCCTAGAAAAGCGACTTGTAAAATGTTTTAACTCTTTTTGTTCATTTTCTGTTAATGAACGTATTTTTTGTAATTCATTATAAGCATTTATACCAGCACTTAATACATTCATTTGTTCTTTTCTATATACATTATCATGCTCAAAAATATGTTCTAAATATTCCTGAGCTTCTTTATTATCTAGACTATTTTTATTATCAATTTTTTTATGTATTGCATATATTCTTTTTCTATAATCAGTATCATTATAATAACTTTTATGATAATCATCCAGTTTATTACCTAAATAATTTAGATGCTTCTCAAGTTCTACTTGCGTTAATAATTGTGTATTAGAATTAAAATCTAAATTAATTTGTGATTGTGGTTGCACAGACATATAACCATTTTGTACTTCAACCATTTCATTACGAACAACTTGTATTCTGGTTTCAAGCGCCGATCCTTTTAAAATAGAATTACTCATAACCAAATTTATAGCATTAGCTAAATAGTTTTCTGCTAGAGTATAATTACCATTTACCATTGCCAAACGTGCTTTATCAATGTTATCCTTTACTTCTTTAATTTTATTTTCTGCATCTTGTTTTATTCTATTATCTTTTTCATTTGCAATTTTTATCACTAACTGTTTTGCTTCTTGATCTTCCATTGAAAGAGGTTTATTATTCAATAATACAGTATTTCTAGATAAGGCATCTTTATAAAATTTAGTTGCTGATTGAATTTTATAAGTATCTGTAAGTACTTTTCTAATCATTTCATCTGCTATTATTTCTATTTCTGACATTTCTGTAATTTGTTTATTATTATTTTCTGCATTAATATCATTTATATGATTATTACCACGAATGTTTTGAGAATATTCTTCGTGTGTTTGCTTATTAAAAGTTGTTTTATCACCTTTGTCAGACATTATATCCTCAACCTAATTATAATATTTTATTATTCATATTTAAAAATGTTAAAAAAATCTATTTATAATTATAAATATAAAACTAAAAAGTTAATATTTTACTATTTTATATAAATAGTTATGCTTTATTATAATTATTATATAAAACGCTTTAGAATCTATATAGTATATATTACGAGATATTAATTATTTATTAAAAATAAAATTATATAAACTTTAGAAATACTAAGAAGAGTCATTAATATTTAATATTTGTAAAATAAGTTAGGCAAATAATATATTATTAAATATATATTTGCCTTATTTAAAATTATTTCGAAGATGAACTCCTATATCTTGAAGTAGGTAAAAAGTGATCATCTGGAATAGCATTCTTACTATTTTTGATAGAATCCGTTATATTACTAGATAATGGCGGTAGAAGTAACATTGGTACTATTTTAGATTTCTGGTCTGAATTTTTTTGATCTATAATATTAGTGTTTTGTGGAACAGTCTTATTTTGAGCTGGAATGTTATTACTACTAGTTGGAACTGGTGCTATAGGAATAACTGGCACTGTAGGTATTGGCTGAACAACTGGAGCAGGTTTTATAGACTGAGAAGGCATTGGTAGAATTACTGGTTTTGAATTTTCCTTTGTATTTTGGGTATTAATCTTAGAATCTACAGATGTTTTAGATTTGACATTTTTAGAAGAAAATTTATCCTGAACTGCTTGCTTTATAGAATTAATATCATTAGAAATTTTAGTTTGCATACCCTTTTGATCTTTAATCACAACTGGTTTAGGTGGTATTGAATGCACATCTGGAAATTCGTCTTTAGTTTTTATCTTAGTTTTATTATGTTTCTTTTCTTTTGATAGCGAAGACATATATGGTGAAGAAGGTAAACATTTAATTGGTCTAGATACTTCAATTTTAGCATTAGAAGGAGGAGCTAAATTCAATTTTTGTGCTTCTTTATTGATTACAATTTTATTATCCTGAACTGGTTTAGATCGCTTAAAGAGATTTTTAAATTTTGTCCCTACACTCTGTTTGTTGTTATCTTTTTTAACAGGTACAACTGTATTTTTTGCTGTTTTAGATTGTACTTCCTTAACGTTTGTAACGACTGGAGAAGCAGAAACTTTAATTTGTGCTAAATATTTTTTATTTCCTTCAGGTATTCTTCTTTCTGATTGAGCAGTATGAGATTTTGTAAAAACAATCAATTTGCCAAAAGATTGTTTAAATTGCTGAAAATCTCCTGAACAAGAAATTAACGATGTAGACACTAATAACAATGATACCGCTCTGAACATTTTATACAACCTTTTAATTTTACATTACACGATACAGTAACATAAGTAATAATATAAAATCAATGTGAAGTTTTATTCTAGATCCCTTTAATTAATTCAGATAATTTTTCTGCTGCATCTGGGTAACATTGTGGCGTATTATTAGAAGCTTTTAGCAATAAAGTACTATCATTTAAAAATTCTTCTAATTTAGCTGACAAAGTTTTAGCATTAAATACATCTTGAGGTATAAGCCATCCTGCCTTTCTCTCAGCAATAGTGGTAGCGTTATACATTTGATGATTAGAAGTAGCATATGGATAAGGTACTAAAATAGCTGGCCTAGATGTAACATTTAATTCTGCAATAGTAGATGCACCTGCTCTAGATATAATTAAATGAGCATCAGCAAATTTTTTATGTATATCACTAAAAAATAATGCTAATTCCGCGTTAATTCCTAATTCTTTATATTTCATTTTTGTATCCTCAATTTCTCCTTGACGACATTGTTGAGAAATTATAATACGATCACGCTGCTGAATAGATAGTCTTGATAACGCTTCTGGTAATACCTTAGTAAATATATTCGCTCCTTGACTTCCCCCTATAATTAATAAATGTAGTTTACCTCTAGGTTCTGGAGCTTTATATGGTATATTGCTAACATCTCTCATCTTTTTTCTTATAGGATTTCCACAAAATACTATTTTTTGCTTATCTTCCTCTTTTACTGCTATAACGTCTAGAAAAGAAGTAGCTATTACTTTAGCATAACTTGAAAAATACCTATTTACTTTACCAAGTACAGAATTTTGTTCATGAATTATAATATCTAATCTAAGTAACTTTGCAGCCATAAGTGTAGGAAATGAAGGATATCCACCAAACCCTACTACAAGTACAGGTTTTATTTTCATTAATTTAAATAAAGCAGTAATAGTGCCTATAGCTAATTTAAGAACTGAGATAATACGATATAAATATTCTCTACGCATTGAAGCAGTCGAAACAAAATGTAACTCAAGTTTTTCTAATTCTTTGATATATTTTTTACTTCTTTTATCAGTAATTAATATTACCCTATAATCTTGATTAATCAATTCTTCTGCAAGTGCATATGCAGGAAATATATGCCCTCCTGTGCCACCAGATGCAAGTACTATTGTTTTATTCATAATATAAATTCTCTCCGATTATTTAAACTATAAGACATATTCTTTACTTCCTATCTTTATCATACCATATCTTCTTCTTGTCATAGCTAATATCATTCCAACTGTTATTGCCACAGCAATCATAGAAGACCCACCATAACTTATAAATGGCAATGTCATACCCTTTGTTGGAAATAAATGCAAGGTTACTCCTATATTTATAATAGATTGTATACCAAATTGCATTAATAATCCAACTGTAGAAAAAATTATAAAGATATTATTTTCATTGCTTAATCTAATGAAACTCCTAACTATTATAAATGCAAATAATAACACAACTATTAGACAAGTAATAATTCCTAATTCTTCTCCTATGACTGCAAAAATAAAATCTGTATGCGAATCTGGTAATAATTGCTTTACCGTTCCCTCTCCAGGTCCTTTTCCATATAAACCACCGTTTATAAACGCTTCTATTGATTTTTTTATTTGATAACTATTACCAGAAACAGGATCCATAAAACTATTAATTCTTTGAGTTACATGTGGTAAAAAAGTATAAGCCAACAATAAGCCAACAACTAAGAAAATAATACATGATACCACAAAAATTAGAGATAATCCGGCTAAAAATAACTGCCCCATCCATACACACGAGATTACAACTACCATACCAAAATCTGGTTGTAATATTATTAATGATATCACTGGTATATACAACGCTAACGCCAATCTAAATGATGGAAATTTATAATATTGATATCTTAATGACAAAACCCAACCAATAAGCACAGCAAAAAATGGTTTTATAAATTCAGAGGGTTGCATGGATAATCCTGCTATATATAACCATCTTTTAGCACCTTTAATTTCAATTCCAGTAAATAATATTATTATTAAAGAGATTACACATATAATAAATCCAGATATAGATAACAATTTAATAACATTTATTGGTAAACAAGAAATAATAAATATAATAACTAGAGATAAAGTTAGATAACACAACTGCCTTCGTACAAAATAAAAGGATTCAACGCCTATACGCTCAGCTACAGCAGGACTAGCTGTTGCAACCATTACTGCACTAAAGGCAATAATAATAAACAAAACTAGCAAAGTTAAATGGTCTACGGTCCACCACCAGCTACTTATAACACTATTTTTATGGCGATTAAGTAACATACTAACATTTTAAAATTTTAATATCAGAGCTAAGTCTAATACTATTTAATAAAATTTCCAGCTATTTTTAATAGTGAATTGAAAAATATATTGAATAATAATCAGATAAACTGATAATTCTGCCTATCAACAATCGAAAGTTAATTACACATTGATTAGATTATTTATTATTCCAATGTATATTAATATCTAAGGGTTTAGTAATATTTTATAAAAAAATGTGATAAACTGTAGATAATTATTGCAACTAACATATATTTAATGATATCTCTTTTTAAAGAAAAAAGATTTAGAGTGATACAATTTTCTCATACATAAACTTTAAAATCGGTTTTTTAAATCCTTTTTGTAGAGTTTGTATAAATTTTATCATAAATTATTAGTATAATAATTACACAAATATAGGAGTATATAAATGAGCGTATTAGTTGGTAAACAAGCCCCAGATTTTACAGCAAAAGCTATAATGCCAGATAATGAAATCAATGAATCCTTTAACTTAACAAAACATTTAGATAAAAATGTTGGTATTATTTTCTTCTATCCTTTAAATTTTACATTTGTATGTCCCTCTGAAATTATTGCCTTTGACAATCGACTAGGAGAATTTGCAGCTAGAGGGGTAAAAGTTATAGGTGTAAGTATTGATTCGCACTTCAGTCATTTAGCGTGGAAAAACACTCCTATAAAAAATGGTGGTATAGGCATGGTACAGTTTCCTTTAGTATCAGATATAACAAAATCAATTGCTCGTGATTATGATGTATTAACAGGTGATGCAATAGCTTTAAGAGGTACTTTTTTAATTGATAAAAAAGGCATAGTACGTCATCAAGTTGTAAATGATCTATCACTAGGAAGGAATATAGAAGAAGCCTTACGTATGGTGGATGCTTTAACATTTGCAGAAGAACATGGAGAAGTATGTCCAGCTGGTTGGACTAAAGGAAAAGAAGGCATGAAAGCTACACACGAAGGAGTATCTCATTATTTAGCATCTCATGCTACTGATCTTTAAGGATATATTATGAATAAGAATTTACACAGTAAGGTTATTATACTAGGATCTGGGCCTGCTGGTTGTACGGCTTCTATTTATGCAGCACGTGCTAATCTATCCCCTATTCTTATTCATGGCGTGCAAGCTGGAGGTCAGTTAACTATTACTACTGATGTTGAAAACTATCCTGGATTTGCAAATGTTATACAAGGCCCTTGGTTAATGGAACAGATGATTAAGCAAGCAGAACATGTAGGAACAGAGATAATCCAAGATTATATCAAATCAGTAAAATTAGATACTAGACCTTTTCAGTGTTTTGGTGAATCTGGAAATATCTATACTGCAGATAGTTTAATTATTTGTACCGGTGCTCAGGCTAAATGGCTAGGTATTCCGTCTGAAGAAAAATTTAAAGGGTTTGGAGTGTCTGGATGCGCAACTTGTGATGGCTTCTTTTATAAAAATAAAGAAGTATTAGTCATAGGTGGTGGTAATACAGCAGTAGAAGAAGCTCTATATTTAACAAATCATGCCAGTAAAGTAACTATTATTCATAGACGTGATAGTTTTAGAGCTGAAAAAATTCTACAAACTAGACTGTTCAAAAATCCTAAAATTCAAGTAATTTGGAATCATGTACTTGAAGAAGTATTAGGAAATAATTCACCAATTAATGTGACAGGTGCTAAAATTAAGGATGTTAACACAGATATAATAACTGAATTAAATGCTGATGGCATATTTATTGCCATAGGTCATACTCCTAATACATCTTGTTTTGAAAATATTTTAGAAATGGATAAAGAAAAATATATTATTACTAAACCAGATAGTACTGAAACTAACATTCCAGGAGTATTTGCTGCTGGTGATGTCCAAGATAAAATATATCGCCAAGCAGTTACTGCTGCTGGCACAGGGTGTATGGCTGCATTAGAGGCAGAAAAGTTTCTTAATCATAATGAGTCATGAATTATGATAAATTATAAAAATACTAAGAATATTATTGTTACTTTTACTATAATAATATTCTTAGTATCTGTTTTATGTTTTGTCTCTATACCTATTCCTAAGCAAATTATTGCTAATTCATTTTATAAAAATACAAAATTAAAATTAACAATTAACGGCAATACTTACTTATCATTAACACCTAACATATCAATTATTATTGAAAATGCATATATTAGTGATGACTATAATAATGTTATTGCTATATTTAAAGAATTAACATTAAATACAAAATTAAAATCATTATTTTTAGATAATCTAGATATAGATAATATATTAATTCAAAAACCAGTAATATTCTTAGATAAATTACTGTCTAATAAATCATCCTACATAAATCTTAGTAATATTTTTGATATAACTACAGAAAATATACCTATACAAACATTCCAAGGAAATATTAACCAGTTTATTATAGAAAATGGTACAATATATAATACTACAGGTGACGATAGTAGTACATTAAACTCTGTTAGTATTAATGCAAAATTTGATAATTCATTATTAATAATGTTAGTATCTTTTAACAAATTAAATATAAATTTTAATAGTAGTATTACTACTAACTTGCTTACTCCATCTTTAATAATAAAACAAGATTCAAAATTTAATATAGTCACACTTCTGTCAGGAGGAAATTTAGGTACTAATATTAGTAAAATTAGTGCCCAAGGACAAATTAGTTTTAATAACGATAATACATATATTACTACAACAGTAGAAACTAATAACCTAAACCTAAATCTATTAGCAAATATTTATGATATCTCATTTTTTAATACTAACCAAACTACAAAAAATAATAATCTTTCTTTTGCGCCACGTATTTCTATAAATTTATTATCTCTAAATACTAAAATAAATCAACTTAATATAGATAAACTTAACTCTAAAATTGAAATTGCAAATGGTAATATATTATCAGATTTTACAGCTTCATTACTAAATACTAATATTTCTGGTAAAATAATCTTCTATTCTAATCAAAATAAACCTTATGTTTCTAGTTCGTTTAAAATAGATAATATTGATCTTGCTCACTTTAATACTCTAGATGACACTTTAAGTGGTACATTACAAACAGAAATGAGTCTGTCTGCATTTGTGTATAGTATGAATGCTTTTAAAGCTAGCTTAACTGGTAATGGAAAAATAAGTATTAATAATGGCCATATTAATGGTGATAAATTTTCGTATATTACTGATCTACTTAGTACTGTGGTTGGTAATAATATCAATGTAGATCCCGTTAATTTTAAGCACATCACTGGAACATTAAATATTAATAATGGATTTATTACTAACAATGATTTAATTATTGACGCTGAAAAATGCTATCTTACAGGTAAAGGATCGTATAATCTGTACTATAATACCATTAATTATAAGCTTATTCCAAGTAAATTGCTACACACCATGTATTCTGGTATTGAGACTAATTTAACAATTGAGGGACAATTAGATAAGCCTGTATGCAAAATTGATTTAAAAAATTATATAAACTATTTAAATAACAGACGCCCATAATTAACAGTTAGAGGATTATCAAATGCCTAAAATAAAACATATTTTCACTTCTGCATTCACATTATATGCAATTTTTTTTACTTTGGCAAATAAACATTCAGTAACATTATTTTTATTCCCTACTGAGTATCAACTTAAAATACCTGTATTCTTATTAATATTGGTTATTCTTTTACTTGGTATGATCATAGCAAAATTAATAGGCTTAACAAGCATGACTAAATATTACGCTCAGGTAAATCTATTAAAAAAACAGTTAGAAACTTTAGAAAAATATATAAAGCAACATGATAATAATAACTATAATAATGATGATGATAAGTAATAATTATGCAAACTATATATAATTGGGATTCATATTTTATGACAATGGCGTATTTAATAGCTACAAAAAGTAAAGATCCTAGTAGTAAAGTTGGAGCTATAATTGTTGGTCCAGACCATGAAGTTAGATCAACAGGATATAATGGACTTCCACGCGGGTTAAAAGATACTGAAGAACGTTATAGTAAACCACTTAAATATAATTTAATTAACCATGCAGAAGAAAACGCTATCTTAAACTGCAGTAGGGTTGGTATATCTACTAAAGGATGTAGTTTATATGTACCTTGGATTCCTTGTTCATTATGTACAAAATCTATTATTCAAGCTGGAATTGTAGAAGTAATATATCATGAGCAATGGCCTGGAAATTTTTGCAAAGAAAGTGATTGGGCAAAAAGTATAGAATTATCTAACCGGATGTTTGAAGAAGCTGAGATCGTTTTGCGTAGTTATAATGGAAATATTATCCCTATCACTGGTACATACCAAGGAAAAACTTTTACTTTATATTAATACTAAACTTTACTTCATTAATAATTTATGTTATTTATATAACTGAGTCAGATGATCGGGTAATCGCTCTATCTTTATAAGATGAGAGGAAAATCCGGACTCTACGTAAACGTAGCTCCGGGTAACACCCGGCAAGGGAGACCTTAGGGAAAGTGCCACAGAAAATATACCGCCTAAATTTATATAGGTAAGGGTGAAAAGGTGCGGTAAGAGCGCACCGTGTTTCAGGTAACTGAAATAGCATGGAAAACCCAGCTAGGAGCAAAACCAAATAGGAATAATATGCAAACAGTTTACGGTTTTAGTTATTCGGGTAGGTTGCAAAGAGGTTAATGGTAACATTAACCCAAGATAAATGATTACCACGTATATTTTATATACCATACAGAATCCGGCTTATAGATCATCTGTACTCAGCTAAGCAACCTAACTATATAGATTTAAAAGGTTTAACTAATATCTCTAAGAAGCAAAAAAATAAAGGTAAATGTGAAAATTATTATTAGAAAGCTAATATTATGAGTAACTAGTAATTAATCAAAGGGGGTAATATACAATATAAAAAACAAAAATAATAATAAGTTCACACAGTTAGTTCGGCAATATAATTCAGGTAGTTTTCTACCTCCTCTATATACCCATTTCATAAATTCTTAGGTATGAGCTTTTTCTTCTGTAATTTCTTCTAAATTCTCATTAGGTAAAAAACACTTGACCAAAAGACCATATCCTATAGTCGAATCCCCCTGATGAGCAAATGTATTTGATGCATACGTAATGATTCAAACTTTTTAATTAAATCAGTCCCAGATTTATTTGTTTTTATGTGTTTTTGCATTTACTTCCTCTTGATTTTATATATAACTCTTTGACCAAAATAAAAACCTTACTATTGCTACAAAAAAGTAAATATAGGTAAGAAGACTGCTTTCCATCGTAGAATATTGAAATCTCTTAACAAAAGTATATAAGATAAAAATGCATATGCTAATATTGGACGCACTGTACCACTCAAAGTATCAACCTAATGTAATCCTTCTGTAAGTCTTATATATTATCGCTCTTGCTTCAGAAGCAGCGTGACTAGATTCAATTTCTTGTAATATATAATGAAATCCTGATTGTTGTAATTCTAATTGTCTATCTAATATCTCTAATTCATGTTTTTTATCATTTTTATCCTTAATAATTTTTAAAATTTCAGGACAAATAGAGAACCTATAAATCCTGTAATAGCCGCTAATAGAGTAACCATATCATTACCTTGATTATTAATTAAACAATATTCTTATGATTTATTTCTTAATAATTTTATTATTTTATCGACAAAATTTATTCATTCTACTACATCATAAACGTATATTTGATTTTCACATCGTTCACCCAAATTGCATACTTTCATTCGATTTTATAAATTCATCTCGATAATAAGCTATATATTGATTTTTTGTTTCCCATTCCTTCATAGACTTAGTATCAATAATATACGTATCTCCATTTTTGGGTCTAGTTAGAGGTATGTTGACATGAATGCTTTTTATTCCTTGATTCAAAATAGTATCAATTCTAATCAAAACTTCATTGATTATTATTTCTTTCTGTACCTGATTGGGCATTAATAATGGAATTAATAAATGTGATGTGTTTACCATAAATCCTCATTTTTTATGATTAATATAATAATTTTATAATTAGTATTCTAATAAATAAAGAGGACTACTATGAAAAAATTCGCTATAATGTTATGTACTGCAATATTTTCACTATTTATTACAAACTTTTACGCAGATGATAAATATATTGATAAAACAGAAAGTGAGTTTGAAAAACTTAAATCTGATGCTAAAGATAGTTGGGATAAAGTGAAGAAAAAAACTAAAGATAAAGTAAAAGAAACTACAGATAAGATTAAGGATAAAACAACAGACAAAGCCATAGACAAAGTTGATCAATTAACAAACTAATTTTTCATAAAAAGCCTTGATATAAACTCTAGCACTAAGGCTTTTTGCTGTCTGATTGAAAAATATCTTATATAATTCATATATTATAATTTGACAGTACATTAGTTATCAAATTATTGACATTATATCTACATTAATTTAACTTCTGCTTTTTTTCCTCTACCAATCATGCTAGAAACTTGATACACATAAAATGATATTGTATTGATATAACTTATCATAATAGAAACTATACTCTGTAACATAAATCATTTTACTTTCAATAATATAATTATCTTTACCTATTACTTTTCAATATCATATAATTCTTTGTCTTCAAATAATGGTATATCAGTATTATCAGGCCAATTACTACAAATTCTTACTCTTCTTATCTATCTAATTTTAATATTTTTATTATCTTTATTATAAATATATTTTAAATGCACAGAAAAAAAAGGTTTTAACATTATTACTTTATAAGTAATGCCTTTGCTAGTTGATAAAGTATTTTCTTCTACTTCATTTCCTACGGTAATAGCTCGACAATAGTATATTACTATTAATTAAATTATATGGTACCTCAATTTGTTTAATATGATGATCAAGTAAAATAAATCTATCACCTTCGTGATGATTATTAATCTCTTCTTATGTATACAACAACAGGTAGTTTTATTAGAGATAATATGGTGAAACTGGCGTATCACTTACACTTTCTGCTTTAACACTAAATCCACACAGCTATTATAAGTTCTGCTGCTGGAATAATTTTGATAGAAAAAAATGCTGACATTAAAATGAATGCTATTAAAAAGAATAGAGATCATTTAGGAGCATAAACACTTGGATATGATGATATAAATGAATTAAAAAATAATTTATTAAGACTAGTTAAGCATTGAAAATGTTGCTTTCAAAAAACTATCATCTGATCCTAACTTTAATAAAATGAGTGATGAAGAAAAAAAACAAAGAATTAGTAGAAAAATCTTATAAAACTCAAATTATTTAAGGCATCAGTAAAAGAAGCGGTGCAAGTGACTGGTACGTCTTTAGCAGCATGCTATATTACTTTTATAGATAGAGCGTTGGGGGGTTTTTATGCACTACACCTCAAGAGCAGCTGTGTAGAGAGCTGGGGCGCCACACATCTTTAGACTATATGTTACTACAGGAACTTATAGCAGGTTTCTGTGACAAGTAGTGCTTCTCATAGTAAGCTACAACCTAAAGAAGTACACAATTTACAACAATCACAATCTATAAATCAGAAATAACAACATTCCCCCGACTTCCACTTACACCACCTTCAACACCTTCTGTTAATTCACATACAACTCAGTAAGGAAAAGGGGGGGGGGAATTATAAAAATTAGTATTTAGTCTTACTTTAATTTTTATAATTAAATATTTTATATTTTATCTAGAATAAGATTGACCTCTATTATTAGAAATTAACGGTGTTTGTGGAGCAACTAGATTACCCAAATCACTTCCACCTTTTTCAGTAGGAGTGTGTTTTTCCAGATATGCTCTCATTTCGTTTGCTTGAGCTTGCACATCTGCATTAATAGAACTATTTTGTTTCTGTGCATTTAAGTTTGCAGAATCTACAATCATACCAACCTATTTAAAATATTACTATACAGCATTAATAAATATACTATACTAAATATATTACAAAAATACTATGGGTTAACATTTAGTTATACACCTTTTCCCTGGCCAGATGGTGGTTTAGCATTTGGAGTTATAGGCTTAGAAAGATTCTCATAAAATTTAATCCTTTCTTGCACTAATGATGTAGGTTCCTTCTCTTGGTCACTACTTTTATTTTCCTCATGCTCAGGTTTTTGACTATTTTTTGCTTCATTGTTTCTAATATTTTCCTTAATTTGACTCCATGTATCAGAACTAGCCTCTTGAATAGCGGTTTTAAACTGATTTTTTAGTACTTCATCAACTTCTGGCGTACGGGATAATACCTGATCTTTATGATCTACACTTGTTGTAGCTTTAGTAGATGATTTTTGAGTAGACATCAATTTATTAGAATCGACTTTATTTACTTTAATATTTTTCAGTGTTCTATCTAATACTTGCACATCTTTAGCTTCAAAATAAGCCTTCTTTTCTGCGAATGTTGCTTTATCAGGATTATGCGTGCTTTTACCTGTTTGTTCCCCAACATTTCTTTTATCTTGGATTTCTTTGTCTACTTGTTCAGATGTTTTACCTTGGTATCTTGTACTTATCTCTTTTCCCTTATCTGCTGCTATTTCATGTACAGGTTTATTCAAAGTGCCAGTATTTGAGTGACTAAATGATTGTTGATTAAGTTTTTCTTGATTTCTTAATGCTTCAATTCTTGCTTCTACGCTATTATCTTTTGGTTGTACCTGCATTTTTTCTGCCGCAGCTGTCATTGAATCTGATGGTGAAGATTGCTGCTGATCATCTAGTGACTTTTGAGCAGAATGTGGCTGAGTCTTTAGTTCATTTATTCTCTCTTCAATATCCTTACCAAATCTTGCTCTCTGCATTTTTTCTGCCACAGCTGTCATTGAATCTGATGGTGAAGATTGCTGCTGATCATCTAGTGACTTTTG
>JBGCXS010000002.1:0-180151 GCA_048496475.1 Rickettsiales endosymbiont of Dermacentor nuttalli
ATAATGGAATATTTTCTTCTTACTTCGATTCATCAGAAGACTTGGATAAAATTCAAGTAATGGTAGCATTTGTTTGGTAGCGCCATGATTATTGATATACACTCCTTAAGGATATTGCACATGTGAGGCTAACCCTGGTAATTAGCTACCTTTGTATACTTAGGCCTTAGGTTTAAAATAAATACCATTTTTGGTTAGTTTATAACTTTCTAAATAGTCACAATTTAGATTTTCTGCTTTAATAAATCTTTCTAACTTTGAACTACCAGAAATCATAAAAGACATCATAATATCTTCCGCAATTGCAGGTTTAGCTTGATAATACTGCATTAATTGCGTTGAATTCATCACACCGCTAAATAACTCTTTAGGTATATTATTTATAATAAAATTAGGTATATAATCTTGAGATTATCCCACAAATACCCTACGAGGGCACTAACTGATTTATATGTTCTAACTATAATATTTTTAACATGAGAGGAATTTTTCATAATAAACCCCTTATATGTTTTTACTATATAGTGAAGTCAATTTGTGAATGCTAGTCTCAGTTTTCTGGATATGAAAATTCATATCACAACAAAATATGAAATATATTCACTAAATTTGTCAATAAAATAAGTTAATATACGTTTACTAATTTTTAAATAAGAGAGTCTAATTAGCATTAGAACACTTAAATTAAAACTATAAAATAGTACCCTTGGGAATATTAAAACCTCTTAAAAACGTGGTAGTATCCATAGGTTTACGTCCTGTTCTTTGTAAAATTTTAGGTTTTAAGATACCTTCAGCACATACTATAGAGAGGTTATCATCAAGTATTTCACCTACTTGTTTGTCCACTACAACATTAATATATTCTGTTTCTAGTATCTTTATTACTTCATTATTATAACAAAAATATACGCCAGGCCACGGATTTAAAGCCCTTACCATTCTATCAATATATTCCGCCGTATAATTCCATGTAATAAGTCCTTCTTCTTTACTTAGTTTATCGGCATAAGTTACACCAGACTCTTCCTGTTCAATTGGTATAATATTATCTATATTATCCAAAGTTTGTAATAATAAATCCGCTCCTATATTAGACAATTGATTATGCAGCTGTGATGATGTGATTTCTCTATTTAATAATATTTTATGACTTGCTAAAATTGCACCACCATCCAATTCCTGTACTAATCTCATAATACAAACACCAGCTTCTTTATCTCCTGCAAGAATAGTACGCTGTATTGGCGCTGCTCCCCTCCATCTAGGAAGTAAGGAAGGATGTATATTTATACAACCATACTTAGTAGCCGATAATATTCTTTGAGGTAGTATTAATCCGTATGCCGCAACTACAACTATATCAGCCTTAAGATCTAACAATTCTTGTTGTAAAAAATCTCCACGCAAATTTATAGGATGTTTTATTGCTAAGTTATTCTCAAGAGCAACTGTATATACAGGAGATAACTGCTCTCTATAACCACGACCGGCAGCTTTTGGAGGTTTAGTATACACACTTACCACTTCGTGAGAGGATGTCATTAAACATTTAAGGGCTGGTACCGCAAAAAACGGCGTACCCATAAATATTATCTTCATACTAAACTCCTAAACGCTTTTATTATTATTCTTCTTCTAAAGGAGAAGATGTATCTCTAAGCTTCTTTACTTTTTTTGCTTTTCTAAACATTACATCTCTTTTCATTAATGAAGCATGATCTAACAATAACACCCCATTTAAATGATCCATTTCATGTTGTATAGCCGTTGCAAGCCATCCATCCGTTTCTAGTTCTTGAACATTCCCATCATAGTCTAAATATTTTACCTTAATCATACTTGGACGCTCTATATCAAGCACTTGTGTTGGGATCGAAAGGCAACCTTCTTGACGTATACATTTTTCTTCAGATACATAAAACATTTCAGGGTTTACCATAAAAATAGGATTCTTGGTATTACCACCTTCCTTTTTATTAATATCTACTATTAATACACGTTTTGGTATCCCAACTTGTATAGCAGCTAAACCTGCTCCTTCTGAATAATACATAGTTTCTAACATATCATCCATAAATCTACGTAAATCATCATCTACTTTTTTAACAGGCAACGATTTTTTCTTCAGTCTTGGATCTGGAGCTATTACAAGTGCTAAAATTGCCATATTTCTACCTTTTTAATTTACACATAACGTTTTTCTTTTAGTGAGAAGATAAAGAAATGCCATTCCAGGTATGCTTATTAATATAGTAAGGGCAAAAAATGCAATCCATCCTATCTGTTCTATAAGATATCCAGTAGGAATTGATAAAATATCTCTACCTACTGCAGACAAAGCAGTATATAAAGCATATTGTGTTGCCGTGTATTGAACTTTATTACATAAATTTCCTAAGTAAGCAATAAACACAGCTGTACTCAGTCCCCCAGATAAGTTTTCTATACCTATAGTTATAGCTAAAAAATGGGTATCATAACCAATAATTGATTGTAAACAATACATAAAATTTGAAGATGCTTGTATAATAGCGCCTATCCATAAACTTTTTCTAATACCTATACTATATATTAATATCCCTCCTATCATTGAACCAAAAACAGTTGCTATTAATCCCCAGAATTTTGCTATGGTTGCTATCTCTGCTTTACTAAAACCAATATTAACTAAAAACGGACCAGTTATTGAAAATAGTAAAGAATCTCCTAACTTATAACATAACACAAATAGTATAATAATTACACCATCAGAACGTTTTACCATTTCTACAAAAGGATTAATAATTACTTTTTTTAAAAAAGAAATCTTATCACTATTCATAATTTTCACTAATGTTTTATCCATGGGTTTTTCACCTAAAGATAATACTACAAACATACCTATTGCTATACCTATAGTTGACAATCCATAAGTCATAGACCAATCAAAATATTCAGAAATATATAAGGCTCCAGCTCCAGTAATAAGCATACCCATCCTATAACCAAATACAAACATTGCTGCTCCATAACTTTGTTCTTCCTTAGACAAAAGCTCTATCCTATAAGCATCTACTATTACATCTTGAGTTGCAGAACAAAATACTACTATAAAAGCACAAATACCTGTATGAATAATGTCTAATGATGGATCAGAGTAACCAAGGATTACTATAGAAATAGCTAATAATATTTGAGTAACTAACAACCAACTACGTCTTCTACCTAGTATTTTAGCTAAGTATGGAAAGGAAAAATAATCGATAAAAGGAGCCCATAAAAACTTAAGAGTATAGGGCAAGGTTACTATACTAAAAACCCCTATAACTTGAATACTAATTCCTACCTCTGTTAACCATATTTTTAAAGTAGAAGATACAAGTGCAAATGGTAAACCACTAGATATTCCAAGTAAAAATATTGCTAAAACCTTTGGTCTAGAATAAACACTTAAATTTTCTATCAATTTTCTAATATACATTAGACATATATATAAATTATAAAACTGCAACTAAAAGTTATAAGCTTAATCACTGAATATGTCAAGCAATGTAGCCTTTATATTCTAGCAGAAAAGGGCCTATGTTTTTATTCTTTAAAGGATTTTTTCTTTCTATTAGTATTAGAGTATCAATAGGTACACAAAATATACACATATTAAAATATGGCATAAACAAAACTCATATTATACCTGCAGGTATAATATGCTCTTTATATTATTCAGTTGTGCTATATGGAATTCTAACTATTTAGTCTACAATAATACTAAATACTATTAAATTCTTATTATCATCAGCAAGCACTTCTTAGTAATTTACGATGGAATCTCTGGGTACAGAGTTCTGCAATCGATATTCCTTGTAAAGAAAAAAGGACTAGTTTATGTAAAATATTATTATAACACCCACTGTTACCTTTTCAAATCCAAACGTATATATAGATGCTTTTATTATTATTGGAAGTATTACATTATATTTATCTAATCAAGAAAAATTTATGTTCTTCTATGGCACTATTACTGCTTCATTTTTATGGTTTTTTATTCTAGGAGTATGCACAAAGCTACTTGCAACCTATCTTGGACAAGACAAATATTGGCGCATAATTAACGGATTAACTACAATCATAATGCGGAGCATAGCAACAAAATTACTTATTGATATTTTATAGATAAACATAGAAAGTTGATCTTTAATATAATGGAGCAGTGATGTATGTAAATTCAAACGTTTTTAATATAAAGAACATTAGTGCATAATTAAGTACATATATGCTATGTTTTTTGATTTGAATTAGTACATGCATTGCTCATTGTTTAGAGCAACTTAGTAGGTTTCAACTCTTCACTCCTACATGCTAATAAAACTGAAAAATATACATATTATATAGCTTATACACCTTTACGTTCAGCAATTTTTCTTTTGATACTAGATATGGCTTCAGCTGGATTTAACCCCTTAGGACAAGTATTTGTACAATTTAAAATTGTATGACATCTATATAACTTAAAAGGATCTTCTAAAGCATCTAATCTTTCACCAGTATATTCATCTCTGCTATCCTCAATCCAACGATGTGCTTGAAGTAAAATAGCTGGACCTAAATATTTATCACCGTTCCACCAATAACTTGGACAACTAGCAGAACAACAGGCACATAAAATACAATCAGCAGAACCGTCTAATTTTTCCCTATCTTCTGGCGACTGTAACCTCTCACGCTGAGGATCAGGCGTATCCGTTTTAAGCCATGGTTCAATAGATTCATATTGCGCATAAAACATATTGAGATTAGGAACTAAATCTTTAATAACCTCCATATGAGGTAAAGGATAAATTTTTACGTCTCCCTTAATAGTAGCTATTTCCTTTGTGCATGCTAAAGTATTAGTACCGTCTATATTCATAGAACAACTGCCACAAATCCCTTCTCTACAAGAACGTCTAAAAGTCAAAGTAGGATCTATTTCGTTTTTAATTTTTATTAATGCATCCAAAATCATCGGACCACATGTATCCATATCTACTTTAAAGGTATCTAGTCTTGGATTACTATTACCATCCGGATCATAACGATATATTTTGAACTTCCTAATATTCTTAGCACCTGCAGGAGCAGCAAAAACCTTACCTTGCGTTACTTTAGAATTTGGAGGTAATCTAAGTTCTACCATAATTTTATCTCTTAAATTTAATATACTCTTTTTTTAGGTTTTACATATTCAACTTCATCAGTAAGTGTATGAAGATGAACAGGACGATAATCTAACTTTACTTCTCCATTTTCGCTTACCCATGATATAGTATGTTTAAGCCAATTTTCATCATCTCGTTCTGGGTAATCATCTCTAGCATGTGCTCCTCTACTTTCTTTACGTGTATACGCGCCATACATAGTAACCATAGCTTGACCTAATAAATTGTGTAATTCTAGCGCTTCTACTAAATCACTGTTCCATATCAAACTACGATCAGAAATTCCTATATCATCAAAACTTTTATACACATCATGAATTAAATCTACACCTTCTTTTAATACTTCTTCAATTCTAAATACAGCTGCATGAGATTGCATAGTAAGCTGCATATTCTCTCTAATCTCAGCAGTAGAATAAGGACCTTTAGAATAACGTATTTTGTCAAAACGTGCCAGAATCTTATCTGTAACTTCTGGTGCAAGTTTTTTATGAGGAACTCCTTTTTTAACTATCTGAGCAGCATGTAATGCTGCCGCACGACCAAATACTACCAAATCTAATAATGAATTAGAACCTAGTCGATTAGCACCATGTACAGATACACATGCAGCCTCTCCTATAGCCATTAAACCTGGTACCACAGAATTCTTTTCTCCATTTTTAACAGTAATAACTTCTGCATTATAATTTGTTGGTATACCTCCCATGTTATAATGCACTGTTGGCATTACTGGTACAGGGTATTTTGTTGCATCAACCCCTGCAAAAACACGTGCTGTTTCAACAACACCTGGCAATCTCTCATGTACTACTTTTGGATCTAAATGTGACAAGCATAAATGTATATGATCCTTTTTAGGCCCTACTCCTCTACCTTCTTTTATTTCGATAGTAATAGCCCTACTCACTACATCCCTAGAAGCTAGGTCTTTAGCATGAGGAGCATACCTTTCCATAAATTTTTCACCTTCAGAATTAATAAGGTATCCACCTTCACCTCTAGCACCTTCAGTAATCAAACAACCAGCTCCATAAATACCTGTTGGATGGAACTGGACAAATTCCATATCTTGAAGAGGTAAGCCTGCTCGTAAACACATACCATTGCCATCACCAGTACAAGTATGTGCAGAAGTAGCAGAAAAATAGGCTCTACCGTATCCACCAGTAGCAATTATAGTCATATGTGCATTAAATCTATGCAATGTTCCTTCTTCAAGATTCCAAGCTATAATCCCTCTACAAGAACCATTTTCATCCATAAGTAAATCTATAGCAAAATATTCTATAAAAAACTTAGCTTTATGTTTTAATGCTTGCTGATATAAACTATGTAAAATAGCATGACCAGTTCTATCAGCTGCAGCACACGTTCTCTGCGCAGCTTTACCCTCTCCATAATATGTAGTCATCCCTCCAAAAGGACGTTGATATATCTTACCATCCTTAGTACGAGAAAAAGGAACACCATAATGTTCTAATTCTATAACAGCTTTAGATGCGTTTTTGCACATATATTCTATAGCATCTTGATCACCAAGCCAATCTGAGCCTTTAACCGTATCATACATATGCCAGCGCCAATCATCTTCTCCCATATTTCCAAGTGCTGCACTTATGCCACCTTGAGCAGCTACAGTATGACTACGTGTAGGAAAAACTTTAGTAATACATGCAGTAGAAAGACCAGCCTCAGCCATACCAAGTGTAGCACGCAAGCCAGATCCTCCTGCTCCTACTACAACAATATCATAATAATGATCTAATATTTCATAACTTTTTCCAGTCATGTACTAACTCTCTATCTAAATATTCAATTAAAAATTGCAAAATGAAAAGCAAATATTGCAGCTAAACTTGTCATCACAGTTACTATTATAATAACCTTTATCACAACTATCATTATTGTCCTAATCGGCTCAGCACAATAATCTTCTATAATAACACGCATACCAAGCATCCCGTGATAAAATATACTTATAATAAATAACATCATAAGCACAACTGTCACAGGAGACTTTATAAGTAATAGTAATTCTTCATTACTAGCAAGTATCATTTTTATAATAGTAATCACAAACCATATTGATAAAGGTATTAATGCCAAAGCACTTAAACGTTGACCCCACCAATGTTCAGCCCCACTATGTATTGAACCTGTACCTTTAACTTGTCCTAATAATGAACGAAAACGGTTATGTTTCATATTAACTCTTCAATTACCTAATTGCATAATAACAACCGACCAACTTAAAACTGTTGAAAGAATACTAGCTATAATAACTATTATTCCCGAACAGTTAAATTGCTTTTTTTGAAAGCCAAAACCAGCATCCCAAAATAAATGTCTTATTCCATTGAAAAGATGAAAAAACAGAGCTAAACTCCATCCAAATAAAAATACCTTCCCATAAATAGTAGAAAAGAATGTCCATTTTACTAAATCAGGATTAAATGCAGAATATACACCTAAAATAATCCACCAAGTCATCAATAAAGCACCTATAAACAATACCACTCCTGATATACGATGCATAATTGATAAAGCTGATGTAATTTGTATCTTATAAATACCTAAATGCGGTGATAAAGGACATTTGTTATATATAGAGTCTATATTATTCATTATATTTACTTAAATATTCTATTAACATATACGATGACTATAAACACATATATATTCTTAGTCAACTTAATCAGTTATTTTCTTTCTTTTATACAATATTTTTTAAAAAGGTCATTTCCTTACTTTGCAAATATCTTCTAGCTAGATTTAAGTCTTCTTCAGTACTAATATGTAACCAAAAATGTGAAGTTTCTATACCATATATTCTATCTAGCTTTCCATCTCCAGATTTTCTTGTTTTAAATATAAAATCCTTAAATAACTTAAAACTCTTTACCTCAAAACCTTTAAATAAATTAGGAGACATAATTTGTATACCACAAAATATATATGGATGATCATAAGCCTTATCTGCCCTATAAACACTTCCTCCTTCTGCCAAATGTAAATCGCCTCTACCCTGATAATATGGTATACGTTTTGTTTGTTGTAATAACAATAAACTGTCCATCTTATTAATATCAAAATTATCAGATAATAGTTTTAATACCGGTGGTTCATTATCAATCCAGAGTATATCACTATTTATTACATAAAAAGGTTGTCCACTAAAATAAGGTAATACTTTAACTATTCCACCAGCTTCTAATAATTCTGGTTCATATGAAAAAATTATATCTAAATGTTTTGACACTTCTAAGCTGTTTACATAATCTTTCAACAAATCAGCTTTATGATGTTGATTAATTACCACAGTTATAATATTATTAGCATATAATTGCTCTAATGCGCGTTGTATAAAAGTCTTGTTAGCAATCTGAATCATAGGCTTAGGTATATGATTAGTTATAGGACGTAGCCTCATACCTAAACCGGCTGCCATAATCATAGCTTGATTTATTGTTGTCATTAACTTCTCCTTAGGTATTTAATATAAAATTTTACTTACACTAGTAGACTTAAATACCTGTATAGGTAATATTTTTTCAAGCCATTTATGCATAGGTCTAAGTAAAGGATGTTTTATACTATTATTAATATATCTCCACACTCTTGGTATAAGCTTTAAATAAGATGAATTCTTATCATTTACTGCTTTACACGCAAAAATACCTATTATCTTCAAATTCCTTTGCACCCCAAGAATCGCATAATGTCCCAAAAATTCCTTACGAGTAATCTTAGTATTTTTTTCTAAATAATAAGAAATCATATCTTCAACTAATAAGTCTTTTATGTCACGTCTAGCATCTTCTAGTAAAGATACTACGTCATATATAGGAGATCCTACAACTGCATCCTGAAAATCAAGTAATCCTACTTTTTTTATGCCAGAACGCTCTGGTAACCACATAAGATTATCTGCATGATAATCTCTAAGAACTAGAGTACTATCTAAAGGTTGTATATATGTTAACAACCGAATCCAAATTTTTATATACTCTTCTCTAATATTTGGTGAGAGTTCTTCTCCATTTAAAAGAGGTATATACCAAGACACAAATAACTCTACTTCTTTTAAGAGCAAATCTATACTGTATGACGGCAACAAGTTACTTGGAATTTTTTGATTTTGTAAATCTACTATTAAATCAATAGCATATTTATATAATAATCGTTCCTTTTCTGTTTCAATCTCTAAAAAACTTTTATAACTATCATCACCAAAATCTTCTAGCAAGGCGAAACCAAGTTCATAATCATAAACTATAATTCTAGGAGCTGAAAAGTTAAAATCTAATAATAACTTATCTACCATAATAAAACTTTCTAACATTTTACGATCTAAGTTAGTATCCATCAAAATATAGCTTTGCCCTTTGGATATTAATCTTTCATAAACTCTTGTTGAAGCATCTTGAATAGTTTTTTTGGTAATAGCATCCTTTAATTGATTATGATTTAAAAATTGCTGTTTTCTTAATATATGATCTAACATTATTAAACTCTTATAATAATTTTCGTAATCTATCGTGCCACGACCCTTCAGGTACTATTTCAATATACCTTTTACTTTCTTCATCAGAAAAGAAAAATGTTAATATTAATTTATCAGGTGGTAAAATATCAAATATTAATTCTGGCCATTCTATCAAACTTATACCAAAATTAATTGCTTCTTCTATACCCAGTTCCCACACTTCTTCTTTATTTTTTAATCTATATAAATCAAAATGCCAAATCATTCCCTTTTTAGTATTATACACAAATAGTAAATTAAAAGTCGGACTTAATACTGTTAAATTATCTTCTGTTAATGCTTTAATAAATTTTTTACTAAACGTAGTTTTTCCGCTACCTAAATCTCCTTTTAGGGCTATTACATCACCTATTTTAACTAAATCAGCTAACTTTTCTGCTAATTCCTTAGTTTCATCTATATTATCTAAAATTATATTCATAAGTTGTGCTAAAATACTATTTTTATGATTTTATAACTGATAAAAACTTATCTAAATCTTCATTTAATATATTAGACTGACGCGCAAGCTCTGCACACGCTTCTACCATATCAGAAATTGCCCTAGTACTATCTGATGTAGTCTCTAATACTGTTTTAGCATTTTTAGATACATCTTGTACACTCTTTGCAGCTTCCTGTATATTGTTGGCTATTTCCTGTGTTGAACTACCTTGCTGCCTAACTGTACTAGAAATATTACTTGATATATTGTTAATTTCTTCAATAATTTCGCCAATTTTTTTAATAACCTCTACGGTACTACTAGCTTCACTTTGAATTGAAGAAATCTGTACTGTAATTTCCTCAGTCGCTTTAGCAGTTTGACTAGCAAGATTTTTTACCTCAGCTGCAACAACTGCAAAACCTTTACCCGCTTCACCAGCTCTAGCTGCTTCGATAGTGGCATTTAATGCAAGTAAATTAATTTGCTCAGCTATATCATTTATTAAACTTACAATATCTCCTATTTTATTGGTAGAATTTGCTAAACTCTGTACAGCGTTATTAGCAATATACGATTTTTTTACAGCTTCTCTAGTAATTTCAGAAGAAGCAATCATTTGCGTACTAATATCTATTACAGAAGTAGAAAGTTCTTCTGCTGCACTAGCCACCATATTAACATTTCCTGAAGTATAAGAAGATAATCTTACCAACTCATCTATGTAAGTTGTATTTTCTTTAACAGAATTCACCATATTTTTAGCTGTTATTTCAATTTCTACTGCTGCTGAAACAACCATATCAGCTATATTTCTCACAGTTGTATCAAATTTATTAGCTATCTCCTTCAAAGTATTCTTTTTGTGTAACTCTAGTGCTTGCTGCGTCCTATCTTTTTCTTCATTTATTTGTTCCATATGTAAATTATTTTGTCTAAATATATCTAAGCCTTTTGCTAAATCCCCTATTTCATCACTATATTCCTTATATGGTATATCTATGTTATTTTCACCTATAGCTATTTTATGCATAATTTTAATTATATTAGAAAAAGGTCTAATAATCAAATTAAGGAAATAACTGTTAACAACTACAATAATTAATATATAAAAAATAGCTGTTATAATTATAGCTTGCTTTGATAATGTAATAACTTTATATTGTACATCATTAAAATTATCATTTAATATTCTAATTTTTTGAAATACTCCTCCATATAATTTTTCAATTTCTTTAAAATTCATATGTAAATTATATGTTCCTAAAGCAACAATATTACAACAAAACTTTTTAGACATCTCAATAAATTCTAAATCTATCTTATCTATTTGCGCTAGTAAGTTATTTATTTCCAACTCTAATTCAGCGTTAGTATTTTCTTTTAAAATTTTACGCATAATAGAATCATGACTTTCTTTATATTTTGTCACCATACTTACAACTTCATTTTTATCTTGTAGATATCCTTTTAAAGAATTTATACGTAAATCAACCATAAAATCATTTATTCTTGTTTGGGCAAGATACGCATCCATTAACTGAAATTGTACTTTAGATAACTTTGACATTTCACTATATGTATTAGTAAAGGTCAGCATCACTAAATATACTGTAGATAAAACCATAATTGCTACAAACAATTGTATAACATTTATAGTCAAAAGCTTCTTTTTAATAGTCATATTACTTAAACCTACAATTACCTATATATAAATACTCATTTAAAAATTAGTAGTAATAAATTTTAAATTATTATAATAAATTATATTAAACTCGAGTGCTACTAAAAAGAAGATTAATTAAATAAAAAATTAATTATTATTAGTTTTAAATAATTATAATACTTTATTTAACGCCAAAATATTTACCAATTATTTAAATATTTTCCTTATAATATTTTTAGAAATACTAGGAGAAGGTTATGAAAGATAAAAAACCCAAAGCTTATACAGCTCCAGAAAAGGATGTAAATAATTTATTTACTCAATCTTCACCTGCTGGCTCAAAAGATTCCAAATTAACCAGAATTAAAGGAGCTGGAAAAGCTCTTCTTGGAGGAACAGGCTTGGGTTTATTTGCAGGAGCTTGCATTATCACAGGAGGTATAGCTTTTTTACCTCTAGTAATAGCAGCTATTGCCGTCTCAGAGATTGTTAATAAACCTACGAGGTTGTTATATGATGGCATAAAAGAAGTCTTAACAGGCAAAAAAGCTGAAGTGCCTACAAGAGAGTTTGCTTCAAAAAGCAAAACCATAACGCTGGGAACAGGAAAAATAGGTCTAGGAGTAGCTTCTATAGGCGCAGCAGCCTTACTTACCATAGGAACAGGCGGATGGTTTTTAGCTCCAATAGTTATTGCAGGATTAATTAACCCAGATATAATAAAAAAACCTTTTAAACTTATTTATTCTGGATGTAAGGATATCATATCTGCTTCCAAAAAAAACTCTACACCTCTCCCTAATCAACAAGAAGCTCCTATAAGACCAAATACACAACAACATAGAGAACATCATCATACTTTAAATACTGATAGAGGTATAAACGTAGTAAGTAGCAATAATAACTCTTTACCACGCCACTCTAAAAGAGGTAATATAGAACGTATGTAATTTGTTATATAAAATTTCAGGATAATATAATGGCTTTTAAGTTATTTTCAAGCAATAAAACTAATAATTCTAGAGATAATAACAATAATGATGTTGAACATATCGTACCTAGACCTCCACCTAAAATGCAAAGAATTTCTGTTAAAGAATCTTGGAATTTTTTAGTTAATATAATTGTAGCTGTAAAAACCACTTTCAGTAAAAAAGACTTAAACATGTTATTACAACTAGGTAAAGATTTATTAGAAGCTGGAGTAAAGTATCAACATGTAGTAGAATATGGGAAGTCACTTTTTGGTAATCAGCCTGTACGGGACCAAAATATTACTGAAAAACCTTCTAAAAAAAAGAGACAGATAAATTAAGATAATAAGAATAGATATAAATATCTATTAATTTATAATAGTTTCATCTCCTTGAGTACTTTTTTTCTGGTGATATAAACTATAAAAATCTACAGGATTTACCATAAGTGGTTGATATCCACCATCTCTTGTAGCATCTGCTATTATCCTACGAGCAAAAGGAAATAACAAATTAGGACAATTTACTAATAAAATGAATTCTCTTTGATCTTCAGGTGTATTAATCAACGTAAATATACCTGCATATTCTAACTCTACCACAAATAACATACTATCTTCTATAGATGCAGAAGCGTTAATTGTAAGCGATACTTCGTAGCTATTCTCTTGTATTGCACTTACACCTATATCTATATTTGCACTTACTTTTGGAGTGTTCTCCATATTCAGATTAGCTACAGGACTTGGATTCTCAAATGATAAATCTTTAATATATTGTGCATTAATAAACATCTGAGGTTCATTTGTATTGTAATTTGAATCATTATTATTCATAAAAACTACTTTCCATGATAAAATTTGCTATAAGATAATATAAAACTATAGATGCTTATAGCAATATATACTAATATTGTCTAATAATTATTATATTTTTGAAAGAATTACATTATGCTTGACGTACTCTTTATCGCTGTAATATCAGGATTCATATTATATAAACTTTATAATATGTTAGGACAGGATGATAACTCTGACATAAATTTAAAGAACAGAAAAATTATAGATGTTACCCCTAAAGAAAATCTTTACAATAAAAATGATATTTCCAAAAATTTTATAGATGTAAAAGAATCAGTAAGTCCTATATTAAAACCTGTTATAGACAAAATTTTGTTTTACGATCCAACTTTTTCAGAAGAAACTTTCATTAGTGGAGCTAAGAGAGCTTTTGAAATGATTTTACAATCCTTCTCCAAAGGAGATATTAATACTCTCAAGTTTTTATTATCAGAAAATACCCTGACAGAGTTCATAAACAGTATTAATTCTAGAGAAGTAGATGGAATTTATCCAGAAACCACCCTGGTATCCATATTACGTGCAGATATTACTAGTGTAAATATAGAAAAATCTTACATAAAAATAAAGATAACCTTCATTTCAGAACAAATCAATATTTCTCGTGATAAAGAAGGAAAAATTTTAAATGGCAATCCTTCTCACATTGATCGCATAGAAGATACATGGACATTTGCACGAGATCTAAAATCTAATAATCCTAATTGGCAATTAATTGCCACTAATATATAATTATTATTTTATGAAAAAAATTATATTATTAATAATAGGTATTTATATCTCTGCATGTACTACCTATATTCCTAAACATCATAAATTAAACTTATCAAGAGTAGAATTTTCTAATTTACCAGATTGGGGAAAAGATGATTATAAAAGCGCATTAAATAGTTTTATTAATTCCTGTAATAACCCAACTTTTTCAAACCATCCATTAATATCTAGCCCCAAAACATGGCATAGAATCTGTAAAGAAGCCTTTTCTTTAAAAGGTTCTGACAATAATACTATTTTAGAATTTTTAGAATATAATTTTGTACCATTTAAAGTAAAAGATCTTGAAAAAGATTATTGTTTATTTACTGGTTATTATGAAGCTATATTAAATGGTAGTAGAAAACCTCATGGACCTTATAAATACCCTGTATATAAAACTCCAAATAATATGATTAAAGGCTCTAAGCTATTCTCTAGAGAATTTATAGAGAAAGGTTCTTTAAAAAATTTTGGACTAGAAATAGCTTATGTGGACAATAATATAGACTTATTTTTCTTACATATACAGGGATCTGGACGTATCAAACTAGATGATGGTTCTATAATAAAAATAGGGTACAAAGATCAAAACGGTCACTCTTACACACCTATTGGACGTTATATAGCTAAACATTATAATATAGATAAAATTTCAGCCCCATTTATAAAAAACTGGTTACATAATAATAAAAAACATATTGCTAATCATGTTATGAATCAAAATGCTTCATATATATTTTTTCAAGAAATTATAACACCATACGATAATCCTTTAGGAGGCCAAGGTGTACCTTTAACTCCTGAGAGATCTTTAGCTGTAGATACTAATTTTATACCATATGGTCTTCCTATATGGGTAGACACGCATTACCCAGAAACACCTAATTATTCAAAAAGGGCTTTAAGAAAGCTTATGATATCTCAAGATAAAGGTGGAGCTATAAAAAGTCCTAAAAGAGCAGATATATTTTTTGGCAGAGGCAAACAAGCTGAAGAATTAGCAGGATATATGAAAAATAAAGGACAGTATTACATTTTATTACCTATAACAAAAGAATAATTTTCAATATTATTTATTTTTAGTATAATTCAAGGTTTAATTATTAAATTTTCCCCTTCAATATTTACTTTACTAAACCTATTTAAAAATGACATACCCAATAAACATGTATCCATTTCTGTTTCATTAATATATACATTAACATTTATAAGTTTTAATGATCCTACTTCCAAAGATGGAATCAAACTTTTTGCAACAAATCCTCTACCATTTGCTGTCATAACTGGTAAATTAAAATCTAAATTAGACACTTCCATTCCTATATTGCGTACATTATCAGGACTAAGTACTATATTAGTAGCCCCTGTATCCACTATACAATCTAGCTTTTGATCATTTATAATAACTTCTACATGGAAAGCCCCGTCAAGTTGTCTAGAAAACATTAATGAACCGTCTTTAAGTTGAACAGCACGTGCAGGAAATAAAGAGCTAACTACTTTAGATCTTAATATAACATCTTTGTAACTGTATAAGCTTAAAGTTATTATAAAATATATCATCCAGAGTCCTATATTTCTAGCAACTATAGATATTTTTTCACTACGAAGAGAATATATATACCCTATTCCTATTGCCGTAATTAATAAGATTAAGTACAACACTCTTAATATATCTTCAGAACTATGATACATATGTTATTTTAATAATTCATCTAATTTATTTTGTACCTCTAGTTCATATAAATCATCACAACCACCTATATGCTTATTATTTATAAAAATTTGTGGCACTGAACGACGTCCTTGAGATTTTTCCATCATACTCTGACGTAGTTCTTCATTATTAGATACGTCTATTTCTTCAAAAGACTCTCCTTTTGATTTAAGTAATTCTTTAGCCTTGATGCAATAAGGACAAGTTTTTATTGTATAAATTACAATATTATTTGCCATATTTATCATCTCCTTTATCTTTCATTAGATGCTATTTTCTTATATTTTTCCACATAAATATTAATATATTCCTCTATTTTAGACTTAGTAAACGGCTTTACAATAAACCCTTGTGCTCCATTTTTAAGTGCTAATTGTACATTATTATTAGCTGTTTGTGTAGATGTCACAATAATAAAGGCATTCTCATCTATTTCTTTTATTTTGGTTAATACATCATAACCATTACAATCTGGTAATTCCACGTCCAAAAATAATATATCTGGTGCATTATTTATATAGGATTTTATAGTTTGTATAGCATTTTTTGTATATATAGTTTCATAATTCCAACGTAATCTTAATGCCTCTAACATCAATTGCCTTGAAAGTATTTGACTTTCTGCAATTAATATACAAATCCCTGTCCTTTCTTTCTTTTTTTGTTTTATCCCTTGTACAAGAGCAGGTGTATATTTTATTTCTTCTAATTTTGTTTGATTATTGGTAATACCATTATCCATATTTAAACCGTTTTGACTTATAAATATATTCTCTAATTTATACAAAAATTACTTTAAAAATATATTAAAATTGATACATTATTTTATTTTAAGATTTATAATTAAATCAATTATAGGTTTATTATATAAATAATATTTACTATTAAAATATTTTTATATATACTATACGGTATGAGTGCTATTGGTAATCTGCTTCGCGAAAAACGTCTAGAAAAGAAACTTAGCTTAGAAGAAGTTTCTGAAAAGACAAAAGTTCGTATATTTTATTTATCAGCTATTGAAGAAAATTCAAATCGTGAAGGTATTCCTTCTCCTGTTTATATGTTAGGATACTTGAAAATATATTCTGATTTTCTAGGATTAGATGGTAAGCAAATAGTTAATCAACTTAAATCTGAAATAGAATTATCAAGCCTAAGTTTTCCTAGTAATTATAAAGATGACCACAAACCTAATTTTTCTACTTTATTAATCTCTATATTATTTTTAATCTTAAGCTATAGTTTTTATTATATTATTGAAAATGAATACAATATTTTTAATAATATACATAACCCTTTTATAAAACCTAAAGAAGATCTAAGTAATAGTTCCTCTATTTTATTTTTAGATCAAATACTAAAAAACAATATTATAGAAAATAGTGATAGTAAACAAAAGGTAATTATTCTTTCACAATCAAATGATATTTTGACTATTTTTGATTCTCAAGGAAATTTAATAAAAAAAATTAACACTAATATAGGAGATATTTATCAAGTATCAGCTTCTAATAAAATTTTACTTACAAATAACAAACAAAAACTTATTACTTTATATAAACCATAAAAATTAACAATAAGCCTACAAATATAAAAAATACTAATATCTAAATAAAACTAGAAACAGATTAAGTTTATAGAAGCTATGAATACACATTGTAAATGGTGGAGATGAGCGGAATCGAACCGCTGACATTCTGCTTGCAAAGCAGATGCTCTACCAACTGAGCTACATCCCCTATAAAACATATTTTGATGTATTACCCTTTTTTATAGATTAAATCAAGATATTTTTATACAAACATAAGTTTTTATCGTCCTTCTTCCCATATAGGTGCTTTTATTTTCTTTAATAATTCTTGATGTAATGCTATCTCATCATTTGAAGGAGTAAAAACCCTTTTTAATCTGAAAGAAGTCATATGTATTTGTGTTTCTTGTTTTATTTTTTGCTTATTATCTATTAATAAAGCACTTTGTCTACTATCAGTTAAATCTATATAAACTTCTGCTAATAATTCAGCATCAAGTAATGCACCATGTTTAGTTCTCTTTGAAGTATCCACGCTAAACTTTTTACATAAAGCATCTAAACTACTAGGTGATCCAGGAAACTTTTTCCTTGCTAAAGACAATGTATCAATTATTGCATTATTAGCAATAGGCGCAAAGTTTATTTTTTCAAACTCACTATTTAAAAACTTTAAATCAAATTTAGCATTATGAATTATTAATGTTGAATCCAAAATAAATTCTAAAAAACTCTCAGCTATAAGAGCAAATACTGGTTTATCCTCTAAAAATTCTTCTGTTATTCCATGAATTTCAGAAGCCTCTTTGGGTATATTTCTTTCTGGATTAATATAAGTGTGAAAAAAATTACCAGTTTTCACTTTATTAATTAACTCTATACATCCAATTTCTACTATACGGTGGCCCTGCTTGGGATCTAAACCCGTAGTTTCTGTATCTAAAATAATTTCTCGCATAAAAATTCTTTTATTTCTCTCATACTAAAGGATCTTCCCGCTCCTGTATGTATCACAAAATCAGCTTTTTCCTTTTTTTTATAATCACTCATTTGATATTTTAAAATTTTATCTAATTTCTTTTCTGTCATTAACTTTCTTTTTAAAGCTCGTTTCTTTTGAAAATATTTACTGGCAGATACAACTACAACGTAATCAAACTTATGTTGATAAGATTTTTCAAATAATAATGGTACATCTATCAATACCATTTTTCTTCTATAAAATATAGATTTTTTTATAAAAATATCCATTTCTTTATTCAAAATAGGATAAAGTATTGCTTCTAAATCAAATAAACGCTTGTTATTAGTAAAAGCAATATCTGATAATTTAGATTTATTTATTTCATTTTCATGATCTATAGACTCAGGAAATTTATTTTTTATTTTATAACGAGCTTTTTGATTAGAGTGTATTATTTTATCTATAATTACATCACAACTAAAACATTCTATATTGTAGTACTTAAATTGGTTTGCTACGAAACTTTTACCCATACCAATTGATCCTGTTAATCCTATAATAATCATTGTTTAATTTTTCTTATCATTATAATATTGTATAATTAAAGCAGTTATTTCTTCTACTGATCTTTTAGTTACATCAATAATAGGCCAATTATTTTTTATAAAAATCTTATTCGCTTCCCTTAACTCTTCTTTAATTTTGCCTTCATCAACATAATCACTTACAGTCACATCACTTATAAAAAGTAACCTACTTCTTCTAATTTGCAATAATCTATCTGAAGATATAGTTAACGCTACTATTAATGGTTTTTTAGATACAAATAAATTAGGAGGTAATATACAATTATGTACATAAGGTATATTTGCCGCTTTATAACCTCTATGTGCTAAATACATACATGTAGGAGATTTTGAAGTCCTAGATACTCCTATAAGAATTATATCTGCTTCCTCTATATCCCATGTAGACTGTCCATCATCATGAGCTATAGAAAAATTTACTGCTTCCATACGAATAAAATAATTATTATCCATCTCATGCTGTTTTCCAGGATGAGGTGTAGTTTGTAGATTTAAATAATTAGATAAATCTGCTATAGCCCTTGATAAAACCGGTATACATGGTATGGATAATTTTGCACAATGTTCTCTAAGCATATTCCTTAAATTTTCTTCAACAATGGTATACATTACTACACCAGGTTTTTTAGAAATAACATCCATTGCTTTTATTAATTGCTCTCTATCTCTAATTAATGACCATATATGTTCTTCAGCTTCCACTCCTTCAAATTGAGCTAATGCTGCTCTTGCTACGCCACAAACAGTTTCACCTGTAGAATCTGAAACTAAATACAAGTCAAATTTCCGCAAAATACCTCCAATTAATCTTTCTAAATTTATATATGTATATGTTTGTAAAAAACATATGTGTAACTCTGTTGATAACTATCTTTATAACTTTTTACTCAATTTATCAAAAATCAAAACATATTTTATATATAAAATAATAAACATGTTGATAAAATTTTATTTCATATATACATTATGTGAAGTTTAATAGTTATTAAAAATTTATCCACAGTTATAATTATACATCAAGATGTAGAAAAATGTAGTAATATATGAATTTTATACATAATATTATCCACATAAAAAAGCTTGTTAATTTACCATTCTTGTTTGTGTATAAAATTGTGTATAAAATATTATCCACAAAAAACTGTAGTATTAATTATAACTACTATCTTAGATAAATATAAAAGAGTTTTTGATGAGAAACAGTATAATAAGCCAATTAGTAACTAATGATAATCCTGTTAATAAACAAATACCTATATGGTTAATGCGTCAAGCTGGAAGATATCTTCCAGAATATATGGAAATAAGAAAAAACGTAAAAAATTTTTTAGAATTATGTTATACACCTAAATTAGCGTGTGAAGTTACTCTACACCCTATAAGAAGATTTGGCTTTGATGCTGCCATAATATTTTCTGATATTCTAACTATATTAGATGCGATAGGAATAGAAGTAACTTTTGAGGAAAATTTGGGACCTATAATAGGAAAAATCTACCCGGAGGACCTAAGTAAAATTAGAAATAACCTTAATAATATTACAAAAAAACTAGGACCAGTATATGAAGCAATTTCTCTTACTAGGTCAAAATTAGATAAATTTGTGCCATTAATAGGATTTGCAGGTGCTCCTTGGACATTAGCTTCTTATGTAATTGAAGGAAAAGGAAGTAGAGATTTTAATAATGCAAAAACTGTTGCATACCATAATAAACCTTTTTTTATCGAATTAATTAATATATTAGAAGAAGCTATTGTTATTCATATTAATAACCAAATAAAAGCAGGTGCTGATTTAATTCAATTATTTGATTCCTGGGCTGGGGTTTTACCAGAAAGAGAATTTCAAGAATTAGTTATAAAACCTACATCTAATATAGTCAAATCAATAAAATTAGGGAATAACAATATTCCAATAATTGGTTTTCCAAAAGGTGCATCGTTTTATTACTATGAATACTTAAAACAAACAAAAGTAGATATAATCAGCTTAGATAGCAATGTATCTAACAAGTTTGTACAAAAAAATTTGAGTAATAATTGTATAATACAAGGTAATTTAGATCCAATCTATTTACTAGGTGGAAAAGATATTCTTACTCAAGAGGTAAAAAAAGTATTAAATAATTTTGCAAGTGGAAGATTTATATTTAATTTGGGTCATGGTATTTTACCTAATACTCCTATCAAAAATGTACAATTTTTAGTAGAGTTAGTAAGGAAATGGAAAAATTAGCGGTAGTAGTTTTTAATTTAGGTGGACCTTCAGAAGAAAAAGATATTAAGACGTTTTTATTTAATTTATTTTATGATAAATACATTTTAAGGCTTCCCAATCCTTTCAGGTGGATGTTAGCTAAATATATATCTATAAGGCGTACCAAAAAATCTAAGAATATATATGACAAAATAGGAGGAAAATCCCCTATTTTGTTAGAAACTAATAAACAAGCTGAAGCTCTTTCAAAAAAAATGATAGAGTTAAAAGTTAATAATAAAGAATTTAATATATTTGTATCTATGCGTCATTCTAAGCCATATATACATGATACTATTAAAAATATAAATGATTATAATCCTAACCAAATTTTTCTTTTACCTCTTTATCCACAATATTCTACTACTACAACACGCTCTTTTATAGAAGAATTTTTAAAATGTGCTTCAAAAAGTAATATTAAATCTCCAATTAAATATCTTTGTTGTTATCCAGATTCTAATAAATTTATAGATGCACATATTAAATTAATAAAAATAAAATATGATGAAGCAAAGTTAATTGGTACACCTAGAATTATATTTTCTGCTCATAGTTTACCTAAAAAAATAATAGAAAAAGGTGATCCTTATCAATGGCAAGTAGAATATACTGTACAAAAAATAGTGGAAAAATTAACTTTAGATTATAGTATAGATTACGTTTTATCTTATCAAAGCAGAGTAGGGGCTTTGAAATGGCTAACTCCTTATACTGAAGATGAAATTGTTAAAGCATCTAATCAGAATATTCCTATAGTAATTGTACCTATTACTTTTGTTTCTGAACATTCTGAAACTTTAGTTGAACTTGATATTATATATAGAAATATAGCTAGACAAAATGGATCTATAGGTTATTCTAGAGTAGAAACACTTAGAACTAGTGACTTATTTATAGAATATTTATCTGATGTATGTGTAAGATTACTGAATTCTAATAACGGACGTATTTCAAGATTATGTCCGGAACAATTTAAAGAATGTATATTTTAGGCTTAATTTTAAAAAGGAGTGATTTATGGCTGAATATTACTTGTGGATAAAATCTTTTCATGTAGTTGCTATTATATCATGGATGGCTGGCATGTTATATTTACCACGTTTATATGCTTATCACTCTTCTATAAAATTAGGTTCAGATTTAGATAAAACTTTTCAAGTTATGGAAAATAGGTTATTAAGATATATAATTAATCCTGCTATGGTAATAGCAGTCATTTTAGGTATTTTACTAGCTTATATATTTGGTTTTGCTACACTTGGTATATGGTTTCATTTGAAAATGATGCTGGTAATAATACTATTTGCAATACATGGTATGTTTTCTAAATGGCATAAAGACTTTGTGAATAGTACTAATAAACATAGTAGTAATTTCTATAAAATAATTAATGAATCAGTTACTTTGATAATGATATTTATAGTTATTTTAGTAATTGTAAAACCATTTAGTGATTAATTAATAATTTATAGTTAAAATGCAAAACTGAAAAATTTTAAGGAGTTTTTATAAATGATTTAAAAATACTATTTGACAGGAAGCTGGTATTAGTTTAGCCATTCTAGATGGTTCCTTTTTCTGGAAATTCCAAAGGTTTAATTCCTACTTATATTTAATACTTTTATTTTAACTTAATCTGAATAAGTAATTCTCATGAATGAAATTGTCGTAACTAGTAATATTGAAAACACTGTTTATTTAAAACAATTTAAAAGAAAACTTCCTGCAGAACTTCTTGCTGAAGCAGAACAGTTTGGAATAGAAAATCCTAATGTATTGCTAAAACAAGATATAATATTTGCTATCCTAAAAAAAATAGCAGAACAAGGTGGAGTAATAATTGGAGAAGGGGTTTTGGAAGTTTTGCCTGATGGTTTTGGTTTTTTAAGATCACCTGAAGCCAATTATTCGGCAGGTACTGATGATATTTATGTTTCTCCTAGTCAAATTAAGAAATTTAGTTTGAGAACAGGTGATACAGTTGAAGGGCAAATTAGAGCACCTAAACAAGGTGAAAGATATTTTGCTTTATTAAAGGTTACAAAAATAAATTTTGACCCACCAGAATTATCTACACATAGAATAAACTTTGATAATCTAATACCATTATACCCAAATCAAAGAATTAATTTAGAAAACTTAGAGATAGCTGGTATAAATGGTTCAAAAGATTTAAGTAATAGGGTAATTGATTTAGTATGTCCTCTTGGTAAAGGGCAAAGAGCATTAATAGTAGCTCCTCCACGTAGTGGTAAAACGGTTTTGATGCAGAATATAGCACACGCTATTACAGCTAATCATCCTGAAATATACTTAATAGTGTTACTGATAGATGAGCGTCCTGAAGAAGTTACTGATATGGCAAGGTCAGTAAAAGGAGAAGTAGTTAGTTCTACATTTGATGAACCAGCAGTACGCCATGTGCAGTTAGCAGAAATGGTAATTGAAAAAGCTAAAAGATTAGTAGAACAAGGAAAGGATGTTGTTATATTGCTTGATAATATAACAAGGCTTGCAAGAGCTTATAATACAGTTGTTCCTTCTTCTGGTAAAGTATTGACGGGTGGTGTTGATTCTAATGCTTTACAAAGACCTAAAAGATTTTTAGGTGCAGCAAGAAATATAGAAGATGGAGGTTCTCTTACTATTATAGCTACAGCTTTAATAGAAACAGGTTCTCGCATGGATGAAGTTATTTTCGAAGAATTTAAAGGTACTGGTAATGCAGAAATAGTATTAGATAGGAAAATTGCTGAAAAAAGGATATTTCCTGCTATTGATATTACAAGATCTGGTACTAGAAAAGAAGAATTACTTTATGATAAATCTACTTTATCTAAGATATGGGTGTTAAGAAGAATATTAGTATCAATGGGTGTAGTAGATGCTATAGAATTCCTATTAGATAAGATGAAAAATTCTAAAACCAATAATGAGTTTTTTGATTTAATGAATTCATAGTGTATTAATTTTTTAAGGTTATTGTTGTATATGACTTATTAATAAAATTAGGAGAGTTCCATGTCAAATCGTAAGAAGATAGCTTTAATAGGTGGTGGTAACATAGGTGGTACTTTAGCTCATTTAATAGGGTTAAAAGAACTAGGAGATGTTATATTATTTGATGTAGTAGAGGGATTACCTCAAGGAAAATCTTTAGATATAGCTCAAAGTTCTGGTGTTGAAGGTTTTGATATACATTTAAAAGGTGTTAATGATTATGCAGAAATAAAAGGTGCAGATGTAGTAATAGTTACAGCTGGTATACCCAGGAAACCAGGTATGAGTAGAGATGATTTAGTTGCTACAAATGCTAATGTTATACAATCTGTTAGCAAAGGTATTGCTAAATATGCAGCTAATGCTTTTGTTATAGTAGTAACTAATCCTTTAGATTCTATGGTTTGGGTTATGAAGGAAGCTAGTAAATTGCCTGCTAATAAAGTTGTAGGTATGGCTGGTGTACTTGATTCTTCTAGATTTAAATATTTTCTTTCTGAAGAATTAAAAGTTTCTGTTAATGATATTACTACTTTTGTATTAGGTGGTCATGGAGATACAATGATTCCTTTAGTTAGATATTCTACAGTTGCAGGTATACCTTTATCAGACCTTGTTAAAATGGGATGGTTATCTCAAGATAAGTTAGATTCAATAATACAGCGTACACGTGATGGTGGAGCAGAAATAGTAGGTTTATTAAAAAACGGTTCAGCTTTCTACACACCTGCATCTTCTGCTATAAAAATGGCAGAATCTTATTTACATGATAAAAAACATGTATTACCATGCGCAGCGTATCTAACTGGAGAATATGGTATAAAAGATTTATATGTAGGAGTTCCGGTAATAATAGGTGCAAGTGGTGTTGAAAGAATAATAGAGATAGAATTAAACGAAGAAGAAAAAACTGCCTTTAATAAATCAGCTGATGCTGTTCGTAGCTTAATAGAAAAAATAAAATTGTAATATTAAAATTTGGAGAAAGTATGAATATCCATGAATATCAAGCTAAACAAATTTTAGCTAAATATCAAGTTCCTGTTCCTAGGGGGAAAGAAGCATTTACTGCTGAAGAAGCAAAAACTATAGCTAAATCTTTAAAAAGTAGTGTTACTGTTGTAAAAGCGCAGATTCATGCAGGTGGTAGAGGGAAAGCTGGTGGTGTAAAACTAGTAAAATCTCCAGAAGAAGCTTTTGAACAAGCTCAAAATTTATTAGGTAAAGTGCTTGTTACTCATCAAACAGGACCTGAAGGTAGAGAAGTAAAATGTCTTTATATAGAAGAAGGTTCTGATATAGCTAAAGAATATTACGTTGGTGTAGTAGTTGATCGTAACACTAGTACAGTTACTTTTATGGTTTCTCAAGAAGGTGGTGTTGAAATAGAAGAAGTTACAGCTAAATCGCCTGAAAAACTGATAAAACAAGTTATAGACCCTGCTATAGGTATGCAACCTTTTTATGGTAGGAAAATGGCATATGCTTTAGGATTAAGCGGTGATTTAGTAAAGAAATTTACAGTATTAGTAACTAATTTATATAAAGTTTTTACAGAAATGGATGCTAGTCAATTAGAAATAAACCCATTGGTTATTACAAAAACTGATGAAATAATTGCACTAGATGCAAAAATTAATTTTGATGATAATGCGTTGTTTAGACATCCAGATATAGTTGCTATGTGTGATGAAAATGAAGAAGATCCTCTAGAAAGAAAAGCTTCTGCTGCTGAGCTTAGTTATGTAAAAATGTCTGGAAATATAGGTTGTATGGTTAATGGAGCAGGTCTTGCTATGGCTACCATGGATATAATAAAATTATATGGTGCAGAGCCAGCTAATTTCCTTGATGTTGGTGGAGGAGCTGATAAGCAAAGAGTTATAAAAGCATTTAAAATAATATTATCTGATAGTAATGTTAAAGCTATATTAATTAACATATTTGGAGGTATAATGCGTTGTGACATTATAGCTGAAGGTGTTGTGGCTGCTGCTAAAGAAATAGGGTTATCTGTACCTCTTGTAGTTAGATTAGCTGGTACTAATGTTGAATTAGGTAAGAAGATTTTAGATAATTCTGGGCTAAAGGTTATAGCTGCTGATGATTTGGCAGATGCTGCAGATAAGATTGTTAAAGCTATATAAATAAAAGGGATTTATATGTCTGTACTTATTAATAAAAATACTAAAGTTATATGTCAGGGTTTTACAGGTTCTCAAGGTACTTTCCATTCTACACAAGCTATAGAATATGGTACAAAAATGGTAGGTGGAGTAACACCAGGTAAAGGTGGTACTAGCCATTTAGAGTTACCTGTTTTTAATACGGTAAAAGAAGCTGTTGATGTTACAGAAGCAAATGCATCTGTAATATATGTTCCACCTCCATTTGCAGCGGATTCAATATTAGAAGCAATAGATGCTGAATTAGAATTAGTAATATGTATTACAGAAGGTATACCTGTACTTGATATGGTAAAAGTTAAAAAAGCATTATCTGGTTCTAAAACAAGATTAATAGGTCCTAATTGTCCAGGAGTAATTACACCTGGAGAGTGTAAAATAGGTATTATGCCAGGTCATATACATAAAAAAGGTTCTGTTGGTATAGTTTCTAGATCTGGTACGCTTACATATGAAGCAGTAGCACAAACTACAGCACTTGGACTTGGTCAATCTACATGTATTGGTATAGGAGGTGATCCTGTAAATGGTACTAATTTTATTGATTGTTTAGAATTATTTTTAAATGATAAAGAAACCGAAACTATTGTCATGATAGGAGAAATAGGTGGTTCTGCTGAGGAAGAAGCTGCTTTATTCTTAAAAGAATCTAAGATCAAAAAGCCAGTAGTAGGATTTATAGCTGGAAAAACAGCTCCTCCAGGTAAACGTATGGGACATGCTGGTGCTATTATATCTGGTACCAGTGGTAGTGCTGAACATAAATTAGAAGTAATGAAATCGTGTGGTATAACAGTTGCAGAATCTCCTGCTACTATAGGTAGGACCTTAAAAGAATTACTAGGCTAAAAATTTGGTAGCAAAATGTACGAAGAAAACAATAGTTATTTATATTCTACAAATATATCTTTTATAGAAGAGCTCTATACTAAATACTTAGAAAATAGAGAATCTGTAAATAAAGGTTGGCAAGATTTTTTTGCTTCTTTTCCAAATGAGCAAGAATTAAAAGCTTCATGGTCTAAGGTAAATACTAAAGTTATTTTAGGTCCAGAAAAAAAGATAGATACAAAAATTGAACCTGTAGCTGTAGAATCTAATAGTAAATTACAAGTAAAAGCACTAATAAATGATTATCTTAGATTAGGACATTTTGCTGCTGATTTAGATCCATTAAAATTAGAGAAAAAACGTAATATAAAAGATTTAGGATTAGAACCTATTAACTATGGTTTTTCTAAATCTGATTACGATCAAAATCTTCCTGAAGAAATTGAAGGTTTAGGTTTAGTAACTTTGCGAGAATTAGAATGCTTTTTACAAGCATGCTATTGCCATCATGTAGGTACTGAATTCATGCATATAAGTGATAAAAAGCAAATGGAATGGATTAAGAATAAAGTAGAATCTATACCGTTTTCTCCAGAATTTTCTATAGAGAAGAAAAAAACTTTATTAAAAGATATTGTTCAAGTAGAGGGATTTGAACAGTTTGTACACAGTAGATTTCCTGGAGCAAAGAGATTTTCTATAGAAGGAGGAGCTAATGCTATATGTGTAATAGAAGAAATTATTAATAAAGCTACAGAGTTTGATGTTAAAGAAGCCATTTTAGGTATGGCTCATAGAGGAAGGTTAAATGTTTTAACTAAAATTCTTGGAAAACCTTATAAACATATGTTAGCAGAATTTATTGGTACAAAAGCCTATCCAGAAGATTTAAATGTTGAAGGAGATGTAAAGTATCATTTAGGAGCTTCTGGAGACAGAGAAGTTAATAATAAAAAAATACATCTTTCTTTAACTCCTAATCCTTCACATTTAGAAGCTGTGAATCCCGTTGTAGCTGGTAAAGTTAGAGCGAAACAAGATTTTTGTGGAGATAAAGAACGTAGTAAAATAATGGGAATTCTTGTCCATGGAGATGCAGCTTTTACAGGACAAGGCGTAGTAGCAGAAACTTTAGTTCTAGGTGAATTAGAAGGTTACTGTACTGGTGGTACAATACATGTAGTTATAAATAATCAAATAGGTTTTACAACAGATCCTAGAAAAAGTAGGCCTAATAGATATCCAACAGAATTTGCAAAAATTATAGAAGCTCCAATATTTCATGTAAATGGTGATGATATAGAGGCTTTAATAAAAGTAAGTCATATAGTTGTAGAATTTAGGCAAAAATTTAAAAAAGATGTGGTGATAGATGTAACGTGTTATAGGTTATATGGCCATAATGAAACCGATGAACCAGCTTTTACTCAGCCTATTATGTATAAAAATATAGAACAACATAAGACTGCTAGTGAAGTGTATGCAGACAAGCTTATAGAACAGAAGATTATAAATGCTAATGAATTTAAACAAATTAAAGATGATTTCTTTAAATATCTTGACCAAGAATTAGAAGTAGCAAAATCATATAAACCAAAAGACGCTGATTGGTTAACTGGTAAATGGCAAGAATTTGAAAGAGTAGTAGATGAAGGGTTTATTGATAAGGAAAATACCGGTATTAATATTGATAAATTAAAATCTATAGGACAAACTCTTACGACAGTACCTTCAAATTTTTCTGTTAATTCTAAAATTAAGCGTCAGTTAGAATTAAAGAAAAAGATGTTTGAGACAGGAGAAGGTATAGATTGGTCAACAGCTGAGTTATTAGCTTATGGTTCTCTTTTATCTGAAAAAATTGCTGTAAGGCTTAGTGGACAAGATTCGGGTAGAGGTACTTTTTCGCATAGGCATTCTGTATTAGTTGATCAAGAAAATAATTCTACCTATATACCTTTAAATCACTTAAACCAAGAGCAGGCTAATTTTGAAGTTATAGATAGTAATTTATCTGAGTATGCAGTACTGGGATTTGAATATGGTTATAGTTGTGTTGGACCTAAAAGCTTAGTGTTATGGGAAGCGCAATTTGGTGATTTTGCTAATGGTGCTCAAATTATTATAGACCAATTTATAGCTGCAGCAGAAACTAAATGGCTAAGAATGAGCGGGTTAGTAATGTTGCTTCCTCATGGTTATGAAGGTCAAGGTCCTGAACATAGTTCAGCTCGTTTAGAAAGATTTTTACAATTATGTGCAGAATATAATTTACAAATAGTTAATTGTTCTACACCTGCCTCATACTTCCATGTATTACGTAGGCAGATTCATAGAAAATTCCGTAAACCTTTGGTGGTAATGACACCAAAATCCTTACTTAGACATAAGTTAGCTATTTCTAGTCTGGGAAATCTTTCTGGTGATAGTAAGTTTAGACCTTTAATTCCTGAAGAATTAATAAATGCTAATGATAAAGATATTAGAAAAGTAGTATTTTGTAGTGGAAAAGTTTATTATGACTTACTTGAAGAAAGAAATAAGCTAGGAATTAATAATGTAGCTTTAGTAAGGTTGGAGCAATATTATCCTTTACCTAAAGTAGCTATTATAGAACAGTTAAAGAAATATAAAAATGCTCAAATTATATGGTGTCAAGAAGAGCCTAAAAATATGGGGGCATGGAGATTCTTAAAAGATAAGTTTGAAGAATTATTGCAAGAGTTAAAATTATCGAATAAAGTGCTTCTTTATGTTGGTAGAAAAGAAGCAGCTTCTCCTGCTTCTGGATACAAAAAAACTCATGATCAAGAGCAAGAAGCACTTATAAAAGAAGCATTAAACTAAAAGAATATTTGGAGTATAAAATGGCTATAGATATAAAAGTACCTCAACTTGGTGAATCTGTTACTAGTGCTACTATTGCAAAATGGAATAAAAATCCTGGTGATATAGTAAAAGCAGATGAATTATTAGTAGAACTTGAAACAGATAAAATTACTATGGAAGTTAATGCTTCAGTATCAGGTGTTCTAGAAAACCTAAAAGCGCAAGAAGGAGATACAGTAGAAGTTGGGCAAATCATAGGTACAATAGCTGAGGGTAAAGTATCTGAACAAAAATCAGAAAAACAAGATGAATTTAACTCTTTAGCTCCGTCAGTTAGGAAGCTTATAACAGAGAATAATTTATCTCCTAATAATATAACAGGTACAGGTAAAGATAATAGAATTGTAAAAGGAGATGTATTACAAGTATTAAACTCTAAAGATAATTCCTCTATAGAGAGGAATGATAGACAAATAGAAAAAGTAAGAATGACTCGTTTGCGTAAGCGTATAGCGGAGCGTTTAAAAGAATCACAAAATACAGCTGCTATTCTTGCAACCTTTAATGAAGTTGATATGAGTAATGTTATGGCACTACGTGCTAAACATAAAGATGTTTTTGAGAAAAAGCATGGTGTTAAACTAGGTTTTATGTCTTTCTTTATAAAAGCAGCAATAGTTGCTTTACAAGAAATTCCAGCTGTTAATGCTGAAATATCAGGCGATGATATTATATATAAAAACTTTTATGATATGGGAGTTGCTGTAGGTACAGAACAAGGATTAGTTGTACCAGTAATACGTGATGCACACAAGTTATCGTTCGCAGAAACTGAAAAGACTATAGTATTACTTGGGAAGAAAGCAAGAGAAGGAAAACTAACTTTAGATGATTTATCGGGAGGAAGTTTTACCATTTCTAATGGAGGCGTATATGGCTCTTTATTATCAACTCCTATTATTAACCCTCCACAATCTGCTATTCTTGGAATGCATAATATACAAGAAAGACCTGTTGCTGTTGCTGGTAAAGTTGAAATTAGGCCTATGATGTATCTAGCTTTGTCTTATGATCATCGTATTATTGATGGTAAAGAGGCTGTAACATTTTTAATAAGAATTAAGGAAAATATAGAATCTCCTGATAGATTATTGTTAGGGTTATAATATAGATTAAGAAAAGGATATAAAATGACTCAGGATATGTATGATGTTATAGTAATAGGTGGCGGACCAGCTGGGTATGTTGCTTCTATAAAAGCAACTCAGTTAGGTATGAAGACTGCATGTATAGAAAAAAGAGGTTCATTAGGTGGAACATGTTTAAATGTAGGGTGTATACCTTCTAAAGCGTTGCTTGAATCTAGTAAAATTTATGAAAAGGTCGTGCACGAAGCAAAAGAACATGGTATTATTTGTAATAAAGTACAGTTAGATTTAGCTACTATGTTAAAGCGTAAGAATGATGTGGTAAATACTTTATGTAAAGGGATTGAAGGGCTATTTAGGAAAAATAAAGTAGACTATATAGTAGGTACTGCTAAAATAGAAGAAGCTGGTAATGTTAGTATTACATCTGATAAAGATACAAAAATTATATCTACTAAAAACATTATAATTGCTTCTGGATCTGAAGTAACTACGTTGCCTGGAATTTCCATAGACGAAAAATATATAGTTTCTTCTACAGGAGCACTTTCTTTAGAAAAAGTTCCTGAAAAAATGGTTGTAATAGGAGGAGGTTATATAGGTTTAGAGTTGGGTTCAGTTTGGAAACGTCTTGGTAGTGAAGTTACAGTAATTGAATTTTTAGACAAAATAGTACCTGCTATAGATTTAGAAATAGGTAGAAATTTACAAAAATCTCTTGAAAAACAAGGTATAAAGTTCGCTTTAGGTAAAGAGGTTTTATCAGCAAATGTAGTAAATAATAAAGTAAAATTAGAAATAAAATCAGTTTCTGATGGAAAAAAAGAACAGTTAGAAGTGGATACAGTACTAGTAGCTATTGGACGTAAACCTTATACATCAGGATTAATTTCTGAAAAATTAGGATTAAAAATAGACTATCAAGGAAGAATAGAAGTAAACGATTGTTTTGAAACTAATATTAAAAACATATATGCAATAGGTGATGTAATAAAAGGTCCTATGCTTGCTCACAAAGCAGAAGAAGAAGCGGTTGCAGTTGCAGAGATTATTGCAGGTCAAGCAGGACATGTAAATTATTCTACTATTCCAAGTGTGGTATATACTTGGCCAGAAGTAGCTGTGGTTGGTAAAACAGAAGAAGAATTAAAATCACAAAATATTACATATAAAGTAGGTAAATTTCCATTTGCTGCAAATAGTAGAGCAAGGGCTGTAGCTGATACAGAAGGGATTGTAAAGGTTATTGCATGCGATAAAACAGACAAAATTTTTGGTGTTCATATTATAGGTCCAGAAGCTGGGACCATGATAGCTGAAGCAGTAGTTGCTATGGAATATGTTGCTTCATCAGAAGATTTAGCAAGGACTTGTCATGCTCATCCTACGCTAAATGAGGCGGTAAGGGAAGCGGCAATGTCTGTAACTATGAAAACTATAAATTTCTAAAAACTTATAAATATATATTCTCTTGACTTGTTAACGTGTATAAGCTAATAAGAGGATAAATGATTATAGGAGTTAAAAATGACTAGACGTTGTAGTTTAACAAGTAAGTCTGTGTTAGTAGGACATAAAGTTTCTCACTCTAATAAAAAGAGCAAGAAAAGGTTTCTACCTAATTTACAAAAACTTACTTTAATTAGTGAAATGTTAGGTTGTAAAGTTAGGTTAAGGATTTCTCCAAATGCCTTACGTACAGTAGAATCAAAAGGTGGTTTAGATTTTTACTTGTTGCAAACTAATGATGAGCAATTAAGTGTAGATGCTTTGGATGTTAAAAGGCGAGTAAAGAAGATGTCAAAATTAAAAGAACAAGGTTAGTGCGGAGTAAATTTTATGGCTAAAAAAGGTATTCATCCTAAATATAAACCTTTTACTATCGTTAGAATGGATGGTTCTAAATTTGAAACTAAATCTGCTAGTGAAGCTGATCATTTATCTTTAGACGTTGATTTTCAAAATCATCCAGCTTGGTCAGGTGGGGTATCAAGTCAAATTAATCAAAAATCTACCACTGTAGCTAAGTTTAATAAAAGATTTGGTGCTATAGGTTCGTTAAAAAGAATATAGGAGAATAATATTAAGACTTATAGTTTTTCTTACAAATTGGAATTTTACTCTAAAGAGTAAGATAAAATTAAAGTTAACAATTAAGCGTATAAATTTTACATTCAGTTTATAATTTTCAAAATGTTCACAAAAGAGAGAATAGTGCTATTAGAAAGTTGCTCTCGACCGGGTTGATTTATTTTCTTAATTTCACTTACATGATTCTATGATAGCTTTCACATTTGTAAATAATTTTATATATTGCTATTTTTTACTATTATCATTTGAATTAAATATCATTTTGCCAATAAGAGTTTCAAGGTTTACAGAAGATTGCGTATATTTAATGGTTTCACCAGGCTTTAAAGATTGTTTAGTTGATCCAGGAGTAATATCAATATATTTGTTTCCTATCAAACCGATGCTTGAAATTTGTGCAGAGGAATCTCTTGGAATTTTCACTTCACCATTTATAGACATTTCTATAACAGCTAAAAATGATTTAGTATCTAGAGTTTGTTTTGTTACAGTTCCCACTTTAACCCCAGCAATAGATACATCACTACCTAAAGTAATACCATCTATACGTTCAAATCTTGCATTTATATTATAACCATTATTTACAGGTTTTACATCTCCCCATTGATAGGCAAAAAATATGAATGTGCCTGCAATTATTAATATTAAAGCTCCAATCAATGTTTCAGTAAAATTATCTTTCATATAATCCTTTAAGTATTAAGGTTGCCAAGGCTGATAATCGTTTATAGTACGGTCATGTTTAGCTTCTTTATTTACATGTCCGGGAGGCATATAGGCTAAATCAGTACCAGTCATATTGACTGTACGCTTATTTTGCCATTGATAAGTATTAGAATTGGGTACAACATCTGTCTTATAATGTATCCAAGAATGCCATAAAGGAGGTATTTTACTTGGTTCAGCAACACCTTTATATAATATAATACGTTTAGGTTTTTTTTCAGCATTTAAACATTTTGATAAATAATATTTGTTACCAAAATTATCTTCTCCAACTTTTTTAGCAAAAAGCCACACTGAAAGTAAAGTACCTATAATTGCCATAAATTACCTACTATATATTTATATGTTAACATTATTATACAACAAAATTTATTATACGCAAATTACATAATTAGCTACTTAGAGAAAAGCTATTCATAGCAAATAACTATGAATATTATAATTACTAAAACAAATTAAAGAATTTGATTTTGTTTTAATAATGTTTGTACTTTATTTCTGCCCTTAACAGCTAATTGGTCAGCTAATTCATTCCATTTATTACCATTATGAGCACGCACCCAGTGCCATATAATGTTATGTTTTAAAGTTTCATGTTCTAAAGTTTGCCATAATTCAATATTTTTTATAGGAGTTTTGTTTGCAGTACACCAATTATTTTGTTTCCAATTATGTATCCATTTTGTAATACCTTCGCGGAGATAATTACTATCTGTATATATATTTACATTACATCTTTTCTTTAATAATTTGAGTGCTTCAATTGGCGCAGTAAGTTCCATACGATTATTGGTAGTATGTTCTACACCGCCATATATTTCTTTAGTTGTATTACCATAAATTAATATAGCGCCCCATCCTCCTGGTCCAGGATTACCACTACATGCACCATCAGTGTATATTTCTACTTCAGATATCACGTTCCAAGTCCCATAAGAGATTTTACTTCCAATAGGTGTTTAGTTGCAAGAGCAGTAGCTTTTTCATTTCCTATTTTTATAATTGAATCTATATAGTTTTTATCTTTAACTAATTCTAAAATTTTAGTAGAGATAGGTCTCATATGCTCTACTACTAATTCTGTGAGTTGTTTTTTAAATATAGCAAAGCCTTTATCACTAAATTGATCGACTACTTTCTCTATAGAAGAGTTACTCAGTACCGAATAAATATTAATTAGGTTAGCAGCTTCTGGCCTGTTTTCCTTATCATATGTAATTGTTGGAAAATCATCTGATTTTGCTTTTTGCAGCTTTTTTGCGATTAAATCAGCATCATCAGTCAAATTTATCCGTGCATAATCAGAACTATCAGACTTGCTCATTTTTTTGTTACCATCACGTAAACTCATTATACGTGCAGATTCCTTAGTAATTAAAGCTTCTGGTAAGGGGAAAAAATCATCTTTTACGTGACGATTAAAAGCAGAAGCTACATCACGTGTAAGCTCTAAATGTTGAGTTTGATCTTCTCCTACAGGCACTATTTGTGCTTTATAAATTAATATATCAGCAGCCATAAGTACAGGATAACTATATAATCCTAGAGAAGTTTGTTCCTGCTTTTTACCAGCTTTCTCTTTGAATTGTGTCATACGATTAAGCCACCCCATAGGTGTCATACAACTTAAAATCCACGCTAATTCGCTATGAGCAGATACTGCGCTTTGTACAAATATCGTAGATTTATTAATGTCTATGCCACTTGCTATATAAGATGCTGTTGTTAATCTTATAGTATTTCTTAATACTATAGGATCTTGAGGTAAAGTAATTGCATGTAAATCTACTATGCAGAAATAAGAATCATATTTATTTTGTAAGTTTACCCAATTACTTATAGCTCCTAAATAATTACCTAAATGTAAAATACCTGTTGATTGTATTCCGGATAAAACACGTTTCATCTGTTACCTAATTTTTAATTTATATTATCCTATATGTATTACCAGAAAGATTAATAATTGATAAGTATATAATGTACTAGTAGATAAAATTATTTATATTTTTTTTAATCTATTAAAATTTCATTGACTTTAACCAAAAATTATATAGCCTTATACAATAAGGGGCGTTTTAGGGAGAAATGTATAGTTTATTAGGATTAGTAGGGTATTATATGCTTGGTGAAATGGACATAGTGACATTTACATTTTAGAAATGAGCAGATTAATTCTGCTAGTCTTGGTAGTTCTGTGTCTAAACAATCTGTTCGTTTATCATATGAAGTAATGGAAAAAGTATATATAGATTTGTGATATGATGGACAGTTGTTTTAGAGGATCTAGAAAAGCTAGTGAAAAATATTATAAATGTCTTAAAGATCAAAACACACAAAAAAAGAAATAACATTTTATATAAAGAGTATGTTAAGTGCTTGTTAAATTTTGAAAATGAACCTAGTATTGATTTTATAAAAATAAAAGAAAAATGTGGTAAACAATTTACTGTAGAAATGCTTTATAGCTCGCATTACCAAGAGTTTGGTCAGAGGTTTTGTAGAAAATTTAATGACATGTGTGGAAAAGGTGAAGAAAGTTTTTAAAAGCGTGTAAAGATGAAACTGTTGAATTACGCCATTCTTTACTAGATATCTTAGCAACAATATTCTGTTGATGCAGAAATTTAGTTTAATTCCTTTTATAAAGATAAAATAAGATAATTATTACATGCTCTTCCAAAGATTTTTTGTAATTCTATTTGCAATAAGTCCTTTTGTATGTCTTAGCTGTTTTATCTTGATTATTTATCCAATTTCAAAACTGGCAATCTAAGAGCAGTAATATAAAGTGTGATTTGTAACAGACGGTTACTGCTGGTTTATTAAGTTCGAATTAATTAGCTATAAAGTAAAAAGTCAATATAACTGATAAATTATCTATTATATATTATTACTAATAATTAATGTAATTATTTTTTTACCTCATTATTATATTTTAAAACTGTTAGCATATGTTTTGCTGACAATCAAGAGTGAAATTAAAGTAAGGGAAGGGTGATTCACAATTGGTAAGTTATATGAAATTTCAAGTGATACAGGTTTTTTGTTACTCTATCAAAGATAATTACCAGCACACATGTTGTAAAAATTGTTTAATAATTAGTATAAGGGGTGCGCTGTTAAACCAGCCCCAGCTTTATTATTAGATCAAGACGTAGAAAATGATTTAGTTTTATTAACTACTGATGCAAGAGCCACACAAGTTGCCTCTTTTCATTCTAAGTTCTAATATGGGTTTGCAAGTATTGTAAATCTTGTATTCCTGAAACAATAAAAAAATTAAGCTCATCTAATATTGATATAAAAAATATAAGAACGATAAAAGATGAATTAATTTTATATGATACTGTATTAAAATTAATTAATGAAAATAAATATGAAATGGTATCTGATATTTTAAGAGATGATTTGGTGAAAGTCTTTGGAGGATTTTATATAGATTTAAATTATATCCTCCACAAATTCCCAGAAAATTTGATGAAAAAAGCAGATTTTTTTGCTATTACAAGATTTGAGGGAGTTCATTTAAGTTAAGATATAAAAATTTAAACGCATTAAACTTAAAACTCTTACCTGAGCAAGAATTCAAAATCCCTCCTGTATTTCACATCATATATGATTAACTAACCCAAACAACCCAAAAGAAATGTGGGGAAAAGATTATAAACATAGTAATTTGGTTAATATGCTTGATGCTGATGTAGAAACGTGTTAGCATTTACTTTGAACCAATTGTAAAGATTGTTTACCTATTAGTAAACCTCAATCCTTAAATGTTGAGATACGTTATATTGCTGAAATTCAAGATATGAAAGCATTTGATTTTTTGGTGATCGTGGGGAAATATTTGTAGATATATGATTGCAGCTATTCCTCATCTTCCTATGCTTGAAGAAGCATGTGGGAGGGTATTAAAATTTTATAGATCCACCTTATTATATGCAGTTAGCAAAGAGTTCTTCTATGAATATTCAGGATTATACCGATATTATGACTTACCTATCTTTCAATTTTGCTTTCTTTAGAAATGTAAATACTCAAACTATAGATATGGCATTTCCTTTGGTAATAAAGAGCTCGTATCCTCTCGATGCTAAACAGCCTTATTTTGTGGATGATATGGACTTTCAGGTTTTTGATCAATAGGTATTTGTGATAACTAATTTTACCTGCAAGAAGAAATCGTTCAATCTATAGAAAAATTATAGTAATGAAATTTACATGGAAAATATATAGGGTTTTAATGGAATAGATGGAAACTCTTGGTTTGAAGGACCAGCTTTATAATTATGATTGAAATTATTCAATTAGGCGGTTAAGTCTTTAATTGAATAACCAAGCCATTCTTCTAATACACCCCATTCACTTACATTAATAGATTCTCTGATTTTAGCCATTAAATTTTGATAGAAAGTTAGATTGTGCCATGTCATTAATATGGAACCAAGGATTTCTTTTGATTTGACCAAATGGTTTAGATAAGCCCTGGAATGATTGGTGCATGCAGGACATTTACATAATTTGTCGAGAGGGGTAAGGTCATTAGCATACTTAGCATTTCGTATATTAATTGTTCCAGATCTTACAAATGCTTGGCCGTTACGTCCAGAACGTGTTGGTATAACGCAATCAAACATATCTACACCTCGAATTACACTACCTATTATATCAGAAGGTTTTCCTATACCCATCACATAGTGAGGTTTATCTTCTGGTAATTCTGGAATAGTATAATCTAAAACTTCATATAAGGCTTGTTGAGTTTCTGTCATTCCTCCAATTGCGTAACCATCAAAACCTATATTTTGTAGCTCTTTCGCTGATGTTAAGCGTAAATCTTTATAAATACTGCCTTGCACTATGCCAAATAATCCATAACCTTTACGTTCTTTAAAAGCTAGTTTTGAACGTTCCGCCCATCTTAAAGATAGTTTCATAGATAAATCTGCTTCTTTATGTTCTATAGGAAAAGGAGTACATTCATCAAAAATCATAGTAATATTACTATCAAGAAAGTACTGAATTTCCATAGAGCGTTCTGGAGAAAGCATATGTTGCGTTCCATCCAAATATGATTTAAATACCACCCCTTTTTCGCTTATAGTACGTAATTTAACAAGTGACATAACTTGAAACCCGCCTGAGTCTGTTAGAATAGGCTTGTTCCAATTCATAAATTTATGTAAACCTCCCAGTTCATAGATACGTTCAGCCGTAGGCCTTAGCATTAAATGATATGTATTACCTAAAATAATTTCAGCACCAGTATGAGTAATAGCATCTAGTGTCATAGCTTTAACAGAACCAACAGTTCCAACTGGCATGAATGTAGGTGTATGTATTTTCCCGTGGGCTGTATGAATTGTGCCTGCACGGGCCCTACCAAAAACTTTATTAAGTTGGAATTTAAAATCTGTTGTTGTCACTACAATTGCCAATATTTATATACGATAAGTAGCTTTAATTAAGTTTATATAAACTAAATGTAGTAAAATTACAACCCCTACAATAAAAGAATATTGGTGTTTAAAATAGCAGCCCCTTTACCAAAAGTCCTATAGTTTTATATTAAAAAAGTAACTAACGTCTAGGAGACGTTTTTTGTATTTTATTTAAAGGAAAGGTTGTATTTTCTTTACTGTTATAAAAATCTTGTCCATGAGATTGAATACCTTCTAAGTGTTTAGCTAAGTATTTAGCTGTTTTTTTGTTAAATTTGGTATTATAGACTTCTTTTGCTTCTTCTGCTAAAAGTTTTTTTAATGATTGGTTACTATATATCACTTCTTTTGCAGAGGTTTTATTTTTTTGTTCTATTTTTTGTTTTTTTATAGGAACTTCTTGTGTATTATCTGTATTATTACGTTTATAAGAATCTTGTCCATGAGATTGAATACCTTCTAAGTGTTTAGCTAAGTATTTAGCTGTTTTTTTGTTAAATTTGGTATTATAGACTTCTTTTGCTTCTTCTGCTAAAAGTTTTTTTAATGATTGGTTACTATATATCACTTCTTTTGCAGAGGTTTTATTTTTTTGTTCTATTTTTTGTTTTTTTATAGGAACTTCTTGTGTATTATCTGTATTATTACGTTTATAAGAATCTTGTTCCTGAGATTGAATATCTTCTAAGTATTTAGCTGTTTTTTTGTTAAGTTTGGTGTTATAGACTTCTTTTGCTTCTTCTGCTAAAAGTTTTTTTAATGATTGGTTACTATATATCACTTCTTTTGCAGAGGTTTTATTTTTTTGTTCTATTTTTTGTTTTTTTATAGGAACTTCTTGTGTGTTATCTGTATTATTACGTTTTCTAGATAGAAGCATTGATTGTATATTAGAGAAAGCCTCCATAACTTTATTAATAAAGTCTGAAAAAATATTTTGTACATGTTGATCATCTGTATAATATGCTACTCCTTCTTTACTTTCTATAATTGATTTAATGGCTTGGGTTAAAAATTTAGCATCTGGTTTATGTTCTAGTTTTCTAAATTTAAAATTTTGATTAGTAAAAAAGCCAGGATTTTCTAAAACTAATTGCTTTATTTTATCTTTGTCAAAATTATATTTTCCTTGCTCATCTTTGCTGATAGCCAAATCAAGTTTTATTTGTGTGGAAAGATTTTTTATGGCGTTTTGTCTATTAATCATTTTATCTGATAAATACTTACTTATTTGATCAGGAATCGTTTGTTTTCCTTCTTCTAAAGGCATACCTATACGTTTAGCAAAATTTTGTAATCCTTTTTCGTCATAAAATTTACTTACTTCCTTTAGGCTTTCTTTTATATTTTGTTTAATTTCTTTTGCAGGTATTGCTACAATTTTATCTAAAGCATCAGTAAAATGTTTGGATATGTACAATTTTCTATCATCTACGCCATAATCCCAAAAATGATTTGTGGGTTTGCCTGGTACTAAGTATTTAGAATTACCAAATAAACTTATTTCATCCTGTATATTGTGAAAAGCCCAACCAAAATCCAAAGCTACTACAGAATCTATATTACCGCTTTTATCACGGGTAACTCCTAAGTTTCCCCAATGTATATCTCTGTTTTCTTGCCATAAAGTTGCAGCAATAATATCTTCAAATCCATAATTATGGCTTTCATCTGCTCGTACTCTGTGTATAATATTAGATACCTTATCTGCATGTTTTAATCTAGCAAATCTAGCTCTTTCTGATAAACCTGCTTCTTTAAATAAATCTGTAAAATTTTTAAAAAATACTGATCCTATGTATACATTACTACTTAAGCCCTGTTTGTTTTTTTCAGTTGTATCAGTATTTTGATCCCATTTTGCTAAAAAACAATTTGCAGCTTTATCAGTTGTTAGTGTGTATAACCTAGATGCTACATATTCAGCAATTACTTCACCATCTTCTCTACCTTGTTTAAATAATATAGTAGATTGAGTACCATTATGTTCCAATTCATATATACCACCATGTGTTCCGCTATCTGTAGCTCCACCAGATTTTTCTCCTTTTTTTGTATAGTATTTTATATAGTTAGGATAATTATTTTTTGAGATGCTAGAGTCTATATTCATTTTAGTACTAATTTTATGTTAATAATGCTTTTATATTGGTAGTTTTTCACGTAATATTCAAACCATTAAGTTCATTGTAGCCAGAGAAAGTTAATATTTTGATAATAAAATTTGTTTTTGATATAAATTGTTATGTTACCTATAGATGTAGTTAAAAAAGCACATAATCGTATAAAAAAATATTTACATAGAACACCTATTCTGTATTCTGATTTTTTAAATCAGACACTAGGTAGCAATGTGTTTTTTAAGGTTGAAGCATTACAAAAAGTAGGATCTTTTAAAGCACGTGGGGCTTTAAATACTCTTCTAGCATTAAATCAGCAAAATAAGTTACCTAACCAGGTAGTAGCTTTTAGTTCTGGTAATCATGCCCAAGCAGTAGCATGGGCTACTAAAATGCTAAATATACAATCTACTATATATATGTCTCCTAATTCGTCTTCATTAAAGCGTCAAGCTGCGCAAAGTTATGGCGCTCAAGTTGTAGTTGCATCTTCCAGAATTGAAGCAGAGGAAAGAGTTAACGAATGTATAGATAAAGGTGCTTATTTTATTCATCCTTCTAACAATGATTATGTTATTGCAGGAGCAGGTACTGCTTGTTTTGAAGCCTTACAAGATATTCCTGCTAATATAGATGCAATTTTTGCTCCATGTGGAGGAGGGGGGCTATTATCAGGTACGTATCTAGCTGCTAAAACACTAGCTCCCAGTGCCCAGATATTTGGAGCTGAGCCAAAAATTGCTAATGACGCAAGTGAATCTCTTAAATTAGGGCATATAGTTAAGTTCGAAAATGAACCTTCTACTATTGCAGATGGTACTAGGACTTTAGCTGTTTCAGACAAAACTTTTGAATATTTGAAAAACTTAGCTGGTATGTATGAAATTACTGAAACAGAGATAATTTATTGGACATGTTGGTTAATGCATCTACTTAAGGTTATGTGCGAACCTACAAGTGCTTTATCGTTAGCTGCTGCAGTGCACTGGTTAAATACGCAAGAGGTGGGTAAGAACTTGTTAATTATATTATCGGGTGGTAATATAGACCATTATACATTTAACAATTTATGGAAACATAATTATTTAGATATTTTACCCAGTTTAGATATAGATCAGATTATAAACAAAGATGTATTATAAAGCTAATATTGATAAATTACAAAATTTACGTAACCTAGTAACAGAAGAGTTAGAAGAAGTTAATAAATTAATCTCTACTTCTTTGCAAGGAAAAGAAGAGCTTATATTATTATTAACTAATCACCTAATGTCTGCTGGAGGAAAAAGGTTACGTCCTATATTAGCACTTGCTGCAGCAAAATTATGTAATTATTTAGGGTCAAGCCATATTACTATAGCTGCAGCTATAGAGTTTATTCATGCTGCTACATTATTACATGATGATGTGGTTGATGAAAGTAATGTGCGTAGAGGAGTGCCAACAGCAAATAGCACTTGGGGTAATAAAGTAAGTATTTTAGTAGGAGACTATTTCCTTGGTCAAGCTTTCCGATGGCTTGTAGATAGTAAATCTATTAAGTCCTTGGAAATATTATCTCGTACTTCTACGATTATTGCTGAAGGTGAGGTTATGCAATTAGATAATATAAATAATGTTATATTATCTGTAGAAAGATACTTAGATATTATTAGATCTAAAACAGCAGAGTTGTTTGCTGCGTCTTGCCAGGTGGGTGCTGTAATTGCAGATAGGTCAGTAGAAGAGGAAAATGCTTTATATAATTTTGGTTTAAATTTAGGGATAGCTTTTCAAATTGTAGATGATATCCTAGATTATAATTCTACCCAAAAACAGTTAGGTAAAGTTATTGGAGACGATTTTAGAGAGGGAAAAATGACATTGCCTGCTATTATAGCATATAATGTAGGAACTGAAGAAGAAAAATCATTTTGGTATAGAAATATTGTGCAATTAGATCAACAATCATCTGATCTAGATATTGCTGTAGGTTTAATACATAAGTATAATGGCATAAACTTAAGTATAGAGTATGCAAAGCTATATATAAATAATTCTTGTAATAATTTAGATATATTTCAGGATTCAGCAATGAAATTTGCCTTGATAGAATTATCAAGAAACTCCTTAGAAAGATTATATTAATTTTTATTAGCAATTTAAATACTTTTTTGATATATTCAAATTTTTCTTATATATCTGTATTAATTTTGTTACTTGCATCTAAGTTCAAAATTTAGACAATAAAATTTTTGTATTATGTTAGAAATTAATAAAGAACCAAGTAACACAAAGGTTATAGTAGCAATGTCTGGAGGGGTTGACAGTTCCACTGTGGCAGCATTGCTATGTGATAAAGGATATCAAGTTATAGGAATTACATTACAGCTTTATAATTATACCTCTTCAAATGTTAAAACTAAGACATGTTGTGCGGGTCAGGATATACATGATGCTAAAATGGTAGCTAATAAACTTGGTATACCGCATTATGTTTTAGATTACGAATCTATTTTCCAGCAAGAAGTAATTGAGGATTTTGTTAATACTTATTTGGAAGGTGAAACACCCATACCTTGTGTACGTTGTAATCAAACAGTAAAATTCCGTGATTTACTGAAAGTAGCAAAAGATTTGAATGCAGATGCTTTAGTCACAGGCCATTATGTACGAAGAAAGCAAGGTAAAAATGGTGCAGAACTACATAAAGCTATAGATCCAAGTCGTGATCAGAGCTATTTTCTTTTTGCAACTACTAAAGAGCAATTAGAATTTCTTCATTTTCCTTTAGGAGAATTACATAAATCAGAAACAAGGAAGTTAGCAGAATTTTATGGATTAAATGTAGCTAATAAACCAGATAGTCAGGATATATGTTTTGTAGCTAACGATACATATAAAAATATTATAAAAAAATTGAAGTTTGGTGCAGCAGAAGAAGGCGAGATAGTTCATGTTGATGGCAGGGTACTGGGGAATCACAAAGGTATAATACATTATACTGTTGGACAAAGACGAGGTCTTGGTATTGCAAGTAGTGATCCGTTATATGTAGTCAAAATCGATGCTACAAATAAAAGAGTTATTGTGGGTAACGAATCAGACCTATCTATAGTCTCTTTTGTTATAAAAGAGGTGAATTGGCTAGAGGATCCAAGTAATATAGGTGAAGTAACAGTTAAGGTGAGATCTTCCCATATAGGTGCTCAGGCTAATATAAAGGTTATAGATAACAATTTAGCAAAAGTAACTTTATTAACGCCTGAGAAGGCTGTAGCTCCTGGTCAAGCATGTGTAATATATAATAATGATAAAGTGCTGGGAGGAGGATGGATTACAAAAGACATTGTTGTATAGCCAAAATTTAAAAGTATAAATATTAAGTATAAGTTATAATGGAAAAAAACATGAAGTATAAAATGGTTAAATGTCCTACTACCTAATATCTTTGTTTTCCTATTGTTATAGAAATTTGTTTATAGTATTTTGATCCAATTACAACTTATCTTTAATTATAATAGTGGTACATATTTGTATTTTGTTTCCTAAAAAATATTGATTTTTGCAAAAATTGTCTGATATATTACGGTAGAATACCATAGTTAATAAAGTAGGTGTTAGCTACAATACGTATAATTATAACTACAATAAATGAGTTAAAGTAAACATTATGAAATTATTTAAAATACAGGATCTGAAATCTATACGTGAATTATCTAGTAATAATTCTGAAATGGATAAAACTTTAGGCCCCATAGATTTATTATTATTAGGTGTAGGTGCAGTAATAGGTACAGGTATTTTTGTGTTAACAGGAATAGCCTCTCAATATTCTGGCCCAGCTTTGTTTTTTTCTTTTTTAATTAGTGCTGTGGTCTGTATGTTTGTTGCCTTGGTATATACAGAGGTTGCAGCTATGATTCCAACTTCAGGAAGTGTGTATACATATTCTTATGTGGCGTTAGGAGAAGTTTTTGCCTGGATTAGTGCTTGTTTATTAATTCTAGAATTTTCTGTAGGCGCAATGACTGTTGCTGTGGGGTGGTCAAGCTATATGGTAGAAATATTAAGACAAGGTGGAATTGAATTGCCTATTACCTTAACAACACCCTATTTCGATGGAGGAGTAATTAATCTACCTGCAGTAATTATATCTTTATTTTTAACTTTCATTTTAGTAAGAGGTACGAAAACAGGTGCATTAATTAATAATACGTTGGTTGTTGTTAAATTACTTGCAATATTTATATTTGTTGTGATTGCTGCTCCACATTTTTCTTTAGATCATTGGAAGGATTTTTCACCTTTTGGTGTAAATGGTATAGTAAAAGCAGCAGCTGTGGTATTACTTGCATACACTGGTTTTGATTCGATAGCTACAACTGTTGAAGAATGTAAAAATCCAAAACGTGATATTACTATCGGATTGATAGGTTCTTTGGTTATATGTGCCGTATTATATATGGCTGTAGCAGCTATGCTTACAGGAATAGTGCCATATACTGAATTAAATAATGCTAAGCCTTTAGCTTATGCGTTAAAAAGAAATGGTAGTAATATAGGTTCTGCTTTAGTTGCAGTTGGTGGTATTGCAGGCATGACTACTGTAATTTTAGTAAATCTCTATGCTCAATCAAGGGTTTTATTTGTAATGTCCAGAGATGGTTTATTACCTAAAGTATTTTCTAATTTACATGCCAAGTATCATACTCCTTACATAAGTGTCATAATTATAGGATTAGTAATATCTATTATTGCTGGACTTGTACCTATAAATATTCTAAGTGGTTTAGCAAGTATGGGAACATTATCTATATTTATTATAGCATCAGTAGTAGTTGTTGTGCTTAGAAAGCAATATCCAGATGTTGAGCGTCCTTTTAAATGTCCTTTAGTATATTTAATTAGTGTTTGTTCTATTTTATGTTGCAGTTATTTATTGATACAACTTATTCCTGTGGTAGGAAAATATTATGCAATGTGGTTAGTTATAGGTATAGTTTTATACTTTGTATATAAATTAAAACATAACACCTTAAATGCTCATAATATGCCGGAATTAAAGTAACATGAATTTATTTAGAGTTAAAAATATACTAGTACAAGATGTAAATTCTGCGTATAGTTTAAAAAAGAGTTTAGGTGCTCTTGATATATTGTTAATGGGAATTGGTGCAGTTATAGGTACAGGAGTCTTTGTAATGACAGGAGTTACAGCTGCGCAGTATACTGGACCTGCTATTATGTTATCTTTTTTATTTGCTGGACTATCCTCAATATTTGTAGCTCTTGCTTATATTGAAATTGCAGCTATGGTTCCTACTTCTGGCAGTGTTTATAATTATGCTTATATTTCTTTAGGAGAAGTTGTAGCATGGGTTATTGGATGGAATATATTGCTTGAATATACTGTTTCGGCCACTACTATTGCTGCTGGTTGGTCTGGATATATAGTTGGTATTTTAGAGGCAGTAGATATACATTTGCCTAAGGCTTTAATTGCAGTACCTGCTCATGGAGGTTTTATCAACATACCTGCTATGGTTATATGTTTTTTTGTATCAATGCTGCTGATATTTGGAACAAAAGAAAGTGCAAAATTAAACGGTGTTTTAGTCATAGTTAAACTAGGGGCTATTTTTATATTTCTTGTCCTATCATCTCCACATTTTGAAGTACATAACTGGGATAATTTCTTTCCTTTTGGCGTGCAAGGCGTATTAATAGGGGCAGCAACAATTTTTTTTGCTTTTACAGGTTTTGATCTGTTATCAACTGCTGCAGAAGAATGTAAAAATCCAAAGCGTGATATAGTTATAGGTTTAATAGGATCTCTATTGGTATGTACATTGGTATATATGCTAGTTGGTGGTATGTTAACAGGTATTGTGTCTTATAATGAACTTAATAATGCTGAACCACTTGCTTATGCTATGCGTAAGAACGGAAGTAATATAGGGTCTGCCCTTGTTGCAACTGGAGCTTTGGCTGGTATGACTACAGTATTGATTGTACAGTTATATGCTCAATCTAGATTGCTTTTCTTTATGTCTAGGGATGGTATGTTGCCTCCAATATTTAGTAAATTTCATCCTAAATATAAAACTCCATATTTGAGCAACGTTATTATAGGACTCATAGTTTCCTTGATTGCAGGATTAACACCTATTGAAATTATGGGAAATTTAGCTAGTACTGGTACCTTAATGCAATATATAACTGTGTCTATTATAGTTCTTTATATGCGTAATAAACACCCTGATGTAGATAGACCGTTTAAATGTCCTTACGTTTATGTTATAGCACCGCTTGCTATAACATTATGTGTATTTTTAATATATCATTTACTATCTTATGCGACATTAGTATTTATATTTTGGGGAATTTTAGGATTGGTGATATATTTTATTTATAGTTATCAAAATAGCCGTATATATTAAGACAAAAAATAATACTTGATAATTGAACGCCTTAACTATAATTTTTCAAATTGGTGTAACTCTTGAGAACAAGCTAAATATGACCAAAACTAAATCTATAAAAAAAGAAATTTTATCTACGTCACAACTTATAAAATTGTATACAGAGATGCTCCTAATTAGGCGCTTTGAAGAAAAAGTTGGCCAAATGTATGGTATGGGGTTAATAGGAGGCTTTTGCCATCTTTATATAGGACAGGAAGCAGTAGTTGTTGGTATGCAAGATGTACTAAAAAAAGGTGATGCAGTAGTTACTAGTTATAGAGATCATGGTCATATTCTAGTTGTTGGTATGGATCCAAAACTAGTGATGGCAGAACTTATGGGGAGAGCTACTGGTTGTTCCCATGGTAAAGGTGGATCAATGCATATGTTTGATATAGAAAATAATTTTTATGGAGGACATGGTATAGTAGGTGCACAGGTACCAATAGGAACAGGGGTGGCATTTGCAATGAAATACAAAGGCTTAGATAATGTTAGTTTAGCTTATTATGGAGATGGTGCCGCGCATCAGGGACAGGTGTATGAATCTTTCAATATGGCTAAACTATGGAATTTGCCTGTTATATATATACTGGAAAATAATGAATATGCTATGGGTACTTCGGTTGCACGGGGTAGTGCTGTTACAGAATTATATAAGCGTGGAGAACCATTTGGTATACCTGGTATTAGAGTAGATGGAATGGATGTACTTGCAGTACGTAAAGCAGGAAAAGAAGCTGTAGAATATGTTAGGAGTGGTAAAGGACCAATATTACTTGAAATGAAAACTTATCGATATCGAGGTCATTCGATGTCAGACCCTGCTACTTATCGCTCTAAGGATGAGGTATCTTGTATACGTGATCAACATGACCCAATTAATACTTTAAAACAATATATGTTAAATAATAAAGTATGTGCAGAGGATAAATTTAAGGGTATTGAAAAAAATATTAAAGAGATTGTAAATGAATCAGTAGAGTTTGCTAAAAACAGTCCTGAGCCAGATAATAGTGAGCTTTATACAAATGTTTATAGTAATAATGAGTTGAGGTAATTATGAAACATATTACTGTACGTGAAGCTTTACGGGATGCTATGGCGGAAGAAATGCGTAAAAACCTGGATGTATTAATTATGGGAGAAGAAGTAGCTAAATATCAGGGCGCATATAAGGTAACTCAAGGATTACTTAGTGAATTTGGTGATAAACGTGTTATTGATACTCCTATAACAGAACATGGGTTTACAGGACTTGGAGTTGGAGCAGCTTTTTCAGGATTAAGGCCTGTTATAGAGTTTATGACATTTAATTTTGCTATGCAAGCTATAGATCAGATTATAAATTCAGCAGCTAAAACATGTTATATGTCTGGAGGACAGCTTAAATGTCCTATAGTATTTAGAGGTCCTAATGGCGCTGCAGCACGAGTTGGCGCACAACATTCTCAATGTTATGCAAGTTGGTATAGTCATATACCTGGTTTAAAGGTTATAGCTCCTTATTTTGCTGCAGATTTTAAAGGATTACTAAAAGCAGCAATTAGGGATGATGATCCTGTAATTTTTTTAGAGAACGAAATTTTATATGGATACAGCTTTGATGTACCGGAAGAAGACATTATATTACCTATTGGCAAAGCTGCAGTTGTAAGAGAAGGAAAGGATATTACTATTACAGCTTTTTCATTACAAATGAAATATGCACTTGAAGCAGCTGAGTTATTAGCTAATGAAAATATTAGTGTTGAAGTTATAGATCTACTTACTTTACGTCCACTTGATACAGATACAATACTAACTTCGGTAAAAAAAACTAATAGATTAGTTACTGTAGAAGAAGGTTGGGGTTTTGCAGGGATTGGCGCTACTATATCTGCAATTGTTATGGAACAAGCATTTGATTATCTAGATGCGTCTGTGCATAGAGTGTGTGCTAAGGATGTACCATTACCATATGCAGCTAATTTAGAAAAACTAGCACTTCCTCAAACACAAGATATTGTAGATGCTGTACGTATGGTTTGTTATAAAAATAAATAGGGGAAAATTATTATGCCTATAGAAGTATTAATGCCTGCACTTTCACCAACTATGACAGAAGGTAACTTATCTAAATGGTTAAAACAAGAAGGTGATAAAATATTTCCAGGAGATGTTATAGCAGAAATTGAAACAGATAAAGCAACTATGGAAGTAGAAGCAGTTGATGAAGGCGTATTAGGTAAAATACTAGTAACAGCAGGTACTCAAGCGGTAGCAGTAAATCAATTAATTGCTTTGATACTTGAAGAAGGAGAAGAAGCTGCTGTTTTAGATCAATATAAAACTAATGATTCTGGATCTGGTGCAGCTCAAGATAGTGAAACTGTAGTTTCTAACCAGCTTAATATAGGTGTTAATACAACGATTGTTACTACTTCAACTTCGGTGAATGATAATAAAACAGGTAGAATATTAGCTTCGCCTTTAGCTAAAAGATTAGCTAAAGACATGAATATAGATCTTGGTACAGTTAAAGGTCATGGTCCTCATGGTAGAATTATAAAAGCAGATGTGTTAGAAGCTTCTAAAAATCCTCAGGCTATATCTTCTAGTTCAAAAGTGCAAATAGCAAATACAGGTTTAGGTAGAAATCCTAAAGAATATGTAAAAGTGCCGAATGATAACATGCGCAAAGTTATTGCGAAAAGGCTTATTGAGTCTAAACAAACTGTACCACATTTTTATCTTAGTATAGAATGTGAGATGAATAAATTACTTGCTTTACGTCAAACATTAAATGCTTCTACTGATAAGGAAAATCCTTTATATAAGTTATCGGTAAATGATTTTATTATCAAAGCAGTTGCACTTGCACTTCGTGATATACCAAGTGCTAATGCTTCTTGGAGTGATGAAGCGATTTTAAGATACAATAATGTAGATGTATCAGTAGCTGTGGCTACTCCAGGAGGTTTAATTACACCTATTGTACGTAATGCTGATCAAAAATCTTTAATAACTATTTCTAGCGAAATGAAAGAATTAATTGTAAGAGCTAGAGCTAATAAACTAAAACCAGAAGAATTTCAGGGCGGAGGTTTTACTATCTCTAATTTAGGTATGTATAATGTAAAGAATTTTAGTGCTATTATAAATCTTCCTCAAAGCTGCATCTTAGCTATAGGTGCTACTAGTGAAAGAGCTACTATTAAAAATAGTACAGTTGTGCCTGCACATATTATGGATATTACGTTGTCTTGTGATCATAGGGTTGTGGATGGAGCTGTAGGTGCAGAATTCTTATCTGCATTTAAGAAATATGTTGAGCATCCAGAGTTAGTATTACTATATTAGCCACTTTTTATGTGAAGTTTTGTATTTATAGAAAAACATTTGATTTTTTAATACAAAGAGTAGTGAGTAGCAGCGGATAAAAATTCTCATGTATTCAAATTCAAATGCTCTACTATAGAATGTGATTAAAGGGTGTGTTGTTTAATATTTTGGTCTTTTAGTAGGTGTTTAATGTTTTTTGCAAGATCTTTAAAACCATATGTTGTAAAGGACATTATATAGTCACATATCATTGTGTGAGGGTTGTATATCCAAAACTTAATAATATATCACTAAAATTAATACTTATAGATTTAAGATTCTCTACACTTGAATTATGCACGATTTCTTTTGCTTTTATTTTTAATTTAGTTTTATAAGTTGGTAAATTATTATCATCCGTTTTTATTTTTATACCTAAACTAGTTAATAATACAATAGGAATATGTAAAAGATTTGGTACATTAATATCTTTAATATAGCTAAGTAAATTAGTAACAGATATTTGAGTTATTGTAGGTGCAGTAAAAGGCAGGCTAAGCTTAAGCCTGAAGTTAGCAAAGGTTCGCCTTGCATAAATGAATAAATTAAAGCGCTATAAACGCAGTTACCTATTAAAACATTACTTCTCAGTGCGTGAACTTTATTAGCTTTTCCATATAAAAAACCAGCCATTGTAAGTGTTGCGAACGCTAAAGAAAATTTAGCATAATACTTTAAAAACAATATACTGGAAATAGAGATTAGAAAATCTTTTCCATATTTTAACATATAGCTTGGAACTCTAGATTTAAAGCTTTTATCTTAATTGCAGGTAGAGTGCTCTTAGCCTATAATGGAACCGAACAAATACAGCATCAATGAATATTGTGTGAGCTACTGATATATATTCAAAACTGCCTCTACTCATAATTTCTATTATTTTGCAAACATCGATTTGAACTGACATTCTATAATGAAATTTGTGTATAAATCAAGAATTATAAACTTTCTAACATAAAATTATGTATTGTGTTTAAATTTTTACTATTTGTGTAGATGATTATAATTTATGACATAACTACTACCTGGTTTCTTCCTGCCTCTTTAGCTTTATATAATCCCTTATCAGCTCTATTAAAGATAGTTTCAGGATTATCATTAGAATTCATTAATGTAATACCTATACTAATAGTTTTGCTAAGAGGTTTATTGTTGGTTGAAATATGAAAGTCATGTGAAGCAACAGTCTTTCTAATTCTTTCTGCAACATCTTGGCCATCATTCAAAGTAATGTTGGGCATCATAATAACAAATTCTTCTCCACCATAGCGTGCAACTAAATCTGTAACACGTACATTTTGTAAGATACACTCTGCTAGCTGCTTTAACACTTCGTCACCAGCAATATGGCCATACGTATCATTTACTGCTTTAAATAAATCTATATCTACTATTAATACTACAAGGGGTTTGTTGGTAGATCGCATTTCCTCTAAGAGAGTGGTGCAGTAAGCATCAAAATATCGTCTATTATATAGGCCTGTTAATCCATCAGTAAGAGCCATATTAAGACTTTTTTGGTAGTTAAATTTTAATGCATCTTGATATTTTTTACGTCTTAATTGTGTAATTACTCTAGCTAAAAGTTCGTTACCTTCCACGGGGGTTACTAAATAATCATTAACACCCATATCTAGCCCTTTAATTAAAATCTTATTATCAGTTTTGCTAACTAAAATTAAAATGGGTAAATGTCTAGTTTGTTCTTGACTTCTAATATGAGAACAAAGCCTTAATCCATCAAAATTACTTAGCTGGGTACTAATTATGACAAGATCACATTGTGTTTCAAGAATTTTATTAAATGCTGGTGCAGGATCAGAAATAATATCTATATAATTATTAGCTATAGGTGCTAATTTGCTAGCAATATGTTCGGCTTGAGCTATGTCATCATCTACTATTAATATACGTGCACCAGATATATCCATTAGGCTATTTGAATTAGGATTATTGAGTAGTCCTAGGTTAATACCAGTTTGGCCTCTTAACCTTAATTCATCTAGCATAATTTTAATACGCACTAAAGATTTGATGCGCGCAAATAAAGCTGTATCATTTATAGGTTTAGTTAAGAAATCATCTGCACCAGCTTCCAAGCCACGTACCCTCATTTCTAATTCATTAACCGCTGTAATCATTACAATGGGGATATGTGTAATTTTAGGATCAGATTTTAATTGTTTGCATGTTTCAAAGCCATCCATATCAGGCATTGTAGAATCTAATAATATAATATCTATAGGATTTTCTTTGGCAAGTTTAATGGCTTCAAAACCGCTACGCGCTGTTACAACGTCATAATATTCTTGATTGAGTTTTGTTTCTAGTAGCTTTATATTAGGGAGTAGATCATCCACTACTAAAATAGTTGCACTCATTGATTATACCTTTTTATTACATATTTATTTTGCATGTCTATACGTTTATTAACGCAAATTATCATCTAAATATAGAATTAAAAAGTAGTATTTATAAAAAATGCTTTCTTAAATTAATTTGGATATAGACATTATTACACATTATAATCCTAATAGAGTAAAAAATGAGTTAATATGACTTTTAAAGGTTATATTATAATTGTTTAATGCTTTTACTAAAATAAAAACGTTTTGTACGATTTTATTTATTGGTATCAATAGATATTATTGATCTAAAACTGATAAAAAAATAGTTGTTGTTATAATAACAAAAGGTTAGTTTAGGATTGACAGTAAGTTTGGTAATAATATACTGACATAAAAAATAATATCTGATGAGTGACTATGGGTAAAATAAGGTTATTAAGTTTATTAGTATTGTGTACTGTATGTTTTATAGGGTTAGGGTCAACTTTAGCTCATAAATCTACTGCAAATAATGCAGAAACCTTAAAATTATTAAGTTTATTTGGTGATGTATTAGAAAAAGTTAAAAAAGACTATGTAGTTGAAACCTCAGATAAAGAATTAATAGAAGCATCTATTAATGGTATGTTATCATCGTTAGATCCTCATTCTGGATATCTAGATGAAAAAAGTTTTGAAGAAATGAAGGTTCAAACCAAAGGAGAGTTTGGCGGTTTAGGGATGGAGGTAACAGTTGAAAATGGTTTCGTAAAAGTTATATCGCCTATAGATGACACGCCTGCTTTTCAGATAGGTATTAAAAGTGGGGACTATATAATTAGTATTGACGATGAATCTGTGACTGGCATGACTTTAACAGAGGCAGTAAAAAAAATGCGTGGCAAAGCCGGCTCTAAAGTAAAATTGACTATTTTGAGAGAAGGCAATAGTGAACCTTTAGAATTTAATATAACAAGAAAAATTATCAAAGTTACGTCTGTTAAAACTAGAATAGAAGCTAACAATATAGGATATATAAGAATTAATTCTTTTTCTGAACAAACAGTAGAATCCTTAAAAAATGTATTACATAAAATGAAAGCTGAGGAAGGAAAGAAGTTGCAGGGCATAGTAATAGATTTACGTAATAATCCAGGAGGATTGTTGAATCAAGCTATAGAGGTAACAGAACTTTTTTTAGGTAGAGGAGAGATAGTTTCTACGAGAGGACGTAGTAAGGATAGTGTTATTAGATATAATGCAAGTAATAGAGAAATTGTTGAAGGAGTTCCATTAGTAGTGCTTATTAATGGTGGTTCTGCATCTGCAGCTGAAATTGTAGCTGGTGCATTGCAAGATCATAAACGGGCTGTAATTATGGGCACAAAATCTTTTGGTAAAGGATCAGTACAAACTATTATTAATATACCAGAATATGGAGCTATAAAGCTAACTACAGCGCGTTATTATACTCCTTCTGGTAGGTCTATTCAAGCAGAGGGTATAGTCCCAGATATAGTAGTAGAACCAGCTAAAATTGAATTTATTGAAAAAAATGATACAATAAAATTATATTCAGAAGCTAAATTACATGGTCACTTACGTAATGAGAATGAAGGTAGTAAGTCATCTGTTCAGTCTGTTTCTGTTGAAACTTCTGAAAATAAAAAGTCTTTGTATGAACAAGACTATCAATTAGCACGTGCAATAGATTTACTTAAAGGTATGAGTGTATTTAATCGAATAGTACAGTTTAATATTGGAGAAATAAAGAGATAAATGAGGTATTATAAAGGTAATAAGTTTTATTTTATTATAACATCGTTATTAATGGCTTTTTGTATACTATATTTTGTATATAATTTGATCCACAACGTGGAATATGCTAAAAATAATAGGCTTAGGATAACGCTACAATTAGACTCAATAGTAGAGATAAATTCAGCACCACAAAATAGCGCACAAGATGTCATCACTGATAATAGTGGAAAAACAGTTGATATCTCATTACCGTACTTACATATTATTATTGCTGATGCAGGTCTTAATACCAAGAATACTAAAAAACTTTTCTCCTTACCTACTTCTGTTAGCATAGGCTTATCTCCATATGGTTATAATTTACCTACTTTATCAAGAAGCTTTATAAATGCAGGTTATAGCTTATTAATGTATTTGCCCATGGAACCTATAAATTATCCAAATGATGATGCGGGTAGTTATGTTTTACTTAGGTCTATGGGAGCACAAGAAATAAAACAAAGATTAGAATTTCTTACTACAAGAGTAGAAAATATTTTAGGTTTCTATAGTATGCCTCAAGAAAATTTTACTTCTTCTGAAGAAAACACATATTCTTTATTAGAATTTATGAAAACTAAAGGTGCACTATTTGTGCAGGGCCAGAACAATACAAATGTACAAAAAATAGCTAATTCTTTAAAAGTTGATTTGGTATCAGTAGATTTAATTTTAGATGAGGAACTTTCTCCTGAAGGTATTAGCGCACAATTAAGAGAATTAGAAGAGATATTAAAGCGCAAAGGTAATGCAATGGTAATTGGTAGAGCTTATCCTTTAACTCTGGATATGCTTGATAAATGGATTACGTCATCTAATAATAAACATATATTACTTGTAAATATTAATGAATTTATAACAAAAACTAATAATTATGCAAACTCCAAATAATCTTGAATTACCATATAGGCCTGGGGTAGGCATTATGATACTTAATAACCAAAAGCAGGTACTTGTAGGTAAACGTATAGATAAGCTAAATGCTTGGCAGATGCCACAAGGTGGTATAGATGAGGGTGAATCACCTAAAAAAGCTGCAATGCGAGAATTATTAGAAGAAATAGGTACTAATAATGTAGAATTTATAGCAGAAAGTAAAGAATGGTTTTATTACAATGTACCTAAATATTTAATACCAAAATTATGGAATGGACAATATAAGGGACAAAAACAAAAATGGTTTTTATGTAAATTTTTAGGACAAGATAGTGAAATTACTCTAGATACAGAACATCCAGAGTTTATAGAATGGCAATGGGTTGAATTATCTGAACTGCCACCTATTATTGTGCCATTTAAACAAAAATTATATTATAAAATTATCAAAGAATTCCAAAACAAAATATATAATCTAATATGAGATCTTTAAGTAATTACTTAAATAAATTAACAGAGCCTGCTCTTAAACGTTATGGTATACATTATGCAAAGATTTTGACAGATTGGAAAGAAATTGTAGGCATACAGTTATATAACTACACTATACCTAAGAAAATTATATATAGTCAGAATACAAATATTTTACATATTGAGGTGTTAACTAGTAGTGGTGCTACAGATTTATATTATATGGAACCTGTGATTATAGAAAAGTTAGCTATATATTTGGGTAGTAAAATTATCAAGAAAATAAAAATTATTCAGAATCCTATTTTACAAGATGATATAAAACTCCTCTTGAGACAGGAAGTTTGTCTTTCTGGTCAACAAGAAAGGAGATTATATAATCTACTGAAAATAGTAGAAGAACCCTGTTTAAAAAGCGCCTTACATAAACTAGGTAGCCATATAGTGTAACTTTTTAAATTAGAAAACTATAGTAAAAACTTTAAGCTAACTTATTGTAGCTCTTCGGTTATCTAGTATTTCTAGCTAATAAAAAATATTAAAATTCTAATTATATTATAAAATCCCGTAATAGCACTAATATAATCTCTATAGCGATTAACCATACTATTATTAATTCTAATCTTGAAGAATGTAAATGTTGTAACTCACTAGATAAAATTTCATATAATTCATGTATTACAGCTAAACGACGATTTAAAATATCAAGTCTTGTTTCAATATCCATATATTGAGAAGCTATATTATAATAGGTTTCATATCGTGATCTACGCCAAAAAAATTCAGGAGTATCTAATATATCACTATGTAAATTTATAGAATTACGCTCAGCAAATAGCGCTCCTATCATCTGAGCTAATTTTTTTCTAGGTAAGGATGTTTTACCCATAATACGCAATTCTTCAGGTATATATTTAGTTCTTGCTATAGTGGCATCAACCGAAGTTTCAAAGGCTATTAATTTTACTGACTGAGATAATCCATAGGATAGAGACAATTTAATTAAAGGATCTTGAGAAGCAAATATAATTTCATCATCCTCTTCATTAATATAAGTATCATCTTCTGAAGGGCTAAAAATATAGTTACAATCATCTGTAATTAGATTAGATATAGGTTCTAATTCAAATGCTTTTAAAGAACTAAGTATAGAAATTTCATCTGTTTTATCAAATCCCCAAAATACTACACAACCATATGCAAAATAAAAAACATGCCGTGGATCTGTGTTGCCATCATAATCTTCTATGCTTTGTACATGAATGACTTGATCATATAATTTAGGTTCAAAGCCTTCATTATGTAAAAATTTTACCAAATTATCCATTTGGTACGAATTAGCTGTGCAATAAAAGCTGCATTTCATTTAATTACCTAGAATAAAATTATGTATGTGATGGTTTTATTCAGTGTTAAATTTAGAATTATAAGCAAAATCTCAAATAACTAGTAAGTTGACTTTTATAAGATCTAAAATACCACCTTTATAATAGTTATAGCATATTATATATATTTATCTATAGTTTTATATATATTGAATATTATAAATCTTTGTAATAATAATTGCCTGCTACCAATTTAGTACCTATTAATTCATGTTTTTCTAAAGTATCCCATTTTTGGTATCCAGAATTTTCATATAATTTTATAGCAGCTTCATGAGCTACGTTAACATTCAATTTAATTATTGATAAATTAAATCCTCTTGCTAATTCCTATCTGTTTTTCTAACAGGCGTTTAGTAAGAGCCGTGTTCAGTGGGGCCCAAGACGCTACAAAATGGCTTTCTATTGAGCTAGCAAAAGAAGAGGTATAATTATTTGGAAAAGGTTTGAGCAATTGAATTGAGCCGGCTATGATGTTATCATTCTGGCAACAATCAAGACACGTTCAGCAATTAACAACACTTCTCGAAAATAATTCTCTAGAATAATGGTATAATCAGAAGATCAAGTTATATAAATCCATACTAAACCATAATTATCATACATGGTAGCACTTACAGCACTACACAAATCTTCTAAATCGTACCCTTAAATGAATCAGAAGACAATTTAATTTGCGTTTTTACAAACAAGTCTAACTTCCATATAAAAACCCTTTCTTTGATAACTTAGAAATAGTTACCAACACGCATTTGCAAAAAAAAATTGCAAGTCAAGTATGGTTCTCGTAAGAAAATTAAGCCATAATTTCAGTTGGTTTAAAAAAGAAAACAATTTCTTGCTGCGCATTTTCTAAACTGTCAGAACCATGTACTGAATTAGCCTCAATATTTTCTGCAAAATCTTTTCTAATAGTACCAGTAGCAGCTTCATTTGGATTAGTAGCACCCATTACATCTCTATTGCGTTGTACAGCATTTTCTCCTGATAATACTTGTACTACGATAGGCCCAGAAGTCATAAATTCTACTAAAGAGTTATAAAAAGGCCTATCTTTATGTATGATGTAGAAAGAGGATGCTTGTTCTTTTGTCATATGCAACATTTTTTGAGCTACTACTTTTAGACCAGCATTTTCAAAACGTGCTATAATTTTACCAATAAGATTACGTTTTGTAGCATCTGGTTTTATAATTGATAAAGTAAGTTCTTTTGTCATGTATTTTACTTTTAATTATTGTTAGAAAGATAATGATAATTATAATGATGTACAGACTTTGTTGCATCATGTAAATCTAAGAGCGATGGCTCAATAAACTGTTTATGATCACTTACCATTTGTACTGTATTAGCACTTACAGCACATCCTAAATTGTGCGATCTAATAATTGTACCTTTTTTATCACAATATACTCTATTGCAATCACGAGCTACTACCTTATTATAAAATAAGGTAATGTTATTATCTATAACACTAAATTTATAATTTATATTGTATAGACCTAAAATCTTTATAATGCTAGCACAAGTTTTATTGTTTGTATTACATCCCAATTCTACAGAAGACGGTTGATCATTAGTTAACCAATTGGTTATATCTTCTATTACTGAAGGAGAAGATAAAGAAAAGGATACTTGTTCAGATGAAAAATCAATTAAGCTTTCAGGCTCAATTCGAGTATAGCTTCCATTAGTACAAGCTATTATACATAGTAGAATAGTAAAAGTAATTAATTTTGAGATTATTTTCATAACTTACTCCGCAATAAAACCTATAGGCCCTTTTAATTCAAGAGCGTTTGTTGAGTTTATTTCAACATTATTTGTATTACTTACTTTTTCAATAAATTTCTTTTCTAGTTGTGTAGGTACATATCTATCACTTGTAGGAAATCTAATATTTTTCCTTGTTACAGGATCTATTAGATAAGGAGTTACAGAAATAACTAATTCATTAATGAATCGACGAGTATTTTTGAGTTCATCTTTTACCAAGCCAGCTATCATAAACCCTTCACCAGGAGCAAGCTCAACAGTAGTTTTTGCTCTTCTTGATGTAATAGCAGGTATATTTACGCCAGAAAATTTGACAATTCCATCTTTGTTTAATTCAGAGGTTTCTTGTTCTACATTAAGACGAATTCTGTTAGGAGATAACACTATTGGTAAGAAACTCAACTTTATACCATAAGATTTATATTCTACAGATACCATGCCATCTTTTTGCGAAGTAGGTATAGGAAATTCTCCACCAGACAAAAATTCTGCTTTTTCACCAGAAATCGCAACTAAATTTGGTTCTGCTATAAGTTTGATTAAACCACGCTGTTCTAAATCGTCAAACCCTAAATTTTGTGTTTGAGATGAACTAATATTATTACCAATAATTTCTCCTACCTTTACACGTAACATAACTTGTTGTGTGGTTTTTATTTTCATAAAATTGAGAACTTTGCCATTAGCTGAGATATATTCTTTAGCTAGCCTTTCTGCTTTATCAGCAACTTCTGTGCTGCTTGCGGTGCCAGATAATACTATAGAATTACGTACTTGTTTTACTTCAATATTTTCTCTAGGAAGCATAGAATTAATTATGTAAGACAAAGAATTAGAGCTATTATGTGGTTTTGCAGTTTTAGCAACAGCTACATCTGTAATGAAAAAAACAATACTTGTGACTGCACATACTAAGCTTATAAGATTTTTATGCATAAAACACCTTTATACTTTTTACTTAAACACGCTAAAAAATTATCACTTAAAAAGCAAGGTATATTAGCATAATCTAAAACAGTCAACTAATTTTTATGCAGAGAGGTTTGTGGTTTAATATATACAATTTCATCTGTGTCAGAATAACCCAGAATTTTGCGCGTTTGTTCATCTAGTAAATCTAAATCTAGCGCTTCTGAACGCATTAAGTTAACTTTATGTTCTAAAGCTATACGTTCAGCTCTAATATTTTCTAATTCTATATTGGTTTTATTAGTTAAATGCATTAATTTTATGAATGCTAAAATACCACGGTCGCCATTAATAGCATGGTAGATAAAATAACTAGTTAGTATAGTGACGGTTGTAATAAATGCAAAAATATATAGTTTATATTTAAATTTTGTACTAATGTGCATAGTAAACAAGAAGTTAATAATTACAATTGTTGTAGTATTTTATCATTAATATACAAGTAGATCAAAAAGAAATTGTTATACACTGCTACTTTTTTATAAAAGTGATTAATTATTAGTAATACGTAACTATTTTAAATAGTTTTATCGATAATAAATTTGAATTTATGGATTTAAATTATAAAATTAAAAGTTTAATTAAAGCTAAAAATAAAATTGATATATCTGAATTAATGTCAGCAATTAGTTCTGATCCTGAATATGGGTATTATTCATCACAATATGAATTGCACACTAATAAAGATTTTATTACCTCACCAGAAATAAGTCAGCTTTTTGGAGAGGTAATAGGTATATGGAGTGCATATCAATGGCAACAACTATCATCTCCAAAAGAAATATCATTTGTGGAGCTTGGGCCTGGTCGTGGGACTATGATGTATGACATATTGCTTGCTACACGTAATGTACCTGGATTTCATAAGTCCGTTAATATTAATATGATAGAAACCAGTATAGCTTTACAAAAGATACAAAAATCCAACTTGAGTAATCTACAAAACGTTAATATATCATGGCATAATAATTTTGCCGATATACCAAAGCAACCTCTAATTTTAGTATGTAATGAATTTTTTGATGCTTTACCTGTAAATCAATATATAAAATTATCAAACGAATGGCACGAAATAATGGTAACTATGAAGAATGGAACTGAAGAGTTATACTTTATTTATGAAACCGTTAATGCTCGTACTTGTGAGTTGTTAAATTTGGATTATCCAAACGTACCAAATGGGGGAATAGTTGAAATATCTTATCAGGCTATAGACATTATTAAACAGATTGCTGAACATATTAAAATTTTTGGAGGTGTAGCATTAATTATAGATTATGGTTATGATCGTGATAATAAGAGATCTGATCAACAATATATATCAACGCTGCAAGCTATCTATAATCACAAATTTCATCCAATATTACAAAATTTAGGTGAAGCTGATATAACAGCACATGTTGATTTTTATAGCCTATGTCAAGCAGCACTTATAAAAGGTATAAAAGTAATGGATATTATTTCTCAAGGTAAGTTTTTACAAGATATGGGAATACAAATTAGAGCTAGAACTTTATTATCAAAGCTAAATAATTCCCAAGCAGAAGAACTATTAACTGCCATGGAAAGATTAATTTCTCCATCTCAAATGGGGGATTTATTTAAAGTATTAATTATTGGTAGCTAATATATAAGTTTTTTGTTAAAATATTAACATGTATTAGATTTTCATCTTGCAAATTTTGACTTTTCATTTATAACATGAAGAGTAATTATAAAAAAAGGATACTTTTTGTAGCCCAGATGGCGGAATTGGTAGACGCACTAGCTTCAGATGCTAGCGGCTTAATTGCTATGGAAGTTCAAGTCTTCTTCTGGGCACCAAGTGTTTATATTAATTAAGAGAATAAAATGAAATATAGGAGGATAATATAGCTATATTTATTCATCATGATGATTTACCAAACAATATTACTCTAGAAGGAGATATTGCAATAGATACTGAAGCTATGGGATTATGTATTCCGAGAGATAGATTATGTGTATTACAACTATCAGACGGTAATGGTGATGCTCATTTAGTAAAATTCAGTAACAAAAGCTATAATACGCCTAATTTAAAAAGTCTCTTATTAGATGAAGAAAGATGTAAAATGTTTCATTTTGCACGGTTTGATCTAGCGATTATCAAACATTATTTAAATATTTCCTTTCAAAACATTTATTGTACAAAGATAGCATCTCGGTTAGCTAGAACCTATACAGATACTCATGGGTTACGTGATTTATGTCGAGATTTATTGTCAGTACAAATCTCAAAACAGCAACAATCTTCAGATTGGGGTGAAGAAGAACTGATTAAAGAACAGTTAGAGTATGCTGCTAATGATGTATTATATTTACATTCTTTACGCTCTAAACTAAATAATATTTTGATAAGAGAAGGTCGTATGGAGCTCGCTCAATTGTGCTTTAAGTTTTTACCTGCTAGAGTAGAGTTAGATTTAAGAGGATGGCAAGAACTAGATATATTTGCACACTGAATTTTATGGTAGAAAAATTGAATTTAGATTATAATATTAAACACGAAAATACCCAAGATTTAGAAATTGCTCGTAAAGTAATAGCTGATGAGATAGATGGGCTGAAAGCCCTATCTCAAATAACTTTAAATGAAAAATTTTTAGAAGCAATAAACGTAATATATAACGTAAAAGGCAGGGTTATATGTAGTGGTATGGGTAAAAGCGGACATATAGCCCGCAAGATAGCAGCTACCTTTGCTTCAACTGGTACTCCTGCAATATTTGTACATCCTGCTGAGGCGAGTCATGGAGATTTAGGCATGATTACATCTAGAGATGTATTAGTGTTATTTTCTAACTCTGGTGAGACTACTGAATTAAAGTCTTTAGTATATTATGCCAAAAGATTTAATATAACTTTGATATCAGTTGTTAGTAAACAAGAATCAAGTTTAGCAGAAGCTTCAAATATAGCTTTAATATTACCTAATACACCAGAGGCATCATTAATAGGTGCTCCTACTACTTCGACAACTATGATGCTTGCACTTGGAGATGCCTTAGCAATAGTATTACTTGAGAAAAGAGGATTTAGACGTGAAGATTTTCAGGTTTTTCATCCTGGTGGTAAATTAGGTGCATCTTTTATTAAAGTAAAGGATTTGATGTACAAAGGCAAAGATATACCTTTAATAGATTCTGAGAGTATAATGTCTCAAGCTATAATTGTTATCACAGAAAAGCGGTTGGGATGTGTAGGGGTTGTAGATCAAAATAATAAATTAATAGGTATTATTACTGATGGTGATTTAAGAAGACATATGGCTAATGATTTACTAAATTTAAAAGTTACAGATGTTATGACTATTAATTTAATTACCGTTAATTCTAATATTTTAGTAGTAGAAGCTTTAAAGTATATGAATGAAAAATCTATTACGGTATTATTTGTAATAGATGAATCACAAACTCCTATAGGGATAATTCATATACATGATTGTTTAAATATAGGTGCAAAGTAAATTTATGCGTAAGTTAAACTATTCTTGTTTTGTAATGGTAAGTAAAATTTTGTGTATATTATTTGCAGTTTTATTTGCCTTTTTAACAGTTGTAATATCTGTATATGGTTCAACTGTAAAACAGGTTAAAATAGACTTAACTGCTAAACATAATTATGAAGACAATATATCAAAAATAATGTATAAGCCTAGATTTTATGGTGTAAATGCTTATAAAGAAGCATATTCTATTTGTGCTAAAAAGGCAGAGGAACAAGATATAAATACTATATTATTGACTAAAATAGATGGACAATTTATAACCAAAGATAATACTATATTTAATGTATATTCAAATTATGGTAAGTGGATACAAGATTCAAAAATGTTGCTGTTATCAGAATCAGTGACTTTGTGTTCTGATGGTACTAATATATCATCAAATACTGCTACTATAGATGTTAATAAAAATACTATTACCAGTAATAGTGAAACTCGGGTGATTAATCAAAGGATATCTGTACTATCTCAAGGATTTACTTTATTACAAAAAGAAAAAAAGGTTATATTTAATGGTCCGGTTAAAACAACTATATATCCTAATTCATAAAATAAATTTTTGTTTATTTTTTTTACTAGTTTTATTTAATGTGATGTCAGTAAAAGCTGAGACAAAAAATAAAGAACCCATAGAAATATTATCAGATACACTTATACTTGATCAAAAAAAGAACCTTGCAACGTTTGAAGGTAATGTAAAGGCAATACAAGGATCTTTAAATTTAATGGCTGATAAGGTGATTGCTTATTATATTAATACTAAAGATAGCAAGTGGATAGTATCTAAAATATCTGCTTTAGGTAACGTAACAATTATTGATAACAGTCAAAAAGCACGAGGTGATACTGGAGAATATAATGCTATCAAAGAAACTTTAGAATTATATGGATCGGTTATACTTACCAAAGATAATAACATATTAAAGGGTGATAAGCTTATATATAATATACAAAAAGGTTATAGCCAAATATTTAGTACAAATAAAAATACTCATGGTGGTGATGGAAGAGTCAAGGCAATATTAACTCCTAAGAAACAGTAAATATGCATAATTTTCATAATAATCAAGACGGTTTTATTGTTTGTAATATAGGAAAAAAATATGGCAATAGAACAGTCATAAAAGATATTAGTATAGGTCTTAAACAAGGAGAAGCTGTTGGATTACTTGGGCCAAATGGTGCTGGGAAAACGACATGTTTTTATATGATGAGTGGTCTTATTAGGCCTGATGTTGGAAATATTATATTAAATAAAAAGGATATTACCCAATTACCAATGTATAGACGTGCACGTTTAGGTATAAGTTATTTACCGCAAGAGTCTTCAATTTTTCGTGGGTTAAACGTAGAGAAGAATATTTTGTCTGTACTAGAAATATCCGAACCTAATGTTGAAAAAAGACATATAAGATTAAATAATCTTTTAGCAGAGTTTTCTATCACTCATTTAAGATATAGTCCTGCGATTGCGTTATCAGGTGGGGAGCGTCGTAGAGTGGAAATTGCACGAGCAATTGCTACGAATCCTAAGTTTATTTTGTTGGACGAACCTTTGGCTGGTATTGATCCTATCGTAGTAAATGATATTAAGGAATTAATTATACATTTGAAAGATAAAAATATAGGTGTATTAATTACAGATCATAATGTAAGAGAAACTTTGGATATTGTGGATAGAGCTTATATTATACATGAAGGTGTAATATTAATGAGTGGTAATGTGGAAGATATACTGGCTAATGAAAGTGTTCGTAATGTTTACTTAGGCGAGGATTTTACGCTATAGTTATTAGTTATAAGATCTAAATTTAAGTTTCAATTGTTACAAATAACATTGTATGATAAAGTGTTCTATGAAATAGATTTTTACAACAAATATAAATTATGCTAATAATGTATTCTATAGGCAAAACAAGCTGAAAACAAGTTTTATATGGTATAATGCTATGACAAAAACGCAATAAAGAATAGATATGAATGAAACAATAATAAAGACTACTGAAATTGCAGGTAATGTAGCTGCTACAGATATGTCCATCTTTGGGTTAATTAGCGGTGCAGACATAGTAGTGAAGTCGGTTATTTTACTTTTATGTTTAGCATCGATATGGTCATGGTCCATTATTTTTAGTAAAATATCTATGTTTCTAACCTTAAAGGCTAAAACTATAAAATTTGAAAAATTATTTTGGTCAGGTCAATTATTAGAGAATTTATATATAAGGCTAAAGAATCGTAGTGGTCATCCATTAGCAAATATATTTACAGCTGTAATGGCAGAATGGAATAGGCCTATTAAGGGAGTTATTGTAGCTCAGGCTATTAAAGAACGTATTACAAAAATAATGGACTTAATTTGTGATAGAGAAATGGAAAAAATAGAACAAGGATTAAATATCTTAGCTATCATAGGTTCTAGTGCTCCATTTCTTGGATTATTTGGTACAGTATGGGGTATTATGCATAGTTTTCATTCTATAGCAGCATCAAAGAATACTACTCTTGTAGTCGTAGCACCTGGTATTGCTGAGGCTTTACTTGCTACAGCTATAGGGCTTTTTACAGCTATACCTGCTTTATTATTTTATAATATATTATCCAATAAAACTAATTTATTTTATAATAAAATGTTGGATTTTTCTTCTGAGCTAGCTTTAATACTATCACGTGAAATTGATCAGGAAGGAAAATAATGGGTGTTAACCTAAGTAATGTTACAAGTAAAAGAAGAAGGCATCAACTTGTGGCAGAAATTAACATTACACCGCTCGTTGATGTAATGTTAGTATTGCTAATTGTTTTTATGGTAACTTCACCTATGCTTGTTGCAGGTATTAAAGTAGATTTACCAGAAACAAGTTCTTCTACTATATCTGGACAAGATGAACCTATCTCTATAGATATAGATGTGGCAGGTAATGCATATATACAAGGTAAAAAGATTGCTCTAAATGAGTTAGAAGCTAAGTTAAAAGCAATTACGAAAGCAAAATATGATACTAGAATTTTTATTAGGGGTGATAAAAATGTAGATTATGGCAAAGTAATGCATGTAGTAGGTACTATTAATTTGGCTGGTTTTAACAAAGTAGCTTTAATTACATTAATTAAACCAATTACTTCTAATAAACATAAAATATAAAACATGTATTTTGGTATTATTACTTCAGTTATCTTCCATATATTAATCTTGATATTGATTTATTTTGACATTCCCTCTTTTACTAAAAAACTAGCAGATGAAACTGCAATTTCTGTAGAAATTTTACCTATAAAGGCTATCTCTAATCTACCTAATAAAACAAGCCAGTCACAAGCTACTAAAGAGGAAAGTAAGAATATTGTAAAAGCAAGTAATAGTACTGTGCAAGACAAACCGGAAATTAAAGAAAAAACTGAGCTTAAAAATGGCAGTAATATTAAAGTAGCTGAAAAAGAGAAGATGCCAGAGGTTAAGAATATTACTAAAGCACCAGTACCTAAAACAGATGTGTCAAAAGAAGAGCAAAAGAAAGAGAAACCTAAAGAGCAAACTAAAAATAATAAAAAAGTTGAAGTAAAAGCTAAGGTACAAAATAGTGAATTAGATTCTTTGCTTAAAACGTTAGACATACCAGCAAACAAAAAAACAAAAAATGCTAAAACAAATAAACAATCTTCTAGTGAGAAAAGTCAAAATAGTAAATCGGATAAAGAATTTGATGAATTGCAACCTCTCTCATTAAATGAAGAAGCGTCTATACGTAGTCAGCTTTATAAATGTTGGGATATACCAATAGGTATTAAAGATATAGCTAAAATGTCTGTAGTATTAAAAATTAACCTTACGCAAGATGGTACAGTACAACATGTTAAAATCATAGAAGAAAATAAGCCATCTAAAGTTGATATGTCAAGTTTTCGTGCTTTTTTAGAGAGTACAGTTAGAGCAGTGCATAAATGTAGTCCTTTACAAAATCTATCTATAGAAAAATATAATGCGTGGCGGGAAATAGAATTGAATTTTGATCCACGTGATGTAGTAAATTCATAAGGTAATGTAAGACTGTAATATTTGAAATAATTTATAAGTTCATACTATGAGATTGTTAACAATGTAAATTATTGCTTTAGCAATCAAATTAAGCAAATGGGGATATTATTGAAGCTGACAAAATTATAAATTATATTTACTTTCTTAAAAAGAGAAATTGGAAGCTAATATGGAGAGGTGGGTTAATTTAGGAGATATAAAAGAGTACATAACAAATATACATGATTGCTAATACTTGGTCTAGAAATTAGCAAACTATTATAGCATTTTTAATCTTTCCACCAGGTATAGAAGGTATAAACCCTAAAATTAGGGAAATCATTAAATTTTAGGGTGTTCTTTAAATTACAAGGTGATATTAATTGAATATTTTTTAGCCATAAAATGGTAAGATAATTATATATCTAAATAATTATGCTCTTTATAACTAACTACACTTAACTTTAATGAGTAAAATAACACTATCTCTACAAAGAGGATTCTTGTTTGATATTATGTAATATTACTCTAGACTTGGATACAATTTGCATTATGTATGCTTCATTCCTCGTTCATATACATTTTAGTACATTTTACTCTTCATTACTTTATCTAATCCAAATTAATTTGACTATAGTTTATTGCTAATCTTAAAAAATTTATTATTGAAAATACTCTTTCTGCAAAACTCGATTACCATATTAGCGCTATCCAAATAAGGATCCTATGGTTAAATATACTTTAGAGATCGTTTATCCATTTTATATCTTTGTTGATAACTTAAAATGTTTCTCTGAGGTATAATATTTTCCTAATATTACATCTATATTTGTATATATGATAAAAATAGCCTTATATTATGCCTTGGAAAGGTGGTAAAGCTGTAGCTACTGCTTTTTTAGTCTATTTATATATACTATCAATTTCAATAGAGGTAATAATCGCCAAATTAGGAAAATCATTAAATTTAAGTATGTTATATAAATGATTAAGTAGTATTGAATTTGGTATTTTTAACCTTACAAAAAATGCTTAGAAAAAAGACAATTTCTATTAGAGAGTAGAAGAATGCTTTAAATCAGTTTATCATCCTCTTTGTTTAAGATAGGATTTTACCTGGTATTTATTATGCTAAGCTGTCAAATAGATGGTTTTTCGGTATTATATTCTTCTTTGATTGTAAATGTTTTATAGTTTCTTTAATTTCAGAAGAGTCCTATAATATTAAGTGTAATAACTCATTACAGGATAAGGAGAAGCATTATAACAAGAAAAGTAAAACCAGGCCTTACTTGTAAAGCCTGGTGAAAATATTAGCTAGCTTCATAAGCATTATCAGGTTCTGCTGGAGCTGCAGTATCATCAGGATATTCTTTTAAAGAATATCCTCTACCCCAAACGGTATCTATATAATTAGTACCAGTAGCTGCTTCCAATTTTTTACGTAATTTACATATAAATACGTCAACGATCTTTAATTCTGGTTCATCAATACCACCGTATAGATGATTTAAGAACATTTCTTTTGTTAAAACATTGCCTCTACGCATAGCAAGTAATTCTAATATAGCATATTCTTTACTTGTAAGATGAAGAGGTTTATTGTTTACTTCAACAGTTCTTGTATCTAAGTTAACAGATACTTTGTCAAATTTAATGACTGACTCAGAATGACCTTTAGAACGGCGTACAATAGCTTGGATACGAGCTATTAATTCTCCTCTATTGAAAGGCTTAGTTAGGTAATCATCAGCTCCTGAACTTAATCCCTTAATTTTTTCAGAGGATTCTGATTTGCCAGATAAAATTAAGATAGGCACCTTAACCTTAGCAGCTCTAAGGCGTAATAACACCTCATATCCATTAATATCAGGCAAATTTAAATCTAAAATTATGAGATCATAATCATAAATTTTACCTATTTCTATCCCTTCTTCACCAAATCTGGCTACTGTACATACAATACCTTCAAAATTTAACGCCTCTTCTATAGATTGAGCGGTTGAGGTATCATCTTCAACCAAAAGTACACGCATAAAGCCCCCATAGTTTGTTAAGCAAAAGTGACGCAGTTAGTCAATATCCTCCGCTATATGCTTGTAATAAAACTTAACTAATACTGCCACTAATATACTAATAAATATCAAAATTTGTTCTACAGACTCATATTAACCTTTTTTGCAAAAAAAACAATATCTTTTTATACTAATTTGTTAGAATGGGTGTTTTATTGAATCCTAACGTAATATATAGTGTAATATATCTAAAAATTCTTGGTGATTTTTAACATGTACAGAGGGATTACAATCTACGCTAGATTTTAAATTATTACCATATAATATAGGTATACAATTTGCATTATGTGCACACTGTATATCTATAATACTGTCACCTATAAACCACACATCTTGACCTATTTCAATATTACTTCCTTCTAGGGCTGCTAAAACTGGCATAACTGAAGGTTTATCTTCGGTAGTATCTTGTGAACCAATTAATTTAGTGAAAAAATGATTTAATTCTAGTAAAGAGACTTCTTCCCGTAAAGAAGTACCCACTTTATTACTAACTATACCTACATGAATTTGAGGATTGTTTTGCAAAAATAAAAGAACTTCTTTTGCTAGGGGTAATAATGATAAATTGTTTTCCCGTAATTTACGGTATGCAGCTTGATATATATGTGCAGCTTCTTGCCATCGCACTCCAAAAATCTCAGGTAATAATTCACGCATAGATTTATGAGTATATAATTTATTAGTAATTTCAGGTGTAGGGATAATATCCATCTGCTCTAACATATGTTCACTTGCCTGTTTTAGTAGGATCCAAGTGTCAGCTAAAGTGTTATCCCAATCAAATAAAATAGCTTTAGGTTTTGGTAAAAAATTTCCATTCATTCTGATAATTTTATAAATCTATTGGTTTCTGCATTTAAGGTTCTCGAAATTATCTCTTTCATTGCAAGTTAAATACAGCAAGTGCTGCTTCTTATTGTGCCTCCAGGACTACACACTTTAGAAATTAAGGTACTTGGAGTACTATTTCTTTGCATAAGTAACTGAGTGCTACTGTGAATAGTATTAATAGCTAATTAATAGGATAATTTTTCATCTAATCCCATATTATATGTTTTCTGTGCTAAGGAATTTATCATATCAAAGAAATATACTATACCACTACCAGATAATGCTGTATTTACCCACCAAATTTTTCCTATCATGTTAAACAGCTTACTACTATCTGTCTCATGTAATATATTAAGATTATCTTTGCTATATAAGACAGTAGTGTTACTTGAAACTGTCTTTTTATAAGAAGGAATAATTTGATTAGCAATCTGAGGTTTAATAGCAAATATAATTATGTAATCAAGATCTTGATTAATAATATTTTCTTGTATTTTAGGGAGTGTTTTGACGCAAAAAGTTTTTTTTAAACTCTGCCAATTATTTGTAGAAATAACTGTCATTAGATTGGGAGAAATACCTTCTTGAAGCCAGTCTTTTAATAAAGCGAAGCTTATATTACTACAACCTACAAGTATAATATGTTTCTTTATCATCCCTTATTCCTGTACAGATTAATCAGATTCAGAATTTGAATCTGATTGGCATGAAATAGATAATTTTTCTTGCTCTTGACGTATTTGTAATACCATTGCTTTTAATACTTCAAACTCTTCTCTCTTTACATAATTCATTTTTTCAAAATAACTACTAATTTTATTTTGTAAAAAGCTTTCAGTTTCGTTTTTTGCATTACCTAAAGATGATAGTAGATTTCCTGTAAGTTTAGCCACATCATCAAAAAAAGTTTTATTTTGTTTTTGATTCATAGTATCCTCCTGCTTGATTTTTAAATATAATCCTATTAATAATAAAAGTCATTAATAAATAATTTGATAGTATAAATAAATGGCTATTACTTTTCCCTCTATAGACCCAGTATTGATTAGTTTAGGTCCTATATCTATTCGTTGGTATTCTCTGGCTTATATTGCAGGTATATTATTAGGTATAGCATATATAAAAAGGTTAGATAGCAAAACAAAAATATTTAATAAAACAATGCTGGATGATATAATAGTATGGATAGTATTTGGAATCATTATAGGGGGAAGATTAGGTTATGTCTTATTTTATGATTTCCAAAACTATTTTCACCACCCAATAGAGATTCTAAAAGTTTGGTATGGAGGTATGTCATTCCATGGAGGTTTAATAGGTCTAATTCTTAGTCTACTGTATTTTTGTAGAAAGAATAAGTTAAGTTTCTTAGAGGTAACAGATTTGATATCTTGTGCTGCACCTATTGGTATTATGCTTGGCCGTATAGCAAATTTTATTAATGGAGAGTTATATGGCAGAGAAACAGATGTGTCATGGGGTATCATTTTCCCTTATGCTGGCTCTTATCCTCGTCATCCTAGCCAAATTTATGAGTCTATTCTAGAAGGGTTTATACCTTTAATTATATTATATGTTCTTGCTAACTATACTAAAATTAGAGATAAAGTAGGTGCTTTATCCGGGGTATTTCTGCTGAATTATGCTTTAGCACGTATGATTGTAGAAATTTTTAGAGAGCCGGATGTGCAGTTAGGGTATATATTTCCTAATGTTACTATGGGGCAAATATTATCAGTTCCTATATTTGTTTGTGCAGTGGTGTTGTTATTTAAAGCTTTTTGCACAAAATCATCTATAAGATGCATATAGCATGAAAATTGATTTTCTATTTTACTGTAGCATTGATTATAAGGAACTTATAAAGCAAAATATAGGCTGTTGATATCTAATATCATAAAAAACTATACGTTTAGATAATGGATCCTTATCATCATTATATTAATTTAATAAAAATTAATATGTAAGTTTTTTTGCAATACGTATGTGATTCTAACGATTGATTAAATAAATAGGTGTAAAACATTTTAGTTAACAAAGATTTATATCTTTATTTTTCCATAATATTTTTATAATAAATGAGATAAAAATATATTAATAAGGGATAAATTTATGAGTAATATTAGTATATAGAATAGGTAACACAACTAATATGGTATTAGACACACAATAGAAAAAAACTGAACGTATAGTAGATGGTATTAAGGATAAAATGGATGCAATTAAGATGTTATAATGAAAATATTTCAGAAGCTATATGAATTTAAAACCAATAATCCTTTTTAAAACTAGAATAATGTGCAGGTTAATCTGTTTTATAGAGCTTAAGATACGGTAGATGATTTAATAAAAGATTTTAGTAAATTAGAAAAAGATTTAGAAGATCCTAATAAAAGTGTAGGTACAGTAATTTCAGATGCTTTTAATATTATTAAGGATTTAAGATCTGATATATCAAATATTGATACTAAAATATGATATGAAATCAATATTAAACGAGATTGATGGTGATATTAGTTTTTTGAAATACCTATTCTTGGAGACAGTGCATTTAAAATAGATTTATAAATAATTATGGAGATTATCTAGGTGTTACTAGTCTTTAGTCTCCTTTAAGTCAAGAATTGCTTTAAATGCAAACATACTATATCCAATAGAAATAAGTAGAAGTATATAGTTTAGTAATTTTATAGGTAGAAAATAAGTTATTGTAGGTAATAGAATATTATAAGATATAATATAAGGTGCTGCTGCTATAGTTTGAGTGCGTAGTATACCTGTATAAGAAAAATTGAGCTTTTTTAGCTTTATTATAATGATTCCACAAGTTGTATAAAAGAATATCCTTAGTGCATTATATACAAAAGTAATGAATATATTTATAGGATATAGTATTAGTGGTATAAACCATAATATATTGCTTCTTAAACTGGAGATCCATTGTTTTATATTATCTGGTGTAATAATGAGAGTATTATTATTTGGTAATAATTCGGTAACATAATAACGTATAGTTTTACCTTCTTGCCACCATGTTTTAAAAAATATTTCTTTTCTAGTAATCAAAAGTAATGCATCTGTGTTATCTAGAGATAAAGTATTATCTGTAGTATCAATAATAACTATAACTTTTGAATTAGCAGGATTTATAATATATATAGGTTGTATACTATCTGTATATATTATACCATTTTCTATAGTTAGGCGGGGAAATTGTTCTATAATGTTTTTTAAAACAGCATTACTTTCATTAATATAGTCAGTATCCTCATTATAGAGATCATAATTTGTAGAGTTGTCAGAAAGGTCAATTTTATATATCTTGTACATCCAGAACAATGTGGCAGGTATAGAAGTTAAAGCAATGATTATAAATATAAATAAAAAATTATAACTCTGCTGTTTGCGGTATATATTTTGGTATAAGGGTTTAGAGTAAAATGAAGCAAGAACTACGCTAAAAAAATAAGATAATTTCATAAGTATTATTTGTATAGAAAAATTATTTAGGTTATACCCTATTTAAATAGGTGAAATACGTTAAATAAATCAATGTATATTAATATCCTATAAATAAGGAATTATCAAGTATATGAATAGAATAAATAAAATTAATAACTCTATGTATATAAAAATGGCTAATGCCATTAGGATGTTAACAGTAGATGCTGTTGAGAGTGCTAACTCTGGTCATCCTGGTATGCCAATGGGTATGGCAGATGTTGCAACAATTCTAATGGCAGAATTTCTTAAGTTTGATACGTTAAATCCAGGATGGCATGATCGTGATAGATTAGTAATATCAGCCGGACATGGATCAATGCTATTATATGCATTGTATTACTTGTTAGGATATGTCGATATTAATATCGAAGATATTAAGAATTTTAGGCAACTACATGCTAAAACAGCAGGGCATCCAGAGTATGGTCTTTTTGCGGCTATAGAGACTACTACAGGCCCTTTAGGGCAGGGACTTGCGAATGCTGTAGGTATGGCAATTGCTGAAAGGATGCTTGCTGCTAGATTTGGTAACATTATAGACCATTATACTTATGTTATAGCTGGTGATGGTTGTTTAATGGAAGGAATTAGTTATGAAGCAACAGCGCTTGCTGGTCATTTAGAATTAAGTAAATTAATAGTACTATTCGATGATAATAATATATCTATTGATGGGCCAGTATCTTTAGCTACTTCTGAGAATCAGTTAGCAAGATTTGAAGCGACTGGTTGGCATGTTCAGTCTATAGATGGACATAATTTTGAACAAATTAGAAAAGCCATAAAAGAAGCTAAGAATAGTAATAAACCTTCATTAATTGCATGTAAGACTATTATTGGTTATGGAGCGCCAACTAAAGCTGCGACAGCAAATGTACATGGGAGTCCTTTAGGCGGTAATGAGGCAGAAGGTGTTCGAAAGAACCTAAATTGGCCATATCCCCCTTTTGTTATTCCTGAGGAAATAAAAGAGGCTTGGCTTCAAGTAACAGGAGTAGGAAAAAGTGCTTATATGGAGTGGAGTAATAATTTAAAACAATGTAGCCATAAAGAAGAATTCAAAAGATTTATGGAGCAGGCGGACTTAGAATGTGTAGATCAAGTAATGGATAATTTTAAACAACAAGTATTGTCTATGTCTGAAGAAGCAACGCGTAAATCTTCTGGTAGAGTATTGTCGTGTTTAGTATCAAATATTCCACAATTAATTGGTGGTTCTGCCGATCTTACAGGTTCCAATGATACTAAAACTAAAACTATGCAAATAATTAGTAAGGATAATTTTTTAGGTAATTATATACATTATGGCATAAGAGAACACGCTATGGCTGCTATAATGAATGGTATTGCATTACATAAAAGTTTTATACCATATGGTGGAACTTTCTTAGTATTTGCTGATTATTGCCGTCCTGCTATTAGACTATCTGCTTTGATGAAGCAACAGGTTGTGTATGTAATGACTCATGATTCAATTGGTCTAGGTGAAGATGGGCCAACACACCAACCAATTGAACATTTAGCATCACTAAGAGCTATACCAGATTTATTTGTCTATAGGCCTGCTGATAGTGTAGAAGTAGCTGAATGTTGGCATTTAATACTTAAAAATAAAAATGCTCCTGCCGTGATTGTGCTTACACGTCAGAATGTACCAGTTGTGCGTAAGGTATATAAGCAGCAGAATTTATCTGCATTGGGTGGATATGTTTTATCAGAATATCAGGAAAATTTAGATGTGACAATTTTTGCTACTGGATCGGAGGTATCGATTGCTCTTGATGTACAGCAAAAGCTTCATAATTATAACATAGGTAGTCGTGTAGTATCGATACCTTGTTTTGAACTATTTACAAACCAATCTGCAGAATATATAGATAATATACTTAATAATAATAGTCTTAAAGTTGCAGTTGAAGCAGCTTCTCATTATGGATGGGCTAATTATATTGGTAAAGATGGTATATTTATAGGCATGAAAGGATTTGGAGCTTCTGGTAAAGCAGAGGATCTATATAACTACTTTGGTATCACAGCAGATAACATAGTAAATAAAGTGTTAGAAAGACTAGGTAAAAATAAAGTTTAAGTACAAGAAGAAAGGTAAAGAAAATGACAATTAAAATAGCTATAAATGGGTTAGGGCGTATAGGTCGTTCAGTTTTAAGAGTATTGTTAGAATCGAATAGGCCAGGACTAGAAATAGTAGCTGCAAACGGTCCAGCAGTTATAGAGGATCATGCATATTTAATTAAATATGATTCTGTACATGGGGTATTAAAGCAAGATGTAAATATAGAAGAGGATTATTTACTGATTGATTATCATAAGATTAAAATTACTAGAGAAAGAATGCCAGAAAATTTACCGTGGCAAGACTTAGGTATTGATGTAGTCCTAGAATGTTCAGGAAAATTTAATAAAAAAAGCGAAGCAGAAAAGCATATCATGGCTGGAGCAAAAAAAGTTATAGTTTCAGCTCCATGTGAACAAACTGATAATACTATAGTATTTGGTGTAAACCAAGATACATTAACAAAAGCACAGGATGTGATTTCTATAGGGTCGTGCACAACTAACGCTTTAGCGCCTATAGCTAAAATACTAAATGATAATATTGGTATTGAAAGTGGATTTGTGACTACTATACATGCTTATACTAATGATCAAAATTTGCTTGATAACAATCATAAAGATCCAAGACGTGCTAGAGCTGCAGCGCTTTCGATGATTCCTACTTCTACAGGTGCAGCTCGTTCTATAGGGTTGGTTTTGCCAGAATTAGCAGGTAAATTAGATGGTTCTAGTGTGAGGGTACCAACTCCTAATGTATCAATGATAGATTTAAGCTTTGTTGCCTTGCGTAGTACTAGTGTTGATGAAATTAATAGTTATATTTTAACAAATGCAAAACAGGCGCTAAAAGGTATAGTAGATGTAGCGCCTACTAAATTAGTATCAATTGATTTTAATCATAATACTCATAGTTCTATATTAGATCCTTATGAAACCAAGGTAGTAGGTGATAAATTCGTAAGGATTGTTAGTTGGTATGATAATGAATGGGGATTTTCAATGCGTATGTTAGACGCTGCTAGATTAATTGCTAAATTTATTTAAGGCATATGGTATGGATAATTTACGTATTCTACAAAATTTAGGTGTTAGTAATAAAACTGTAATTGTACGTGTAGATTTAAATGTACCAATGCTAAATGGTCAAGTTGTTGATGATAATAGGTTAAGAAAAATTTTACCAACAATAGAATATTTGCTATCACGCCATGCAAAAATTATTTTACTTTCCCATTTTGGTAGACCTAAAGGTAATGTTGTGCCTGAAATGTCGTTAAAATTTCTTTTAAAACCATTAAGTGAAATGTTAAATAGAAAAAAAATTCATTTTGTAGAAAATTATATAGAAGAAGATCAAGGACAGTTTATTCGTAATATGCAAAATGCTGAGATAATTTTAATGGAAAATTTAAGGTTTTATCCAGGTGAAACAGCTAATGATGATAAGTTTGTAAAAAAATTGGCAAAATTGGGCCAAATATATATTAATGATAGCTTTTCTTGTTCACATAGGGCACATGCTTCGATCGTGGGCTTAGCTCAAGCACTACCTAGTGCTGCAGGGTTATTGTTACAAGAAGAAATAAAGAATTTGCAGTCTTTTTGGAAAAATATTTGTAATCCTATAATGGCAATAGTCGGAGGCGCTAAAATTTCTACAAAATTAGAATTACTTTATCATTTATTGGAAAAAGTAAACGTATTGGTCATTGGTGGTGCTATGGCTAATAGTTTTCTGAAAGCTCAAGATATAAATATAGGTAAATCACTTTATGAAGAAAATTTATTAGAAGAGGCGCAGAATATTATAGTTAAAGCCCGTGAGCTAGGATGCGAATTAATATTACCTATTGATGTTGTAGTTGCTAATAATATACATTCTGGTGATACCAGTAAAGTGGTAGATATATTAAATGTAGATGATAATAGTGTGATAGCAGATCTTGGTCCTAAGACTACTAATATGATTAAAGAACAAATAAATTATGCTAAATCTTTAGTGTGGAATGGTCCGCTTGGAGCGTTTGAATATCCTCCATTTGAACAAGCTACAGTGTTAGTCGCAAGAAAGGTGATTGAATCTACTGCTACAGGTAGTTTACTCAGTCTTGCTGGAGGTGGAGATATATTAGCAGCACTTAAGAGTGGAGGTTTGGCAGAAGGGTTTTCATATATTTCAACCGGAGGAGGAGCATTTTTGGAATGGCTACAAGGTGATAACCTTCCAGGTATAGAGGTATTATGCAATAATGCTTGTTAACGTTTTAAATATAGATGATATTAAAAAAGCATACAGTATATACCACTGTAATACATCTAGAATCTTATTCATGAATAAGGATAATAGTATTAATTATCTTGGTTTAGGATATATAGCTGTTCTTGCAGAAAAAGCTAAATTATATAATTATACTTTTATTTGTAATGTCTCGGATAATGCATATGCAGCACAAGCCGCTTTTAGAATGGGATTTAAAAAAATATATTATAATGGTACTGAAATAGTGTTTAATAAGCTATATAATATAGCCAGGCAGTATGAAACTCAGCTATTTAATAAACAAACCTTACACGATTTGTTCGAATGTAACAGCTAATTTATTCATGTATACCGGATTTTTTGAATTAAGATATTTAAGTATTGTTGTTTTGAAAGAAACACTACCATAAAAATCAAAAAAGTTTAGCTATTTTCCTTGAAGCTTTTTATATTTCTGAAGACAAAGAATTTCTATTACATAATACAGATGGTTAAAGACTTTATATTGACGTACGTGAGCCTTTTATGTTTTAACATTTACTAGAGCATAGAGAATGGGAAACGTATATTAGATGGTTTTTAAGAAGATTCCTTAATGAGAAAATGCATATAGTAGATGTAGGTGCAAATATAGGAGTGCATACTTTATTTATAGTAGCTTTGGTAGGTAATTAAGGTAAGGTGTGTGCCATAGAACCTAATACTACTGTAAGAAAAATTTTACATAAAAATTTAAAGGTAAATGATTTCTTAGATAGAGTAAAAATATACGATTTTGCCATTACGGATGTTAGTGATCAAACTATTACGTTCCTGCAATGTCTAGTGTGCAGGTACTCAAAGAACGCTTTGACCTTTATAATGGAACTGTTGTTTCGCAAACCAAACTATTGATAGTTTGTTAGAACAAGATTTAGAGGAAATAGATCTAATAAAGATTTGTGTAGAAGGGCATGATCTTAAAAGTATTACTTAGGGTTCTCTCATTTACTATCTTTGAATAAAGACGTTTGTTTTATTATAGAATATGAAAGACAAATAGTAGAAAGTATAGAACAAGGTGTAACAGATAAGTTATTGGATTTCCTTAGAAAACATAACATAATAATATATGTATTAGTAGATGTTATATACTTTGATCACATTCCATTTGAGCAATTTGATAGTTATCATGTAGGGGATTTTACTTCTAATACGTGAAGAATCTAAGTATTACAATCAATTGTCTTTTTAATATACATGTAGAAAGACAAAACTTAATCAAGATGGTTAATTAGATGATATTGTAAAATAGCTTTGTCTATATTACCATCAAAGACTAATTCACCTTTGTGTAAGACAATTCCGCGATTACAAATAGACTGTAAAGAAGAAATATCATGTGATGCTAATAGTAGTATTTTAGACTGTTCTATTAAGGAAATAATTCTATTTTTGGCTTTGACCATAAAATTAGCGTCACCTGCACCAATTACTTCATCTAATAATAAAATATCTCCTCCTATTGCAGTAGAGATAGAAAAAGCAAGTCTTACTTGCATTCCTGCAGAATAAACTTTAATAGGATAATCAATAAAATCTCCGATATCTGCAAATGCTATTATTTCTTCTTCAACTTGTCGGATAAAATCTGGCTTTAATCCGAGTAATAGACCTCTGTATAATATATTTTCTCGACCTGATGCTTCTAGCTCAAATCCAAGGCTTAAATCAAGTAATGCTCTGATGGTACCTTTTACATTTAAAATACCATCTGAAATAGGATACAGACCAGCAATAGTCTTCAATAAAGTACTTTTACCACTGCCGTTATGTCCTAAAATACCAACTCGATCTCCTTCGTTGATTTTTAAAGATATATTTTTTAGTGCATGTACATCTTTTATAATAACATCGCGTTTTTTTAAATTAAACAGATTAATTAATAAATTTTTTAAAGACCTTTCTTTATATGCAACTGATGCATAATGCAAATTAACTTCTTTACAGTCTATATAGTTCATAAGTAATATATAATTCTATTTTCTGACTTTAATCCTATAATTACTGTCATAGTTGTTACAATTATTATGGTCAACAAACAAAAAAAGTAATTTTCTATAGTTGGAAATACTCCATCTAATAATGGAGCCCTAATAATCTGTAACAAATGATATATGGGATTATAATCTATAAGCCAATTTAAATCTCCTGCCCTAAACATATTTACTTCAAAAGATACAGGTGAAATGAACCATAAGGCTTGCATAATTAATGTAAGTGCAGGAATTAAATCATGAAAACGTGTACCAATATATGCTAAATATGTTGCGATAGGCCAAAAAAGCAAGATTAAAATAGGATAAATTGTAAATGTGGCTATCCATGAAATATTAAAATTTTGAGGTATAAGTACAAGTACTAGTAAGAATAAAGGTATACTAGCTAACATTAAAACTATAAGAGCATTTAATACTGTACGTAATGTATATATAGAAAGAGGGTGTTTACATTGTTTTATGTAAGATGTAGCTTGAATAAAACTAGTAGAACCATTAGTGACAGCAGATATTATAAACTCCCACACGATTATACCAGATAATATATAGGGTATAAAATGTTTAACATTGCTATTGAGTAATCTGCTAAATATAAAAGAGAGGAGTAAAGCCATACCTAACGGTTGTATAATAGACCACAATATTCCAAAAAAAGAACGGCGCCATCTAGAACGTAAATCTGATAATGCCAAATGTGTCCAAAAATATCGTAATTTCCAAATATTTTTAAAATAACTTTGAAGATTCATATAAATATCTTAATACAATATTAATCATAAACTATGCCTTTTTTATAAATTATATCAATTATAAATCAATACAATAATCTAAAAAATCTTAATTATTAATTCTTCTCTAAGTCCTTGACATATAAAATAGCCTGGGTTTTGGTATTATAGATACTATTTGGATCAAACGACTTGTTTAACAAGTTTTTATTATTCATTAAAAATAGCGTTTTGCATGCTATTTCTAGATAGTTTCCAATATCAAAGCGTATCATATTTTGATAAGGAATCAATTTCTTTAATTCATCAAACGCAAAAGATGTAGAAGCTAATACAGCTTTTGATACATCACAACATATTGATGCGATTCCAGAGCCGTCTTGTCCATTTTCATAATATGGTAGCCATACGATATCTATAGATGCTGCAATATTAATAAAGTCGTTATCATTAAATTCTCCCATAAAAAATACCCTATTTTTTAATGACGGTATGCTATCAACTCTATTAACTAATGATTCTAAGTATAAATCCATAGAATTATTACAAATAGTTTGGGGATGCTGTCTACCAAAAATAATTAATTTATAATTATTAGGTAAGCGTTCCATTGCTTTTAGGGCAATACTATGTCCTTTATATTTACTTATATATCCAAACATGCCAATAATAATTGAATTGTTAGGAATCTTTAATCCTGTTTTTATATTTTCCATCACTTCTGTATTAAATTTATAATCTATATCTACCATTTTTAATGGATGTAAGTCTACATTATGATAATTATAAAGATTATTAATTTGTCTTTGTGCTCTTGTAGTATGTACTATTAACCTACATTTATTTTTGATCAAGAATTTTAGGATTTTTCTATTAGTTTCTATAAATGTAGGTTTTAATGAACTTAATATGGTTTTGAGACCTTGTTTAATGTGTAAAGCAAATAGTTTTTTTACTCCTTCTTTAAAAAGGTTATAATCTTGTGAAATCAAACGAGGAGAATGTAATGTAACTGAAATAACAGGATGTGCATTAACAAGCTTTTTTATCCTATTTACTATATCATGAGGAAGCATACCGTAAAGTCCTGCTTCTAGCTGGATGTTAACTGCATCAAAATCTTTCAACATTTTACATATATTATCGATATGCTTGTCTCCTAAGTTACGCTCTGTATTAAAACAAGACTGTAAAATATTTAAGTTTAAAGGTATAACAGTTACATGGTAATCTGTATATTTGTGAATAGAATCTACTAAAAGTTGTGTAAATGCTGCATTACCACAACTTTCATTAAAACTAGAAATAATTGCTAATTTTTTTTTCATTTGTTTCCTTTATTTAAAGCATACCATTTGTAAGTGTTATGAATTTCTGTCTCAAAGTTATTGTTAAGGCTAAATCCTAAGCTAATGAGCTTCTTATTATCTACATATCTATGGCTGATACCAGAGGGCATATTAGGTAAGAATATTATACCTTGATCTAGATTTGCAGCTTTATAAATCAATTCAGAAGCTTCTTTTATAGAACAAGAAACACCAGTTGAAATATTAATTATATCATTTAGAGGTACTTGATTTAAAAGAAAATAAATCGCATTGGCTGCATCATCTACGCATAGAAAATCTCTAGTAGCTTCTCCATTGCCCCAAACCTTTAATGGTGTATTTTCAGTTTTAGCTTGAAAAGCTTTAGCTATTAATGAGGGTATAACATGAGATGTTTCTATGTTGAATTTATCATTTATGCCAAACATATTAGTAAAAATACCATAAATAAAAGCAACATTCTTCTCTTCTTGTAAGATTCTTAAATAGCTATAAGCATGCCTTTTAGCCATTGCATAGCCGAATTCTCCACTATGTGGTAATCCATCAAAAAAGTCCTCTTCTTTTAAAGGCAAAGATTTAAAGGGGTAGGGATATGAAGCTACTGTGCCAGCATAAAAAATCTTTTGAGGAGGATAATTATACAATGCCGAAAATAAATTATTGTTGATAGTTGTATTACTAACAACAACATTCATTTGGTTTTTTATATGTCCACCTAGACCAAATACTGTGGCTGCTAAATGTATAACTATATCAGGTTTATGTTTTTTAATAAAATAACATGTAGATGTAAGATCTAATAAATTCAATTCTTGTCTGGTAGGAGCTAAAAAATTTAGGCCCATTGTCTTGAATTTATGTCTTGTAGCGGTACCCAAAACGCCATTACCGCCTGTAATTAAAATTACAGAATTATTATTCATAAAGATCCTGTATGTAATTGTCTAGTTCTGCTAATCTTAAATCATGTTTTACCATTTCTTTGACTAAGTTTTGAAAAGACACATGAGGTTTCCATCCAAGTTTTGTTCTAGCTTTTGATGCGTCACCTAGCAAAGTTTCCACTTCAGCAGGTCTAAAATAACTAGGATCAACGCATATAATGGTTTTACCAGTGATTTGATCATATCCTATTTCATTTAAACCAGTTCCTTGCCATGCGATATGTATGCCTAGTTCTTTTGCTGCAAGTTCAATAAATTCACGTACAGAGTGTTGCGTACCTGTAGCGATTACAAAATCTTCAGGTGCATCTTGTTGTAACATTAACCATTGCATTTCAATATAGTCTTTAGCATGACCCCAGTCTCTCTTTGCATCTAGGTTTCCCATGTATATTTTATCTTGTAATCCTAGTTTGATCCTACCAAGTCCTCTAGTAATTTTTCTAGTGACAAATGTTTCTCCACGTAATGGAGATTCGTGATTAAATAATATACCATTACAAGCATATATATCATAGGCTTCTCTATAATTTACTGTTATCCAATAGGCATATAATTTAGCCACGGCGTATGGAGATCTAGGATAAAAAGGAGTGGTTTCTTTTTGTGGAACTTCTTGCACTAATCCGTATAACTCTGATGTTGATGCTTGATAGAATCTAGTTTTTTTTTCTAACCCTATTACCCTTATTCCTTCGAGTAATCTCAGAGTACCAAGAGCATCTGAATTAGCTGTGTATTCTGGTTCTTCAAAAGAAACGGCTACATGACTTTGAGCTGCTAAATTGTATATTTCATTTGGTTGTACTTCTTGTAGAATTCTAGTTAGACTTGAAGAATCTGTTAAATCTCCGTGATGAAGATATAAAGATTTTGATATATCAGGATTTAAGTATAAATGATCTATCCTAGAGGTGTTATGTAGAGAGCTTCTACGTTTTATTCCATGTACTTCGTAACCTTTAAGAAGTAAAAACTCTGCAAGATAAGCTCCATCTTGTCCTGTAATTCCAGTTATTAATGCTTTTTTCTTAATATTATTCATTTATAATATATCCTAGTCTTAATAATAAGTATTAAATTTGATATAATTTTTAATTAAAACACACTATAATAGTGTTGCTATATATAAGCAACTAATAAATTAATATAAACTTTGACAGTTTTTTTGAATTATACTTCAAAATTTTTAGGGATTATAACGTAATTTTATATAGAACTCTAAAACAAAGCTAATACTTTAGATTTAATTTTTTCTACACTAGGTTGGTTAAATGGATTAATTTGCATTAAATGTCCAAGAATAACTACTTCAAGGATAGAGTGCATTGCTAAAGCTCCTAAATTTTGTGCATTTAATTCGTTTAAAATAATTTTGCGTACGGGGTAATTTCTTTCACAGTAAGAGAGGCTTGCAGAGAACTCTATTGCATTAATTTGATCAAGTGTTTTACCAGCTAACTTATATTTTTCTAATATAGGGTTTTTTTCAATAAAATTAGTAGTTTTAGTACGATTCTGAGCATAAATAAAGTTATATACTTTATCGCTTGGACCATCTAAATAAAGTTGAAACATGCTATGTTGATTCATAGGGCCTAAACTTTTTATAGGTGTAAAACCCATTCCATTTTTACCTAAAGATTCTGCAATAATTTGATTATACCAATCTAGATAAAAGGAAAAGGTCTTTAAATAGCTAATATTAATTAACATCGGCTTATTAAATAATAATAGAGAAATTGCAGCAATGACGGGTATACTATTTTCTTTTAAATTCCACAAAGAATGAATAACTTTATTACCGCCTTCAATAAAATTTTTCACATCACAACCAGCAAGTAAGCCTGGGAGTATTCCTATATTAGTGAATGTAGAAAATCTACCACCTAAATAAGGATCATGTTCTAAAATTAATGATTGCATATCTTGGGCAATTTCTCTTAAAGGAGAAGGAGTGCTACCTATAATAAAACAAAAATTTTGATTATAATGGCGTATTTGCTGTTTGTTTAAATCATGTATAATAGCTCCAAGTAAAGACAATACTTCAATTGTAGTACCAGATTTGCTAATAACTAAGAAATAAGTATCACGTAAATTAACATCATCCATTATTTTATTATAATATAACTGATCAGTAGTATCTAAATATTTAATAGGAATATTCTTAGTATAGGTTTCTTGTTCTAAAGTACTTGTTATCTTAGGATTAAGGATGGATCCTCCCATTCCCACAATAATTACTTGCTTGAAATTATTAATAATATATTGGCTTAATTCCACTAACTCTTTGAAATCAGTCAAGTCAATAGGGTGTAGTATTTTATAGTCTTTACTAATTGGCTTGGATGTGAGTATAGTTTGTAAAATAGTTTGAGCTTTAGTTTTATATATATCTATATGCTCAGTATTTGAGGGGTAAAGCTTAATGTAATTGTCTTGGTAAGTATATTCCATTTCTAGCCTAGTAAATTTCTAAGTAATATTTTATAGTTTTCATTAAATTTTCTAAAAAATTATTAGAAGAAGACCAACCTAAATCCTTTTTTATTTTTGAACAATCTATAGCATATCGATAATCATGTCCTGGTCTATCTGCAACAAATTTAATTTGTTCCTTATATGATATATTGTTAGTTTTAGGATATATCTTGTCTAATAACTCACATATTGTATTTGCTAAACTTAAATTATTTTGTTCATTATCGCCACCTATATTATAGGTTTCTCCCTTTTTTCCATGATGAAAAATTAAATCTATAGCATTACAGTGATCATCGATATATAACCAATCCCTTATATTCATGCCATTGCCATAAATAGGTATATCTATATTTTCCAAAGTACTTCTGATAATTGTAGGAATTAATTTTTCAGTATGTTGTCGAGGGCCATAATTATTAGAACTGTTAGAAATAGTAATGTTCATATCATAAGTTTTATTATAGCTACGTGCTATCATATCGCTTGCAGCTTTGGAGGTGCTATAAGGCGAATTAGGAGCATAAGGAGAGTTTTCTGTAAAATAACCTGTTTCCCCAAGAGAGCCATATACTTCGTCTGTTGAAATATGATGAAATCGGTAATTTGATATATTATCAGATATTTTATTTTCCCAATATTTTCTTGCAACATCAAGTAATATTGATGTTCCTAAAACATTGGTTTCAATAAAGTTTAGGGGGTTTTTGATGGAGTTGTCAACGTGTGATTCGGCTGCAAAATGAATAATAGCGTTAATATTATATTGGTTAAAAATCCTATCTACTAAAGTAAAGTCACATATATCGCCTTTAATAAAAAGATAGTTATTTCTATTATGAATACTTTCTAAATTCTTTATATTTCCAGCATAAGTCAATTTATCTAAATTGACTATTCTATAATTTGTATATTTATTAAGAAAGTAATGGATAAAATTGGAACCAATAAAGCCAGCTCCTCCAGTAATTAATATATGTTTATTATGCAGCATACTTTAAGATACATCTTCTAAAATTTGGTATAAATAGTCACTATAAATTGATTTACCCATAGATGCAACTAGGGTTTCTAGCTGGTTTGTAGAAATATATTTTTTTCTGAGTGCAATTTCTTCAATACAAGCTATTTTGAGATTCTGTCTATGCTCAATAGTTGCAATATATTGGCTTGCTTCTAATAGACTTTGATGTGTACCAGTATCAAACCAAGCTATGCCACGACCTAGAACTTTGATATTTAGATTACCTTGTTTAAGATAGTGTAGATTTACATCAGTAATTTCTAATTCTCCTCTTGTTGAAGGCTGTAAATCTTTAGCAATAGATATTACATTATTATCATAAAAATATAAACCAGTAATAGCACAATTTGATTTAGGGTTTTGGGGTTTTTCTTCAATATTTATAACGCGTAAATCTTTAGAAATTTCAGCTATACCATATCTGTAAGGTTCATTAACTAAGTATCCAAATATCTGAGCACCTTGATTAAAATTAGCTGTAGTTTCTTCTAAGACTTGTGTTAATCCTTGGCCGTAATAAATATTATCACCTAAGATTAGGCATACGTTATCATTACCTATAAACTCTTGTCCTAGAATAAAAGCTTGTGGTAGGCCATCAGGATTGGGCTGGGCATAATATGTTATATTTAATCCCAAATGGTGTCCGTCTTTTAGCAAATTACTTAATAAAGGTACAGTATCAGGACTTGAAATAATTAAGATATCACGTATTCCTGCTAACATTAAAATTGAAAGGGGATAATAAATCATCGGTTTATTATATACAGGTAATAACTGTTTTGATAAGGCTATTGTTGAGGGATAAAGTCTTGTACCATTTCCTCCTGCTAAAATAACACCTTTCATATAATAATTTTTCCTCATTCAATATATTTATTATTCTATTGATCAGAAAGTATTACACGCTTATATTAAAAATTTATTACCGAATTTGTTTTCGTTAGAATTTAAATATTCTTTATAAATCGTCAAAACCCAGGCCTTGATTATAATTCCTATGCAAGGATAAATCTCTAAATATACTAATATAAAAATAGCTAGACTATCTGCATTCATGTATAACATATGTGCCTTGACCATTTGATTGTTGTTAAATAAATCCTAAAGATATATCTAATAGAGATGGAGGTAGAGGAAGATTGCATGTTTCAAAATATTTAGAAAGTAATAATGTAAGATCTTCAGACAATATGTTCTTATTTGTTAGGACAGTTTCTAAGTGTATATAAGCAAATTTTGCATGTGTTAGTCTGCATAAATTTGTCGTGGGTATTTCAAGAATATCTAAAGCATTATGTGTAACGTGTGATATTTCGTGTAATAGAGTTTCAGTGAAATTGTAAGAGGTTGAGTATAATATGCACCTTGGTGTAGTACTTGAGCATACGATCAGCAATTATAAATATATCTTGAGAATCAAGCATACTAAATGCTAAGGGAATTCTAATTTTTCTAATGTTAACGAAGTTGTATATTTTATTGCATTATATTGTGTATCTAATTCTTCAAATATATTAGGATTATCAATATACATAACATTTGTTGTAAATGTTGAGAGGGTGGAGGCATTCAATATATATGTATAATTTGTGTTATCGAATTGGTAATAAATGTATTCTCCAAATAATATTTGCATAATTCAACCATTTTAATTTTGATAATAGAGTGATTAATATATCAAGTTGTATAATCAGCTGTAAGTGTATAAATATTTATTGCAATTATGAAATAAACAAAAAATTTCAATAATTTGAGTAGTATATAGCTGGTATACTAACGTTCTATAAAGATTAACAGGGAATACATTGATCTACCATTTTTATTCTCATAAATTTTTTGTCGTTTGTTAAAGTTTCTACTTAGAACCAATAGGTTTTCTTTCTTCTCTTAATAGTGTTATTAGTATTTAATAACTAGCAATTACATCTTCTACAAAGGCATAAAATAATAAAGCGCCATAAATAAAGTAGTCAGAATAAAAATATTATGATAGGTTACTATCTGTTTAATTATGTTTCTTAAGACGCTTAATAGGGGTTGATATAAAAATATATTAATATTTTTGGTACAATGTGTACAAATAATCGGGCAGCTCTTGTTTATGCTGTAACTCTAACTAAAGAAGAACGCGATACTATAACTCCTGTATAAATTATTGAATGGTGAAAGCAAGGTAATTTGCGGTTTCGTACTGGTATCTAGTAGTCATAGCTATTGGCTTGAACAAAAATGTGTTAGTCAGGAAGGGCAATATCCTTCCACAGTTATCTTAAGTTGTATTGATTCTAGGGCGTCGGCAGAAGTAGTGTTTGATACAGGAATTGCAGGTGTTAAGGTAATTCTTATTATGGGATATACTAAATGTGATACAATTAAAGGTGCTATTGATGGTAGTAAATTAGGGAATCTCACTACATCTAGATGAGGTAAAGCCTGCAATTGAAAAGACAAAATATTATGGAAATAATGATGAATTCATAGATTCTGTTGCCAAAACTAATGTTCTGCTTTCCATAGAGAATATTAAGAAAAGTGATATTATCAATACGTTGATTCAAAATAAACAAATTGCAATAATAGGAGCTATAATAACTTTCATGATGGAAAAAGTGGATTTTTTAATATAATATACGAAGTTAGGTGGCATATGAAATTAGATACAATTACAGAAAATAAAAATAACGTTTTAGCATTAACTGTGTTGGGTATACTTATTGCAATAGGTCTTACTATGCTTGGATATTTAATAGGTCAAGGCTTGTTCAAAGTAAAGCAGTTGGATCGTATAGTTACTGTCAAAGGATTATCAGAAAAGGTTGTTGATGCAGACTATGTTATATGGCCAATTACAATCAAAGGTGTAGATAACAATTTACAGCAGATTAATGCCAAAATTGAGCAAGATTGTCAGAAAGTGAAGGAGTACTTGATACAGTTTGGTTTTCAAAATGAAGAAATTGAGCTAAGCCAATATAGTGTAAAAGATTTAATGGCCCAGGAATATCGTAATCCAGACCTACAAAAGGGTAGATACATTATTACAGCAAGTGTGACTTTAAAAAGCAATAATGTTAAATTAGTAAAAGAAGCATACAAACAAATTATGTCTCTAATAAAAGAAGGCATATTGATAGATGTTGGTGATGATTATAATTATAAGGGACCTTTATATCAATTTACAAAATTTAATGAACTAAAGTTATTAATGTTAACTGAAGCAATCGAGAATTCTAGAGAAGCTGCAAATAAATTCGCTCAGGACTCAAAAAGTAAGTTAGGTATGATTAAAAAAGCTAATCAAGGCATGTTTTCTATAGTTCCTATGAATAATAACGAAATATCGCCTAATAGTAATAGGGATGAGATGGTAGGTATTCAAAAAAAGATTAGAGTAGTAATTACGGTAGATTATTATTTAAATTAAATTATAGGGTCACTGAAATTGTATAATATTATTTATATAATTTCAGTGTCAGCAAGGTTCTAAAACAAGTATTATATTAGTTCTAGCTTCAGTATTATGCTTCCTATTATTAATCACTATGTTTACAAAACTTTTGAATTTATTGATAACTCTTTCTTTGTGTAATAGTTCTTGTGCAGTAGTTTTTATGGTTTCATCAGAGGGGTCTAATGCCAGAGATTGTTTAATTGATTCCTTGGCAGTCATGAATTTAGGCAGGCTGCTCTATTAGCCACAAGCAATAGCATCTTCATTACCGTTTAATTGGCTATGTTTTATTGCTTGGTTAAGTAATCTAGTGCAGTGTTAATTCGTTTATTGTTAAAATACACATGCCTAATTGATTTAAAGAAACAACGTTTTTGCTATCTCTAAAACTGTGTTATATAATTCTTCTGCTTCACAGTATTTATTTTCTTGGTATAATATATGTCCGATTTGATTTACAGCTTCAGAATAATCTTGGTTTATAGAGTCTATAAGTTCAATATTATTATTACAATTTCCTAAAGATTGTTTATAAAAAGATATCGCTTGTTCTTCATTTCCTAACATAATATAAATTAGCTAAACTATGCAAAATCCCAGGATTTTTCAGATTCTGTATAAGTTCCTTGTATAAAATTTAACAAACCTAAATTATGCAAAGTACTAATAATTAGTATTATCAATACTTAGTGCTTTTAAATAATATTTTTGTGCCTAATCAAATATTTCTAATCTTTTCTTTGGTAAATTATTCCTAGATTATCAAGAGTATCAATACAATCAGGATACTGTTCTAGATGTTCAAAAATATATTTCTAGCTTCTGTAAGATTATCAAGTTGATAATAAGTTATGTTAGCTTTCTGATCTAAAAAGTTGGAGTATTATTGTTGAGTTCAATAAGAGAATGATTAAAGAACTCTAAAGCTTTATAATAATCATGTAAGCCATAATAGCCTTTACCTTTTTTAAATAACTCAGATTTATTATTATGTTTATACTTCATAAATTTCTTTTTGTAATAGTGAATTTATACTTATGAGAAGAAAGTTAAATGATAGTATACTATACTAGCTTAGAATCCATATTGAAGTAAAATATTATTTTATAACTTTATGTATCTAAGATAATAGTTTGCAAACAGTAGATAGTTGTATTTCTATTACCTTAATATGTGTAATTATTTAGTAATCAAATTTACATTTGATCTTAAAATGAATAATAAGCAAATGATTATAAGTTTATAACTATGCAATCTTTTCTTATACATCGTCGTACCATCTATTGTACTAAAGATAGTACAAATTATGCTATATTAAAATGGGATGTTGGATTTATACATACAGGAATATTTCATAATGTGCGTAAAGAAGAGGTCATAGCTGTTGGAGATACCTGTAATGCTTTAATTGATACATGTATAGAAAAATTTGGTGAAGAATTTATTTATATACAAAGTAGTATATGATATGACTATCATTGGGATACAGTTAAAGTAGCTGGAGTAATTTGTCAGCATTTATATACCACATCTCATGACACTGATTTATAGATTATATATTCAAACTTAATAAATTTTTTTATTTGATAAATTGCCTGAAATATGTTCTTAAAATCTACCAAGTTAAAATTCATTCTCTTATATAAGACGTATAAAAGGAATTTTTTAAGGAAAAAAAGGAGTATAATATAAAATAAACAAAAAACCTTTAAAGGAATGTGGCCACATGATTATATATACAAAATCGCATAATATTATTCAAAAAGAATGTATATCGATAGACCAGAATATACCTGAAAATGTTGTATGGATTGATGCGGTTAATATTTCAGATGAAGAAGAAGAGAAGCTAGAAAAATATTTTAATTTAGATTTACCAGCACACAAAGAGGTTCAGAAGAGCTTTATATCAAATAGATTATATGAAAAATATGATGCTATATTTATGACTATTACTTTACATATAAGTGATGAAGATAATGTGCATGATTTAAATGCTTATAATATTACATTGGTTATTATAAATAATGTTCTAATTACTCTACGAAATATTAAAGGATTATCAGATGATATTATATCTAATATAGAATTTAAATCTATTACAGGAGAAAATATATGTTTTTCAATATTGTTATTAATATTAGACAAGATATTAAATTATATTTACTCTTTTTTAGAGATAGTAGATAATCACTTAGATGAGAAAAACGATAATATAGTTGCACCTGCTTTGATAGATAAAAAAATAAGCTATAAAATATTATTAAAAGATGTTAGTAATATTGGTAATTCAGTTTCTAAAACACGTGAAACCCTTATTACAATTTACAGAGCGATAACATTTTTATTACAAACCGGAGTGGTTGATAAGCATAAAGTGTTTGCTTCACATATAAAAATGTTACTTAAAGATATAGATGCATTAAGAGATCATTCTACTTTTCTAGCTGGGAAGATTAATTTCTTACTAGATGCGACCCTAGGGTTAATTAATATAGAACAAAATAATATTATAAAGATTTTTTCTGTAGTTACGGTAATATTCACACCACCAACTTTAATAGCTAGTATATATGGTATGAATTTTGTAATAATGCCTGAATTAAAATGGGTAGTAGGCTATCCAATTGCCTTAGTGCTAATGTTTATTTCTGGTTGGATACCTTATAAGTATTTTAAAAAGAAAAACTGGTATTAATAAACACATTAAAATATGTAGCTAAAACCTAAAGTGAAATTAATAGGATTAATTTTTAGCTTATTTTATAAAGTGGCTGAATAAGAAAGTATTTTTTTTATTGCAACTATGAGTATCATCAGCAAATGATATATAATACTTAGGACGCATTAAAAGTGACATTAGGATATAGATAAACATTAGCTCCAAATGTAATACAGGACTATGTGTATTTTTAATTTTAATAGAAATATTTGTAGTTTCTGAGCAAATTATATCATGATCTTTTGAATAACTATAATTATAATCAACTTTTAAAAACATATAACCATATACTAAACCAATATATGGCTGTATTACACTGAAATTAGGTATAATAATATTGTATGTAGAAATTATGGGTAAAGATTTGATTTTTATTAGTGCTTATAGCTCGTGAAGTATATTACCAAACATTTAAGTTACTATCGCACCCTTAAAATTGTTATCATATGCTTTATACGTAGCTAGCTTAGCCAGTAAGTAGCAGAAACTTCAGGGCCTATTTTATGTTTAAAGCGAGTATTAAAAATGTTATCTTGTTTGGATAAGAATTTTTCCATTTTTATCTTGGTTAATGTTACTTCTAGTAGGAAAAGCATTTTGTATACAAACTTTATCATTTTTCCTTTGAGCTTTAACTCATGTGCATGTGTTGGATAGGAAAAAACAAATAATATAAATAATGGAATAACATAGCAAAAGAGGATAGGAAGAGAGATCATGCGATTCTCTTTGTAATAAATTTGAGGTATAATGTATCTCAAGGTATAATACGTTAGTTATAAAGTTAATAAATCAATAGAGAAATATATAATATTGATATATGTTATATACGTAGTAATTTATATATGCTGAATTTTTAATTAATAAAGTAATTTCTGCTATTAAGATGTGTGATAAATAATATATTTTTATGGTCTTTTTCTTAAAATATATATAATATGATCTCTCAATAATAATACCTAATATATTTTAATGACGTAAAGGTTTGTTATATCATCTTATACAAATAAGTTTATGGTAATGAAGTATATAAAATCTATAAATTAATAAAAGGGATAATATAATAGTGGCAGTAATTAGAGATGTATCAATACAAAGAATTACGTCAAACAGCGTATAATAATAAAGATATTTGCATTGAGCAAGCTAAAAAAGTAAGATCTGAATGTAAATAATCTGATGATATATTTTATCTCAAAAAACTAGAACTTGTAAGTTAAACCAAGTGTAACTGTTACGGGGTTTACTTTAACTTTATGAGTTTTAGAATAAGATTTTGTTGTATCTACAGCATTTGTATAAGAAACTTTATATTTAGGCTTTAACCAAGAATATTTTACATCAAAATTTACACCTAGGTTTTGTCTTAAATCAAAGTTACTATCAACTTGTACAACTGCAGTGCCTGTATTTTTAGGTTTTATTCTAAAAGTAGAGTCTATTGTAGAGCCGTTATAAACAATATAAGTATTTTTATTCTTAAAGAAACTATAACTATATCCAGTGCCTACATATGGTTGTAAAAATCCAAAAGTAGGTGTATGATATTGTAACATTAATGTTACGGGAAATGATTTAGTTTTTAGTGAGCTACTAAAATTAGCTGGTACAGATCCTAACTCTTTGGTTATCAAAGCATCTTTAAAATTATTTTTTTAAGCTTATATTCTGTATATCCTATACTTAAATCTGCAGCAATATTATCAGTAAAGAAATATCCAGCTGAAAGTTCTACACCTACAGAATTTTTAAATTTACTTTTAAATACAGGGTGACCATCTAATGTTGTTTTAGAATTACCTGTTGGGAACATGCCTTAAATACCTAATTTGGTTAAGAGTCTACCTTCACGTGTTATTTCTTGTGCCGATATACTGCTACTCAATGTAAGCAAAAGTGCACCTACTGTACAGCTTGTTAATAATTTATTCATTTTATACTCCCTCTAGTAGTGATATCAATACATAGACATTATAATATATAAAATGTTACACTTATAATAAACGTTTAATTATATTAAAAAATAGTTTAGTTTCTAAATGGTTGTGTAAAAATACAACAATAAAATTGAGCAGAAAAGGTGAGGTTTATGATTTGTAGAAGCTTAGTAAATATAAAAAGCTGGTATATAAATTTATACACCAGCTTTTAAAGCAAAATAAATGGCTAGTAAGAAAACTAGAATTTATAAGTTAAACCTAAAGTTACAACTGTAGGATTCATTTTATATTTTTTAGTTTCTTTTACACCGTTTACAGTTCTAGAGTATTTTGGTTTTAACCAGAATTGTTTTACATCTAAATTTATGCCAAAATCGTTATCTAAATCAAAATTGCTACCAACTTGTAATACAGGAGCAGATACATTTTTAGCTTTTGTTTTAACAGCTAATGCTTTATCTTTTTTGCTGTGTAAGAAAGCATAGCTGTAACCAGCACCTACGTATGGGCTAGCAAAACCAAAACTAGGTGTATGATACTGTAACATTAAAGTAATAGGTATTGCATTTGTTTTTAATGTATTTGTAGAACCTAATACATTTTTCAATTTGTATTGAGTGTAGCTAATACCAAATTCAGTAGCAAAATTGTCTGTAAAGAAGTATGTAGCAGCTAATTCAACGCCAGCAGTATTTTTAAATTTTGATTTTTGAGCTGTAGCAGAATGTTTATTTTTATTATTAGCTGTTGTTGGGAATACACCTTGTATACCAACTTTAGTTAATACAGAACCTTCACGTGTTACTTCTTGAGCTGAAGCGAGACCACTGAAAGCTAATAATGATGTACTAATTGCACATCCAACTAAAAACTTTTTCATATAAACTCCATAATTAAAAGAGGTTGATTCAGTCATTACCCACCCGAACTCCAGGCGCACTTCTGAACTTTGTAGAGACTTTTATCATAAATAATAATTATAATCAATAACTAATATATAATATTTTAACTTCGTGTTGTAAAAATACGCTATACATGTTGCAACATAACGTCATATTTATTATATACAAATGTAATAAAATCACTTACATACAATAAAAATATATAAAATTTAACTACATAACGAATAAGGTAAGATATTGATTAAGGTTTTAGGAATAGAAACTAGTTGTGATGAAACTGCAGTAGCAATTATAAGTGATAACAAAGAGATTATTGCTCATTTAGTCAATTCTCAGTTGGTAGAGCATAGGCCTTATGGGGGGGTAGTGCCTGAAATTGCTGCGCGTGCTCATATGGAGAAATTAGATTCATTAATTTTACAATGTTTAAAGCAAGCGGCTTTATCTTTAGAAGAATTAGATGCAATAGCTGTAACTGTGGGTCCTGGGTTAATTGGAGGGTTAATAGTTGGTCTTATGACAGCTAAAGGTATAGCTTCAGTTATTAATAAGCCTTTAATTGGAGTAAATCATTTAGAAGGGCATGCACTAAGTGTAAGATTGACTAGTAATGTAAAAATTCCTTTTTTGTTACTGTTGATATCAGGAGGGCATTGTCAAGTTTTAATTGTAAAAAACGTTGGATCATATAGGCAATTAGGTACTACACTTGATGACGCCCTAGGCGAAGCATTTGATAAGGTTGCCAAAATGTTAAAATTAGATTATCCAGGTGGGCCTAACATTGAGAAATATGCTAGATATGGAGATAAACATAGATTCTCTTTTCCTCGTTCTTTGTGCTTTACACCAAATTGTAACTTTTCATTTTCAGGCTTAAAAACAGCAGTAAAACGTACAGTAGATAGTTTTGAGGTGCTTGAAGTTCAGGATATTGCAGATATTTGTGCATCTTTTCAGTATACAGTTGTAGAAATTTTAGAAGATCGATTAAAGAACGCTTTGCATTATTGTAAGCAACATTATCCACCCATTAATTCTTTGGTAATAGCAGGAGGAGTTGCTGCAAACAAATTTATTAGAGAAAGGTTATCGCTACTGGCAAGTCAGTATAATTTTGAGTTATTAGTACCACCTATGGAATTATGTACAGATAATGCTGCAATGATAGGATGGGTAGGCGTAGAAAGGTTGCAGTTGGGTTTAATAGATGATTTAACGATAGTACCTAAAGCTGTGTGGCCGTTGTGAGTTTAAAAAAAATATTAATCATTGCTGGTCCCACGGCGTCTGGGAAATCAAGATTAGCGTTATATTTAGCTCAAAAATATAATGGAATTATTATTAATGCTGATGCATTACAGTTATATAAATATATACCGATTATTTCAGCTCAGCCAAGTGAAGAAGATCTTTTAAGTGCTGAGCATAGACTATATAGTATATTAGAACCAGATAAACTACATTCAGTAGGATCTTTTTTAAAATTAGCGATCAATGAAATTAATAATTCTTTTGATCAAAATAAGTTACCTATCATTGTGGGTGGTACAGGGCTATATATACGCAGTTTAATATATGGTTTAGCAGAAATACCAGAAATTAGCCAAAATATAAGAGAAGAGGTGCGTAATCAATATAATATAATTGGAGCTGAACTTTTTTATGATTATTTAGTTAAGCTTGATCCTAAAGTTATGGGTATAATTAGGAATACGGATAAACAGCGTATGATGAGAGCGTTAGAGGTAGTAAAACAAACTGATAAATCTATAATAGACTGGCAAAAGCATGAAGCTGTATCTTATTACGATAAAAAGCAGTTTACGCAAATAATTTTAATGCCTGAGAGAAACTATTTATATAATAATTGTAATATACGTTTTAGCCATATGATCAAAAAAGGTGCTTTGATAGAAATTAAAAATTTGGTTGAAAAAAATATAAAAATTGATGCAATTAAGAAAGCAATAGGTGTAATGGAAATTATACAATATATGGAAAGTATAATAGAGTTGTCGGAATTAATTGCTTTAGGACAGCAGAGAACTAGAAATTACGCTAAAAGGCAAATAACTTGGTTTAGGCATCAATTACCTGAAGCTATATATATTTCTTATTCAAATTATGATGAATTAATTAATGTAATAAGAAATACTAAATTATTGTAAAGGTACTCTATAAATAAAAAATCAGTTTATTAATAAAGAATTACTTGATAAATGTTTATTTAATTACTATCAGTCTTATATTAAAGATACTTTACAAAGTTATAATATCTTGACAAGAATAGTTAAATGATATTTAATGCGTTAAGATAATAAGTTTAATAAATGTAAATATCTCAATTTGTAATACAAATATATGCAAAGTGTTTTATTTATTAATATTATAATATATTGTAGAAGAAATCGCTTATAATTACTATGCAGAATTTTTTATAAATTAATACTGGTAAGTGAATAAAGTTGTAATTTGTTTTACTTATAATTATAAAATATAATCAGTTTACGAAATACCAATGCAAGAGTAAAGAGGAATAAAAATGCAATTGTTAAAAGATATAGGGGATTATTTAGTATCTGATAAAGCTAAAGATGTAGATGATGATAGTGCAATCTATGATGTTAGATACGCTTGTAGAGCAAGTGTATTGATTAATGAATCTCTACAAAAAGGTTGTGATGTTATGCAGTTACCTAATGGTGATATTGTAGTAACAGAAAAGAAAACCTTTACATTCCAATATACATGGGATGACAAGAAAGGAAAATTAGTTAGGGTACAATCCGCTAATAGAGTAAGAAAGCTCAGAACAAAGAAAAAATCTACTCGTTAGTAGACCTTAAAATATTCAAATTTCTAGCTTAGCAACGATAAAGTCTATAGTCTTTGTGTGTGCTGGCTTTTGCTTATATTGCAATAGTAGGAAGACCTTCTTAAATAGGGATCTTTTTATGTTTAAATGTAATTAAAGGTAGTAGTTTTTCTACTGAACGTTTAAGTTGATTTTGTTGTATATGAGTATATATCTGAGTAGAGCTTATATCTGCGTGACCTAGTAGTTCTTGTATTAGGCGTAAATCTGCCCCTTGTTCTAAAATATGGCTAGCAAATGAATGGCGTAAGACGTGTGGAGATACGCGTTCAGGATCGATATTAGCTTTTAGAGCAAGCTGTTTAATTAATTGTCCAAAACGTTGCCTAGTTATATGTCCAGATTTTGAACTAGATGGAAAAAGCCAAACGTTATTATTATTAATGATAAAGTTATGACGTATATTAATATAATTATTAACAGCTATAGCAGCGTTCTGATTAATGATTACTAATCTTTCTTTATTGCCTTTGCCTTTAATTATAATGGTTTGTTGGGTTATACAAGGATTATATGGTGAAGAAAATTGTAAATTATTAAGTTTCATTGATATTAGTTCTGAGATGCGTAAGCCTGTGGCATATAGAGTTTCAAGCATTGCTGTTAGTCTTATGCCTTCATTAGACAGGTCAAGTTTTGAGGTATTGATTAATGATTCAATTTCTTCTATAGATAGTACTCTAGGTAAAGACCTATCTTTTCTTGGTGCTTCTACAAGGAGCACAGGATTACTAATAATCAATTGTTCTGAATATAGGAATTTATAGAATTGTTTTAATGTAGAAATTTTACGTAAAATAGTTGATTTATTATACATTGAAAGTGATGATATATAGCTACGTAATATGATTATATCACATTCTAGACAATTTTTGTTTTGTTTATTAATAAAACTAAAAAAGGATACAAGATCTTTGCTATATGAGCTTATGGTATTTGGTGTTGCTGCACGTTCTGTAATTAGCATTTCTAAGAATAATTCAAGGTAATTATAATTCATAATATTGAACAATTAATTTAAATGGATTTTAAGTTTAATTAAAAATATTATATAAACATACATTATTATATAGTAATAGGGTATTATTAATAATACAAAAGCTACCGATTTTATTATAATGGTTATAATATGGATAAAGAGTTAATAACAAAACCTATAGTTTTAATAGGCGTAATGGGTGTTGGAAAAACTACTATAGGTATGAAATTAGCACAGAAATTACAATTACCTTTCATTGATACAGATGTTGAAGTAGCAAAAAAAGCAGGGTGCTCAATTGCAGATATATTTAAATATCAAGGAGAAGAATATTTTGTAAATTTGGAAACTTTAGTAATTCAGGAATGGTTAAAAGAGATTATAGTAATTTCAACAGGTGGTAAGGGTTTTGCTATACCAAAGAATAGAGTATTAATTAAAGAGCAAGCTATATCTATATGGTTGAAAGTAAGTTTTGATATTTTGTATGAAAGAGTATCTCGTAAAAAAACAAGACCATTGCTTGAGCAAGGTAATAAAGCTGTTATATTAAGGGATCTAATACAAAAATTATATCCTATATATGCTGAAGCAGATATTACAATTACTAGTGGCGATATGTCACATAATGTGATAGTAGATACTATAATTAGTGCATTAAGTCGATATATAGATGTAAGTACAAATACATCTAAATGAGTTTTTATTAAAAAAAATTATGATAGATTTGATAATAGTTGTTTTAAGTATAGTGCTGCTAATAATAATATCTGCATTTTTTTCTGCTGCTGAAACTTCCATTACTAGTATATCGCAGGCTACTTTACATAAATTAAAAATGTCTGGTCATAAAAAAGCCATTGTAGTTAGTAATATTCATTCTAACAAAGAGAAATTCATTAGTACTTTATTGCTTAGTAATAGTGCAAGTAACACATGTGCTGCAGCACTATGTACAACTTTTATGATTACTATTCTTGGGAATAAAGAAACAACTATTATATATGCTAGTATTTTAATGACAATTGTAATATTTATGTTTGGAGAAGTTTTGCCTAAAAGTTATGCATTTTTATATCCGGAAAGGACTGCATTTTTTACAGCACCGGTAATTAGCTTATTAATGAAAATATTATCGCCAGTGGCATACTCTATACAGATTATTATTAATTTATTATTACCTTTAAAAGTACGTTATAAATCTAATTATTCAGTTATTTCCGGGACAGAAGAGCTAAGGGGAGCAATTGATTTACATCATCATAAAGGTTCCGTAGTGAAGACAGAGCGAGATATGCTCGATAGTATATTAGACTTATCAGAAACTACAGTTAGTAGTGTTATGGTGCATAGAAAAAAATTGTTTACCATAGATATTGATTTACCTATAGAACAGATAATAGATATGGCTTTAAGTGGTACTTATACTCGTATACCTTTGTGGAAAGATGATCCAGATAATATAGTTTCAATTTTGCATTTGCGTGATCTAGTTAGGGTATTACGTAATAGTAAAGGTAGCTTAAATCAGGATGATTTAAGTTCTATGATAACATCCCCTTGGTTTGTACTGGAAAATACATCGCTTGCTGTACAGTTACACGAATTTCGCAAACGTCGTAATCATTTTGCTTTAGTTATAGACGAATATGGTGATTTGTTAGGTGTTGTTACTTTAGAGGATATATTAGAAGAGATTGTAGGCCAAATAGAGGATGAACATGATACTATATCCCAAGGCATAAAAGTACTTTCTCCTACGACATATATAATTGAAGGTGAAGTAACTATACGGGATATCAATAGAGAATTAGGTTGGAAACTACCAGATGAACAGGTAAGTACGCTCGCGGGTCTTATTATGTATGATACAGAAATAGTGCCTGAAGTAGGAGAAATGTGTGAGTTATATGGAATTAAGTTTACAATTATAGAAAAATACTATAATCAAATCTCTAAAATAAAAGCAGAAATATTACCTAAAGATTAGATTTAGCATTAAACTTCTATCTTGATGGAAGAAGATATTTGGATATAAAACTATGCAATTCTTAGATGAAGTAAAGATATACGTAAAAGCAGGTGATGGTGGTGGGGGTTGTGTAAGTTTTCGGCGTGAAAAAAATATTCCTTTTGGAGGGCCAGATGGTGGTAATGGTGGAAAAGGAGGGGATATAATATTACGTGCTATATCTGGGCTTAATACTCTTATAGACTTTCGTTATAAACAACATTTTAAGGCTCGTAATGGGAAACATGGTAAAGGGAGTAATAGAAATGGTTTATCTGCACCTACGATAGTGTTGAATGTGCCTGTAGGTACTCAAGTTTTTGATGCTGAAAGAGAAATATTAATTGCTGATTGTAATAAAGTAGGGCAGGAAGTTTTATTAGTAAAAGGTGGAAATGGTGGTGTCGGTAACACTTATTATAAGAGTTCTATTAATAGGGCACCTAAAAAAGCTATGCCTGGTTTTGAAGGGGAGGAATTATGGGTGTGGCTTAAACTTAAACTGCTTGCTGATGCAGGATTAGTAGGTTTGCCAAATGCAGGGAAATCAACTCTTCTTTCGAATATTTCTGCAGCAAAGCCTAAGATTGCAGATTATCCATTTACTACACTGAAACCTCAACTTGGTGTAGTATATATAGATGAGTATGAATTTGTAGTTGCTGATATTCCAGGATTAATAGAAAATGCTTCACTTGGAGCTGGTTTAGGTCATAGATTCTTGAAACATATAGAAAGATGTAAAGTATTAGTGCATTTAATAGATGGTACAAATGAAGATGTTATTCATGATTATAATACTATACGTAATGAATTAAAAAATTATGATGATATGCTTATAAATAAAAAAGAATTTATAGTACTCAATAAAAGTGATGCTCTTACGAATGAAGAGTTAGAATATAAAAGGAATATTTTAAGCAAAATTAATGATCAAGAGATACATGTAATATCTGGAGTAACTGGTCATGGGGTAGAAAAAATTCTGAGACTGGTGCAACAACAATTAATATCTCTTGAAAATCAAATAAGTTGATATAATTAAAATAAAAGGTGTAGTTCAGTTATTTATGTATACGAAAATAAAAAGCAAATATTTTTATTGACCTAATTCTTATATGAATATAAAGATTCTATCTAAATAGATTAAAACACAAAATAAACTTATATTATTATTTAGATGTTCATTATCTTTAGTATAACAAAATGAAATGATATATAATTCTGATACACACTATAAGTTTTCTTATGCTGAATTAAAATATGTGGAGATAAGTCCACAAATTGTAGACTTATTAGGATATACAGCTGAAGAAGTATTATTAATAGGCTTTACTAAGCTAATAATAAAAGCACGTATTATTTCCAAAGACCAAATAATAGATATAGAGATGCAGGAATTATGTGTGGCTATACAAAATAAATGTAAGAATCTTGAAAAATGGGAAGCAGATTATTTAGTGCAAAGAAAAGATGGAGGTGTGATATGGATATCTGATATTGCATATCCATGGTATGATCACAATAAAAATATGATAGGAGTTTTTGGTTGTCTGCGAGATATAACTTCTAGGGTAAAGGCTGAGAATGCATATAAAGAAAAACTACTCAAACAGGTATATACTGATCCTCTTACAAGTTTGGCTAATAGAAGATGTTTTTTTGAACATTTAGATTCTACAATTACCAATAATATTAATAGAAGTGTTTCGATATTATTATTAGATTTAGATTATTTTAAGCGTATTAATGATCAATATGGTCATTATGTAGGGGATCAGATTTTACAAGGCGTAGCTGACAAAATACGAAGTTGTATAAGGTCTACAGATATAGCAGCACGTTTAGGAGGAGAAGAATTTGGAATCTATTTACCAGATACAGAATTAGAAAAAGCGAGAGAGGTTGCACAACGTTTACGTAAAGTTATTAATGATTCTACTTTTATCTTACAAGAGCATAATTTTACAATTAGTTGTACGGTGTCAGTAGGAGTTGCTTCTACATCATCGATTTCTTCTACTACCCTTACAGATTTATATAAATTAGCAGATAAAAGATTATATAAGGCTAAAGCTACTGGTCGTAATCAAGTCTCAGTAGAAGATGATTATACATGTGTAATAAATTAACATTACTGTAGGATAAAAGCTAATTTAGCATGTTAAGTTTAACATGCTAAATTAGAAAAAAGTTTTAAAGTTCATTATGTAGATGAGATCATGACCATTTTTATGACATATTTTCCCTTGTAGATTTACAATCATTTTCCTGTAAATCCGTTTGTTCTTTTGTAAGAGCAATAGTTATATCGTCTTCGACAGGAGAAGATGGTAGATATTGCCTATTTCTTTGATTAAGACTAAATAATCCCGACCTAATGCAGCTGTACTAGAATCATAATGCTCTTTAGAAAGATAAATCTCCCAATAGCTAGGGTTATGAGGCACGTGAGTGCAATATTGAATTTAAAATACCCATCCTTAATTTTAATTTTTTCTTTCACTTTATCTAAATTAGTATACTCCGCCACATTAGTACTAAATTCATGTTGTTGAATGAATAAGTATTACTTTCTAAAAATGTTTTACGACATGTCAAGTTTGGAATGCCGCTTCCATCTGGTGGCAAGTAGAGACCTCCATCTTTATTACATTTAACTTGTCGTGCTATTGTAGAAGAGCTATAGTACTTTAATATTGGCAAAGTAAGCATATATATCTACGTAAAGCATAATGATTTTAACTATCTTCTTAGCATAATAGAATTTTTTAAATATTAATGAATGAAGATTTTTGCTAATAAATAATAAAAATATAAACTAAGATGTAAAATATTTTGCAATAACATTTTTATTTATGGTAAAAAGATTCTTCTTCATAAATTTCTTTCAGGATTTGCAAATCCATTGCTGTATTATTACTGAGACTATTAGTCATAAATTCTTTCCATATATAAGCAGGAATAGTACCTCCAGTAACTTTTTTCATAGGTTGATTATTATCATTACCTACCCATACTCCAGCCGTAAGATCATCTGTAAACCCTATAAACCAGGCATCTCGATAATTTTGAGTAGTGCCAGTTTTGCCATATGCTGTCTTTCCTTCTAGTTCTGCAGATTTACCTGTACCTATGGATACAGCGCTTCTGAGCAGTATTTTAAGGCTTGATACGGTTTTCGTGCTTAGAATGCGTAAAGAGGTTGATGTTTGTCTTGTATATAAGATGTTACCGTTTTTGGTATATATAGATTTAATACCATATGGCCATAATGCATAGCCGTTATTAGATATAGTGGCAAAGGCGCTAGTTAACTCTAATAGATTTACCTCAACGCTTCCTAAAGCAAGGCTTGGATGAGAGTGTATATAAGATGTAATACCTAATTTGTGAGTAAGGTTTATTACTTTTGTTCTACCGATACTTTCAGAAAGTTTAACAGATGCAGTATTGATAGAACGTGCGAATGCTTCTTCGAGAGAAATATCTCCTAAATGTTTACGTATATAATTTTTAGGTTGCCATCCTCCTATTGTAATAGGAGAGTCAGAAATTATACTATCAATATTATATCCGTGTTCTAGTGCAGCTGCATAAACAAATAACTTAAATACAGAACCAGCTTGTCTTTGGGCTTGTACTGCTCTATTAAATGTACTTATATGATAATTCGTGCCACCTACCATAGCTAGTACTTCACCATGCTTTGATAAAACTACTATAGCTGCTTCAGAGATGTTGAATTTTTTACCATATAAATTGATAATCTTCTTAATAGCTTCTTCAGCATGCTGTTCTAATTTTAGATCAAGTGTGGTTTTGATAATGAGGTCAGAATCCATATCATTAGTAAAATTGCTGATTTGGTCTACTATCCAGGTTGCAAAATATAAGTTTTTTAGCTGTCCAAGTGCAGATGTATTAAGTAATACTATACTATATTTTGTAGCCTCAATATCTTTATCTGTAATAAATCCAGTCTCTTTCATATTAAGTAAAATTTGGAATGCGCGTTTACCAGATAATTCAGCATTTCTAAAGGGTGTATAGCGTGAAGGAGTTTTTAATAAACCAGCTATAATGGCTGCTTCATAGAGATTGATTTGTGCTACATCTTTACTAAAATAATATTTAGCTGCAGCATCAATACCATATATTCCTGAACCTAAATATACTCTATTTAAATATATTGCTAATATTTGTTGTTTAGTAAATTTGCTTTCTAGCATTAAAGCTAGTACTAATTCTTGTATTTTACGTTTTATGGTGCGCTTAGGTGTAAGAAAAATAATTTTAGCTAACTGTTGAGAGATAGTACTGCCACCTTGTACAACATATCCAGCCTTATAGTTTATGTAAGTAGCGCGCATTAATCCTATAATATCAATGCCTGGATGAGAAAAAAAGCGTCTATCTTCAGTTGCTAAAACTGCTTGTATAAGCACTTTAGGTATATGTGGAAAATCAATGTAATTACCATATAAATCTCCAAAATGTGCTAGAATTTCATTATTGTTATTAAGTAACGTAATAGATCTTTGTTTTTTTAATTGTTCAAGTTTACTTAAATCTGGTAAATCATGACTGTAATAGAGTAAAATACTACTAATTATAGTAATCAGCCATATTGCTATTATTAGTGTCCATTTGCCTAAATATTTAAAAATTATCAATAAGATAGAATTTTTTTTAGTAGATTTCTTATGATTACTCTTAGATTTTTTAGTAGGAGAAAGTTTGTTGTGTTTAGATGATGGAGACATTTAAGTATTTTGATGTTTAGTATTATGCTTAAGTTTGTACAAATTTTCATTGCATTGTTTTATACATAGCAATATAAATATAAAAGTATATTAGTAGTATAACAAATTAATTATTATATAGGAATATACATGGAATTTAATATTTTGGCCATAAAGGGTTTAGAAAATTTATTTGAGAAACTTGAAAATAGTAAAGAATTTAATGATCTAGAAATAGAATTTGAAAATAACGAGGTATTATATATAGTTTCAGAGAATAAACAAGAATATGTAATTAATAAACACTCTCCCTCACAGCAGATTTGGGTATCTTCTCCCTTGAGTGGTGCATCTTATTTTTCTTATGATAATTCAAAAGGATTATGGCTTGATAAGCAGGGTAGAGAATTAGAATCTCTTATAATAAATGAACTGAGATGTATTATATAAAAATTATTGATACTAAAACTAAAGGGCAACGTACCTATACTACGAAATATATGTTTCAGTATTTTAAACCTTATTGTATCAAATTAGTATGGGTATTTATAGCTTTAACTTTTACATCAGCTAGTGTACTTATACTTGGTAAGGCTATAGGTATTCTAATTGATCAAGGATTTAGTCAGACTGATACTTATTTGCTTGCAAAATCATTATTAATATTATTTGCCATAATCTTAATGTTAGCAATGGCAACTTTTATACGTGCGTATTTTATAAATACTGTTGGAGAAAGTATAATTGCTGATTTACGTAAAGCTGTATATAATCATATATTATTTATTTCACCTAATTTTTTTGAATCTAATAAAACTAGTGATATTATTTCTAGGTTGACTAATGACACTTTACTTTTAAGTAGTACTATTGGAGCGGTGTTTTCTACATCATTACGTAATTTGTTAATGACTATAGGAGGATTTATATTACTTATAATGACAAGTGCAAAGCTCACATTATGTGTGATGATCACCGTACCTATAGTACTAGCAGTGATTATTATTGTAGGTCGTCAAGTAAGGAAATTATCAAAAATACACCAAGAAAAAGTAGCGGTTATTAGTGCACATATAGAAGAAACTATTAATGGTATAAAAGTAGTACAGGCATTTTGTAGAGAGAATTTTGAAAATAATACATTTGTTACAAACGTTGAGAATGTTCTATTTTCAGCTAGTAAATGGATTAAAGTTAGATCATTACTTGCTGGTATAGTTATAATCACTGTCTTTGCGTCTATTTTATTAGTGTTATGGATAGGAGGAAAAGACGTTGTGCAAGGTAGAATGACTGCTGGCGAACTATCTTCCTTTATTTTTTATTCTATTTTAGTTGCAAGTAGTATAGGTGGTTTAAGTGAGGTTGTAGGTGATATACAAAGAGCATTGGCTGCTTCAGAGAGATTATTTGAATTATTAAACCTAAAATCTGATATATCTAGTCCGGCTTTATCTATGGTACTTGGAAATAGTGCTGTGAATGTTATTCAATTTGAGAATATTACATTTAGTTATCCAGCACGCATTGATAGGCCAATATTAAAGAATTTTGACCTTGTAATTAATAAAGGTGAAAGAATAGCAATAGTTGGACATTCAGGTGCTGGGAAAACTACATTATTTAATTTATTGCTCAGGTTTTATGACCCTAATCAGGGATATATAAAGCTTAATAACATTGATATTAAAGAATTATCTTTAACAGAGTTACGTAGTCGATTTGCTTTAGTATCCCAAGAAGCCACAATTTTTTCAGCAACTGCTTATGAAAATATAAAATATGGAAAAATTGATGCTACTGAACAAGAAGTAAGAAATGCAGCTCTTACTGCAAATATTTTAGATTTTTTAGAAAAATTACCACAAGGAGTTCATACATTTTTGGGAGAAAAAGGTGTAAGAATTTCAGGAGGAGAAAGGCAGCGTATAGCAATTGCTAGAGCGATTATTGCTAATCCTCAAATTTTATTGTTAGATGAAGCAACAAGCAATCTTGATAATTATAATGAGCAACAAGTACAGCATGCATTAAATGCATTAATGGAACAGCGTACTACTATTATTATTGCGCATAGATTATCAACAATTATGAATGCAAGTCGTATTATAGTTATGAATGAGGGGCAAATAGAAGATATTGGTACTCACCAAGAATTAGTTAAAAAAGGAGGCCTTTATTCTTACTTGGTTAAACTACAAGTTAAGAATGACGGATTGCCTTTTATTTAGTGCTGATATATCATGAACATGATTTTTGAATAGTAACTTTTATTTTTTAGAGGTGTATATGACACAAGATAACTGTCCAATAACAGTTGCGTATGGAGATGGAATAGGTCCTGAAATTATGGAAGCAGTACTAGAAGTGTTAAAATATGCTAAAGCAAGAATCACTATTCAAACGGTAGAAGTAGGAAAAGTATTATATGAAAGAGGGTATAATACAGGGATCGGTCCTGATATGTGGGAATCTCTTAAAAATACTAAGATATTACTTAAGGGTCCTATTACTACTCCTCAAGGTGGCGGATATAAAAGCCTTAATGTTACACTCAGAAAAAGCTTAAGCCTTTATGCAAATGTTAGGCCGTGTATAGCATACCCACCATTTGTTAAAACTTTTCATCCTGCTATGAATTTAGTAATAGTTAGAGAAAATGAAGAAGATCTATATATAGGTATAGAATATAGACAAACACGTGATATGTGTCATGCAATCAAAATGATATCTCGTTCTGGATGTGAGCGTATTATCAGGTATGCTTTTGAATATGCAGTAAATAATAATCGTAAAAAAGTTACTTGTTTAAGCAAAGACAACATTATAAAAATGACAGATGGGCTATTTCATAAAGTGTTTGATGAAATAGCAGAATTGTACCCAGGCATAGAGAAAGAACATTATATTATAGATATAGGAGCAGCTAGACTTGCTAATACTCCTGAGAATTTTGATGTAGTGGTTACATCTAACTTATATGGTGATATAGTCTCGGATATTGTTGCAGAAACTTCAGGTTCTGTTGGTCTTGCTGGTTCTGCGAATATAGGTGCTGAATATGCTATGTTTGAAGCAATACATGGGTCGGCGCCGCTAATAGCTGGCCAAAATCGTGCTAATCCATCAGGGTTATTACATGCTAGTATTATGATGTTAATTCATATTGAGCAAGGTGATATTGCAAGTAAAATACATAATGCGTGGTTGAAAACTCTTGAAGATGGTATACATACAGCTGATATTTATAGAGAAGAATATAGTAGTAAAAAAGTGGGTACTAAGGAATTTGCACAAGAAATTATTGTAAGACTAGGAGAAAAACCTACTAAAATGCAAGCTGTTGAATATAAAGATAGTTTGAAGAATTCTACACATATAAATATAGTTAATGCAGGAACAGAAAATAAGCAATTAGTTGGCGTAGATATTTATTTTGATTGGAATCAAAGTGGTCTTGAACTTGCAGAAAAACTAAATAGTGTTGCTGATGGAGAGTTAAGATTACAAGTGCTCTCATGTAGAGGGCTTAAAATATGGCCTCTTGAGGAAAATAGTTTTAATCAAGGTGGTGGTGACCATTGGAATGCACGTTTTGTACCTAATAACCAAGAAAAAATGACTACACATGAGCAGATAATTTATTTACTTAATAAACTAAATGCTCAAGGCTTTGATTTTATTAAAACAGAAAATTTATATAGTTTTGATGATAAAGTAGGATTTTCTTTAAGTGCAGGTGCCTAATAATATAGGATATAGGAGTTTAAATGTTGAATTTATCTGGAAGAACTGCTGTTATTACTGGTGCGTCAGGAGGTATAGGTAGTGCTATAGCAAGGAGTTTACATGTACAAGGTGCTACTATATTAATTTCAGGTACTAATATAGATAAGTTGGAGAAAATAGCTGATGAATTAAAAGAGCGAGTATATATTAAATCTTGTAACCTTTCCAACATAGATGATTTAGAAACATTAGTGCCAGAAGCAGAAAGGATATTAAATAAAATAGATATAATAGTTTGTAATGCAGGTATTACTAGGGATTCTTTGGCAATCAGAATGAAGAATGAAAATTTTTCTGAAGTAATACAAATTAATTTAAATGCTAATTTTATCTTAAATCGTGCTGCAATCAAGCATATGATGAAGAATAAATATGGTCGTGTTATAAATATATCTTCTATTATTGGAGCAACTGGTAATGTTGGACAGGCTAATTATGCAGCTTCTAAAGGTGGTTTAGTGGCAATGTCTAAGTCTTTGGCGTTGGAAGTAGCAAGTAGAAATATTACTGTGAATTGTATAGCTCCAGGATTTATTGCTACTCCTATGACAGATGTACTAACAGAAGAGCAACGTGCAATACATATGAAAAAAATCCCTATAGGAAGATTTGGTGTGCCGGAGGATATAGCTTATATTGTAGTGTTTTTAGCTAGTGAAGAATCATCATATATTACAGGGCAAACAATACATATAAACGGAGGTATGTTCATGTTATAAATATTTTTGTGGAAATTTATTAAACTAAGTGTTATAACCCAGAAAATATTTTTGATCTTTTGTAAGACAAACTTTAAAGAGGAAAAGTGTATGAGTGATATAGAAGTACGTGTGAAAAAGATAGTAGCTAAGCAATTAGGTAAAGAAGAAGCTACAATTACCCTAGAAGATAGTTTTTTGGACGATTTAGGGGCTGATAGTTTAGATCAGGTGGAATTGGTCATGGCTTTTGAAGAAGAATTTGGGTGTGATATTCCTGATGATGCAGCAGAAAAAATCAAAAAAGTTTCTGATGCAGTATCCTATATAAGTCAAAATGCAAAAGACGAATAGTCTTTTGCTAGTGGTCTCCACATTCTCAATTAATCATTCTAGATTAGAAAATAAAATATTTATTTGGGAATTATTAGTTAGCAGAGAGTAAAAATATGAGACGAGTAGTAGTAACAGGTGTGGGTTTGGTCACACCTTTAGGGTTTGGTGTTTCTTTTGTGTGGAAAAGGCTATTACAGGGAGAATCAGGTATTAGAAAAATTGATAGATTTGATGCTTCTTTGTTATCATGTAAAATCGCTGGTCAAGTGCCAACTAAAGATGAAATAGGTGGTATAGATACCGAATTGGTGGTGACTGCAAAAGATCAACGAAGGATGGATCGTTTTATTTTATATGGTATATGTGCTGCCACCCAAGCTATAGAAGATTCAGGAATAGCTCAGACTGATGGTAGTGAGCATGAAAATATAGGATTAATGATTGGTTCTGGTATAGGGGGGCTTCCCTTTATAGAAGAAAATTCAATTATGGTTCATGAAAAAGGTCCTAAAAAACTTAGTCCATTTTTTATTCCAGCTAGTTTAATTAATCTGGTATCCGGTCATGTTTCTATCAAATATGGTTTGATGGGACCTAATCATTCAGTAGTAACTGCTTGTTCAACTGGAGCACATGCTATAGGTGATGCAGCTCAATTGATTTCGTTAGGAGAAGCAGATGCTATGGTTGCAGGCGGGACGGAAGGGGCTGTCTGTATGATAGGTATGGCTGGTTTTGCTGCTGCGCGTGCGTTATCAACTAATTTTAATGATCATCCAACTAAAGCCTCAAGGCCTTGGGACAAGGATAGAGATGGTTTTGTTATGGGTGAAGGATCGGGTGTTCTTGTGCTTGAAGAGTATGAGCATGCAAAAAAGCGTGGCGCTAAAATTTATGGAGAACTAGTTGGGTATGGATTAAGTGGTGATGCTTATCATATTACAGCTCCTCATCCTGAAGGGCGTGGTGCTTATAAAGCTATGAAGAAGGCAATAGAAAAATCAGGATTGTCATTATTAGATATAGGGTATGTGAATGCCCATGGTACTTCTACGCCTCTTGGTGATGAAATAGAATTATCTACAATACATAGAATTTTTGGTGAAGAATCTTCTAACTTATCCATGTCTTCAACTAAATCGTCTATAGGGCATTTGCTTGGAGCTGCAGGAAGTGTAGAGGCTATATTTTCTTTACTTGCAATGAATGAAGGAGTTATACCTCCAACGATTAATTTAGAAAATCCTCCTGAAAATTGTAAGATAGATTTAGTTCCAAAGAGTGCTAGAGAAAAAAAATTGAATGCTGTTATGTCAAATTCTTTTGGCTTTGGAGGAACTAACGCTACTTTAGTATTTAAAAAATTATAAAAGTATGAGCATAAATTGCTATAGATTGTGTAAAAGAATTTTTGCATTAATAGCTATAGCAATTTTGTTTATTGGCATAGTTGCAAGTCTTATATATGTTTATTTAAATCAAGCTGGGCCTTTATCAACTAAGAAAAGTTTAATTATTGCTCCTAGTAGTTCAATTAGTGTTATTACAAAGCATTTATATAATGAAGGTATAATAGAATACCCTCTAATATTCCAATTCACAGCAAGAATAGCAGGTCGTTTCTATAAATTGAAAGCGGGAGAATATGCTTTTGATGTTGCTGTGACGCCTAAACAAGTGCTAGAGATACTGATTAGTGGTAGATATATAGTACATCATATCACTTTTCCTGAAGGTATAACAATTAAACGTATTGTAGAAATTTTGAATGAAGAACCTTTACTCTCAGGTGAAATAATAGATGATATTCAAGAGGGTTCTCTTTTTCCAAGTACATATTTCTTTTATTATGGTACAAAAAGACAAGAAATTATCAATAAGATGCGTCAAAAAATGTCTAATATAGTTGATAAGTTGTGGGAAAATCAAGAGCAGTATGGTGAATCAATAATAAAAAGTAAGGAAGATATGATAATACTTGCCTCGATTATAGAAAAAGAAACATCACTGAAAAGTGAGCAAAGGAGAATAGCAGCAGTATTTATTAATCGCCTAGCTAAGGGTATGAAGCTTCAAGCTGATCCTACTATCATTTATGCTATAACAGATAAGAGAGGATATTTAGGACGGCTATTAACTAAGGAGGACTTAAACACAATGTCAGAATATAATACGTATATTAATTACGGTCTTCCCCCTACTCCTATATCTAATCCAGGTCAGGCTGCTCTTGAAGCAGTGCTGAAACCTTTAGAGACTAAGGAATTATTTTTTGTAGCTGATCCTTTGACTAATGGTCATAAGTTTACAGAAAGTTTATCTGAACATAATCGTAATGTTAGAAATTATAGAACTCAATTGAAACAAAAGAGAATTAATGGAACAATTAATTGAACAAATGTCTAGTCTAGATAATACAGTATATATTACTTTAATAGTATCTTACTTAATAGGATCTATACCATTTGGGCTCATCATAACTAAACTCGTGGGTACTAAGGATATTAGATTGCATGGTTCAGGTAATATAGGTGCTACGAATGTTTTAAGGGTTGCTGGCAAGACTTTAGGTGTAATTACATTACTGCTAGATATGTTAAAAGGTGCTATAGTTGTATTTGTAGTAAAAGAAACTATATCTAATCACATAGTATTAAAATTATCGATGATTACTGTAATTATAGGACATATCTTTTCAATATGGCTTAAAGGAAAAGGAGGAAAAGGAGTAGCAACAGCACTAGCATCTTTTTTAATATATAATTATACATTAGGTATTATTGGCATAGTGTCTTGGTTAATAACGTTTTTTATTACGGGGATTTCTTCTTTAGCTGCAATTATAGCATTCATACTCTTGCCGATAGTAACGTTCATTATACTACCTAAAGATTTTTATACTATATTATTAGTATCTTCTATAGTGTTTATCAAACATTATAGTAATATAATTAGGTTATTAAAGGGCAATGAAGGTAGAATCAATGTTAAAAAATAGTACAACTAAATTAGTAGGTATATTAAATGTTACAAATGACTCTTTTTCTGATGGCGGAAAATATATAGATCTAGATTTAGCAGTAAAGCGTATAGAAGAGCTACTTAATGAGGGTGTAGATGTTATTGATATAGGTGCGGAGTCTACGCGTCCTGGAGCTATAGCTATTAGTTATCAAGAAGAATGGTCAAGGCTAGAGCCAGTTTTACAATTATTTAAATCACAATTTAATAATACTAAAGTATTATTAAGTGTAGATACTTATCATACTGAAACTGCAGCTTTAGCTATAAATTATGGTATTGACTGGGTTAATGATGTCTCGGGGTGTGAAGCGCAAGCCATGCAGCAGTTAATTGCAGGTAATGGGGTAAAAGTGGTAGTTAGTCATAATTTAGGTGTTCCAGTGAAGAAAGGCATTACATTACCCGAGAACGTAGATATTGTATCTGTAGTTATAAAATGGGCGAAAGAAAGAATAGTGCAATTAATAGCAAATGATATAAAAAAGGAACAAATTATTTTTGATCCTGGCATAGGTTTTGGTAAAACGAGTAAACAGTCTCTAACATTGCTTAAGAATATTGCAGAATTTTTACAATTAGGAGTTGAGGTATTAGTAGGGCACTCACGTAAATCTTTTTTCAGTGCAATGACTGATGTAGAAGCTTTTGAAAGAGATATTGAAACTTGCGTAGTGTCTGCGTATTTAAGTTTACAGAATGTACATTATCTAAGAGTACATAACGTACATGCTAATAAGAGAGCAGTAACTGTAGCTACTAATTTATTTGATTATACGTAATTTTATAACCTCTATTTATTACGTAGTGGTGAATCTTTAAGCCTTACAAATGACATTACCTTTTTAACATTTGGTATAGTGCTAGCTAAGTATGTTACTTTATCTAATTCTTCCTTATTTTGTGCTATACCAAGAAGGTATATAATACCTTCAATGGTTTCAATATTGTAATTTACAGAGCGTATATTCTTTTCAACCAAAAGTTTTGTTTTTAATTGTGTAGTGATCCAAGTATCTAGACTATATTCTTTTAAAGTGAGTTTATCATTTTTAGAAGAGATTTGAATCTCGTCCATGACTTCTTTTACACCTTCTTGTGACCACACTATTTTTACAGCTTCCATTCTAGTTTTTACATCAGGTACATATCCAGTTAATAACACTCTTCCTTCATCAACTTTCACATCCACTCCTATAAACATATGATCGAAGTTTTTGTGTAAAAAATTAGATTTAATTCTAGTCCAAATTGTTGCATCATCTACTGTTTTGCCAACAGTTTTTTCTTGTGATAATACAAGTCCGGTTGCTGCTGTTGCACCTATTACAGCTGGGGCACAGCTATTTAAAAGATAAGCTACAGCTAATAAATATACTACGCTGTTGTACATTTTTTCCTCCTAAAAGAACTGTTACGTATTATCATAAAATTTCATCCTGTTTTTAAGCAGTATAAAACATCTTATTTACCAGAACAAGCTATCTATAAAGTATGTCCTAATTTTTCTGCTTTTGTTTTAAGATAGAAATCATTATATGAGTTATTATTAGTTTTGTGAGGTAGAATTTCTGTTACTTCTATACCTCCATCTGTTAAACCAATAGCTTTTCTAGGATTGTTACTTAATAACTTAACTTTTTTTATGTTTAATGCTTTTAATATTTGGCATGCATACGCAAAAGGGCGTTCATCATCATCAAATCCCCATGCTTCATTAGCTTCAACAGTATCTAAGCCTTTAGCCTGTAGTGAGTAAGTGCGTAGTTTGTTAATAAAACCTATACCACGTCCTTCTTGCATAAGATAAATGATGATACCAGTATTTTCCTTTGAAGAAGACATATATTGTATTGCAGATTCTAATTGATCACCGCAATCACACATTAGTGAAGTAAGTAAATCACCTGTGTAGCAAGAAGAATGTATTCTGACTACTGGATTAGAGACTACAGATAAATCTCCTATGATTAAAGCATAATATTCCTTACCTCCGGTTATAGAGCGAAATGCCACAATTTCTACTTGTTGGGTGTACTTAAGTTTTAAGGGTGCCCTACATATTTCTTGTAGTAAATGAGGGTGTTGTTTTGGATAATTTATAATATCCTTATCTTCTAAAATAGATATTTTGTTATGATTTAGCCATAGATTGAGGTATTCATTATTATAATCTATGTCTATTACAATTGCAGCAGGAAGTAACTCTGCGATTTTCATTAAGCTTAGAGCTGTATTATTGCTATCAGTTGGAATTAAGTTATACTCTTGTAGATTTAAAGTAGTTTCGCTAGAGGTAATTAAATTTACATTATCGATGTCATTAATATCAAGTATAATAGCTATAGGGTCCTTAAAGTGATCAGAACCTGATAAATAATTAGCTCTATTAGAGGGTATAAGTAGTTGTAGCTTATGAATATTAAGTCGATTTAGTAATTTTATATGGTTTGTATGGAAATATTCTGCTGATATAATTAATGATGCAAAGTTGTGGTCATGTTTTAAAATGATTGCTAAAGAGTTTTTAATATCATTAATTGCTCTTTCTACGTAGAGTACAGAAAGTTCCGAGGATGAAAAATTTATGTCGTTTAGCATAGGATAAATTTTATGAATAATATAATAAGGTCTATTTTTATATGTAGTAATGAAAATTTTATCACAAAAATATTTGCACAGATACCTAATTATGAAGCGATTACAATTAAATCTTTATATGAGTTATCTGATATCAGCGTAAATAACAAAACTGCGCTCATCATAGATAGTTCAAGTCAACAAGTCAATTGGAAAGAGATTGAATCTGTAACGTTACAACTAGAGTTCATTATATTACTATATGATAAAACTGATGAGAATTTGCAACAATTGCCTATAACTTTAACTATACCTATAGTTTACATAAATATGCCTTTTAAATTTGTAAAATTAATTTCGTTACTAAATTATTACTTACGTACGGCACAGGAGAGTATAATATTAAGTAATAATTGTAGTTTTTCTTATAACAATAAATTGTTGGTAAAATTTAAAGAAAATAAGAGTATTACTTTAACAGAAAAGGAAGCATCGTTACTAAAATTTTTGTATAATGCACAAGGTAAACCTATAAGTAAGAATAAGATTTTAGAGCGTATATGGGGATATATGAGCATGTTAGACACCCACACTTTAGAAACGCATATTTATAGGTTAAGACAAAAATTAGGAGAAGATTCATATATAATTTATACTTATGAAGATAAATATGGATTAAAAAGACATGATTTTTCTTAGATTTTGTAGTATGCTTATATACTAGTTTAATTATATTGGAGTGTATTATGCAAAAAGTTATTTTATCACTAATGTTATTGCTCTTTCCTGTAATAGGTTTTGCTGATAATTCAAACATTACTATAACTAATATGTGGGCTGCACCTACTATAGGAAATGTGGAAAATACAGCAGTTTATTTAGATATAACTAATAAAGGTACAGAAGCTGATACTCTACTTTCAGCTCAAACATCGATAGCAACTAAATGTGAATTGCATAAGACAGTTAATACAGACGGTATTATCACAATGACCGCTATAGATAAGCTTGTTATTCCAGGTAATACTGTTGTAAAATTTGCTCCAAATGGTATGCATGTAATGTTAATGGGTTTAAACAAAAAATTAGTATTAGGTGATCACTTATTACTTACCTTAACATTTGAAAAAGCTGGTACTATTATAGTTGATGTTCCTGTACAAGCAAATAATGTAAAATAATTGTATAGAAAATGGCTTGTATTGCACTACAATACAAGCTCCTTTATAAGTTCTTATCTACTAAACCTTTAAGTTGAGTTAGTATTCTCTACGTTTTTTCACATTCGCTTCCATATATAATATATATATGAGCTTTTTTATAAGTAAAATTTAGTTTTTAATCAATGTCTTGCCCCTTTTGCTTATACAAAAGTGCTGTTCTATTTCTGTCATATAGTAAAAATAGCCTGCTATTATTTATTACTATAGCTTTTTCACTTGTAATAGAGAAGTTGTTACTCGATTACTTATGTACTATAGTAAAAACATTTGAATTTGCGTATGTCGTCACTCTTCACTCTCCTAATAACAGTAGGCTTTGCTCATCGCTCCTAGTATAAATATTCAACTTTTTTTCATTCCTATCCCTATTACAAGTTAATTTGCTATATAAGTGAATAAATATCTATAGAAATTTTAGTGTTTAAAATGCCTTGTATTAGTAAATATCATAGAAATTGAACACTCATTTGCAGCTTTTATTACTTCTAGATCACGTATAGATCCTCCTGGTTGTATGATAGCCTTTATACCCGCATCAGCTGCCATGATAATACTATCAGGGAATGGGAAGAATGCATCCGATGCAAGTACAGCCTTACTCATGCTTTGAAATTTTAACTTGTCTGTAGCTTTAGATAAAGCTATCTTTACAGAATCTATCCTACTCATTTGTCCTGCACCAATACCTATTGTAGCTTGGTTTGATGCAATGACAATAGCATTAGATTTAACATGTTTACATACACGATATGCAAATAGTAAGTCTTCAGTTTGTTTATCACTAGGTTTTTGTGTTGTAACAACTTGGAAATGATACTTGTTAATAAGAACAGTATCTTGTTCTTGTATTAGTACACCGCCATCTATAGATCTAAGATGATAAGAAGAGGTGAGAGTACTAGTTGATATAGGCATTAGTAAAATGCGTAAATTTTGTTTTTTACATAAGATATTATGGGCATTTTTATCTATACTTGGTGCAATAATAACTTCTATAAAAAGTTTATTAAGTTCAGTAGCTAAAGATATGTCTATAAGGCGGTTTAAAGCTATGATACTGCCAAAAGCACTACTAGTATCTGATGCAAGTGCAAGCTTATAAGCAGAAGTTATATCAAAAGCAGTGGCTACGCCACAAGGATTTGTATGTTTGATTATTACTGCTGCTGGAGATGTAAATTCACGTATTAAATTTACTGCTGCATCAGCGTCAAGTAAATTATTATAACTCAGTTCTTTGCCTTGAATTTGTTTGCTATTTAACAAAGTATGTTCTTGTCCAGGATTTAATACATATAAACCAGCTCTTTGGTGCGAATTTTCACCATAACGTAAATCTTGCTTAAGTGTTGCAGTAAAATTCATAGTATGCTTTAAAGCTAAATCATTGTTAGTTTTGGCTAACCAATTACATATTATAGCATCATAATGAGCAGTTAATGTAAACGCTTTTTGTGCTTGTTTACATCTAAATTCATAACTTGTTGCTCCATTGTTTTGTTTGAGTTCTTCTATAAGAGGCGTGTAATCTTCAGGATCTGTTATAACAGTTCTATAGAGCATATTTTTTGCTGCTGCTCTAATTAAAGTAGGGCCGCCTATATCAACATTTTCAATACATTCTATTGTAGTATTATTAGATGCTATAGTTTTTTCAAATTGGTATAAATTTACTATTACTAAGTCTATATCTAGTATACTATGTTCTTTCATAGTACTTAAATGCTCGGGGTGATCAGTAGCAAGTATACCACCATATATTTTAGGATGTAGGGTTTTTACTCTTCCATCTAGGATTTCTGGAAAGTTTGTGTAGTCTTGTATTGGTAATACTTTTATACCAATACTTTGTAAATACTGAGCAGTACTACCGGTTGATATTATCTCAATCTCGTACTCTAGTAAAGTTTTTGTTATGTTCTCTAAACCTTGCTTATCGGTAACTGAAATTAAAGCTCGTTGTATTTTTTTTAGCATTTTTACTCCTAGGTATAAAGATGTTAATGTTTACTTTAATGACTACTGACGATAATAAATTATTTTTTAATATTTATATACCGACTCTAATTAAGGAATGCAAATTAAATTAATTCAAACTTTAATAATCAATAATATGAGAATTATATTCTAATTGGTTGTGTTAGTGGTCATAAGATAGTTCTTAAGCGCATCAGCTTGTATTTCCTTACTGACCTTATCTATGTTACCACTAACTTTTACAGTAAAAGAAAGCGGTTGCGCGCCAGCTTTAGGTATAAAGGCAAATTCTGTAATGGTATTTAATAACCAGCTATTAAGATCTATATTACCACTAAATACTCCTCGAGTACGATCTGTTGTGAGCTCTATAGATTTAGTTTGCATTAAACCATTTTGAATATTAAAGGTTCCATCTATAGTATTAAAGGTTGTAGATCCATTCAGAGCAGAATGTAGCATAGCACCAAATTCTTGTATATTATAATTATTATGATTAGTGCTATTTACTAATACATTTATGTCTACGCCATTAAATTCGGCTTGCCTGGCTGCGATTATAAAATCAGAATTCAGTTGACTGATCATCGTAGCAATAGATGTACCTTGAGTAGAAATATTACCATTAGTACTTATATAACCGGTGATAGATTTTGTCTTAAATAGCTTGTCTAATAGTTGTTCAAGAGAAGCATTGTTTAATACGTATGACATACTAAAAACCATAGGTTGGGTACTAAGTAATCCTGTAGCTGCAAATTGACCACCGAATACATATGTACTCAATTTTGTTATGTATAATATGTAGTTGGTTAACTTAGCTTCAAAATTGAGCTTTTCTAAATTCAAACTGTTTATAGAAGCTTTATCAAAATTTAAAACAATATTACCATCAAATGTGTGAATAAAAGTTAAGTTTAAGGGCGTAATAGACCATTTATGGCTTATATTCTTATTATTAGTTGTAGTAGCAATTGGTTTCTCAGGATTAGAAAATAATAATTGGTTTATAAAATTATCATTGTAATTACTACCTTCAAAATTGATGTCTATTTTAGGGCGTAAATACCTAATATCTAGAGCAAATATTCCGTTAAAATCTATGTTTTCTGATTGAATTGATAGATCCTCGAATTTTAATATACTTGGAGCTAAAAACAAATTAGTAGTAATATGTGGAAATACATATTGGTTTATAGTTAAATTGTTGATATCTAAATTAAAATTAGCCTCAAATTTTATAGTGCGTAACCATTGTAAATTACTAAGATAATTATAATTACTTTGTTTGATTTCTTGAACAAGATCACTTAGATAGTGGCTTAATCCATAATTATCTAAATTTAAAGAGGTAATGTTGAGGTCTGAGTTAATATGTAATTTATCATGTAATCTTAGAATTATATTACCATTTAAAGATAAAGTATCTATTGTGGCATCAAGTTCAAATAAATTAATTTCTTTTGGTGTAGCTGTAACTTTTGTATAAAATACAAAATTATTATTTTGTATGTCTTTATTTTTATAGCCTAAAAAATTCATAATAGGACTTATACTAGTGCCTTGGGCATTAATTAATCCAGAGAATATAGGTCTTATATCATTACTAGATATTGTGCCACTCAATTCTATTTTTGTGTCTTGATTAAATTCTAAAGTTGTATAGTACAATTCTATAATACCATTAGATAACTCTGCATTTACTTTAGTATTATTTAAGTGATAATTATTATATATCATATCTTGTATATCTACATAAAACAGTATGTCTAGGTTTTTAGGAATTAACCAAGAATTTTGTTTAAGAGTGGTTGATGAAGTATTCATTAAATTAGATAATGCTTTTTGTTCAGCCAAGGAATCTTGGTTGAGATTAGGGTATTTTATTAAGTTATCTAAATCTAATTTGTTAAAAGTTAAATTTATATCAATTACTGAAGAATGTGATATTATATCACTTATATAACCAGAAGCTTTTATACTATTAGATTTAATATTTAAGTCTTTAAACGAAATTTCTTGTTCTGAAATTAATACATCACTCTCTATAGTAAGAGATTCAGTAGAATAAACATTATTTAAAAAAGGTAGGCAAGTGATCAAGTATTGATTTGAGAAGATGCTGAAATCTTTTATGGAAGTATTGGATTTTCCTGTTATATTCCAATTTTCACTCTCATTATTTAATATACCTTTTAAGGATAAGATAAAATTAGGAGAAGTAAGCAGAGTTGTAATATCAGCTTTATTGCCTTTATATTTTAGTTTGAAATCTAAGTTAATAGTTTCTATGTTTAGTGGAGAAAATTTACCCTTGATTGAAATATCTTTATGATTAGTTATGATATTAGCAGTAATATTATTAAATATTATGATGGGTGTATTAGGTTTTAATAAAGAAATATTAGTGTTTTGGAAGGCAATCTCTTTAATTGATGTTAAATGTTTATTAGTATTATTACCTGCAGATAGTAAAGTTTTTAGGGGGGCACCAAGCTTTAAACTTATGTTGCCGTTAATGAAAGTAATTTTGCTAAAAGAAAAATTGCCGGTGAAAAGAGACCATAATGAAAGATCCGCTTTTATGTTAAGATTATTTAAGGTTAAATCATCTGTACTAGATGATTTAGATATCATTGTACAGTTCTTAATCATAATGCTAGGCCATGGTATGATTGATAAATGTATTTTGCCTTTCACATCAAAAGTAAAATCTTTATTATTGTTATTAATATACTGGACTATTTTGGTTTTACAATTATCCCAATTAACAAAATTGGGGATAAATGACAATATTCCAACTATTAAGAATATAATACCTATAATATAAATTGTTTTTTTAGGCACGCTATTACTCCTAGGTGACTTATTATCAAACTACTATGATATGTAGAACATTTTTTGACAATAATTAATTATTATATTACTCTCATCCATGTTAAACAAAAACGATTTAAAAAATATTAATAATAAAAGTGAGATATGCCTAAACGATCAGAATATATACATATAGGAAATATTGTTGCTGTACATGGTATTAAAGGTGAGGTAAAAATACAAAGTTTTGCAGCAAAATGTGAAAATATTTTATCATTTAAACGATTTTATAATGAGCATGGTGATTATATAATAATCAAGCCACGATTAATAGGTAATAAAATCATAGCAAATATAAAGGGTGTTAACACCCGTAATCAAGCTGAGGAGCTTATAGGTACAAAACTATTTATTACAAATGAGGAAATAGAAGTATTACAAGAGGAAGAATATTTATATAAGGAACTTATAGGATTAAGAGTGTTGGATCGAAATAATACAGATCTTGGATGTGTAAAAGCAATACATAACTTTGGTGCAGGTGATTTAATAGAAATAATATATAATGAAAGTAATAATACTGATTTTTTTTCATTTACTAGGGAGGTAATTACTGAGATTAATATATCCGAGGGATATATAGTATTGTTACCACCTGAAATTGTATAGTGTTAATCAATCGATAATAAAATAACAGTTAATTATGCGTATAATCAAACATTGGATTGAGTTTTTCATAGTTAGGATATTTTTTGCTTTATTTAGTTGTGTGGGGATAGATAGAGCTTCAAGCATAGGCGGCTGGATAGGGCGTAATATAGGTGTATATTTGCCTGTTAGTAAGGTGGCATACCGTAATATTAAAATGATCCTTAAACACTTAGATGATGATGAGGTTAAGGATATAATTTGTAGAATGTGGGATAATTTAGGAAGGGTTTTTGGAGAGTTTCCCCATATTTATAATTTAAGTCAAGAGGAATTTGTAAAGCGTGTTGAAGTTCAAGGAATAGAAAACTTGGATTATATTAGACATAACTTGAATTCAGGTATTTTTTTCTCAGCACATATGGCAAATTGGGAAATTAGTCCTCGTATTCCCATTGAACATGGTATTAAGTTAGCATTAATATACAGAGCAGCTAATAATCAACTTGTAGATAAATTGATTTGTAAGGAACGTAGTAGATGTGGAGTGCAACTTATTACCAAAGGTGCAAAAATGGCTAAAGAAATTATCTCTGGCCTAAAAATAGGTAGTGCTATAGCTATGTTAGTTGATCAAAAAATGAATGATGGAATAAAGGTACCATTGTTAGGTTATGACGCTATGACTCCTACGGCTATTGCAAAACTTGCGTTAAAGTTTAATTGTCCCATAATTCCTGCGCAGGTTGTGAGAAAAAAAGGTGCCTACTTTATGGTAAAGATTCTACCACCTTTGGAAATTAAAGTTAATAATAATACTCAAGATATTTTTGATATTATGTATAACATAAATAATCTATTAGGGCAATGGATTACGGAGTACCCTGAACAATGGTTTTGGGTACATAAACGATGGGGGTAAGGTATAAGTTAATGTATAGAGGGCTTTTTCCTAAAGCTATCAAGAGTAATAACGTTTGTAGCTCCAGATTCCTTTATCATATTTTGTACGTCTTTGGCGTTATTATGGTTAATATCACCTTTTAAGGATACATCAGCAGAATCTGTTGTAGGATTTATATCTTCTAGTGAAGACTCTATATGTCTAAATTGTAAGCCAAACTTTACACTTGGGTCAGCAAATGCTGTAATAGCAGAAAAAGGTATAATAATACGCTCTTTAACATTATCAAAGCTCAATATTACACTAAATTGATCGTCTTTTATTTGTAAATCTTCAAATTGATATTGTAATACAATTGTCATTTCTTTTGGGTATTTTTGGAGTAATTTAGGTGATAATACAACTTTAGGGTATGTGGTAATAAAAGATATAAAAAAGTGGTGATCACCTATTTTATTAACAGGAGTAGACGCTAGGATTTCTAAAGACTTTTTTACTATAATGCGCATTGCATCATCTATGAGGCTGCTGTAATTAATAATGTCTGCCATTTTATACCGCTACTTAATATAATAAGCTTTTAACTCGCTTTAATGACATTATCGTCGTTTTATATATGTACATTGTACACTTAATAGTATGTAAAGTAAGTTAGTTGCTACAGTTAAAATTATTTTATATATTGCTTAAACTACAAAGTCTTAATATATTAAAAGATACTATTTAAACAATACCGCAATCTATACATCTTATAGGATGAATTATTATAATGCAAGAATATATAGAGAATTTTTAATTTAAACTAGGGTTGTATCGTTAAATTTAGCTTTTATTAATAAGGGCTTTCTGTTGCCCGGTAGCCCCCAAACCGCGTTAAGTTATGCTGCTGCAGCAAAAACGAAATTATTGTTTGCTACGTTTGCATAATTTACAGATGCCTTGTTATCATTGGCATTTCTGTTTCGACCATTTTACGGCGTGGTCAAACCGGACAAAAATTGTTTCTTTTACTATACCCGTCGAAGCTATTTCATCCCCATAATAAAAATCTTGTAATAATACTTGAATTGGTGGAGATGCCGGGTACCGCCCCCGGGTCCGAAATATTTATTTCAAACAACGTTTATTGTCATAGTCTTATTAGACAAAACCATTATATCTGAATTATTAGGAAATGTGAAGTGATATTAAACACAATAATTTGTTAAATTAATGTATTTTTTATAAAAATTTTATGAAGAGTATTGAATTAATGGTAATTATGAAGTTGTGTTAAACTGCTTTGAGTGTGTTATGTGGCATATCTATGCTTTGTTTTATACATACTGATAGTTTCTATATAGCAATTTTGAGTAGATTTTTAATAGGAGTAGGGTCGTCCGTAGTTTTTCTTTACATTTGGATTAATGGGCGTTGTGTATGGAGGGAGGTCCACTAGTGTTCTTATAGAAATTTATGGAGAGTATTATATAGCTTTGGTTTTATCAATCGTATCTATATTTATTGCTGTTATGGTATATGTAGCATTAAGGAATAAAAACAATCAGTCTCGGTCAGAGTTTTAATTTATGATGTCTGATTTTAAAAACGTAATGTTTTCTCCTATTATTTGGTCTTTAGCTATTTCTAACCTACTTACGGTAGGTGTGTTGAAAGATTTGCAGATATATGAGGGGTTCAATATTTAATGATAGCATATAACTTAGATAAAAGTAGTGCAGCTGGTATAGTTTCATTTATTTTTCTAGGAATAGAAATGTTATTTGGAGGACCATTACTTGCCTTGTTTAACAAAAAGTTGGGTAGCTATACTTATTGTTTTATATGGGCTGGGTATGGGTGCAATATTTTGCACGTTGCTTCTTCTTATATAAGTTCTATATGGATTATAATGTTATTATTTTTCGTTGTTGGCATTATGTGTTGCTATCAGGTTATAGTTTTTTCAGCAAGCACAAAACTAGTTGATCCAAAAAGTCTAAGTATAACTGTAGCATTTTTAAATAGCATAAATATGTTTGGGGGATTATTTTTTCATACTATAATAGGGATGATTATGGAAAGAGACAGTGTATCAGTTGCTATAAATAATGTACAGTCTTATGAATATGCCCTAAGTATAATTTCTATTTGCTAATCATGGGTGCATATAATTAATATATACTATAGGAGTTAAGTTAAAGAATAGTAACATGCTGTCTAGAGAAGCTTAAATCTAGTATAGTTTTATTTTGTAGTAATGAGACTCATCTTGTTATTTATTATTAGGAAATATAGTACAAGAATTTGTACTTATATTAAGTTATTGCTTTTTGCTCTATTTGGTCTTGTATCAAAGATCAACTATTTTTACTATAGCTTTTTCACTTGTAATAGGGGCATCGTTACTCGATCACTTAATGTATTCATTGTACACTTAATTCCTCCCGTTCTTATTCCTATTACAAGTTAATTTGCTATAGTAGGATAAAATACGAACTATAATCACTATTGAAGAAAAGGGATGGTGGGAACATTTAAGTAGCTTACCTTATTTAATTGTCTTAACCAAAGGATGTTATTTATATTTACGGTTAATTCTTTAAATGAATTTTATAGTTTTTTGATTTGAATTAGCATATGCGTTACTAATAGTTTTCCTAGCAAAAAGCAGGTTCCACTCTTCTCTCCTATGTACTATATCATGGCATTAATGTTGACTCATGTAAAGTTTATGATAATGCTAAGCATTATCATAAGCTGAATAGGAGTAATGAGATGTATAGCAATAATGTTATAAGATTTATTTACAAGAACCAAAATTATATAGGATTTTACCTGTGAGAACATAAGTGTATTAGATATAAAAAAATTAATACAAAATTATCTATAGAGAATTTAGAACAATTCTGTAACACAACAAATCATGATAAAAATTGAATATTTTGAAAAATAATAGTGTTTCTTGCACAAATCTTAAAATATCTTCTACAGAATCAACAAATAGTTTAATGCCAGATCAATTAACTATAGTAAATAATAGCTTAAATGAATATGATTTATAGCAATGGTGTAGATAAAGTATATGAGACTAACTATTAGTAATTAAGAAATGTATATAAAACTATACGGGTTATTCGGACAATTATGTTCTTCTTATGTGCAGTCTGGAATTGATTAATAATTTCAATCAAGAAGGTAGTCAACCCTTAATTGTAATTAAAAAGACTCCAAATAGTCAATATGAAGGTATCGGAATGTTGTAATGTAAATATTAATAATATTATTAATATTTAATATGCCTGCAAACAATTCTGAGAACTCTCAGAATTGTTTGATCAAAATTGTAGAAATTTAAAACAGATAGCGCTGATTATAGCAATCAGTTAAGATACACTATTATACTTGATAAGGATAACCATAATATAAATACATAATAATATTGTAAAATATCATATTCATTATAATATTATCAATTCTTGTGAAGTTAAATCTTTTGATTCTGTTTATGAATCAACGAATACATTATTATAAGAAGTCTTCCAACTTTGAGTTAAGTGTAAATTATTTTATGAGTTGTAAATTGCAAGATATCAGTAGACTTACAGGTCAAGTCAGAAAAGTTTTGTATGATCATTATACAGCTGATAAATTAGTAGAAAAATTTTTTATAATAATTGTTGAAACAATATATCCTTAGAATTTCCATTAGAGATCTCGTAATAAGTATGGAATGTCAAAATAATTTATCAGTCAACAACTTGTTCTCAATAAGCCTTTTATGGGTATATTAGGAGGTGTTGTGAGTTGCTGGCATGGGTTTATTTGTTTATCATAGATGTAGAATGTTATCTCATTCATGTTTTTTAGTAAATTCGTTGTCAGATATGTTACATATATAAAGAAGAAGCTGTAGAATTTGTAGAAAGTCATAATGAAAATAGTATAGATGTATAGTGATATATTTTTAAGTCACCTCTAAATTACTAAGAACCTAAAATCTTTTGTTAGTATAAAGGCTCTTAGTAAGAATAATGTACTATAATATATTAAAAATGAATAGCTTGCTCATATGCATCTAACGAAGATTCGTGCATCATTTCAGATAAAGTTGGATGCGGAAATACAGTATGTATGATATCTAGCTCGGTTGCTTCCATATTTTTAGCAATAGCATACCCTTGGATTAGCTCTGTGACTTCAGCACCAATCATGTGCGCACCGAGTAATTCACCAGTTTTAGCATCAAATATAGTTTTAATTAACCCTTCTGTTTCGCCTAAGGCAACTGCTTTGCCATTACCAACGAATGGGAAGCGTCCTACTTTGATTTGGTAGTCTGCTTCTTTAGCGCGCTGTTCAGATAATCCTATACTTGCTATTTGAGGCATGCAGTAAGTGCAAGCAGGAATATTCTCGCGTTTAAGAGTATGTATATCATGACCAGCTATTTTTTCAACACATATTATACCTTCATGACTAGCTTTATGAGCAAGCCATGGTGCTCCTACTATATCGCCTATGGCGTAAACACCTAGTTCATCAGTTGCTAAATAGTCATTGGTAACTATACGTCCTTTATCAAGTTTGATCTTTGTGTGCTCTAAGCCAAGATTTTCTGTGTTTGCTATAACACCAGCTGCTACTATAATTCTATCTGCAGTTATGGTTTGTTCTTTACCTTCTACATTTAAAGTTACTGTAACATTGTTTTTACCCTTCTTTACAGATTTTACTGTAGTACTAGTTAAAATATGCATACCTTGTTTAACAAAAGATTTATGTGCAATTTGGGCGATCTCAGCATCTTCCGCAGGTAAAATCCTATCTAAAATTTCAATCACTGTTACTTCAGCGCCCATATTGCGGTAAAAGTTTGCAAACTCTATGCCTATGGCTCCTGAACCTACTACTAAAAGAGATTTAGGCATAACTTCTGGTATCATTGCTTCTTTTGAGGTCCAGACTAATTTGCCATCAGGCTCAAGTGGGGAGACGATACGCGGACGTGCACCAGTAGCTAGAATAATATGTGATGCAGAAATTTCTTCAGTTTTTCCATCTTTTTCAACAGATACTTTACTATTACCTAACAATTTTCCATGGCCATCAAAAACAGTTACTTTGTTTTTTTTCAGCAAATGTTTAATACCATTTGATAATTGTGTTGCAACTTTACGAGAGCGTCCAACTATTTTTTTAATATCAAAGGTAATATTTGAGACAGAAAACCCAAAATCGCTTGCATTGTGTAACAAATGGTGAACTTCTGAAGATCTCAGTAATGCTTTAGTAGGTATGCAACCCCAATTTAAACATACTCCCCCAAGTTGTTCTCGCTCAATTAATGCAATTTTCATTTTGAGTTGAGCAGCACGTATAGCCGCTACATAACCACCCGGGCCCCCACCAATAATTAATATATCAAATTTTTCTGTCATAAATTCTAAATGCTCCTTTTCTTTAACAGCGAGTTACCTACAAAGCGTATTACATTTATATTTTTCTATATATAATATGTAAAGACTACTACCTAAAATAACGTTTGCACCTATAATACTATATAAATCAGGTGTGTCATTAAAAAATAAATACGCTAAAATAATTGTAAAACATATTCTGCTAAATGTAAAAGGTGCTACAACCATAATATTTGCGTTATAGTATGACCAAGTTAAAGCTAGGTGATTAATTAAAAATAATAATCCTATTATAATAATCCATATTACCTGAGAAAGAGTAGGAGTTTGCCATACTAGTAATGCAAGCGGCATAGAAAATATAGTCATGCATAAGGTATTATAAAAAGTTTGTGCGACTATATGTTCTTTATCAGATTGGATTTTGCTTATGATATCGGTTAAAGCCCATATGCACGCTGTTACTAAAGTTAGTAGTCCTCCTAATTGTAGTTTGTTAAAATATTCTAAATTGGGATGCAATGCTATAATAGCTCCAAAAAATCCTATAGATAAAGCCATAATGTGTTGATTACTTAGCTTTTCTTGTAAAAAAACAGCAGCAGCAATAACAGAAAACAAAGGTGTAGTATAACTTATAGCAGTAGCTTCCACAATTGGAGTGATTTTTAATACATAGAACCATAATATTAAGCTAAATGTTGTAAGAATAGAGCGTATCATATATAGTTTAGGGATATTAATCCGTAAATTTTCTTGTTTTGTATAAAAAGTCCATGGTAGTAAACAGATTAATCTTACTAACATAGTTAGAAATAGAATTTGAAATACATGGATTTGATGAGTGATTTTGCTAATCATCATTGAAATGATAGTAAATACCAGGGATTTTAATAACATCCATAATATGCCACGTAAATTACTTTTTAAAGTATTAACCGTTATATACATTTTATTACCTTCTTTATAACAACTTACATATTTATACTAAAATAATACTTATAATGTAACTGTTATTAAATGTATATGAATCTTTTGATTAAAAATTTTAATACTGATCATTTTAATATATTAATGATTATTATATTATTTGGTATTGCGCTTGTTACACCGCTTGAATTATTGCTTATATACATATGCTTTTCTAGAGCCAGCCCATTATTTAACAGAAATATCGTGGCTACATGATAAACAATATTTTACTAACCATATATGATTACACATATTTTATATATTTTGATGCTCCTAATTTTTCTATTACCATCTATTTCTATTATTAATCAGTGCTGTATGTTATGCGTGTATTTCTACTTATATTTTAGTATAAATAATAATTGGTAGAGTAAGGCGTTTATACTAAGTGCATATACAATTGCAATCTTATGTTTTCATCATTTACCTATAATGATACATTTTTAATGCTTTTGCCTACTCTAATACATGTATTTTGTTTTACGTTGCTCTTTATGTTAGGGTGTGTTCTTAGAAATCCTAGTTCTGCAGAAGTTATCTCTGTAATATTTTTATAGGTTTTATGATGTTGGACTGCTTGTCTGTACATTTGTCTTATTATAATTCAGCTTATGTAGAACATAATATAATAATTTGAGTAATATTATATTAATCCATTTGTATCATATAGAATGTAGATTATATTATAAGATTTATAGTTTTTGCATATTGCTATCATTATCTAAACTGGTTTGGCAAAACAAAGGTGATTAAATGGCATAAAATTTCTGTAAAACGCAAAATAATTATTGCAGTGAGATATATTGCTTCAATTTATAATATCATATAGGTTTTGCTGTATTATTATTTAGGCTTTTTATATGTTATTTTAGAATTACCATTAAATTTTTTGACATTACGTATTATAGTTGGCATAATTAGACTATATTTTAGATTTTAGGTAATATAATATAGAAGATCTTATTACATAGTATAATAGGCTTTTAGTTAGTATTACTGTAATCTGCAGAATAACACATATCTTATTAATTATTATGGCTACTGAAATATTATATCCTAAAGTTGATTCTAATCCTAATTTTTCTGCAATAGAAGAAAAAATACTGAAATTTTGGCAGGAAAATAATATATTTCAAACCTCTATAGATCAACGTGGTAGTAAATCAGAATTTGTATTTTATGATGGTCCTCCATTTGCAAACGGACTTCCACATTATGGTCATTTACTTACCGGTTTTATGAAAGATCTAATTGCTAGATACCAAACTATGCAAGGTAAAAGGGTGGAGAGAAGGTTTGGTTGGGATTGTCATGGGCTTCCTGCAGAAATGACAGTGGAAAAAGAACTACAGGTTTCTGGTTATGCGCAAATTGTAGAATTTGGTATTGAGAAATTTAATAGACAATGTGCTACTTCTGTACTTAAGTATACTTCGGAATGGGAACAATATGTTAATAGGCAAGGGCGTTGGGTTGATTTAGAAAATGATTATAAGACTATGGATATTGATTTTATGGAATCAGTACTCTGGGCTTTTAAGCAATTATATAGTAAGGGCTTAATTTATGAGTCTATGCGTGTTATGCCGTATTCGTGGGCTTGTGAGGCTCCTTTATCTAATTTTGAAACAAGACTAGATAATTCATATAGAGAACGTACAGATAAAGCTGTTACTGTAACTTTTACTTTGAATAATAAACCGAAGTCAGCACCAGAGGGCTGTAAAGCCTATAAGGTTCTAGCGTGGACTACAACACCATGGACATTACCTTCAAACTTAGCTCTAGCTGTGAACAAAGATATAAAATATGCTTATATCATTAAAAATGAAGAATGCTTTATTATAGCAGAGAATTTATCTCATAAATATGCCAAAGAGCTTGGATTGGATAAAGATAATATATCTAATCATGATGTGTGTTTGGGAGAGGAATTAATAGGCCTAACTTATATACCTTTGTTTCCTTATTTTAGTCATTATAAAAATGCTTTTAAAATTCTTGAAGGAGAATTTGTTACAGAACAAGATGGTACTGGTATAGTACATATGGCACCAGGCTTTGGTGAAGATGATTATGTATTATGCAGTAAACATAATATTTCCATAGTGTGTCCTGTGGATAGCCGTGGTAATTTTACAAATGAAGTAGCAGATTTTGCAGGAATGCTAGTATTTGATGCAATTGATGAAATAATAAAAACCCTAAAATTATCAGGGCATTTAATAAAAACTGAACAATTTATACATAATTATCCTCATTGCTGGAGGACAGACACCCCACTAATATATAAAGCTCTGCCATCATGGTATGTAGAAGTAACAAAAATTAAAGACCAATTAATCAAGAATAATCGGCAGATTAATTGGGTGCCAGAGTATATAAAAAATGGATTGTTTGGTAAATGGCTTGAGAATGTTAGAGATTGGTCTATCAGTCGTAATCGTTTTTGGGGAACTCCTATACCTGTGTGGAAATCAGATAATCCTTTATATCCACGTATAGATGTGTATGGTTCAATCGAAGAGTTAGAGAGAGATTTTAAGGTTAAAATTAATGATTTACATAAGCCGTTTATTGATACATTAACACGCCCTAACCCAGATGATCCTACAGGTAAGTCAATGATGGTACGTGTTACAGATGTATTTGATTGCTGGTTTGAAAGTGGATCTATGCCATATGGACAAATTCATTATCCTTTTGAAAATAAGGAAAGATTTGAGAAAAATTTTCCAGCTGATTTTATAGTAGAATATTCTGCTCAAACTAGGGGGTGGTTTTATACACTTCTAGTTCTTTCTACAGCTTTATTTGATAAACCTCCTTTTTTAAATTGTGTATGTCATGGAGTAATACTTGATGAAAAAGGTCAGAAATTATCTAAACGTCTGAATAATTATCAAGATCCTATGGAAATTTTTGCCACATTTGGTGCAGATGCACTGCGTTTCTTTATGATGTCTTCTCCTGTAATGCGCGGTCAAGAGCTACTTATTGATAGAGAGGGTCGTATGTTAAAGGATACTATACGGCTGGTGATCAAACCTATTTGGAATTCTTATAATTTTTTTACATTATATGCTAATGCAGACAATATTAACGCTATATATTCTGTAAGTTCGTCCAATATTATGGATCAATATATATTATCTAAAACTAAGGAAGTAGTTAAGAATATAACACATTCACTAGATAATTATGATACTCCAACAAGCTGTGCTCTGGTACAAGATTTCTTTGAAGTACTAACCAATTGGTATATCAGAAGAAATCGTAATCGTTTTTGGAGAACTACTTACGATGATGATAAGCAAAATGCTTATAATACTTTATATACGGTTTTACATATAATGTGTAAAGTATGTGCTCCTTTAATACCATTTATTACTGAGGAAATTTATTTAGGTTTAGAAACAAAAGGAGAGTTTATACCTAATAATTCTGTACATTTAACTAATTTTCCAACAGCTGTAGATATTAAATATGATGCTAAGTTAGTAGCTAATATGGATCGTACAAGAGATATATGTAGTAGTATTTTAGCCCTGCGTAATAATAATAATATTAAAACACGCACTCCTCTACAAGAGGTAACTGTACTTGGTGCCAATATTATGCATCTTACAGATTTTATAGATCTTATAAAAGATGAAACTAATATCAAACATTTAAAGTTTTCTGAGAATATAGAAGGTCAAGCTAGTTTTAAACTACAACTTAATTTTGCAGTCCTTGGTAGAAGATTACCTAATAAAATAAAAGAATTGATAACTGCAAGCAAAGCTAATAAATGGCATAAAACTGCTGGTGGTTTATTGGAGATAGCAGGTGAGAGTCTTAATGATGAAGAATTTAATCTTATTTTAGCTCCTAAAGATACACAAAATTCTATGGCACTTAGTAGCAATGATGCTTTAGTGATTGTGAATCTTAATATTACTGAAGATCTTAAATTAGAGGGTATGGCTCGTGATTTAATTAGGTTAATACAGCAATCACGTAAAGAAGCTAATTTGAATATTTCAGATCGTATTAAATTACATTTAAGTGCAAGTGGTGAGTTAAAGAGGGCGATTAAGCAGTTTTCTGATTATATAAGTGAACAGACACTAGCTTCTTTAGAACTTGATAAGAATATACAACAAGATTTGACATATAAATATGAGTATATATTGGATAATGATAAAATAATTATAGAATTTTCTGTAATATAATAATTAAAAAAACTATATATGAAAAAACAAATTGGAATTATAGGAGGCGGAGCTTGGGCCACAGCGCTTGGTATGATAGCAGCGCAAACTACAGAGAAAGTGGTGTTATGGACGCGTAATCAAAATGTGGTAATGTCAATTAATTCAGAACATATTAATAGACAATATCTGTCTCACATAATGTTACCTCAAAACATCCATTCTACTAATAACTTAAAAGAGATCATATATTCTGAATTAATAATAATTGCCATCCCAACTCAAAATTTACGAGATATTATTATAGAATTAGAAAATCTAAACCTAAGTAGTAAGATACCATTAATTATATGTTGTAAAGGTGTTGAACAAAATAGCTTGTTACTTATGAGTGAAGTTGTACAGGAAATTTTGCCTTTACATAAAATAGCTATACTATCAGGTCCTAATTTTGCGAATGAAATAGCGCAAGGATTACCAGCTGCAACTAGTCTTGCTGCGTCTGATTTAAAACTTGCCAAGCAACTAGCAGAAGAGTTAAGTAATAATAATTTTAAAATATACTATACTGATGATGTAGTGAGCGTGCAATTAGCCGGGGCAATTAAAAATGTTGTTGCTATTGCAAGTGGTATAATCACTGGTAAAAATTTAGGGGAAAATGCTAAAGCAGCTCTAATTACCAGGGGTATTGCAGAGATTAAAAGATTATCTATTGTAAAAGGTGGTAATATTGAAACATTAATGGGATTAGCTGGAATAGGAGATTTATTACTTACCTGCTCTAGTCATAAATCGCGTAATATGTCTTTTGGTATAGAGCTTAGCAAAGGTCAGTCCATTGAATCTATACAGAAATCTGGACCTAAAATTGTGGAAGGTATAATATCTGCTAAATCTATTTATGAGTTATCGATGAAGCTTGGTATAGAAATGCCTATATGTAAATCGGTATATCAAATACTATATGAATCAGCGAGTGTTGATAAGACTATTAATGCATTATTAAAACGTCCTGTATGTAATGAATAATATCTGTACTGTAAAATCAGCTTTGCTTTATGGTAGGAATGAGCTTTTTAATGCAAAGATAGAAAGTTATAATTTAGATGCTAGGTTATTAGTTGCTCATGTACTGAATTTGTCTATAGAAAAACTTATTATTTCTTTAGAAAATGTTATTGATCAGAAACAATGGTTATGTTATCAGCAATTAATTGCTAGGCGTGCGAAGTTTGAACCAATTGCCCATTTAAGAGAGTTAAAGGAATTTTTTAGTTTAGAGTTTAAAGTAAATCATAATACCTTAATTCCAAGGCCAGATAGTGAAACTCTTATTGAAACGGTATTGCAATATTTGCCTAATAAAAATGCTGAACTAAATATATTGGATTTAGGTACAGGTACAGGTTGTTTATTATTAACATTACTGACTTTGTATACTAATGCAACAGGTTTAGGTGTAGATATTTCGGCTCAAGCTCTTAAGATTGCATGTGCTAATAGTATTAAGTTAGACTTAAAAAATCGTACTTTCTTTGTACAAAGTAATTGGATTAGCGCATTATCTCAAATCAAAACATATGATATTATTGTTTCTAATCCTCCATATATTAATCATCACGATTTACAGATTCTGGATCATGAAGTTAAGGATTATGAACCAAATTTGGCTCTTGATGGTGGTCCAGATGGACTGGATTGTTATAGAGTAATAGCAGAAACTATAGGAGGGGTTCTAACTAAAACTGGAAAAATTTTTGTAGAAATAGGTTATGGTCAGAAGGAAGATATCAAGAAAATATTCCAAAACCATAATATGAACTGTATTTCAGAACATAAAGATTTAAATCAAATTGTACGTTGTTTAGTATTTGAGAAAAATCATTGATAGAGAAACAATGGTGGGCCTGGGTGGAGTTGAACCACCGACCTCACGCTTATCAGGCGTGCGCTCTAACCACCTGAGCTACAAGCCCTTATTTCCTTACAGAAATAAAGAAAAAGTTATTGATAGGCCGTAATATAAACAAGACTAAACTTTTATACAAGCTTTTTTTAACTTACGGCTTTATAATTTGAATTATGATTATAATGCAAATTACATTTATACGTGTTAGCTCTAAAGTATGAGTGTTAAAATGTCAAGTATAAAGCCCTATTTATTGTATAAAATGATCCACAATTAAATCAAGGTTATTTGTGCTATAAACATCTATAGAGTTTTTTGTATTTTCTATTGTTACATGCCAATCTGTACCATTATAAGTTGTCGCCAATCTCTTTTTTATAATGATGGGTATAATCCTGTATTTAAGTAAAGAACAGACATCATTTTTTTTAAAGTTGTTATAAGAGAAATAGTTTATTTTATCATTTTTGTTATCGAAGTTGTAAGTAGAAAAAAAGTATAAACATTGTTTCCTTTACAGGTTCCTTTAATATGACTAAGACTTTAAAGAAATATGATATTGTTCATAACATACATGGCCATAACCAGGCAATTCGTCTGCTCCTTTAAAATCTAGATAATTATTTATGTATTCGTTACCTTTTACATTAATATATATCTTTTCATCTGTAATTAAAGATGTATTGGTATGGCTGAGATATTAAGTGTAATCCGTTTAATACTCTATCTTTAACCCATTCTTTTAATTGCTCTATATATGATATTCTTTTATTAATTATTATGAAATATTATTATTTATATAATATAATTGTAAAGAAAGTGGTTTATGTTATCTAGTTTGATTTAATGATAACCAAATTTATTATAAAGAGCTAAAGGCACTTTGTGTTGCTGTAATAAAGTATTAATAGAATGCAAAACGTTGCTAGTAATTTGCTTGCGATCTGGTCCGCCATTTACATCAATCCAAAAATTTAATTTAAAGTGTAATACACCTCCTTCAATAGAATTCAGCAATATTTGAGGTCTAGGGTATTTTAGTATATCTTTATTTTGTTCAATTGCTGTATTTAAAAGATCCTCAACATTTTGTGAAGAGGTATTATACATACAATATATGTTGGTTGATATACGAATGATAGAATCATTTAATGTATAATTAATAATAGTATTTTGTAAAATTAAACTATTTGGTACTAGTATGTCTATATTATCTGCTGTTCTTAAAGTTACGCAGCGTGGTCCAATATTAACTACGCGTCCTATATTACTTCCTCCAACATCAATTAAATCTCCTAATCTAATAGGTTGCTCTATCATAATTGTAAGGCCACTTATAACATTATTAATAATATGTTGACTGCCTAGACCTAAACTGATAGCGAGGGCACCTCCGATAAAAGTAAAGATGGTTAAAGGAACATGTGAGATTTCTAGAACTGTTAAAGTGATTAATATAATAAATAATGCATGAATGACCTTTTCTAAAATACTCTTTACATTTGGCTCTAATTTGATAATATTCAGAACTTTTATTTTTGTTAATTCTGTTAAATATCGTGCTAATTTAAGTCCAAGCACAAATAGTATTAAGCCTAATAAGATATTACCAAGAGTAATAGCTTGTTTGTCTACGGTGGTATAGATTGCATAATTCCAGGTTCGTAGTAAAGGCATAGTTATAGTATAAGCTAAATTACTAAGGTTGCCTTGGAAAAAAGCAATAATGTTTTGGATAAATTCATGGTTATTAAGACTATTATTATATAGTCCAGAACATATGGACAGCGCTATTAAAAATAAAATAAATAATATATATTTTTTATACATAAATTTTTAGGTAATTGACTTAATTATAATTAATTAGTATATAGAGAAGCTCTATATATGCAAGAGATCCTTTTAGTATAAAAATAAAATTATAGGAGTTTTATAGTGAAACGTACATATCAACCTAGCAAAATAGTTAGGAAGCGTAGACACGGCTTTAGGTTAAGAATGGCAAGTGTAGGCGGACGTAGAGTGCTAAATAATAGACGTGCTAAGGGACGTAAACGTCTTTGTGCTTAAAAATATAAACAAGTAAGTTTTGTTTATGCTTATTAGCAAACAAAAAGCGGATTTTGCTTTTATTCTAAATAGAGGTTCTAAAGTTGTTGGTAGTACGCATGTTTTGTTTGCTACTAAAACAAATAGTCTGGATAGGGCACCAGTGGGTATTATAGTGAGTAAAAAATTAGGTAATGCTATTAAAAGAAATAGAATTAAAAGACGTTTAAGAGCAGTGGTGCAAAATGTTTTTCAAGATTTGGCATGTTGCAATTATGTAATTATTGGACGAAAGAGGGCGTTGTACTGCTCTTTTAGTCAGTTAATTAATGATTTTAGGTGTAGTATAAGAAAATTGAATACCATTTCGTGATCAAAAATAATTTCTTCATAAAAATGTATTACGTAAGGGAATAAGTATAGTGTCTTTAATACGTACGTTGTTATTGTTAGTAATTAGAATATATCAACTTATATTCTCTTCCATAATGAAGCCATCTTGTAGGTTTATACCTAGTTGTTCTGAGTATGCTTGTCATGCTTTAGTTAGCCATAATCTTTATATGGCGTTTAAGCTAATATTTTTAAGAATTATGAGATGTCATCCTTGGGGAGGGTCAGGATTTGATCCAATTCCAGAAAGATTAGAAATAAATAATAATTGATAAGAAAAGTAATTATATGTCTGATTTAAAAAAACTTTCTTTAGCTATTATATTGTCTACGATAGTATTAGTGTTGTGGCAATATTATTATGAGGTATCTAAAATAGAACAACATAAAAACGCTCAGAAAACAGTTTCTGTAATTAAGGCTAATGATAATTTAGTGTCAGGGGCTACAGAGAACATGTTACAATCACGGGAACAGGTACTTTCTTCTACGCGTTCGAATAGAATAAAAATTGATAATAGTAGGTTACAAGGGTCTATAGATTTGCAAGGAGCACGATTAGATGATATTACACTTGCTGAATATAAAGAATCCTTAGATCATAATAGTAGCGAGGTTGTGTTACTTTCTCCTCCTGGATCTAAAGAAAGTTATTTTGTTGAATTTGGTTGGGTATCGTCTGATACAGGGATTAAGTTACCTAATTCTAAGACGATATGGAAAGCAGATAGTAAGCTTTTAACAGTGAGTAATCCTTTAACTTTGTCGTGGGACAATGGAGAAGGGTTATTCTTCACTATGACTTTTTCGATAGATAATTATTACATGTTCAAAATTGAACAACATGTTAAAAATCTTAGTGATAAACCTATTGTGCTTTCGGGCTATAGCTTAATTAATAAACCTATGCCAGTAGATTATAAAGCTAATTCTATATTACATGAAGGTCCTATAGGTGTATTTCATGGTATATTAAATGAATCTAACTATGATGATTTATATTCTAAAAAACAAAAAGAGTTTAGTAATAATCATAAAGGGGATTGGTTAGGTATTACAAATAAATACTGGCTTACTGCGCTTATACCTGATGCACAAGATAATTTTACAGCACATTTTCACGCTTTTGCTAAAGGTGTACAAAATAAGATACAAGTTGATTATATAAGTACTCCACATGTAGTGCATCCAAATCAATCTATACATATAGGAAGTCATTTATTTACAGGTGCTAAAAAGCTCAAATTATTAGATCAATATGAACGTTCGTTAAATATTAATTTATTTGATAGAGCTATAGATTTTGGTTGGTTTTATTTTATTACCAAGCCAATGTTTTATGCATTACAATATTTTTATTCTTTTGTAGGTAATTTTGGTGTTGCAATTTTATTAATGACTGTAGCTGTAAAATTGTTAATGTTCCCTCTTGCTAATAAGTCATATCACTCTATGAATAAAATGAAAGAATTACAACCTCATATTAATAAATTAAGAGAAAGATACAGAAATGATCGTATAAAATTTAATAAAGAGGTAATGGAATTATATAAACGAGAAGGGGTAAATCCATTATCAGGATGTTTACCGATTCTAATCCAAATTCCAGTTTTCTTTTCATTATATAAGGTATTATTTGTAACTTTAGAGATGCGTCAAGCCCCATTTTTTGGTTGGATACATGATTTATCTATGCCAGACCCAACTACATTATTTAATTTGTTTGGATTGATTCCATGGTCTCCTCCTGGAATATTGCATATAGGTATATGGCCGATAATAATGGGAGTGACTATGTATTTGCAGCAAAGAATGAATCCTGAACCAACTGATCCAGTACAGGCAAAAGTGATGAAATTTTTGCCTGTAATATTTACTTTTATGTTTGGTTCATTACCTGCAGGATTAATTATATATTGGGCATGGAATAACATTTTATCGATAATACAGCAATTTGCAATTAATTTTAAGAAGGCATAATATTAGGGAGAGGTCAATATATAAATCTTTAAAAAGTTTTTATATATTGATCTTCTTAAGTAAATGTATACAAATAATCTAGTATAACTCTTTATTTTTCTCTATTTGTAAGGTTTAGTTTGTTGTTCCAAGTAATTAAACCTCAATAATTTCTACTAATATTTTTTAGTATTATATATATATTATTAAAATATATAATTTTCTTTAATAAAAATTTTTCTAAAAGAAAATAAAATTTAACATTTTAGCATTGCAATATATTAAGTATATTGATATTAACATAAGAGTTATAAAGATAACTACTAGTTGGTTTCTATTTTCTTCTTAAATTTTAAGCAAAATTTTTATATCTATGTTAAATATTGATACAGTCGAAGACAAAGTTTTAATTTTAAATTTTGGTTCTCAAGTTACACAATTAATTGCACGTAGAATTAGAGAATATGGTATTTATTCAGAAATTAAATTCAGCAATATTACTACTGAAGAAATTAAAAAATTTAAGCCTAAGGCAATAATTCTATCAGGTGGTCCTGCATCTGTACTAGAAAAAAACTCTCCAACACTAGATAAAGAGATATTATCTTTAGGTATACCTATACTAGGAATTTGTTATGGGCAGCAAATAATTTGCCATCTTTTAGGTGGTAAAGTTGAAAAGGCAGATCATCGTGAATTTGGTAGAACTAATTTACAAATTATAGAGGATTCTTTATTATTTGATGGTGTATGGGTAAAAGGTCAGCCATATAATGTATGGATGAGTCATGGTGATTTAGTGACAGCAATTCCTAAAGGGTTTTATAAATTAGCCGCAACTCCTAATACTGAGTTTGCAGTGATTGCAAATGAAGAATTAGGTATTTACGCAGTACAATTTCATCCAGAGGTAACCCATACTGTTAATGGTATGAAGCTATTAGAAAATTTTGTGATTAAAATAGCAAAATGTAAACCTTCTTGGAATATTTCTTCATTTATATATAAATCTATCAATGAAATACAAAGTAAAGTTGGTAATAAAAAAGTTATTTGTGGAGTAAGTGGAGGAGTTGATTCTACGGTTGTTGCTATTTTATTAAATAAAGCAATAGGTGACCAACTGAATTGTATTTTTGTAGATACAGGTTTGTTAAGGAAAAATGAAGTAACAGAAGTTAAGAATACTTTTAAAAAACTAGGAGTAAAGCTTAATCACATTGATACAAGTGAATTATTTATTAATAATTTAAAGGGTGTTACTGACCCAGAAGAAAAAAGAAAAATAATCGGCAAACTTTTTATCGAAATATTTGATAAAGAAGCAAGCAAATTAGGGGAAATAGATTTTTTAGCACAAGGCACCTTGTATTCTGATGTAATAGAATCTTCAGTAGGGCATCAAGTATCTACAACAATCAAATCTCATCATAATGTAGGTGGATTACCTGAACATATGAAATTTAATTTAATTGAGCCGCTGAGAGAATTATTTAAAGATGAAGTAAGGTTACTTGGTAAAGAGCTTGGTATTTCTGAAGAGTATTTAAATAGACATCCTTTTCCTGGGCCAGGTTTAGCAGTAAGAATACCAGGAGAAGTAACAAAAGAAAAGATAGCCATATTACAAATGGCCGATTATTTATTTATAGAGTCCTTAAAAAAAGCAGGTTTATATAATGAAATCTGGCAAGCATTTGCAGTGTTATTACCTGTCAAAACAGTAGGCGTAATGGGTGATGATAGAAGCTATGAATATGTATGTGCTTTACGTGCAGTAACTTCATATGATGCTATGACAGCAGATTTTTTTGATTTACCATATGATTTTTTACGTACTACTAGCAATTTAATTATAAATTCAGTAAAAGGCATAAACCGTATAGTATATGATATCACAAGTAAGCCTCCAGGTACAATCGAATGGGAATAAATTATTGAAATGAATAAAATTAGTAATTTATTATTATATAACGAATATTATTATATACAAAATTATAGGTAATAATAGATAAGACTTGTATTTAATGTCAATTTTTGGATATTATTAGTAAAAAGTTTCTAAATTAGAGGATGTTATGAGTATAAATTTACGTTTACCAGAAAATGCAATCTTAAAACCTAGTATCATAGTATTTGGTGCTGGAGGAGCTGGTGGTAATGCAGTAAATAATATGATTAGTGCTAATTTAGAAGGTGTAAAGTTTGTTACAGCCAACACAGATGCTCAGGCTTTGGAATATTCGCTTGCAGAAAATAGAATTCAATTAGGTGAAACGATTACAAGAGGATTAGGCGCTGGTGCTTCTCCAGAAGTTGGGAGAGCAGCAGCAGAAGAGGCAGCAGAATTAATTATAGAAAATTTGCAAGGTAGTAATATGTTATTTATTACTGCTGGAATGGGTGGTGGTACTGGAACAGGGGCTGCACCAGTAATTGCACGTATAGCACGTGAGTATGGTATTTTAACAGTAGGTGTGGTTACAAAACCTTTTCATTTTGAAGGTGCTCATCGTATGAAATTAGCGGAACTTGGCCTGTTAGAGTTACAAAAATATGTTGATACTTTAATTGTCATACCTAACCAGAATTTATTTCGCCTTGCTAATGAAAAAACTACTTTTGCAGATGCATTCCGTATGGCAGATGAAGTATTACATGCTGGTGTACGTGGTATAACAGACTTAATGATTATGCCAGGATTAATTAACTTGGATTTTGCTGATATACGTGCAGTCATGAGCGAAATGGGTAAAGCTATGATGGGTACTGGAGAAGCAGAGGGTGAGGAGCGCGCAATTAAAGCAGCTGAAGCAGCAATTGCTAATCCATTACTTGATAATTGTTCGATGAAGGGAGCTAAAGGTGTATTAATCAATATTACTGGTGGACTAGATATGACATTATTTGAAGTAGATGCTGCTGCAAATCGCATAAGAGATGAGGTAGATGCAGAAGAAGCCAATATTATTTTTGGTTCTACATTTAATCCGTTATTAGAGGGGCGTATTAGAGTATCTGTTGTTGCGACAGGTATAGATGCACATTCACATACTGAAAATGATAAATATTATTTACTGAAGGATATGGTGGATAATAACGTTAATAATATATCAACTAATAAAGTGCCCAACACAGAATTGTATGACAATACAATAGTAGAAAATGAGCAAGACGAAGAAGAAATCTTTGTTTCTCCACGTGCTGTTGAGCCTAAAGTGTCATATGATATACCAAATACTGAGCACCCAAAAAAGGCAGAACAGTATAATACAAGATATAACACAGCTTCCAGTCATCTTAAAGCGAATGGTAGGGGTGTAGAAAAGGGTGCTCGTTTAGGATTATTTGGACGGATGGCAAATTCTGTAGGGTTACGTACTAATCAAGAAGAACAAAATAATAGAACTTATGAAAGAGAAGAAGAACTCGTAGCAGCAGATGGTTTAGGAGAAGATGTTTTTGAGATTCCAGCTTTTTTAAGACGTAAGAATACCAATAAATAGTGTGGGCTAAAACTATAAAAAAAGACATTATCTTTTTTACGTTATATCTAGAAAAGCTTGCTGTGTTACATTTTTAATGCTTAAGTTTTGTAAAATTGTTTCTACTAGATTACGTAATAATTTTGTGGAAATAGATATAATAGCCTATAAAAATAATAGGCTAGTTTTTGTAGAAATGAAATCAAGAACAAAAGGGCCTATATATTTATATGAATCTATTTCATATAAACAGAAAAAGCGTATTGTAACAGCTGATAACTTTTTTATGGGGACCCAAAAATTTGTCCATTCTAATATACGATTCGATGTAATTTTTATATGTCCATAGCGGTTACCTACACACAAAAGAATGTTTGGGGTATTGAATGTAAATTTTAAGGCATTGGCTTGAATTTATAATAAAAAGAATTAAGCTATCCAACAGTAAAGAAGATACAATTAAAGAATGTGTTGTTATCTATATAGTAAGAACATTTACACTTGCATACGTTGTGGATTTTCGTTCTTCTACTGTTTGTCTCATAGTATATGAATTAGTAGGCTTTTGTATTAAAGTTCAACTGTTTCTACTATGGGAGTCTTAACAAAATAATTGTATGATTGTAAAAAAAAGTATAATAAATAATTGAGCAAAACAGTAACTCAATTATGTCTAACACTATAGTGAATTAACCTATGTTATGACAAGGATACACAATGGTATTGTATAAATTTTCATAAGAACAAATATTCTTTCTAATTTATCATTTCATATTAGCCTAAAACTTCTCTATAGGATCCAAATCAGGAGAATACACAAGTAAAAAAATTAACTTGCAATCTACTAATTCTATTAATACTCGTATTTTCTCAGATTTATGAAAAGCCGTATTATCCATAATTACTATTTGGTCTCTTGCTAATTCTTTTATTAAAATCTTTTCAACTCATGTAATAAAGAATTCTTCATTACAAGCTCTCCGAAATATAAAAGGTGTCAAAAGCTTTCTTATTATTCAAGTCAGCTATAATATTCATTCTTTGATAATATTTACCACTCTTCTTAACCGTTATAATTTTCCCTTTCTTTCCCCAATCCCTAATCTTTAGTAATGGATAAATCTATTCTGCTTTCGTCTATATATACTAATCTACTTTTATCAATTTTTTCTATTGACTGTTAAATATTTAAGCCTTCTTTATTCATCCGCTTTCATATAGTGAAACGATTTTTTTATAGCTATAGTAAAAACATTTAAATTTGCGTATGTTGTCACTCTTCGCTCTATCTTGCTTAGTATCAATATTAAATTTTACTATATAGCCTAGTACCTCTTCAGCTTCTTACAAATTGTTGCAGAGCTTACTTTGAAATTCTCAGCTATCTCAGCTAAACTAATATCTCCATTATTTTCTACGTAGCCCATTAACTTAGCTTCAGAAATCTTTTCCTACCTTTACTTTCTGGAAAAGCATGATGTTCAGACTTTTCTTCTTGTTTATACTTAAGCCACCATATATTAATTGTTAAGTTTTATTACTTATTTTGCGGATCCACGTTCCTAATACAAGTGAATTTACTATATTAGTTTATTCATCCTTGTTCATGTAGTCTTTCTTCTACACTTCTAGTCTTATGCTTCCTACTATTTTAATTGTCTTTGGTATATTTAAATTATTGTTATTTCAGGTTATTTCTGCTTAGAAATGCTATTAATTTGTTTTTTAGATCTTCACTAATTTTTTTTAAATTATTTTCTATGGCGGCTTGATTTGATGAAAAGATTGCAAATTCAGAAGCAGAGGTATAGTAGCTATCAGAAGAAGTAAGTATACCTTTTGTGATTTCTTGATTGTTTTGATTGTCTATTAAGGTATATTCAACTTTTATTATAGAAGTATAATTTACAGTTTGGCTGTTAGAGATAATAACAGATGTAGACAACATTGAGGGTAATTTTATTTGCAATTTATACCGTATAGGAGTAGACTTTTTTGAAGGATTTAAAGATTCTTTAAGCTGTACATGCAGTTTATTCCCAAATTCACCGCCGATTGGATTTATAAATATGGAAGCAAGTACATCATCAGTGGCAAGGACAAATTTCTGGCTATATATTGGTTGAAAGCCACACGCTGATATTAGAAAAAATAACACTAGATATCTTCTATACACTATTTTACACTTGATCTATAGCACAATATTCACAATACGATTAGAAACGATTATAATCTTTTTTATTACTTTGTCAGTTAACTGATTTTGTATGTTTGGTAACATTAATGCCTGTTTTTCTAATTCTGTACTTTCTAAATTTGCTTCTACTTCTATTTTTGCTTTTAATTTGCCATTAATTTGAATGGCTATAACCACTGTTTTATCATGAATAAGCTCAGGATCATATATAGGCCATTCTTCTAATACAAGCATACTGTTATATCCAAGTTTGTTCCATAATTCTTCAGCAGTATGGGGTATAAATGGTTGTAATAATTTTACAGCTGTTTTAATGCCTTCAGCAATTACAGGTCTTATAAGCTCATTTGTGGGTGATAATTGCTCCAAGCTATTTGTTAGTTCTCTAATACGAGCTATAGCCTTATTAAAATGATTTTTCTCAAGATCTTCTGTGACATTGTAGATAGTTTTATGTATTAAAGTAGTAATTTTAGTAGATAACGTACTATCTTGTATTGTTGGAAATGAAGACTTAGATTTTATATATTGATCTACTAGTTTAAATAACCTGAGTATGTAACGCCAGGCGCCTTCTACGCCACTGTCTGACCATTCTATATCACGTTCAGGTGGGTTATCAGACAGCATAAATAATCTTGCAGTATCGGCACCATATTGAGCAATTATATTACTTGGATTTACAAGATTTTTTTTAGATTTACTCATTTTTTCTATTCGGCCTTTAAACACCTCTTCATGAGTAGATTTATGTACAAGCTTGTCATTGCTATACATTACCTCATCAGGGTATAACCATCTACCTTGTTTTGTGGTATAGGTTTCATGACAAACCATTCCTTGAGAGAGTAGCTTGTGAAATGGTTCCGTTATATTTAAATAACCACATTTCTTTAATGCTAAAGTAAAAAACCTTGAATATAATAAATGTAATACAGCATGCTCTATGCCGCCAATATATTGATCTACTGGTAAAAAATGGGTACATGCTTCCTTGTTTAACAAATCCTTTGTATGTGGGTCACAGAATCTAGCAAAATACCAAGAAGAATCAAAAAAAGTGTCCATAGTATCAGTGTCGCGTTTTGCATCCTTTGCGCATTTAGGGCAAGTTACGTATTTCCACGTAGGATGGTGTTCTAGAGGATTACCTGTTTTATTAAAACTAACTTCTCCTGGTAATAATACAGGTAATTGATTATCAGGTACGGGTACTACACCACAATGTGTACAATGAATCACAGGAATAGGGCAGCCCCAATAACGTTGTCTTGAAATACCCCAATCTCTTAATCTATAATTTACAGTTTCTCCTCCCTGTTGTTGTTCAATTAATTTTTGAATTATTTTTGATTTAGCTTCTGGTACAGTAAGATTATTGAGGAAGCTTGAATTGATCATTGTATTATTTTCAATAACATTAACAATTGGTAGTTGATGTAGTTTTGCGAATTCCATATCACGTTCGTCATGTGCAGGGCAACCGAATATAGCTCCACTACCATAATTAGATAATACGAAGTTAGCCACATATATAGGAAGTTGTGTGGTTTGTTCAAAAGGATGTTGTACGACTAAACCGGTATTAATTCCTTTTTTAGCCCAAGTTTCCAGTGTAGCTTCGGATACATCAGATCGATTACATTCTTGAATGAATTCTGCTAATTCAAAATTATTTTTACCTAATTCTATAGCTAAAGAGTGGTCAGGAGCAATAGCTATAAATGAAGCTCCGAAAATTGTTTCAGGTCGTGTCGTAAAAATTTCTAATTGTGTATTTCTACCTATAATATCAAAAAAGATTTTTGCACCTGAAGATTTGCCGATCCAGTTTTCTTGCATTAACCTGACATTATCGGGCCAGTCCTGCAAAGTATCTAAACCTTGAATCAATTCGTCAGCAAAATCTGTTATTTTTAAAAACCATTGAGTTAGTTTTCTTTTTTCGACAGCTACACCAGAGCGCCAACCTTTCCCATTGATGACTTGTTCATTTGCTAAAACGGTTTGATCTATAGGGTCCCAGTTTACTACAGATTCTTTTCTATATACTAAGCCATTCTGCATAAACATTAAAAAGATTCTTTGTTCATGCATATAATATTCTGGAGAGCAGGTGGTCATTTCTCGTGACCAATCATAAGAACAGCCTATAGACTTTAATTCTTCTTTCATAGTAGCGATATTACTATATGTCCAAGCTGCGGGCGGAATATTATTGTCTATAGCAGCATTTTCAGCAGGTAATCCAAATGCATCCCAGCCTATAGGATGTAATACATTAAAACCTTTAGCACGTTTAAATCTTGCTACAACATCTCCAATAGCATAATTACGTAAGTGTCCCATGTGTATACGACCAGAAGGATAAGGCCACATTTCAAGTACATAGTATTTTTGCAAAGAATAATCTTGCTTTGTAGCAAACGCATTAGATTGATCCCAAGCTTTTTGCCATTTTACTTCCAATTTTAATTGTTCTTCTAAATTATGCATATTGATCTTAAACTAAGTATTTATTTTATTTCTTTGGCAATACGTAACTGTCTTGCTTTGGTTAGTATTTTATCTTCTAATTCGCGTGCAACATTATCACTTACTTCTATATCGCGCCATACAAAGATTTTGTTATTAAGAAGTTGTTTAAATACTTTTACCTTTAAGGCTTCAGTTCTTAATTCTGAGCCCATAATAATGACATTTACCTTAATTCTTTCACCAGGAGCTCTAGGGTATTCATACCAATCTGTAACTAATACTCCTCCTACAGAGTCACTACTTTGAATAGGCATAAAGTCCAATACATTTAAGGCAGCGTGCCATAAATAACTATTTACAGATCCTTGTACGTTAGAAGAGTTTTTACCAGACAGGCTGTTACCTTTGCCAAATAAAACTATGCCTCCCTTAGGATCCTCATTGACTAATGATCCAACACGTTCTTCACGTCTTGTTTCTGAATCTTTAGGATATACAGCTTCTACTTTAACATTCTTACATCCAGATAATAAACCTATCAGTATAATATTTATTAAACAAAAATTATAGGTACTTTTCATGAAACAATAACCTTATCAATATATTTCAAATTTATAAATTACACAATAAAACTTTGTGTTAGTGGTTGCATATAATACTTACAATATGTTAGGATTTCTAGCAAACCTTTTTTGTAAACTATTTTTTTACGTAATAAACATAATATTTCTTTAATAATTTAAATTAAGATTATTTTAACTACTTTCTTAATATATTAAGCTTTCTATTTACAAAATAAATATTTGAGAAAACAAAATGGTACAGGTTATTAATAAAACAGCAAAAAAGTGGATTAGGTAAAACTACTTACTATTGCTGCACATATTTTCATATCCTTGATGTGTAAAAATAATAGTGTAGCATTAATTGATATTGAGCCACAAAATAGCTTGTCTACTTAGTATAATTAGCGACAAAAATATTTTAATACTATACCCCTAATTTACATTTAATTACTACTAGTGGATGGCATAATTGAGTTAAATAGATTGAAACAGCATTACGACTTTATTATTATAGATAGTCTGCCTCATATTGCGACGGAAACTAAAACAGCAATTAGAGCAGCAGATTTAGTAATGATACCTGTACAAACCTATTCCAATCCGATATATGGGTAACGCAAGCTACGATTGAGATCTTTAGTAAGGAACATAAATCTTTTGTAACATTATTAAATAGAGTGCCTCATAATTCAAAACTTCTGCAAAAATTTGCTCCTTCTTTACCTAATTTATTAGAAAATTATATGGGAAACAGGATAGCATTTGCAGCCTCTATGCTCGAAGGTAGGTATGTAACTGAGACAGAGCCGAGTAGTTTAGCAGCAGCAGAAATAGAAAATATAGTCACAGAAATATCTGTAACGTATGATATTCAAGCTATTTCTGAACAAGCATTATAGTTTTTGATTTGAATTAGCATATGTGTTGCTCATAGTTTTCCTAGCAAAAGCAGGCTTCACTCTACGCTCTTATATGCTAAGAAAACTGAAAAAAATGTAGTTTAGTATTAGATAGTTTAGATTACTTATCTGTGTATTATAATCAAAATTATCGTTGATTCTCGGGTTTAGTATTTTGTTTCTCAGCAATATTTTTAACAAATTCTGTTTTTTGTGAATAAAACTTTTTTCTTGAATTTGGGTCTTGTTTAAATAACGAAGAGAATCTTTGTATTCCTTTTTCAAAAAAACTTAACTCAGGTATACGAGTTTGAGTAGTACTATTATTTGGTAATTTACTAAGGGTTTCTTGTTTCATTTGTTCCATTATTATATCAATGGCATGTTTTTTTTCTGTAGCAGTTAAACTGAGTTTTTGATTATTAGAGAGTTTATCCTATATATTTTCTAGTATATCTGTTGGTAAAGGTTGTATTTCTGACAATTTTTTGTTATTTAAAGTTAGTATGTTGGAATTTTCCTCCAAATTAATTAAATATTTCAGAAAATTTGCCAATTGATATCTCAGGACTAGTTTTTCTTAATTGGTAAAGATATTCTATGAAATTTTCACTATTTTTAGTTGTTTAATAAAATATTCTTCTTTTTTCTTTGGGTAAAAAACTCAAGAGAAATTCTATATCATAGAATGGTCTAAAATTACTAATGCTATAGTGGTTTTTTTTATTATATGTTTGCACAATATCAAGGCTTAGATTTGGGCTCTGTTCTGTAAAGTGGTATTTTATACAACTCTTGATTTCTTCCTTCGGAATTAACTGTAAAAAAATTTCTTGTATAGCTGAACTAATTTTAGTTGGTATGGTTATAGATTTTGTTCTTTTTTCCCATAATTCGTATTCTGTAATGTACTTAGAAAGATCACGTAGCGTATATTTACATCTTCTATTAATAAAACTTTACTTAATAAGATATCTATATGTATCTAGTATATCTTTTTTTCTTTGTTATCAGATATTAAATTTAAAAAAGTCTTTATTGCAGCAACATGATTTTCGTTATAACTGCGAATTAAGTTGTTGTACTTTTTATTAGTTTTTATACGATCTTCTTCGTTTATAGAAAGATCTTTATTTTTATGTGATAAAATTCGATTTTTTTATATAAACTGCTAGTATAGTCGCTCTGTAATAGATCTATAAATAAAGCCTTCTTTTTAAAAACTTTAGAAAGTTCCTGATTGTGTCTTCTTTTGTAAAGTAAGGTATTGCATCAGCTAATTCTATGACAGTCTTAAAGTACCTATGAATTATTATTTTTGTTTGCATCCATAAAAATTTGAGGTAATTACAATAATTTAAAATCTATCTCTGATAAATCACTAATCTCATTATTAACATAATAAAATCTTTTATCTTCTAAAAGATCAGGATTAAATACTATTAACTGTTTTAGAGTATTTCTTTCTTTGAGATTTGTTCAGATTCTTTCATGATTTTAATACTTTTTTATATTTCTATTTGCAAATTATAACAGAAAAATCGTAAAATATCAATAAATGTGTAGTAATATTTAATAAATTAAAGATTGTTATTTGTAAAAAGTAAACGTTATTTATTGTAGTTTTTGTATATTAAGGGAAGAGAGTGTAATTTCTATACACTCTCTCTTTTATAATTAGGCTTTTAGTAATCTACATGCACTTTCTATGCGCTCACATGCCTTTATAAGTAAGCTATCAGATGTAGCATATGATATACGGAAGAAACTATCCATGCCAAAAGCCGTGCCTGATACTACTGCAACTAAAGCTTTTTCTAGTAAATACTCAGCAACATCATTACTATTTTTCAATATTTTACCATCAGGTGTAATTTTACCAAACATTGCAGAACAATTAGGAAAGATATAAAAAGTACCACCTGGTGTATTACATTTTAATAACTCTATTTTGTTTATCATGGAAATCACTAAATCACGACGTTTAGAAAATAAAGTTTGGTTCTCTGGTATAAAGTTTTGAGTACCAGTTAGTGCTTCAAGTGCTGAAGCTTGGCTAATAGAGCAGGGATTAGTAGTGCTTTGAGATTGCATAATAGTCATAGTTTTAATCAGCTCTACAGGTCCTCCAGCGTATCCTATACGCCAACCTGTCATTGAATATGATTTTGATACTCCATTTACAGTCAGAATACGTGGATAGAGTTTAGGTTCAACTTGGGCTAAAGTGTAAAATTGATTATTATCAAAAATAATATGTTCGTATATGTCGTCACTAATAACGTAAACATGTGGGTATTTCAGTAATATATCTGCTAATGCTCTTAATTCTTCTTTGCTATATACACTACCAGTAGGGTTGTTTGGAGAGTTTAAGATTATCCATTTAGTATTGTTAGTTATAGCACGTTCAAGAGTTTGGGCAGTAAGTTTAAAATTATTCTGTTTAGTACAAGGTACTATGACAGGTGTTCCTTCTGCCATTAATACCATATCTGGATAAGATGTCCAAAAAGGGGAAGGTATGATAACTTCATCTTTAGGATCAAGTGATGCCATTAGAGCATTGTATATTACGTGTTTAGCGCCACATCCAACAATAATTTGTTCTGGCTTATATTTAATATTATTTTCAGTTAAAAACTTATTAGTAATTGCTTTTTTTAGTGCAGCAGTGCCTGACACATCTGTATATTTTGTAACGCCTTGTTTAATAGCAGTAATAGCAGCCTCTTTTATATTTACAGGTGTATCAAAATCCGGTTCACCTGCTCCTAACCCAATAATATCAATACCTTGTGCCCTAAGAGCAGCCGCTTTACTTGTGACTGCAAGTGTAGGAGATGGTTTTATTTTTTGTAGCCTTTTTGCTATTAATGCCATTTTTGTCATATCTAATAATGATTATATAAAATAATAGTGTGTATACACATTATATAATTTACTATATAATCAGTAATATGTAAATTAACTAATTTTAGAGATATATTGTGTTAGATCATAAAATAAGTAAAATGAAAGCTATGTGGAACTATTTATATCAATTTTATTTGAATTATATTCATGTAATTATAGAAAAACTCCAAGATCTTCCTGATACTAATTATAAATTAGGTTTGTTGCATCTGCGTAAAGATAATATTTATGATGCTAAATTGCGTTTTAAAATAGTTTTACTATTTAATAAAAATCATTTAATGGCATCCTATAAGTTAGGATATTGTTACTTACTTATGGGTAACAATAAGCAGGCTATGCAATATTTTACCAGTTGTCTCAAGCTAAAACCTGATTTTGTAGAAGCACAATATATGCTAGCAATTATAGATAAGAAACGACAAATACCTAGTTTTATTCCTATTTCGATTATTGAAGAATTTTTTGATGATCTAGCTGAAAGTTATCAGAAAGATTTTGTGGAACAAAAAGGATATAAGGGTCATGTCTTACTTTTTGAAACTTTACAAGAAATTGAAGAGTTAAAACATTCTGATAAGTTAGAAGTATTAGATGTAGGGTGTGGTATAGGGTTATGTGGAGTATATTTTAAAGAAAGATCTACAATCGGTTTTCTAACTGGTATTGATATCTCAGCGCAAATGCTTATGCAGGCTAAACGTGCGAAAGCCGCAGGTAAGCCTGCTTATGATAATCTGTTAAAAATAGATTTTAATAAGTATTTACAAAATAATGATAAAAAATTTAATATTATTATGTCAGCATGTTCATTACATTATGCTAATGATCTAGAAACAATTATAATGCAGTGTAAAAAAATGCTATATCCAGGAGGGGTTTTAACGTTTTCTGTAGAAAAGTCTACAGGAGATGATATAGTATTAAATGAAAAAATGGAAAATTTTTCATATAGTGAGAACTATTTAGAAAATGCAGCAAATAAGGCAGGATTTAGTAAAGTTTCAATTAATGAAGTAGTGGTAGATGATCAAAACACCGTGGCTTGGCAATTTACTGGTAAGGTATCTTAACAAGTTTATAATTTTATGTTTTATATATATTTCCTCTGGTAGTCATGCTATCGCTATATCTAATGTAGATGAACAGCTAAAGCATGATATACAAACCTTCTTAATTAATGAAGGAGCGTTGCTTAATACATTGAATAATGAAGTGCAAATATCTTATGATATTTCAAAAAAAACATGTATAAACTGGCAAGAGGTTAGTTCTTTTGTTACAAAAATCACAAATATTAACAAAAAAAATAGACGCTTTATAGGCTATATCAAGGCTATGTCTACTGTTGATTCGGGAAATATAGAAATACCTATTTCGGGTCAATATGAAGAATATATAATAGCTCCTGTTTTAAAATCTCCTATGCGTTTTGGTGAAATAATACGTATACAGAATATAGATAAGATACGTGTGAATGTTTCTAAACTTAAATCTAATGCTATATTAGATAGTGCATTCTTATTAAATAAAACTCCTAAAAATAGTGTGGCTGCATATCAGGTTTTAAATGAGAATCAGCTGGTTGTTCCTAAAATTGTTAATAAAAATGATATAGTTACAGCTTTGTATAAACGTGGTAATTTAATATTGAAACTAGAAGTTCTTGCTCTTGATGCAGGTGCAAGTGGAGAATTAATTAGAGTTAAAAATCAGCGTAGCGGTATAATATTCGATGCTATTGTTGAAGATAGAGATAAAGTGTGTGTAAGGTAATTATAAATTTTCTTGTTGAGAGTTTTACATTAGCAAGTTAAGGTATGTTTTAGATATAAGGGTTGCAGATGAATTGGAAACCTATAAAGTATAATTTTATAATGATATTATTTTGTTTATTTTTAACAGGATGTGAATACTATACTGAAAGGTTTAAAAATTTGGGTAAACTTCCTGAAATTAGAAAGCTTGAAATGCCTACAGAACGTCAGGACTATACTCCTGTCAAATGGCCTAAAGAAGCAAATGAACAGATTGTTTCTGTAAAAACTAATCCTAATTCTTTATGGACACCAGGTAGTAGATATTTCTTTAGAGATCAACGTGCAAGGAAGGTTGGTGATATTTTAAAGGTTAATATAAATATTAATGGTACAGCTAATTTAGCTAATAAAACAGAACAAGTGAGATCAAGTAAAGAAAAAGATGGTGTAAATAATCTTTTTGGACTAGAAAAAACAGTACAAAAAGCTATTTCTGCTAACATTAATCCAGCAAGTTTAGTTGATTTTAGTTCAAGTAATAATATGTCTGGTTCTGGTACAATTGCTCGTAATGAGGCTGTACAAACGCAGGTTGCTGCTATGGTAACTCAGATTTTACCTAACGGAAATTTAGTAATACATGGTCATCAAGAAGTAAGAATAAATTATGAATTACGAGAAATTGTGGTAGAGGGTATCATTAGGCCTGAAGATTTAACAACAGATAATATTATTAATTCAGATTTAATAGCTGAAGCTAGAATATCATATGGTGGTAAAGGTAATATATCAAATTTACAACAACCACGTTTAGGTGCACAAGTTGTAGATATTATTTCGCCATTCTAAAATGCTGTGTTTACTTAATAATATAACTGGATTATTTTAGAATATAACAAAGATATTATTTTCTCCAGTTTGTATCATATGTAATGAGATAATTCATGATATAAGAGGATTAAGTTTAAATATAATGACCAAACTTATCTAGCTCTCCTTATTTGGCTGAATGGTTATTTCGTGCTACTAAAGAAAAATTGCTGTATGTTAATATGTTAGTACCCGTGCCTTTATATAAATTTAAGCTATTATTTAAGTTATATAATCAATATAAAAGACATATAAAGACAAGATTATAGGAAAAAGAATAATGTTAATTGATGATGTGATACTACAGGTGTTACTATTAATTAATATACAAAGCTACTACTTGAAGCTGGAGCTTCTGAAGTATATGTTGCAGCTCTTGCAAAAACCATTATTAATCATTAGTTATATAATTAATATTTTGGATTAAATAATATAATCGTGTACTATACCCACAGTAAATAAATTTAATAAGTATTTTAATAAATGTTTAAAATAATATCTGATTATAAAACAGCTGGAGATCAGCCTGAAGCATATATAACAAGAACTGATACGTATATTGAAAAAGATGCATCTATTAATGAGTAAATAGATTTATGCATCACTCTGCAACGTGCTCTTTACTAGAAAGATGGGATGTAATTGTAGTTATTTTGGTGTCTTTATGGGTTAGATTCTATGGAATTTCATTCCAAAATGGTTCTATTGCTGAAAAAAGGAGAGTTTATTAGTGGAGATCTTTTATTAAAAAGGTTAGTAGAATTACAATATAAGAGAAATGATCTAGAGTTTGATAGAGGAAGTTTTAGAGTTAGAGGAGATAATGTGGATGTGTTTCCTGTGCATTATAAACGTGCGTGTGGAGATTATCATTCTTTAGAGAAGAATTAGAGCATATTACAGAGGTTTGATGCTATTACAAGGTGCACAAGTTGCAAGATTGAATCAGGTGGTAATTTATGCAAATAGTCACTTTATTACTTCGCGTGATACGATTAAAGCAAGAACTTAAAGAAAGGTTATTAGAACTGTAGTAGTTAAATAAAAATATTGAAGCGCATAGATTAGAAAAACATATCTAGTTTAATATAGAGATGTTAATTGAAACTGTTAGTTATAAAGGCACAGAAAACTATAGTAAGCATTTATCAGGACAGAAGTCTGTGGATATCCTTCTCCAACATTGTTTTCTTAATTTACCTAAAGATGCTTTATTATTTATAGATGAAAGTTATGCAACGGTACCACAATTAATGGCTATGTATAGGTGATAAAGCAAGAAAAAGCAATCTTGTAGAGTATTAGTTTTAGAGACTAGCTTCAGCCTTAGATAATAGGCCTTCTTAAGTTTGAAGAATAGAATGCGGTCTGCAAACGATTTTTGTTTCGGCTACACCAGATAAATATGAATTGGTGCATGATAAAAGTAATAGAGCAAATTGTAAGATCTATTATGTGAAGAGCGTCTTGTGCAGAATTAAGTGGAGTATTTACTTAATGAAGCACAAAAAATAGTAAAGCAAAAACAGCGTATTTTAGTAACTACATTAACTAAAAAAATGGCTGAACAATTGGAATACTTGCAAGAACTTAGTATTAAAGTATCATATTTACATTCAGAAGTACATACCTTGGAAAGGATAGAGATTATTAAAAAACTCAGTAAAGGAGAAATTGATATATTAGTTAGGTGTAAATTTATTACGAGAAGGATTAGATATACCTGAATGTGAATTAGTTGCTATTTGGGATGCAGATATTACGTTCTCAGAAACTAGCTTAATTCAAACTATTGGTAGAGCTGCTTGTAACTGAGGGTAGAGTAATTTTATATGCAGATAAAAAAAATGAAAGGTTCATTAGGAAGGGCTTTATACGAAATAGAAAGGCGTCGTCTTTTACAGCCTGAATATAATAAACAGCTATTACACCTATGATTATTAAGAAGGATATTAATGATATGTTAGGTAGCGTTTATGAACAAAATAGTAAAATTATAGATTTTGATGATGGGATAATATTGCAAGGTAAGAAGTTAAAGAAACGTATAGAAGAGATAAGAAAAAAAATGTTTAAAGCTGCAAGTGAATTGGAATTTGAAAAAGTAGTTGCATAAGAGATAAATTGAATAAGTTACAAGAGCAAGCGCTGCTTACAGAAGGAGATAGTGATTAAAAGCAAGCATATAGATTAAGATATTAATAATCAATTAATACATAAAAGCTAATAACTTAATTAATATTAATTAGTAATAGTTGATCTATTAAGTAGTAGATTGTTTATATTAATTATGAAGTTGATTAATTATAGATTTTTATATTTAGTTACTGATATCTTGTTTCTGGCAGAGCTTTCTTCTACTCCTATAATGGACAGGAGTATTTGAAGTTAAAGGTCCTATGTTTATTACCATAGATAATAATCAAGATATTTATGTAACTAATGATTACATTAATGTTTTTAATCCAAATTATACATCATTAGATGTTAGAAAGTTTTCCATGGATGTAACTATAGCAAATAACCCTAAAGAATAGATGGTAAGCTTACTATAGAAGCTGAAGTGAATTTAATATCTGAATCAGGAAGTAGTATTAATACAGCAGAAATGGAAATTGTAGGAGGAAAGCTTATTCTGAATCAAACTATGATTTTTGTTGGCTATGCCAGTAAATTTAAGTGATTTAAATAATAAAATATTTGTAAGCACAGGTGATTATGAGGTGACTTTAGGTAAACTTATCTCAATCAATAATAATACATTGCTAAAAACAGGTATGGGCAATCTAGTTATTGGTAAAGATTTTAATCATCTTGGAGATACAGATATTAGGTCAGAAACTTTGACTTTGCATAATGTTAAATTAGCAAAATCTCCTAAAATAAATGTAAATGGAGAGCTACGAGGTATAGGAAAGATTATAGGAAATATAGATAATTTAGGTAAGATATATCCCCAGGACTACCTTTAGGTAGGTTAGATGTTATAGGAGATTATAATCAAGGTTTTAATAGTAGTTTAGTTAGTACAATTTCAAGCTGTGCTTATTCCTACTCTAGGTGTTGATAATAGCTTATTATATCGATCACAGATAAAGCTAGAATAGATGATAGTAAACTATTAATAACTGCTTGGATGGTTATTATGGAGATACAACAAAATATGAGTTTTTAGAAGCGAGTGGTTGCATTGAAGGTAGATTTTCAGAGTATGTTTTAGACATAGTTGGTCCATATACAGGTAACCTACCATATGAGACAAATAAAGTGTCGTTATTATTAAGAATAGCTGATAGATTTAATGTATAATAGTGAAGATATTTCGGGATTGAATTATGAAAAGAAACGTAAATTAGCGAATTACATAGATAAATTAGGAGATAGAGAAAATTATGGTTTAGAAATGGCTATAGGTTACCTTCATAATTATGAATAGTAAAGAAAATTTAAACAAAGTTTTAGATAACATATAGCCCTATCGTAATTTAGTAGTAAATTATGTAAATCAAGACGTGAGTAGTTGGATAAACAATGTAGTACATTCTAGATTAGATATGATGGATTATGAGGATTATGATAATATTGTAAGACCTAGTGCAAACTTTATTCAGAGCTATAATTAAAGAGTAGAATTATTAAATAGCACAAAATCAGGATTATTTCTTGGTATAAAAGACATATTAAATCAAAACATAAAGTATGGTTTGCCCTATTTGGTTATTTTATGGGCCAAGAGAAAAACACAACAAAAGATCTAGTTATGATGTTAAAACTGGCGGTATATTAGCTGGATATGATACAAGATATCGAAGAGCTCACTTGGTTATTATGAATCAAAAAAAGATTATAATAGAATTAGAGGATTTTTGTTAATATGTATGGTAAGAAAGAATGGAGGGATGATAATAAGTCAGGTAATTATTATACTAAAGTGCTATTATATATAGGGTATAATAAAAATAAATTATATAGGTATAAAGAGAAAGATTATGTAGCTTATAGTAATTATGGATCATGGAGTTTGAGTTCGAGAATAGAGTTTGGTTATCAATATAAGTTAGAAGAAGAGACAGTGTTTGTGCCGTATATTTCAAGTGAATATAGTATGTTATTTGCAAAAGGTTGTAATGAGGAAGGTGCTGGTGCTTTAAATATGCGAGTTAAGGGAAATAAGAATCAAGAATAGTCTAATGAAATAGGAAGCAAAATAACTAAGAAATATAAATTTTGGTACAGAACAAGTTATGAATGAAGCAGAATATATATTACTGGCAAACTTAGTTATATAAATAAGAAACCTATAAAAAAGTATAATAGAATAAGAACAGGTTTTGTTAGTATCTCAAAAATTATATAAGTAATAATGATACTACTGTGCGTAATGAAATATTACAAGGCATTATCAATTGAATTGTATAAATGTAAAGGGCTTATATTGAGTGTTGCATAAAATGGTGAGTTTAGAAAAAATATCATGCTTATGAGGCGTTAAGCAACATAGAGTTTAGATTCTAAAAACTTTATCTAAACTATTTTCTAATAATAAGATTTACTCTTCGCTCCTATTATCAAATTTCGACTTCTTTTATTATATTCTTTGTTTAATAAGTTCTGCAATCCTGGAAGCTTCATCTAAAGTATTATGATGTACATGGTGTGTGTGTAACAGTATATTAGTAAATATATTAGCATGATTATGCTGTGCTAATTGTTCTATAAATTTATAATGTTTTTTACTAATTATATTAGAAGGGGCAAAAATATATACAGGTTTACCTATATAGCAAGCTTCTGAGCACATAGAAACAGAATCGCCTGTTACAATTATTATGTCACTTAAAGCTAGAATACCATGATACGGGTTAGATGAATTATCATGGAAATCATATATAAAGTGTGGTACAGTAATAGAGTTTATGAGCTTAGTACGTAAGCTCATAGGAGTTCTTCTGCTAGTAGTAATTAATAAAGAACCTACTAAACTAGAGGCTATTTTATTTATGTTATGTATAAGAGATTTTATATTATTTTCAGTAAAAGTTCCATGTTTGCTATTGCCTCCAATAATAACTGCAATGAATGGTGGTCTTAAATGTTGGAAACTTGTTCTCCATTTTTCAGCTTGTTCTTTAAGTAGAGTTTGATTGACATTATGTATTGCTCCAGTAGATATAATAATATTAGGGGATAAAGGAGGGGAATCATGTTCTGGTATAATTAGCAAATCAAAATATTGATGGTTTATTTTAGGATCCATAATTTGAATAATAAAAGTTTTTGGATTCTTACGTTTTATGTATAGTGATGATACTGCAGCTCTACGTCCTGCAGTAATTATAATATCTGGAAAAGGCTCTTTAAGAGTATCTATAGTTTGTTTGTCTATACCAAGTAGAGAGTTATATTTTAGAAAATTGGGTAATTTTATCCAATTGTTATATTTAATATTTTTAATTATATATGGGAAATTAAGTGCGTTTGCAAGACCAAGTGTTTGATTGGTATTTCCTATTCTATCATCAATTAATGTCCAAACTGTGTGTTTATAGGTTCTCAAGTTAAAAATCCTTTGGCTATAATATAAAACTCTGATGATTTAGGGCGACTTGCATGAGGTTTAAAACGTTTTACAGATTTAAAATGTTGTTGTAAAGTTTTAATAAACTGTTGTTCTTCTTTTCCAGCAAAGAGCTTTGTAACAAAATTCCCATTAGTTATCAAATTGGTATGAGCAAAATCTAAGGCTATTTCGCATAGGCTTATAATACGTATATGATCAATATCTGGATGTCCAGATGTTGGGGGTGCCATATCACTTAATATCACGTTTGCTTTTTGCTTAAGATGTGTATTTAAAATATTTTGTATAGTTTGTTCAGTAAAATCACCCTGAATAGTAATTAAATTTTCAATAGGTGCTAAAGAAATAAGATCTATTGCAATAACTGAGCCTTTGGATTGTTCTTTTTTATAATTCATTACTTTATCTAAGGCTACTTGTGACCATCCACCAGGCGCAGCGCCTAAATCTACTATGGTATATTCTGGTTTTAGTATTTGAAATTTCTGGTCTATCTCAAGCAGCTTATAAGCTGCTCTAGAGCGATATCCATCCTGTTTAGATAAGGCAACATATGGGTCATTTAATTGTCTTTGCAACCAATGCGTAGAAGAAATTTTTCTTCCTTTAGCAGTTTTAACTGTAGTAAAAAGATGTCTTTGATTGATATCTTTATTTTTATATGACATTATTAATTTTATTATTTATTTAACAGTTATAAAATTGATTATTGTATTGTATTTTCTTTCCATAAATTTTAGATTCTATTATCTATATAATAATACATTATTTTAGCAAATTACAATTATCATTATGCCATACGAATCATTAAGAGATTTTATTTCATTTCTAGAACAAGAAAAAGATTTAGTACGTGTTAAAGCACAGGTGTCTACAGTACTTGAAATGACAGAGATTCAAACTAGGTTGCTAGCGCAAGGCGGACCGGCTGTATTATTTGAGAAAGTTGTTACTGAAAATGGTGTAAATAATATGCCAGTACTAGTTAATTTATTTGGTACAGTGAAGAGAGTTGCATTTGGTCTTAATAGTAATGTTGAGCAACTTAAAGAAATAGGAGAATTACTAGCTTTTCTTAGGCAACCAGAACCACCAGGAGGATGGCAAGAGTTAGTAGATACTCTTCCTATAATAAGAAAAGCTTTGGCTAGTAGGCCTAAAAATGTAAGTAGTGCGCCATGTCAAGAGAAGGTATTGCTTGGAGATGATATAGATTTATCATTTCTGCCTATTCAAACATGTTGGCCTAATGAGCCTGCGCCTTTGATTACCTGGCCACTTGTTGTAACAAAGGGTTATAATGAAATCCAAGAAGATAAATATAATTTAGGCATATATCGTATGCAGGTTATAGGTAAAGACAAAACCGTTATGCGCTGGTTAAAACACAGAGGTGGTGCAGTACATAGTAGGACCTGGGCAAAAAAGCATAAGCAGATGCCAGCAGCAGTAGTTATTGGTGCAGATCCAGCAACTATTATTGCTGCTGTTACGCCTGTGCCAGATAATGTTTCCGAATATCAATTTGTTGGATTACTACGAGGAAAAAGGTTAAAGCTTGTAGATTGCAAGACAGTTCCTATTAAAGTCCCAGCTAATGCTGAAATAATATTAGAAGGATATGTAGATTTAGAGACATACCATGATGAAGGGCCATATGGTGATCATACCGGTTATTATAATAATGTAGAGCAGTTTCCAGAGTTTAAGATTACAGCTATTACAATGCGTAATAATCCTATTTATCTCAGTACTTTTACAGGGCGTCCACCAGATGAACCATCAATACTTGGAGAAGCGTTAAATGAAGTTTTTATTCCTCTTATTAAACAACAATTTCCAGAAATAGTAGATTTTTGGTTACCTCCTGAAGGATGCTCTTATCGTATTGCAGTAGTATCGATTAATAAAGAATATCCTGGTCAGGCACGCCGTGTGATGATGGGAGTTTGGGGTTTCTTAAGACAATTTATGTATACTAAATGGATTATTATAGTAGATGCTGATATTAATTGTAGAGATTGGAAGGATGTGATGTGGGCATTGGCTACTAAAGTTGATCCTGTAAGAGATTTAAGTATTATTGACAATACTCCTATTGATTATTTAGATTTTGCGTCAGAAGAGGCTTGGCTGGGAAGTAAAATAGGTATAGATGCTACTGATAAAATTTATCCTGAAACTAAGCGTGATTGGGGTAGAAAAATAAAAATGGATACAAGTATTATAGAAAAAGTAACATCTAGATGGCAAGAATACGGGTTTTCTGAAGATTTATAATAAATTTCCTTAGCTATAAATTGTATTTAATATAAATCAGTAAGTCTATTTTAAGATACAAATAGGTCCAAGTGGTTTACCTGCCAATATATGTACATGAAAATGGAAAATTTCTTGCATAGCATTAGAGCCGATATTAGTAACAAGCCTATATCCATCTGTATCTAAGCCTTTTAAAGAAGCAATGTTTTGTACTGCTTTAAAGAAAATGCTTACTTCTTTACTAGGAGCATTTTTAAGAAAATCATGGAAAGAGGTATAGCCACTTTTCTTTGGTATCACTAATATATGTATAGGTGCTGCTGGAGAAATATCATTGAATGCTAAAACATACTCATCTTCATAAACTTTCTGAGTATTTAATTCTCCTCTTATAATACGTGCAAATACATTATTATCATCGTAAGTACTGTTATGCATGTAATTACTCCTAATTTACAGTAAATAATATTTAATTGTTTAGTTTTAGCCTAGCTATATATATAGGTCAATGATTTTAAATGCGCTAAGCAATATAGAGAATTAGATGCCTTATAGTTTTATAGTAATGGTAGGAGATAGTTTGTATACTAAGTGATCAAATCAACTATCTTTACTATAACAAAAAATTATAATAAAAATTTACCTTCTTATGATACGAAAACTCTTTTTGAACTAGATATATATCTAATGATGTTATATAACAGATATAAAATTACTATAGAATATGATGGTACAAATTTTTGTGGATGGCAAAGACAGAAGAATGCTATGTCAATACAGCAGAAGATAGAAGAAGCTATATATAATCTATCTCAAGAAAATGTTGTAGTATATGGGGCAGGGCGTACAGATGCTGGAGTACATGCAAATGGGCAAGTAGCACATTTTGATTTATGTAAATACTTTAATTGTAATACAGTGCGAAATGCTTTGAATTTTTATTTACAAAATACTCATATAAGTATTATAGACTGTGAAATTGTCGATAAGAATTTTCATGCAAGGTTCAGTGCTTTAAAACGTGCTTATAAATATATTATTGTCAATAGAGTATCTCCCTTAGCACTGGAAAGAAACAGGGCATGGCATATAAAACATCGCTTAGATTTAGACGTTATGCGACAAGCTGCAAAATATTTAATTGGTCAACATGATTTTAGTAGTTTTCGGTCAGCGGCTTGCCAGGCGTCTACACCTATTAGAACTATAGAAAAAATAAAGATTGAGCAAATAAATGAATCAATATTTATTTATATTATAGCTCCTTCTTTTTTACATCATATGGTGCGTAATATTGTTGGTAGTTTAAAACTTGTGGGTGAATATACATGGCAAGCTGAGGATTTACATAAAGTGTTATGTGCAAGAGATCGTGCAAAAGCAGGGCCTACGGCTCCTGCTTGTGGTTTATATTTTACACAAGTTGTATATTAAGATCAAAGAATAAAAAGGTATATAAAACGATAGCATGTTTACATTTATAAGTATATAAGATATACCGTAGTTAAAGGTTACTTTGTTGATTTTATATACTTTAGTAAATAATCAACCATTTTCATTATATAAGCAATTTACTGAATTTTAAAAGCTGATGAATCAAAAATTTAATCCATCTTTACTTATATATTTGATAATTTTTAGCAGTCCTGTGCTAGCATTATCAGGTCCTTTAATTACTTTTGTATATATTACTATATCTTTGATTGTGATGTATAGTTTAAAAGGCCGCGCTAGAGAGACTTTAGTATTACTGCGTAATGATAATATGTCATTAATGTGTTTGGTATTTTTGCTTTATGCTGCGCTGACTAGTTACTGGTCTGCTAATAAGATGCGTAGTTTAAGCACTGTGTTAAAGATCTTGCTTGTGTTTACTACAGGGCTGTATGTATTGTATTTATTGAAGTATAGTACATATCAATCCATGAAACTCAAAAAAAATTATTTAATATGGGTTTTAATAATACTTAATATCATTTTAATGATAGAATGTCTGTCGGGACATTCATTAAATATTTTTTTGCGTAATATTTTTCATTTTAAAATTAATAAATTACGTGAGCCAGGAGAGAAAGCTACGGCACTATTTACAGTTATGTTACCTGTACTTTATACGTATTTATATGAGAAATCCAGGGCTTATGGATTGTTAATAGTAGTTACTATACTAAATTATAGTACCCATAATATGTTTGCAGCATTAGTTTCTGTTTTAGCTGCATTATTCGCAATGGGTATGGGTATGATAATGAAGCGTATTGCGATTAAAATTATTATGTTTAGTATAATTTTATTTCTTATTTATACTCCTGTAATTTTCACATTAGTTTTACAATGTGAATATGTCGTAAACAATATTATTCCAATTTTGCCTCAAAATTGGTTTGAGAGGGTGTATATGTGGAATAATGCACTAATTCTAATGCAAGAACGTCCTTTTTTAGGATGGGGAATTAATGCTTCAGAGGCTCTAAATAAAATAGTAAACCAACATCAAGATATTATACAACTCCATCCGCATAATTCTTTTATTCAAATTTGGCTTGAAACAGGAGTGGTAGGAGTTAGTGTTATATCAATAATATTATATCAAATGTATTTAAAGTTTTCTATGATATCTAATACTAAGCAAATTAGTGTTATGCTTGGTATGGTTAGTGCTTTTTTTGTATTTGCAATGTTAAGTTTTGGAATGTGGCAAACATGGTGGCTTAGTGCATTGTGGATAAGTGTTATAATGTATAATATTATACAAAAAGAAAAAATTTCATAACAATTTTAATAATATACAGAAACTTTTAGCTGAGTATAGAAATTAAACTATTCCAGAATATTTTCTCTAATTTTATATGAGTAAATTTATTTACACTACCAAAGCCTGTAGGAGATGTAATATTAATTTCAGTAATATATTCATTTATAAAATCAAGTCCAGCTAAAAATAATCCTCGTTTCTTAAGTTCTTGACCTACAATAGCACAGATATTTTCTTCCTTAGGTGTCAATTTTGCAGCACATGTTGTGCCTCCAGCCACTAAATTAGATATAATTTTACCTGGTTCAGGCATCCTAGAAAATGCACCTGCTAATTCTCCATTAATTAAAATAGCACGTTTATCCCCAAATGTTACTTCAGGTATATATTGTTGTATAATTAAAGGTGTTGAATATAGTTTAGTATACATATTTATAAGGCTATCTATATTATCATCTTTATGTGTTAAAAGTATGATATCTTTGCCACCACAACAATATAGAGGTTTTAGTACTACATTATGATATTGATTTTTAAACTCCTTTATCAGTGTTATATTATGTGTGATGAGGGTAGGAGGCATATATTGAGAAAATTTATGTACGAAAATCTTTTCAGGACAGTTTCTGATTTCAGTAGGGTTATTAACTAATAATATGTTAGAAGGTAAAAATTCCAAAAAATATGTGGTACTAAGGTATGCCATGTCAAAAGGAGGGTCCTGCCTTATTAAGATCACATTCATTGTGTTTAGGTCAAGTAATTCAGGAGGATCTAATTTATATTCTATATGACTCTGACCAAATGTTAATCGTTGTGCATAAGCAATAACCTTGTTTTGGTTAAGGGCCAAATTACTTGGATGATAGTAATATATATTATTTTCTCTAATATAGGCTTCATAAGCAAGTAGTATTGTTGTATCAGTTTGTATATTAATCTTTGTAAGGGGATCCATTTGGATTGCTACATTTATAGTCATATTTATCCTATATATTCTAAAGAATTCTCTTGATATTTTTTATTGTTACACCATTTGTTTAATATTTTCTTTAAGTCTTTTTGTTTTATAGGTTTAGATATATGATTATTCATACTGTGAGCCAAACATTTTTCGCGATCTCCAATCAAAGCGTGGGCAATAATAGCTATAATCATGAGCTGGTCTTTTGAATATTTATTACGAAAATTAGTAGTGGTTTCATAGCCGTCCGTGGCATTTAGCAGTCCATAAATATTATATGATAATGTAATTGTTCTACCATTTGAGTTGCACATACCTACTACTTACAATATGGACTTTATAACCAAATTTTTCTAGAATTTTTTGACTTAGGCATTGATTAGGAGGGTAATCTTTAACTACTAAAATGTGAAAATCTAAATTCATATTAGGAGATATCACAGGCGTAGATATATGATCTACATTTGTAGTGGGAAAATCAGAGAGTGCGTTATGCATAATCATTAACAAATTGCTGGCATAGATAAGTTTTACTATAAATGTATCAAAGTACTGCTTACTTGTTGAAACAAAGTTGTTTAACTAGTCAAGAGTAATAGCAGCTATCAATTTTATATTATAAAGTTTAGTATATTTTGAAACATTCATACTAAAAGATTATACATATGTAATTATAATAAAGTGATATGTATACGCACTATTTACTAACGTATCTAAAGTTTGATAAGCAGAAATAGTAAAATCAATTTCGATAGCAAAATTACTTACGTATTGTTTGAGTATGTTATGATGTTCAATATATGGATAAATAAAAAGAACTTTTTTATTCAATAGAGATTGCATAATCTCTGATTTAATAGGTGTGTTAGATAATATAGCTATTTTTAAAGAAAAATAAAATGTAGAACCTTTGTATAATTTGCTCCTTACGCTCATTGTTCCTTCAAGGAAAGGAACTAATTTTTTGCATATTGTAACTCCAAGACCAGTTCCTCAATATTGTCTAGTGGTAGATTCGTCCGCTTGTGTAAAAGTTTCGAAAATTTTATCTAGTTTATTAGATTGAATACCAATACCATTGTCTTTAATTTCAATTAATAACTCTATATAATTGTCATTTTGTATAATTTTAGTAATATTAATTAATATATAAATATCTTTGGAAAATTTAATTGCATTATTTAGTTATCTGCAATTAATGTTGGTATCTATAGGATAATTAACTATAATTTCTAAATTATTTTCAGTTGTTTTGGATGTTAGTGATTATATAATTTCAGTTAACAATATGTTGAGATCAATAGGAGTATTATTAATAGTTAATTCTCCTGATTCAATATTCAATTTTAGATAAATCTAGAATATTATTAATAATATTTATTAATAAGTTGTCAGAATTATGTATAGCTTGAACATATTTTTGTTGTTCTATGGAAAGTTGTATATCTAATAAGAGCTCTAATACCAATGATGCTATTCATAGGAGTTCTGATTTCATGGCTCATATTAGCTAGGAATTCGCTTTTAGTTTTGTTTGAGATGTAAGCTTTGTTATTTTCCTTTTCAAGTTCAGAAATATATAATGCTAATCTTTGTTCTATATTTTTACACTTAGTAATATCATGTAGACTTGCTACTAATGTGATTTCTTGTGATTGTGTTGATTCTTATATCTACTATCTACAAAAAAGTTAGAGCCATCTTTAACGTAGTGCCTCTATATTATTTGTAAGGTTTTATGTGCTAAAGATGTAAAGATAGAACGAAGATATTTTAGGTATTTTGGTAATAAGTTTCATGTATTAATATTTTTATATGTTGATTGATTAATTCTTTAGGTCTTAACCAAACGTACGTTTAATTGCAGGATTAATAGATTTGATAATACCGTGGATATCAAAAATTATAATACTGTTCACCATAGTATATAATATAGTAATAAGTCTTGATTGATTTTCTTCTTTCTAATTCAAAGGTTCTTTGCTTTGCTAAGGTTTGATTTTGAGTATTACGGCTAATTAATAATATAATAGTATACCGATTAGATTTGTTATAAGTAAACTACATATTAAAATAATCCAGGAAAGCCAATTGCTAGTTACGGCATTGATATAGTGTTTTGTAGATATGAAGGCTAGTTTCTATCGTCTAGATAGTAATGTAAGATATTCTGTGTGTACAAAAAACTAAAAGGATTATGAATGAAGTTATAACGTGGCGAGGGCCTTTTATAGTTAGAAAATTTTGAGAAAGAGCTATCATATAATATAAGGTGTTAATAGTATATTTGTTAGTTTTATCATATGTACATGATAAATTCATTCTCCATGTGATTATTTCAGTTTAATATTGTTTCAAAAGATTCACCTAAATCTAAAATACCTATTAAAAATCTAGGTGTTATATCAACGGTAGATTTTGTATATACTGGAACAATGATAGCAATTTCATTATTTTAATTCTTATGATATGAAAAAGGTGCTATAGCTATTGGGGAAATTATGGGATAGAGTGTCTTAAAAGTTTGTAGGATATTTTGTATTAAATTGTGTTTACCTTGATCACTCGGAAAAACGATTCTGTGTTTTATGTAACTACATAGTATCGTACTCAGAGATAGAATCTTGATTTGAACAAAGCCAAGCTAAAGTTGTAAATTTGTTGAAAATATATTGGATTAAAAATTATAATTTATTAGTATTCAAGTCTAGTTCTGTTGCGTATAATTTTAATTTTCGTATATGGCTGTTTAATTTGTTGTGAAGAAAAACACTGATTGTGTGGGTGTTAGCATAAAAAAAATTAGCGAGATAAAGATACCTATAACGCAAGTTATTATTAGCATTTTATAGTGTTTTATAAAAATAATGTAGTTTTGGGAAAACTTGTTTAGTGCCATTATACTAAATATGATAAAAATATAGAGAGTTTATTTTTTTTAATATAATATGTTGTGTTGTAATAATAAACATATAATATTGTTAAATGTTTTTATAAAACCTAATATCATACATGTGTTCAAAAATGATGTTATAAATATAGATAATACAAGTAGATAGTGATTATACATTAATCACATATATATTATCACATGATTTAAAAAAGCTATTACGTGTACTAAAAAATGAATATCTTGAATTAGTAAATTTGCTATAAAATATGTATATTAGTTCAGAAAAAGTTGCCCAGTGGTATGGGAGCAGCTATTAATGAAAAGAAATTCAATATATTATTGAAGATAATGGTATAGGTATTGAAGAAGAATTTTTTGAAATAATATTCATACTTTTTTAAAGATTGCATACAAAAGAGGAAATTAAGGGGTATGGCATAGGTTTGAAGATGTGTAAAAGAATTATAGAATTATTAGATAGAACAATAAGAGTAGAATTGGAGATAGAAAAAGGAAGTAAGTTTTACTTTACTTTTAAAAAATTTTATTCACCAACTAGTATAAGGTAAGTTAAACATAAATGGAGAATTATATGTCGTATACTAAAAGCAATATATCATTATTACTTATTGAAGATTTAGTTGGAGATGCAAAGGCGATTACTAAAGCTCTTACCTATCAAGGAGAAAATAATAACTTTAATATAATGACTGCTAATAGATTAAAAGATGGTATTACGCTCCTAAATACAAATAATATAGATATTATATTACTAGATTTATCCCTACCTGATGCAAAAGATATTAGGGCGTTAGTAGAATTAAAAAGCTTATTTCCATCTATACCAGTCATCGTTATTAGTGACCATTCAGATGAGCGTACGATTAATAGAGCGATGGATAGCGGTGCTGATTATTTTCTATCTAAGAGTGAATCTAGCGGTCTTGTGATTAAGAAAGCTATAGAAGAAGTGTTAAATTATAGGTATCATAATACAATGATAGTTTAAGTAAGAATTTAAGATAATTATTATATATTTAATGGTTAATAATATTTCTCCTATAATACACAACGACATGTACCAAATAATGTTAGAATTTGAACCTTTTGAAGATAGGCCGGTAATTGCAGTTGCTTTATCTGGTGGTATTGATTCTATGGCCCTTACTTACTTACTCGCAGAGTGGGTGCGTGATAAGCAAGGTAAAATAATAGCTGTTACAGTTGATCATGGCCTGCGTGTTGAATCTGCGAGTGAAGCTAGGTTAATAGGAGAGCAGCTATTAAAAGATGGTATAGACCATGTTATATTACGTTGGGAAGGTTTGACTAAACCAACAAGTAATGTGCAAGAACGAGCTAGAATAGCGCGTTATGAGTTGCTTTCCAGTTGGTGTAAAAAAAATAATATTTTACATCTATGTATTGCTCATAATCAAGAAGACCAGATCGAAACTTTTTTAAATAACCTTGGTAGGGGCAGTGGTATTGATGGCTTATCTGCGATGTATAAAATTGCACATGTAAATGGTATCAGGGTAATTAGACCGTTCTTAAATATCTCTAAATCAGTACTCAAGCAGTATTTAGTATCATGCAAATGTACGTGGTATGAGGATTCTTCTAATAATAGTGATAAATATCAGCGTAATAGATTAAGGAAAATCTTAGTAGAGCATGTCCGTGATCAGAATTTATTAGCGAATCGATTAAAGTCCACAGTTGAAAATATGCAAAGAATACGTAATAGCATAGAAAATAATGTTAGTAAAGGAGCGGTAGATGCTATACGTATATATGAAGAAGGGTATGCTAAGATCTTAGTTGAGAATTTTATAAAAATAGATCCAGAAGAAGCGTTGTGTATATTATCAAGACTTATTACAACAATTTCTGGAAATGAAAAGAAGCCTAGATTCATAAATATTAAATTATTAAGAAATTTAATTGTAAATAAAAAATTTATTAGTACAATAACCTTGGGTGGTTGTAAAGTATCATTAATTAGAGACAAAAATGAAATATTAGTGTATCGTGAAACAACAAAAGGTAATATAAATACAACTTTAGTGGATAATAATGCTATTATATGGGATAATAGGTTTTTAGTTATAACTAATAAGGTCAATAGATATTCTAATCCTATAATGATAAATTATTTATTATATGAAGGATTGTCTTTATATATGAAGGATAAAAATAGTAAATTATATTATAATATACCTAAAAGTGTGGTAGTTACTTTACCGGCGCTTATGGTACTTGATAAAATTGTAGCTATTCCCCATATAGATTATTATAAGCATGAATGGTTAAGAGATAATATAAAGATAAAGTTTAATCCAGTTAAGTCACTTACACGGATGATATAAGAAAGGTAGGTTTTTTTATTATGAAAAATGCAGGAAAGAATTTAATTTTTTGGATAGTATTGCTTGGGTTATTGATCGTTGTTTATGATTTATTTCATGATAATATGAGCCATGAGAATTATGGGAATATGGCTTTTTCTGATTTTTTAAATAAAGTTGATGAAGGACAGGTAAATAGTGTTTTAATTCAAGGGCGTGATATTGAGGGTAAGTTTCAAGATGGTACACGTTTTACGACTTATTCTCCTGAGTATCCTAAATTGGTTGAAAAACTTAAAGCACATAACGTAAGGATTGAAGCTACTCCGCGCGAAAGTAAAATGAACTCCTTATTTGGTGTATTATTATCATGGTTTCCTATTTTATTACTTATAGGGGTGTGGATATTCTTTATGAAACAAATGCAAAGTGGCGGTGGAAGAGCTATGGGATTTGGTAAATCACGTGCTAGGTTATTGACTGAAAAAAGTGTAAGGGTAACTTTTAATGATGTAGCTGGTATAGATGAAGCTAAAGAAGAGTTAGAAGAAATAGTGGATTTTTTAAAAGATCCAGGCAAATTCCAATCAGTTGGAGGAAAAATTCCTAAGGGATGTTTATTAATAGGACCACCAGGTACTGGTAAAACTTTGCTTGCACGTGCTATTGCTGGAGAGGCAAATGTACCTTTTTTTACAATTTCTGGTTCTGATTTTGTTGAAATGTTTGTGGGTGTTGGTGCTAGCCGTGTTCGTGATATGTTTGAACAGGCTAAAAAAGGAGCGCCTTGTATAGTATTTATAGATGAAATCGATGCAGTTGGGCGTCATAGAGGGATAGGTCTTGGTGGCGGTAATGATGAACGTGAGCAGACTTTGAATCAATTATTAGTTGAAATGGACGGATTTGAAGCTAATGAAGGTGTAATAGTAATAGCAGCTACTAATCGTCCGGATGTTTTAGATCCTGCATTACTGCGTCCTGGTAGATTTGATAGACAGATTACAGTTCCGCCACCTGATATAACGGGACGTGAGCAAATTTTAAATGTTCATTTGAAAAAAGTAATTTTGGGACCTGATGTTGAAGCACGTACTATTGCACGTGGTACACCAGGGTTTTCTGGAGCTGATCTTGCAAATCTGGTAAATGAAGCAGCCTTACTTTCTGCTCGTCATAATAAAAAGGTTGTGACTATGTATGAGCTTGAATCAGCTAAGGATAAAGTGATGATGGGTGCAGAACGTAAATCTATGGTGATGAGTGAGGAAGAAAAGAAACTTACTGCTTATCATGAAGGAGGACATGCTATTGTGGCTATTTTCTGTCCAGCTTCTGATCCTATTCATAAAGCTACTATTATTCCACGAGGTAGGGCTCTTGGTTTAGTGATGAGATTGCCAGAAAGTGATAGATTTTCTCATACTAGGGAAAGATTAAAGGCTGATATAGCAGTTGCCATGGGAGGGCGCGTAGCAGAAGAATTAATTTTTGGGTATGATAAAGTCACGAGTGGTGCGTCATCTGATATACAGCAAGCAACAAAGATAGCTTCTGCTATGGTTACCGAATGGGGTATGAGTGATAAAATAGGGCCATTGTTTTATGGTAAGGAAGGTCAAGATATGTATGGTAGTGCTGGAGATCAGAAGTATAGGTCTGAGTCTATCACTAGTGTGATTGATAGTGAAATTAAAATTATAGTTGAAGAAGGGTATAATTTAGCTAAGGACGTATTAAATACGCATATTGACAAATTACATAAACTAGCTGCTGCTTTACTAGAATATGAGACTCTAACTGGTGATGAAATTAAAGATGTTATAGAAGGCAAGCCAATTAAACGTACTCAAAACCTGGAAAGCAATAATATTAAACAATCTTCTATTCCCAAAACTAAAACTATAGGTACAGGTATGGATAATGCTAATCCACAACAAGCTTAGGTTAAGGGTTGTAAAATATTATGGCTAAAAAATTTTTTGGTACAGATGGTATCCGAGATACTGCTAATCAAGGTGTGATGACTACCGAGGTGGTTTTGAAGCTTGGTATGGCAGCAGGTGCTATTTTTACTAATGGTACTCATAGGCACAGAGTAATTATTGGTAAAGACACTAGGTTGTCTGGTTATTTAATAGAGTCAGCTCTCACAGCAGGTTTTATTTCTGTTGGGATGGATGTGGTTATGGTAGGGCCCATACCTACTCCTGCTGTTGCAATGTTGACTAGGTCTTTGCGTGCAGATTTAGGGGTAGTTATATCTGCTTCTCATAATCCTTATTATGATAATGGTATAAAGTTATTTGGCCCTGATGGATTTAAATTATCAGATAAGGTTGAATTATGTATAGAAAAATTAATGCATAGCAAGCATTTGGAAGAATTTTTGGCAAAACCGCAGAATTTAGGTAAAGCAAAGCGCCTTGATGATGCTCCAGGTAGATATATAGAATTTGTCAAAAATACCTTTCCTAAGGGGAAAACCTTAGATGGATTAAAAATTGTAATAGATTGTGCTAATGGTGCGGCCTATAATTTAGGGCCTACTATATTACAAGAACTAGGGGCTGAATTAATATCTATTGCTGTGAATCCAGATGGGTTTAATATTAATCAAGAATGTGGATCTTCTTTTCCTGAGTCATTAATAGAAAATGTTAAGATACATAATGCTCATATTGGTGTTGCATTAGATGGTGATGCTGATAGATTGTTGGTTATCAATGAGTGTGGTAATATAATAGATGGAGACCAAATTTTAGCTGCTATTGCAGGTTATTTCCATGCTAATAAATTACTAACATGTAATAAAATCGTAGCTACAATTATGTCTAACCTTGGACTTGAATATTACTTAAAAAAATTAAAACTATCTTTGATTCGTACAAAAGTTGGCGATAGATATGTAGCAGAAGCAATGAAGAAATATAATAGTAATGTTGGTGGGGAACAATCTGGGCATCTTATCCTTGGTAATTATAATACTACTGGTGATGGGCTAATAGCAGCACTTCAATTATTAGCTATTATGGTAGAAAGCGGTAAGAATATTAGTGAAATATGTCCTGCATTTGAGCCATTACCTCAGGTATTACGTAATGTAACTTATAATAAATTAATTGATTTAGGTAGTACAAAATTACAAAAACTTATTAAAAAAGGTAATGATAAATTAAGTGGTAAAGGTAGATTATTGATTAGAAAGTCTGGAACTGAACCTTTAATTAGGATAATGGCAGAAGGAGAAAATGAGATGCTAATTAGGCAATTAGTTGATGATATAGAAAATGAATTACGAGGATAGTAAATAATGATTAAGATAGGTGTGGCTGGATGTACTGGTCTTATGGGTATTGATATCATTAAAGAAATACTAACCCGTGATGAAGTATCTTTAGTTGCTGCTACTACACGTGCAGGTAATCGTTATATAGGAGAAGATGTAGGAATTTTATTATCTAATAAAGGTCCTATTGGTATTACAATTAACGATAATTATGAAGTGCTTTGCCAAAACTCTGATGTTATTGTAGATTTTACTTCTCCTGATGCTAGTTTGCATTTAAGTAAAATTAATGCTGGTTATAAAAAGAATCTTATAATTGGAACTACAGGTTTTATTAATGAACAAAAAGAATTGTTGTTAGAATATACATGTAATAATGTTCTTGTGATCTCTGCTAATATGAGTATAGGTATCAATTTACTTTGTAAATTGATAAAACGTGCAGTTAAAGCTTTACCGGAGTTTGATATTGAAATTATTGAAAAGCATCACCGTAATAAAAAGGATGCACCTTCTGGTACGGCGCTATTACTAGGTAATGTAATAGCAGAAACTCAAAGAGTAAATTTATCAGATAAAGTAGTACTAAGTAGATTAGGAGATGTAAAACGTACTGACGGAGAAATAGGATTTTCGGTAATACGAGGAGGTGATATAGTAGGCGAGCATACGGTAATGTTTGCTGGTATTGGCGAACAAGTCGAAATAATACATAAGGCTACAGATAGATCTATCTTTGCTAAAGGTGCAGTTAAAGCTGCTATATGGTCAATTAACCAGAAGCCGGGTTTGTATTCTATGGAAGATGTGTTAGATTCAGATATATGACATTATATATGTTGGTTTTTCAGCGGTTTAGAAGTTCTTGGCAATCTAACCATCTATATTGTGCATCTGCACTATCAGTACCACGCACTATATCCATCATTTTGTATCCTTTCAGTGATAATGTGATTCTACGTAGATCGTAAGCAAATAGGCTAAATATTATATTTATAGAAAATTGTAAAATTGCACCTCCTAATTCTGTAATGATATGTGAATTTATTATATATCCTATTAATATATTAAGTCCTATCAATATGAATACTACTAACCACATACGATTATATAATGCCCAAAAAATACCAAATATTAAAGCAGTAAGGCAAAAGTTATCTTCTTTGATTAGTATAGCATTATTAGAGTCATTATTTTTGATATGTATAGTGTATATATTTGACATTAGTTACCTATTACTGTAAGTATAATAATCTTATCTTGATCTTTAGTAATAATTTTACCAGAATTAATATTCTGTTCACAATCTTCAGTGCGTATTAAAGCTAAGCCTATATTATCATGGCTTGAACATATTATACCAATTTTGTTTTCTCCGATGTAGATTCCACTACCGGATTCAGGGAGTTTATGATCAGACTTGACTTGCATAATTTTTTTTCTAATAGTACCTCGATATTTAGTACGTGAAGTGAGTTCTTGGCCTACATAACATCCTTTATTAAAGTCTATAGCATTGAGTAAATCAAATCCATATTCTAGAGGAAATGATTTGCCAGCTATTAAATCTTTATCACCTTCTGGCACATGGTTTGTAATGCGTATATAATCATATGCATCTGGTGAAGTCTTAAATCCCCAATCTTTAAAAAATTGTATAGAAGTGTTAGTTGGTAAAACAGTACGAGCACCCATTAATAAGGTTCTAGGATCAATGTATACATATCCATTCATAAAACTTTTACTGTAACCAGGAATATCCGATAGAGATAATTCAGATAGTAAATCATTTCCATGTAGGCTAAAAATTGTGTATTGGTCAGTTAAGTCTTGGATTTGTATATCGGATCTTAGTTTATATAGATTAAGCTTATTGATTATTTCTTCTTTACGTGCGCGCGTGCAATCTAAGAGCGTCATGTTATTAAATTGCATAATAAAAAAATCACAAAAATATTTACCTTGAGGAGTGAGTAAACATGCATAAATTGAGTTATTATCGTTAACTTTATTTATATCGTTTGAAATTAAATTCTGTAAAAAAGATTTTGTATTTTCACCATGGATACTAAACAGAGTTCTGTCGTTTAAGGTATTATAAAGCAAATTACTCATGGTATCCTATCTTTAGCAGCTAATTAATTTATCTAAAATTAATTTTATTATATTTACTCAAGATCTCAAGAGATATTTTATTAGGTAACCTTTAATTCCTTATTTTTATCATGGAATCTATTAGTTAAAACAAATCAATAATCTTTACATACATCTTGGCATTAATAAAT
>JBGCXS010000003.1:0-127382 GCA_048496475.1 Rickettsiales endosymbiont of Dermacentor nuttalli
TACCTATATTACAATGCGGCTTGTTCCTTTCAAATTTTGCCTTTGCCATAATATTCTACTCCTTAAAATTTAATTATTTTATTACCCTAATTTTGCCTTTATTTCATCAGCAACTTGCTGAGGAACTTGATCATAATGAGAAAAAATCATAGTATACTGAGCACGACCCTGCGACATAGATCTCAAAACATTTACATAACCAAACATTTGAGCAAGAGGTACCATAGCATTAATTACTTGAGCATTTCCACGAGGTTCCATGCCCATAATTTGTCCTCGCCTACTATTTAAATCCCCTATAATATCACCCATATATTCATCAGGCGTAACAACCTCTACCTTCATTATAGGTTCTAACAATTTAGGCTGCGCCTTCACAATACCTTCACGAAATGCAGCTTTAGCAGCCACTTCAAAAGCCAAAGTACTAGAATCCACATCATGGAAAGCACCATCAATTAAAACCGCCTTAAAATCTATCATCGGAAATCCAGCAACAACACCAGTTTCTTTAGCACTCAACAACCCTTTTTCAACACCAGGAATATACTCTTTTGGAATAGCACCACCCACAATTTTACTCTCAAATTTGAACTCAGAACCAAGTTCAAGAGGCTCAAATATAATTTTCACTCGAGCAAATTGACCAGCACCACCAGATTGTTTTTTATGGGTATAGTCCACTTCAGCAGCCTTAGTGATAGTTTCACGATATGCAACTTGAGGAGCGCCTTTTGTAGCTTCTACCTTAAACTCCCTCTTCATTCTATCAATAATGATTTCTAGATGCAATTCACCCATTCCTTTTAATATTGTTTGCCCGCTCTCTTCATCCACAGTAGCATACAAAGAAGGATCTTCTGCAACAAGCCTAGCAAGAGCAACACCCATTCTATCACGGTCAGCAACACTTTTAGGCTCAATAGCAATCTCAATCACAGGCTTAGGAAATTCCATACGCTCTAAAATCACAGGACTAGTAGGAACACACAAACTATCACCTGTAGTAGTAGATTTAAGACCAGCTAATGCAACAATATCCCCTGCATAAGCTTCTTTAATATCTTCTCTATTATTAGCATGCATTAATAACATACGACCTATACGCTCTTTAGTATCTTTATTACTATTTAATACACTACTACCAGTTATTAATACACCAGAATAAATACGCACAAAAGTTAAAGAACCCACAAACGGATCATTCATAACTTTAAACGCTAAAGCAGAAAAAGGTTCAGAATCATCACTTTTTCTCTCTATCGCTTCTTCTAGGTTACCAGGATTTACACCCTTTACATTAGGAACATCAGCGGGACTAGGTAAAAAATCTACAACAGCATCTAATAATGGTTGCACCCCCTTGTTTTTAAAAGCACTACCACTAAACACAGGAAAAAACGCCCCATTAATAGTACCTTTCCTAATACAATTTTTAAGCTCTGCTTCGCTAGGCTCTATGCCACCTAGATACGCTTCTAATATTTTATCATCAAATTCCACTACCACATCTATTAATTTTTCACGATATTCAGCAGCTTTTTCTCTTAAGTCTTCTGGTATATCTTCATAATGAAAACTAGCACCTAAATTCTCACTCTCCCAAACTATAGCTTGCATTTTTACTAAATCAACCACCCCCACATAGGAGTCTTCTGACCCTATAGGTAACTGCATTACTATTGGCCGAGCACCTAATCTATCTTGAATCATATCCACGCAGCGGAAAAAATTAGCACCTATACGATCCATCTTATTTACAAAACATATACGCGGTACATTATATTTATCAGCTTGCCTCCAAACAGTTTCAGATTGAGGCTCTACACCAGCAACACCGTCAAATACTGCAACCGCCCCATCCAACACTCTTAATGAGCGCTCAACTTCTATGGTAAAATCTACGTGCCCAGGCGTATCAATAATATTTATACGATGATTGTTCCAAAAACATGTTGTAGCAGCAGAAGTAATAGTAATACCTCTTTCCTGCTCCTGAGGCATCCAGTCCATAGTAGCCGTCCCCTCATGCACTTCACCTATTTTATAAGATCTACCTGTATAATATAAAATACGTTCAGTAGTAGTAGTTTTACCAGCATCAATATGCGCGCAAATACCTATATTACGAACATCAGCTAAAGGAGTAGTACGAATTGACATAAATTTAATTCCCTTATTACCATCTATAATGTGAAAACGCTTTATTCGCTTCAGCCATTTTATGTGTGTCCTCACGCTTTTTGATAGCAGAACCACGCTGATTATAAGCATCAAAGAGCTCACCAGCTAACTTTTCTTCCATGGTTTTTTCTGGTCTCTTAGCAGCTGCAGCAATAACCCAACGAATAGCTAACGCAATAGCTCTTGTATCTCTTACCTCAACTGGCACTTGATAAGTTGCGCCACCAACCCTTCTAGATCTAACTTCAATAGTAGGACTTACTGTCTTAATTGCCTCCAGGAAAAACTCTAATGCATTCTGCTTTGATTTTTTTTCAACTATTTCAAGAGCCCTATAAACTATACGTTCAGCAGCAGACTTTTTGCCACACCTCATAATACAATTTATAAATCTTGCCAATATTAAATTACCAAACTTTGCATCAGGCAAAATAACACGCCTAACTGCTGCACGACGTCTAGACATTTCTTACTCTCATCATTTTTTGTTAATACTATTATTTTGGACGCTTAGTACCATACTTAGAACGAGCACGTTTTCTATCTTTTACACCTTGAGTATCTAAAGCCCCCCTAATTGTATGATACCTTACACCCGGTAAATCTTTTACACGACCACCCCTAAGTAAAATTACAGAGTGCTCTTGCAAATTATGCCCCTCACCTGGAATATAAGTTATAACTTCAAAACCATTCGTTAATCTAACACGCGCCACTTTACGTAAAGCCGAGTTAGGTTTCCTAGGTGTAGTTGTATATACACGAACACAAACACCACGTTTTTGTGGACATCCTTCTAATGCAGGAACCTTATTTCTCTTTATCTGCTTCTCTCTTGGTTTACGCACCAATTGGTTTATAGTGGTCATTAATTCACTCCTAACACTAAAAAATCTGACTTAGATACCAATACGTTCTCTTATAAAAATGCAAGAGTGGCGCAGTTTAATAACTACCAATTAAATCGTCAAGATAAATTTTGCCTTTTTTAATATATTTTAATTTATCGTGAATCCAAAATACACTTTATAATTACAAAACTTGCCTTACAAAATCCTCTAAAACCCTAGAATATCTTGCTAAATCTAAAAAAGTTATTCTATTTCTGATAAATGCACTATATAAAATAGCATCAGTATATTTTTGATAATCCCAACCTATTATTTTGTAATTATTTGCCATTTTTGCATCATATAAAATTTTTTTTAATCTTGCACTATTTACATAATTGACTTTTATTGTATTTTTTACCGTGTCCCATTTAGCTATGAGATTATTTTGTATATATTTTGCCTGTATATCCGATAACAACTTACCCTGAATTTCAGCAAAATATTTCTGCCCTAGCCTATAACCAAAATATTTATTTAGATATGTCTCATCAATATGATTGGGATAAATCATAATTTGATCTTGATTCAATAAATATTCCTGTAATTCTGACATAAAAATAGTAGTAACAGCTATTTGCTCACCATGATAATGGTATGGATATTTTGGCTCAAGCAAATGTGCTATTAGATGCTCTCCCTGACTAGCCGGATAGCTACCTTTACAAATATACATACCAATACCAGATAAAATCTGTATTAACATCAATACTTGTATTAATTCAATATCTCCTTGTATAACTCCTTTAATATTATCCCATAATATAAATTCCAACTCTTGTATCCATTCAAAAGGTCTAGCATTGTATGTTGTACTAAATAATAAATGAGACATTAGCCAATCTGCCTGACAAGTTGACCTACATAATGAATCACCTATACCACTTTGTATTAAACGCAGTGGAACCTTAGATAAAATATCTAAATCACAAACTATAACTTTGGGTAATACCCCTATAATACTTTGCTTATAACCATCAACGATTATAGAAGCATTTGCAGTACAATAACCATTCATTGATGGTGCAGTAGCAAAAAGTATATATATCTTATCTTCTAGAGCACAAATACATTTACATAGATCATTAATTGTACCACTACCTACCCCAATTACACTATCAGCATCCCGAATACTTTTTCTTAATTTATGCACCATATCCATAGTAGGTTTAGTATCAGCAGACAACACAACAGATTGAATATTTTTTACATCTAATATTTTACAAATCCTACGTGCAGCTACAACGTAAGTATTATCATCACTAATAACTACAATCTTATGTCCTAAATAAGGTAAATTATCAAATATTTCACCTATTTCATTTAAAATAGAAAATCCTATATAAATATTATCTACAGAAAAATTATAACTAGAATATTCTCCTGATCTAGAACACAAATTATTTATTATATTCAAAGATTTTTTAATACAGTTTTCCATAACCATTACTAAATTATCATACCATCATAAGCAGGCTCAACAAAACTAGGCAGATTTTTTTTTAATGTTAAATAATCAATATCATGCCCCATATGAGTTAAAACTACTCTTTTAGGACGTATTTTATTTACCCACGACAATACTAAATCCAAATATGCATGTGACCTTGATTGTTTATAGCTCAAACAATCCACAATCCATACCTCTATACCTTTTAAAAGCTTAATAACATCATCAGTCAAGAAATTTATGTCTGTAGAATAAGCCATATTTTGAAATTTAAATCCCAAACTATATGCATTACCATGAAACTGTCTAAATGGCACAATATCCAACCCATTGATTAGAAAACCTTTACCAACTTCTATTTCATTTGGAATTAAAGATGGTTTATACCATTGCAAAGATTCACAAGGATTAGAAAAGGCATAAGAAAATTTTAACTTAAGCACAGATAATGTTTCTTTATCAGCATAAATAGGCAAAGGTTTATTAGATATATAGTTAAAAGATCTTAAATCATCTATACCATTAATATGATCCGAATGATAATGCGTATATAATACCGCATCAATACTATTTATTCCATTTGTAAGTGCTTGATATCTTAAATCAGGTGAAGTATCTATAAGTATATTACTATTATAATTCTTTATTACAATAGAAGAACGCGTTCTTTGATTAAATCTACCCATTGAAAGGCAAACCTTACATTTACAACCTATAACAGGTACACCCGATGATGAACCACAACCTAAAATAATTACTTTTACCATAATAATCTTTTTTTGAATTAATAAGTATTACATTAAATAACTCTTTCTATAAAATAATCAATTCCCAATATCAAATTGATATTATTATACATTGCAAAATTAAACTTAATATGTAATATTATTTTAAAAATTTAACAGCAGGAGAATCAATGGATATCAAAGAAATTTTATATAATTGGGGATCATTAAATTTTGATATTTTTTATTTCTTTAATAGTTTATTTACTGATAATATCACATACACTACAATTATGGTCATTGTTAGTATGTTTTTTAGTTTTATAAATTTACTTAGCTTATTGTTTATTATCCTTATAATCTATATATGCTATAATAAATCAATGCTAACAACAAATAATACTGTATCCTGGTTATTTAACTCACATATGTACACTATATTATTATCTATAATTGCTTCTGTCGTCGCTGCATCTATAGGTTATACCATAAAATATAAATATGCCATAGAATTTCCAAGACCTTTATGCTTTTTAGAAAATGTTAATATCGTTACCTATTTAAATAAAACTTCTGAAAATATTATATATGATCGTTGTTATAAATTAGATGGTAGTTTTCCTAGTATGCATTCTACTCTTGTAATGATTATAGCTACCTCTGTATGGCCTATATTAAACTATTATACAAAATCTTTAATGATTCTACTAGTCATTACTGTTGGTATATCTAGATTAACTTTAGGAATCCATTTTCCTACAGATATAATTGGAGGATATATATTTGGTTATTTTATCACCAAAATATGTAACCATATTTTATATACTCTAGGAAAATATATAAATAATATTAATACATGATGATCTCATCATAACTAATGTGGCAGAAACAGTAACATAAAATGAGCTTCTCACACACAACATTGCTTCTTTCTCTAGCTTAACGCCCTAATAATAAAGGCTTTGAACAACACATAAAGATTAATATTTTTATAGATTTTTAATAAATAAAATGTTATAATGACTTCTCGTAGTATAATATTTTTAACTTAAATAAAAATGTTTGTATGTCTAAAGACTCAAATAATCACCCTACATCTTCTACAGGTATCACAGCTACTACAGTTTCTGCACAAGAATTAGAAGAAGAGACACGTCGTAAAAATCAACAATATATAGTACATATAGGTGGTAAGAATCCTGAGAATATAGCACATATTACTTCAAACCCTTCTACTGACAAAGACACTAACCAGAAAAAACAATATGAAACTAATGGTGGAGGAGCTATATTAGGAGCAGTAACAGGCGTAGGACTCGGTATTGCTGCAGGTCTTGCTATGGGTCCTCTAGCTCCTATTGCCGTACCAGCCTTAGCAATTGCCGGATATTTTGCTGGCATGTATACAGGAGATACTATTGAGGCTAGTATACGTGGATTCTCAGAAGGAACTTTTACAGATCGAATTAAAGGATTTATGCAAGAACGCCTGCAACGTATAGATAGAACAATAGGAGGATGTATTGGCCTAGCTGTAGGTACTGCTTTATCTTTCACTCTAGGACCTGTAGCACCAATGGCATTACCATTTCTAGCATTTTATGGTAATAGAATAGGTATCGAACTAGGTGAAATGACTGCTCCTACTCTTATAAATGCTTTCAAAAAAGCTTTAGAATTAATTAAAGATTTTAAAGAATTATTTAGTTCTAAAAAAGACCCTAAACAAAATGACCTATCTCAGAAAACTACTCCCTCACACAAACAACAATCTAATGATATAACCGCTATATCATCAAATGATCTTAAACAAGCAGAATATATCACCAAAAGCACAAAACTTAGTGATCAAACATCTAAAATACCTCTACCTAATACTCAACAAAAACAAAACGAAAGAGGAAGATAACTTAAAGATATTTCCAACTACATAGGTAGTATTATGATAGTTTTGAGTCCATGTAATACTTCAGACTCACTAAGTTCTATTTGCCCACCATGAGCATTTACAGCTTCGCGAACTATAGATAATCCAAGCCCCACTCCATTGATATTTAAATTACGAGAATGATCTAAACGATAAAAAGGTTTAAATACCATATCACGTTTATCAAGCGTAATACCAGGTCCATCATCTTCAATTATAATTTTGATCTCTTCTCCTAGATTGAATAGAGATATATTAACTTGACTTTGCGCATATAATACAGAGTTTTCTATAACATTCATTACAGCTCTTTTAAAAATGTTCACTTTTAAATTAATCATTATATCCATTTCTATATCTGATAAAATGCTAATTTTATGCATATCATATGTATTAATAATTTGTACTAACAAATCTGATATACACACATATTGAACTTTTTCTATTCCTTCACCCCGTGCAAAATCTATATAGTGTTGTATCATATGCTCCATATCATTTATATCTTTTTCTAAAGCTTTAATATCTTGACTAGGCTCAAACATAGCAAGTTGTAGCTTCATACGAGTTAAAGGTGTACGTAAATCATGCGAAACTCCTGCTAACATTTCTGTACGCTGGCTTACTTGACGTATAATTCTTTCCTGCATTTGTAAAAAAGCCTTACCAGCTCTTCTTACTTCTAACGCTCCACTTGGTTTAAAATAATTTGACTTTAATCCCTTACCAAAGTCATCTGCAACTTTAGATAATTTTGTGATAGAACGCACTTGATTACGACAAAAAATAGTTGCAATAATAGTTAAAATAAAAGCCGTACCAGTCATCCACAAAATAAATATATACGTCGTAGGTGTAGAGAATCTCTTACTAGGTATATTTACAATTATAAAACCATTATTTAGTTGTATAGTAGTCCTTATATCACCTACAATATTTACATATTGTATGTTAGTTTTTTTCCTAAGCCTACTAGTAATAACCTTATATAATAAAGATAATTTTTCTTCACCCTTAAAACCTGCTTTAATATTCATTTTACCTACACGATATTGTATATCAAGACGCATGTTATCCCGCGCAAGAGCAATAATCTTTTCTCTATCAGCCACACTACTATTTTCAATAAAATATGTCACCACTATCACATCACCAGCAATGGAATTTAATATCTTCTCACTTACATCACTCCAATGTCTTTCATAAAATATATAGGCAGCAACAATCTGCGTTAATGCAGTTGGTATTACCAAAATCATTAACAATCTTGCTAGTAATGTATCTGGTATTAGCTTATCACATAAAAATTTTACATTTTTATACATTTTTTATTCTATATAATAAGACCTTTTTACATGCTGTACTAAATATATAGTAGCACCTACAATCAACATAGCTCCCGTAAAAGCAGATCCACTAATCCCTTCATTAAATAATATATAAGTAATACTTAACGTAAATAACATACGAGAAAAATCAAAAGGTACTACTACTGATAAAGGACTGTATTTATAAGCCTTAAATATAGCATAAAAATTTATAAATTGTAATAATCCTATTAATACACAATATATCATATCCATGCTTGTAGGAACTTGCCATTGAAAAATAGCCATAGGCATAAGCATAAAAGATATAGCCAGATAAACATAAAAAATTTGTATTAAAGTTGTATCTTGACTAGTTTGTGATTTAATTAATATATCACCTATCACCCAAATTAATATTGTTAATATAGCCATGCTATATGAATAAAACTCTCCTAAAAATACAGGTTTTATAATGATTAACATTCCTATAAAACCTATGAATACAGCTATAATTCTTTTAATATTAATATACTCCTTAAAAATTACTACTCCTGCTATAACATTTAATAATGGCGTCATATAACTTATAGCAGTTAATTCATTAACTGGCAGTAATCTAAGCACATAAAACCATAACAACATACTAGAAGCTGTAGAAAAAGCGCGTATTATATACGATGTAGCAAAATTAGTACTAAAGGACTTATTTTTGATGTATATCAAACTAGCAGCTATAATTGTTATAGTAATACACATAATGAAATAGGATTGTATTAGACCAATAGTTATTTCAGCTTTACTCATCAAAAGTGATATAATACTCAAAGTAAATGATGCTATAAGCATCCATTTTATACCCTTTAACTGTGTATCCATAATATTCTTACATTTTATCCCTCATAAACAGTTGCTGATAAACTATTAGAAGATAAATTTGTTAATAATACTTTTTCTATCTTACCAAAATAATTATTATCATTCATATACACAGGTTGCATATAAGGTGTCTTACCTATAATTTGTCCTTCATGTCTACCAGGTCTATCAAATAATACCTCCATTACTTTACCTATAGAATTTAGATTAAACCTTTCTTGTTGTTTATTAGTTAGAGCTTGCAATATAGCTAATCTCTCTGATTTGATTTCTTCTGGCACCTGATTACTAAGCATCGCAGCAGGCGTACCTGGACGTGGACTGTACTTAAATGAATAACAACTAGCATAATTTACTTTTTCAATTAATTCTAGTGTTTGCTTAAAATCTTCATCTGTCTCTCCAGGATATCCGACTATAAAATCTGATGATAACGCAATATCACTTCTAGCTTCTCTGAGTTTTTTGATAGTCTCTAGATATTCCTTAGCAGTATGCTTTCTATTCATAGCAGCAAGAATCTTATCTGAACCAGATTGTACTGGTAAATGTAGAAATGGCATTAATTTTTCTTCATTTGCGTGCACATCAAAGAGATTATCGTGCATACTACGAGGATGAGATGTGGTATAACGTATACGCTTTAAACCTTCTATTTTGGCTAAATACTTTATTAATTGACCTAAGTCATTTTCTTCATTATTAGCACCTATTCCATTATAAGCATTAACATTTTGACCTAACAAAGTAATTTCTACAGCACCTTGTTCTACTAATTTTACAGCCTCTCTATAAATAGCAGAAACAGGACGTGAGAACTCTACGCCCCTAGTATATGGCACTACACAGAACTTACAGAACTCGTTACACCCCTCCTGTATAGTAAGAAACGAAGATACTCCTGGTGAAGTAGCTTCTTCAGGTAAGGTATCAAATTTTGAAATCTCAGGAAAATCTAGGTTTAATAGCCATTTTTTCTGATGAGTAACCTTTCTCAGTAATTCAGGTAGTGTATGATAAGATTGGGGACCTACAACTATATCAACATATGGTGCCCTTGCAAAAATTTCTTCTCCTTCAGCTTGCCCAACACATCCAGCTACACATATTACTAGATGTTTACCTAATTGTTGTCTAGCATTTTTGATTGTTCTAATACGCCCTAATTCAGAATAAAGTTTCTCAGAAGCTTTTTCACGTATATGACAGGTATTTAAAACCACTAAATCAGCATCTTCCATGGAATCTACTGTTATAAATCCCATAGGTTTTAATAAATCTACCATTTTTGTTGAATCATATACATTCATCTGGCAGCCATAAGTTTTTATATAAAGTTTTTTATTTTCTATCATGAGCATTTCCATTATTTTACTTTATTATACACCTTTAATACAGATTAGCTCTTATTAGTTTTATCACTCAGAAACATCTTATGAATTTGTAGAACTTTGTGGGCACAATTTAATTTACACTTATTCTTTCAAAGGTATACCATATAACTCTAATCTATCATCGATTAATTCATATCCTAATTGACGTGCAATCTTTTGTTTAAGCATTTCAATTTCATCGCTTTTAAATTCTATTACTTTACCAGTCTTTAAATCTATAAGATGATAATGGCTTTCATCACTAACTCCTTCATACCGAGCACGCTTGTCTTTAAAATCATGTTTTTCAATGATTCCCATTTCTTCGAATAGCCTTACAGTACGATACACCGTAGGTATACTAATATTAGGATCAATTTTAACAGCACGATTATACAACTCTTCCACATATGGATGATCATCTGATTGTGAAATGACAGTAGCTATAACTTTACGCTGTTCTGTCATTTTAATTCCTTTTGTAATACATAATTTTTCTATTTTAGATACCACAAACCTACCATTCAAATATATTATCTAATCTAAACACGTATATTAATACATTATATAATGGTTATAACATACCTATAGCACTTTTATATAATTCTAACAATTCTTCTTGTTCTTCACGATCTGCTTTAGCCATTTTACGTAACTTTATTATTTGACGTATAATTTTGCTATCAAATCCAGAAGCTTTTGCTTCTGCATATATATTTCTAATATCTTCCATAATATTGGACTTATCTTCTTCAATTCTTTCGATTTTTTCTATAATTTGTTTCAAATGGCTAGAAGAAATTGATTGCACATTATCACCCATAATTAATCCTCAAATACTAATTTTAATTTAATATAAATTTTTCTTAGCTATCAACTATATCTAAAAAATTTTAAATAACACAAGATAGAACACGCAAAGTGTAAATAAATCAACACATGAAAAGCGAGTAACACAGCAATATTTAAATTGCTTAGACTATAGTTAGTTAAGTTGAGAAGTTTGCAAGGCTTATAGAAACAAAATGCACAAACTATTACATAAGCAAAAAGCTATATTAGTAAAAACTCAACCTAGTTGAATATATAAAACAAATTTTATTAATTTACTAGTATAAGCTTGATAATAATTTATAAAAAATTAGCTAATAATGTCCTAAGTTGATTCGTAACATGCATTAACTTATTAGAATCCGTAGCACACAACACTATATTAGTAATCCATACATTTTCTTTTTTAACTGGATAACTTCCGATTTCCACATCTGGATACATATCTTGTATTAAAGATAATTTTTCAGCAATTATGCTTTCTCCAACAATTACGGTTATAGTATTAGATAAAATTTCTTTGCCATGCATTATTTTATCTTTAATTGCTTCAAACATTGCTTGCATAATTTTTGGTATGCCTGCCATAACATATACATTTTCTATAATAAAACCAGGAGCTTTACTTATTATGTTAGGAATTAGATAAGCTCCTTCAGGGATATAAGCCATTTTTAATCTAGGAGGTGTTAACTCTCCTTCACTATACATTTCTTTTAATGCGAAAAGCGCTTCCTCGTTAAGCTTTAGTTCTACATTAAATGCTTTTGCTATAGCAAGAGCAGTAATATCATCATGAGTAGGTCCTATACCTCCAGTAGTAAATATATAAGTATATTTTCTGCGTACTTCATGTATATCCGGAATAATACGCACCTCCATAACTTTTATGCCTATCTTATTCAGATTGATAGCAAGAAAACTAGTATTGGCATCAATAGTGCTTCCAGATAATATTTCATTGCCGATTATAATTACTGCTGCTGTAATATTTGTCATTATATTAAATTATGCTACCATTTATTATATTATGTATTATTATAGCTAAAATTATATAATAGAGGTATTATTGGTCAATGGATAAAAATATAACTATTCATAATCAGAGCGATTTTATATCAATGCGTACTGCTGGTAAACTTGCTGCTGAGGTATTAGATTACATTACAGATTTTGTAACTCCAGGGGTTACAACATTAGAATTAAATGATTTGTGCCACAATATGATAATTAAAAATGGTGCTATACCAGCTCCTCTAAATTATAAAGGATTCCCTAAATCAATATGCACATCTATCAACCATGTTATTTGCCATGGTATCCCAGATACAAGGAAATTAGTAGCAGGTGATATACTAAATATTGATGTAACCGTTATAGTAGATGGATGGTATGGTGATACCAGCCGTATGTACTGGGTTGGTAAACCATCAATTAAAGCACAGCGTCTAACGCAAGTTACCTATGATGCTATGATGCTTGGTATAGAACAAGTAAAACCTGGTGCAACTCTTGGCGATATAGGACATGCAATCCAAAGTTATGCTGAGAAACATAACTATTCTGTGGTACGTGATTATTGTGGTCACGGCATAGGACGTATATTTCATGGTTCTCCAAATGTATTACATTATGGTAAAGAAGGTACTGGATTGGTACTAGAAGAAGGAATGTTTTTTACCATAGAACCAATGATTAATGCTGGCAAACCTGATACAAAGCTTAATACTGAAGATGGATGGACAGTAACAACCCGTGATAGGTCTTTGTCCGCACAATTTGAACATACAATTGGTATTACTAAAGATGGTTATGAAATCTTTACTTTGTCGCCAAAGGGTCTATATTATCCTCCTTTTAAGACATAATTCAGTGTATAAGCCACACAAAATGTCATGACAACACTAAAAATCGTACAAGAAGCCGCAATAAGGCCAGTAAAAGAAGATATGACAACCGAATCTATATTAGAAAATCATGAAAAAATCTCTTAGATTATTGTAGGGCTACTATAAGGACATATCAAAACTGAACAATTATTTTAGTATTATTTCTAGATACAAAAAATATGATTCTTGCTGATGATTACAAGAACACGGAACAGTAGATCATATACAAATTATATACTAGAGAAATTCTTAAAAGGGCTTTATTTTTAGACACATCCTCGTTAATACTCATGCACAATCACCCAAGCGGTAATATAAAACCTTCAAAAGTAGATATTGAAGTTACTAAACAATTATTACAAAACGCTTTGCTTATTGATATTACCATTCATGACCATATTATCATCAGTAACAAAAATCATTATAGTTTTAAGGCAAATGGATTACTATAGTAAAAATTGATACAAAACTAGATAGAGCTAAGAGCAATAACGTATGCAAGTGTAAATCTTTTTACTATATATAAAAACATAGCAAAATTTATTATATATTTAAAAAATAAATAACTTTTTAGTAAAATGTTTACTTTTAAATCTTATTATTAATAACATTAATTATTAACATTATTTAGTAAAATAATCATGAAAACAATTGAATATCAAACTTCCTTTGAAAATTTACAAAACTATATGACTGCACTACATCAAGGGGCTAAAATTAGTTTTAATGAATACTTAAAACAAAATAGTGAATATAAAGATAATTATGATGTATCATTCAGGGCTAATTTAAATAATATAAAATTTGATGCAAATCACATTATAGACCTTACTGGCGCAGACTTATCTAATACAATACTCGAGAATTTAGAATTTAATGGCAAATATGTCTTATTAAGACAAGCAAATTTAATAGGATGTGATCTTAGTAGCTGTCGTTTCACTAATAACATCGACCTAACTGATACTAATTTAGGAAACATTATATTAAAATCAGAAGTTTTTCAAAAATGTAATTTACTTAATGCTATTTATGACCCAACACAACCTAAAGTTGCTAAAATTAAAGTAACTGAAAAACAGTTAGAACAATATATTCATTTACGTAATAACAATCAAGCTATAGCACAAGATAGTTTAAATGATTATTTATCTCATATACTGAGACATTACTATCCTGAAAGAACAATATTTATAGCTGATCTTTCTTTAAACAATGAAGAAAGAATTATTGATGAAAAATTTAACAATGCAGATTTAAGTGGATCAATTTTTGAAAATTGTACATTTACAGGAAATCTACATAACTTAATATTAAGGGATTGCCACTTTAATCAAACTGTATTTAAAGACTGTACTCTGTATAATGCTGATTTGCGTGGCACTCCTCTTACTACTATCAATAATATTACAAATCAATTTATTTCCATTATTGCAGAAGGTATAGTACAATTTGTAAATCCTAAACTCAGTATCAGTTGGGATACTCAAGGTACTACTATAAATCAGGCTATAAAAACAGGCGTACTATCACAAGATATAAATGTTAAAAACTCAGAACATGACTTTACTATAAAAACTCCTATATTAGATCCTAACTACGTAAAAGGATCTACAAAAGAAGAAGCACAATCTATAGCAAGTTACAAAAAATATACCGTTCAGGATATAGAGGAATATACCATATATTGCAGACAATTATTACAGCATGGAGCTTTACCTTCAGATTTGCCTGATTTTAAATCATTTATTATTGATACCTATAAAATTCCTGAACAAGATAGAGATTTTATTCCTGATCTATCAAATTTAGATCTTTCATATATGGATCTTTCTTTTCTTAAGTTGGATGGATGTAATTTTGCTTATTCAAAATTCAATGCATCTAATTTAAGACATACCAGTTTAAACAATTGTAATTTATCAGGCACTGATTTTTCTAGTATAAAACGCTTCTTTTTTAGACAAGATACAACTTATTTAAGTAATGCCTCTATTCAAAACTCAGATCTTACGGCCGCTAAACTAAATAATGTAGATGCATCTAGCGCTAATTTTAGTGAATCTATTGCCATCAATATAGAAGCTGAAAATATTAATATTAACAGTGCACATGCTAATGGTACAAATTTTGCAGGCTCATGGCTGCTCCATATAAAAGCATCTAAATTACAAGCTATAGCCTCAAATTTTACATACATTTTTAGTAGAAACTCTACTTACAAATTATCCATACTAAACAATAGTAATTTATCATATAGTGATTTTTCTAGCTCAGATTTTACTGAGGCTGAATTAAACTATACGTCGCTAATAGGTACAAGATTAAGAAAAACAAATCTTACCAGAACAAAACTTACAGCATCAAGATTACAAACTGAAATTAGTAATACTATTTTATATGAAACTAACTTAGAAAATGCAGATTTAGCAGGCCTTTTTCATGAAGCAGAACAAGAGCCAAATATAGAAAAAACAGATTTTTCTAACGCTATAACTAGTGAAAAACAATATGTTTATGGCAAAATACAATTAGAACAGCTAATTACTAAGAAAGTCAAAAATATTTATGATAAATACGCTATAGGTATAGTGCTCTGCGCCATAGCACTGCCAGTTATTACAATTGCCTTAGCTAATATAGCATTGCCAACAGCGCTAGCTGTAACTGTTACTGCCGCTACTACAGCTATTGCAGTTCCTATAGTATCAGTATTTTCTGCTGTTATAGCTATGGATCGAATAATACATAATAAACTTGGTTTTAGTTTTAGTTTAACAAGTACATTATCTAATATGTTTGGCGCCAAAACTATTGTTAAAAAATCAACCAAAGATCTTGAACAAGATATACAAGAGAAAGAAAAATGGATTATAAATCATGATAATGAGTTACATAAACAAGAAAAGATAGAAACTGATATTAAAAAAAGCATATCATCTGCTAAGTCTACATCCAATGAAAAATGGCTGAGACACGTTTTACATATCTCATCGCCACCTTCTATCAAACGTAGAGAACCTTAGCTTATGATTTGCACTGATATAAATAGCTGAATAAGCAATATATCTACACATCATACATGTAAATTTATTAGTAATATAAAATTAAATTTATAATGATTATGAATTTTAGTTTACTTAATCTATTTTATTGTTTATTACTATATAAAATTAGTTCAATTGCCCCTGTGGTGGAATTGGTAGACACGATAGACTCAAAATCTTTTGCCTGCAAAGGCGTGCTGGTTCAAGTCCGGCCAGGGGCACCAATAATTCTATATGATATATATAGTTTAATTTGAATTTGCATATGCGTTACTCATCGTTTTCTTAGCAATTAGCGGGGTTCTCTCTGCACTCTTATATGCTCTGAGTCTGAACTATAGCTTTATAAATGATCTACTATAGCAAATTAATTTGGATCAGGTAAAAAACTAAGAACATATTAAGTTTAACTTTTAATTATCTACTACCTATGGGTTAAGTTTATATAAGTATTGTGTTTTACAAACTTACTTATTAAGCTTCAATTCCTCAACCATAGCACAAAATGCATTACCTCTTTCTTCAAAACTATGCCATTGATCTAAAGACGCACACGCAGGAGATAACAAAACTACTATATCTTGTTTTTCAGTTTGAGCAAGTTTTACAGCTAAGTTAAATGCATTTTCAAGCGTATGACACTTACTTGCATTTATATTATTTTTACTTAACACTTCAAAAAATGCACTTTCAGCCTGTCCTAATAAAAACGCATGATGTACTTTATGAAATAAAGGAACCAGAGAATCTATACCTCCTTCTTTTGGCAAACCTCCTACTATCCAATATATATTGTCAAAAGTAAGCAATGCCTTTTCAGCCGCTTCTGCGTTAGTAGCTTTACTATCATTAATAAACGTAATATTATATATTTTAGCTATGAATTGTAATCTATGATCTAGACCTTTAAAATTAAAAATAGCTCCCATGATTATTGGTATTTCTATATTATTTAATGCAGCAACTGCAAAGCTTGCAGCAATATTTTCTTTGTTATGTTTACCCAGTAGATATTCAAAATCTTGCAGTTGATACTGATCTTTATTGCCATTTAAATCGTCATATAATACATTATTCACAATACTCACACCGCCAGCTACTACTTGTTCTGTAGAAATTGGAACGGTTTTTGCTAATCTCTTAGGATTACTATACAACCTATTGTATATATCACGTGTGATAACGTTATCAACGTTAATAACAGCTATGTCTTGTTCTTGTTGATGAGTAAAGATTCTAATTTTACTTTCTATATAATGATCCATATTCATATAGCGATCTAAATGATCTTTTGTAATATTTAATAATACTGCTATATTAAATTTAGCCTCTTGCAGTAGGTCAAGTTGATAAGAAGAAAGTTCTAGGACATAAGTACCATCCGCGTTAAGAGGTTGCAAATAAAGTACAGGCATTCCTATATTACCACCTACCTCTATATGTAAACCAGCTGTCTTCAAAATGTACGCTATTAAGCTAGTTGTAGTAGATTTACCATTCGTACCCGTAACCCCTATATATTTAGCGTGTATACATGTACGGTATAGCAATTCTACATCGCATGTTATTTCACAATTAATTTCTCTAGCTATTGCTACTACTTTATGTGGCTTTGGATATAAAGTTGCTACACCAGGACTTAATATTAACGTACTAATCAAACGCCAACGTTTGTCTTCTAAGTCTACTAATATACGATCTAGACCAAGAGCTAAATATTCTAGCTTTAGCTCATTCCGCCAAGCTTGACGATTATTTTCGTCATCATCCCAAGCAATAATATCAGTACCACTACCTATCAGAGCATATATTGCAGATTTTCCAGTTTTTCCAAGACCATATACTCCAACCAACTTTCTTCTATACAGGGTAAGTTCTATCATAAATACCTATTTATTTTATACACTTTTTATCTATTTTCTATTTATAAAATTACTATATATTGGTTAAATAAACTATAAAGATCTAGCCCCGAGCGTATCATTCATATCACTTACACTATTACACTCATGTTCTATATATGACATAAATCTATTTTGAGTATCTTGTTTTAAGATTAAGTCTACAACCTTTATAGCTCCTTGACTTATAAGCATAATCTAGCGCCAACCTACCCCCCCCTGCTATTTTTCCTATATTTTTGTTTGCTTCACGCTCAATAAGCGTTTGTACAATATGCCAAATGCCTTTTACAAGAAGCATAATGTAATGGCGTTCTACTCCCTATAATCTTGAGAGTTGATTTCTACGCCCTTATCTAATAGATAATATACAATATCTGAAAATCCTGCATACGCAGCATAATGTAAAGCTGTACTCTGATATATATCACACATGTTCACATCCACACTATACTTAGTGAGCAAATCTATACTACACAAATTTCCCCAATTGGCTGCATAACTTATAGGCAAATTACCTTTAATATCTTTATAACATTATAAATTTTGCACCCTTCTCCAACAAAACACGTACTGCTTCCTTATATTGACCTTTAATTGCAAAATAAAAATATAATGATGTAATACCCTCCATATTAGGAAGGTCTACATTTGCCTTCATATCTAATAAATCTTTTACAATTCTTTTATGTACAAATAATTTAGCATAATGCAAAGGGATATTTCCATCTTTATCTTGTATATTTACGTCTGCACCTTTAGAAAATAAGATTTTAACTATATTACTATGACCTTTTATGACAGCATAATGAAATGGCGTAAATTCAATATTATTCTGTATATTCACATTAATCTTTAGGACATTATTACAAATAATACCTAACTACACTAATACCCTCTTGCATTGCTGCTATATGTAACGGAGTATTACTCTTTATTCAAAGAATAAGAGCACAATATGTACGAAGTAATATTAGTAATAGACACACTTCCTACTCTTGCAATATGATGTAAAGGTGTATCTACATCTTTATCCTTAAACTCCACATGAGCATTATTCTTTAATAACAATTCTACTATATATCTATTTTTATTTATTATTACATAATGTAATGGAGTTTTGTTATCTGTATCTTGTGCATCAATATTAGTAATAAATTCTAATAAAACTTCTACAATATCTATACGGCTATCTATCACAGCACAGTGTAATGGTATTTTTTGTCGTTTATAAATATCCCTTTTTTATCTCTAGAATTATTAAACATAGTATACACACCTTGTTAATTCAGCACAACAATAAATTTGTTATATATATTAATAATTTAAGAATGTAAATATAAATAATATATAAAATTTTTACAGATCATATTAGATGATAGAATTGTGTAATCAATCATATAGCAAAAAAAGTGAACGAGTAACGACTTCACTATTACAAGTGAAAAAAACTATAAATAAAGACAAATGATTTATAAGAAATATGCCAGTTCAAATTTTAATCGACACTTACTGAATCTAATAATTGATCATTCAGATACATAATTGAAATTGTATCAGTCCAGATAATTGCACAAGTTATTGTTTTATCACTATATATATTACGCAATAAATTTCTATAAATCAGTAGCTGACGTAAATAGTTCTTGGGAATTGCATGAACGTTACTCGGAATGTGCTTAGTAGTTTTATAATCTAAGATTATGACCTCGTTCTCTTTAATAAGCAGATTATCGATTTGTCCAGCTACTATAAATTTTTCATTTAAAACTCCAATTAACGGTAATTCTTGCTTGGAATTAATTGAGAATAAAGGATTTAAATTTGAAGAATCCATAAGAGCCAAACTTTTATTTACTATTTCATGTTTTACTACATCTGTTAAAAGGGTATAATTATTCTGCATAAAAAAACATCTTAAAAACGCATCACGTTTAGTACTATTTATTTGTGGTAAAAATTGTAATAATTTATGCAATAATTTTCCTTTCAGTAATGATATAGTATCATATTCTAGTAATGACTTATAGCTACTTTCTCCTTGTGATAACATAGTCGGCACAATGTAATTATATGATATTTCTGAAGGCATCTTTTGATAAAGAAAATCAGGTAAATCTTCTGTTATATTGCCATTTGTAGCCATCCCCTTGATATCTGAAGTCCTATTTTCACCAGAAAATACACACCAACTTCCGTCAATCTGAATTGTACCAAGAGCTTTAACTGCTTTTTGTATAATTTCATACCAGCATTTATTTTTTAGACTAGTTTTGCTTTCTGCTCCACATACTATTAACTCATCCTCAGCACGTGTTAGTGCTACATATAGTAACCTTAAGTTTTCTGCTTTATCTTTATCTGCTCTAATATTTTTTAATTTACTACAATAATTACTATTACTAATTTTAGAAGATAAAAACACTAGATTTTCATTCTCAGACCATAATAACAAATCTCTATTAGTAGTAATAAAGGTTGTATCTGGCAAAAATACTATAGGTGCTTGTAATCCTTTAGCAGAATGTACTGTCATTATTCTAACTTGATCTACCCCATGTTCTAAATCGCGTTTAATTTCTATATTGCTATTAGTAAAAAAATCTATAAACCCTTCTAATGAAGACACACATTGCCCCTCATATTCTACTAATATATCAAGAAAAGAGTTGAGTATATCTAGTATTTCTCCTCCTAAACGTTCTAGAAATTTACGCCGACCAAGTTTAGTATCTAAAATATAGGAAAATAATTCGTAAGGCGTATATTGTCTTAATTTCTCTAATAAATCTTGTAAATAAATATAAGCACTTTGAAAAGCTACACTTGCAGTACTTAAATTTTCTAACTGTTCCCACAGAGAACAAGTACCTCTAGAACTGGCTAATTTAAATAATTCCTCTTCATCTAAGCCAATTAGAGGCGATTTTAAAACACAGGCTAATGAATAATCATCTACAGGCAAAACTAAAAATTGCCCTAATGCAATGAGATCCATAATTGCTAAACTATCATTAAGCTTTATACGATCTAAACCTACAACTGGAATATGATATTTTTTTAACTTACTAATTAATAAACTGCTTAATTCTCTACGTCTTCTCACTAATATTAGAATATCACCTGGTGTTACAGGTCTATTTTTTGATTGCAAAATACGTTTATTATCTAACCAATTTTTAATAGTTATGGCTATTTCTTCTGCTAGTTTTGCCTCTACCGTTTCTTCAGTTCTATAATCTAAAGGTAATTCCCACGGTTCTTGTTTCCCAGACGTAGTAACTTTTGTTATTGGCCAAACAGTAACCATACCATAAGCATTATCTCTATAAGCCCTATGTTTAATTGATGATTCACTATATGTTATATGTTTTAATAATTCTGGATCATTAAAAATTTTATCTACCAAGGTAAGTATAGCAGAAGTAGAACGAAAAGATAAAGGCAACTTTATAACATTAAATACAAATCCATTATTAACTATATAATCTTCAAAATAATTTTGTATATATGCAAAATACAAAGGATCTGCACCTTGAAAGCTAAAAATTGATTGTTTTTCATCTCCAACTACAAACAAAGTTCTCTCTGTTTCATTAACACCAACAAAAAACTCTGTAACAAGCTTTTGAATTATTGCCCACTGCTTTGGACTAGTATCTTGAGCTTCATCTATTAAAACATGATTCACACCTCCATCTAGCTTATATAAAATCCATATACTAATTGTTTCTGATTCTAATAATTCATATGTAATCGAAATAAGATCATCATAATCTAGAAAGTTATTATATTTTTTTAGCTCTTTGTACCTTTCTAGCAAGGCATAACTAATATATAATATATGCTCTGTTAAACGAGCTACTTGAATTGAGCTATAGTATGATAAAAAATCTAAGACTCTAGTTAACTCCAATTGCAAATATTCATTAAATTCTGGATATTTTTTAATCAAATTTTGAGTCATTAAAGATTTTCTAGGCTGATTTTCTCTAGTACAAAAGAAACCTTTATATATGTCAAAATTAGCTAATTTTTGTGTGTGATCTAATTTTAGCCAATGTAACAACTGATTACCTAATTTTTTATCAGTTTTTGAACCCAGTAGCATCACCTCTGCTATTTCATTAAGCTTACTCTGATTAATGTAACTATAAAAATCTTCTAATGCTTCACTGACAGCAATATTTGTCTTTACACCTAAAGCATTATAGGTTGCCTCTATGAGAGATTCTAGATTATTATAATGGTCAAACAAATATTGAAATGCTTTTTGATTATCTACAATTTCAGTTAACAACCCATTGAATGTTTTTTCATGTAGATACCAAGCAATATATTTGATAGCTTCGTTCAAACTAGTATTATTATTTATTTCTAAATCATTTAATAAATCTAGTTTTGCTTCTTCCAATAGCGTTTTTACTTTATTTTCTTCAATTACTTCATGACGTATTGATAAACCAGCTTCAATTGGAAATTGCTGTATTAATGATTGACAAAAAGCGTGTATAGTTTCAATTTTTAATATATCTGGAGAATCTAATATTCTTAAAAATAACTGACGCGCCATATGTAACATCTCTAAATTTGGCACTTCTCCTGTAATATGTTTAAGTCTTGATATCAATTGCTCATCTTCAATAATTGCCCATTCACCGAGTTCTTTATTGATACGACTTGCCATTTCAGTAGCCGCTGACTTTGTAAAGGTTAAGCATAGTATTTTTGATGGATTGTTACCAGCCAAGAGCAACCTTAATACCCTATCAGTCAAGATCTTAGTTTTGCCCGTACCAGCAGATGCCTTTACCCAGCTTGAGGTATAAGGGTTAGATGCTTTTAATTGTTGTTCAAACATAAGTATTCTTCATGGCATAAAAAACCAGCGTAAATTGCCATGTCCGTTTTCCAATAATGACCATGAATCACATTCGACTGTAAAATAAGCAATACTTGCAGGTACTATATTTCTTAACAAATCTTGATTTTGCCCTAAAAACTCTTTAGAAAATTCGTATACACCTGAATTATGTACTACAAGCATAATAGCAGTGTAACAATCTTCTAGTTGCTGTAATTGTTTTAAAATACTGTTTGCACCTGCCCTATATAATTTATCAATAAACTCTACCTGGACATTATTACGTATATTTTGTTTTATATATAATGCAGTTTCACGTGTTCTTACTGAACTAGATGCAAGTATTAGTTCTGGCAATATTTCATATTTATTTAAATATTTTGCCGATTTTAGTGCTTCTTGTTTGCCTATTTCTGTAAGAATCCTATTATAATCTTGCGAAGTATTTTCAGCTGTTGCATGACGCATAATCCATACATGTTTCATAAACTTAATTTAATAAATTTTATTATTTTAAAATAACTAGTAAAAATATTACAGCACAATATATTATAATCCAAATCTTATTATAAATTAACTTTACAATTATTAAAATTTACTGTGTTATCATAAAAATATTTTTAACTAATTTGAATCGATATAACTATGTGTAACACTCCTAGTTTTTGGTATAAGACAAAATCCTATATTTCTTACATTTTATTACCCTTAGCTTTTTTATATTCACTTATAGTATATATAAGGAATAAATTTACCATACCGAAAAAGGCTAGAATACCAGTGATATGCATAGGAAATATCATAGCAGGTGGAGCAGGTAAAACTCCTGTTGCAATAGCAATAGCTAAAGCACTTTTAGCACATAACATTAAAGTTGCATTTGTAACCCGGGGTTATAAAGGTAATACCATCTGCTCAACAAAAGTTGATCTTTCTTGTCATACAGCTTCTCATGTTGGTGATGAAGCATTGTTATTAGCCAAAATTGCACCAGTATACATAAATAAAGATCGTTATAATGCAATTGAAACAGCAGTAAACCATGGTATTGAGTTAGTAATTATGGATGATGGCCTACAAAATCCTACTATATATAAGGATATAAAAGTCTTAGTAATAGATGGTTTACACGGCATAGGCAACGGCTACTTAATACCAGCTGGCCCTCTAAGAGAGACACTCGTATCTGCTTTAAAAAAAATAGATTATGTAATTATTATTGGAGATGACAAAAACTCATTTACATCAAAAGTGCCTATAAATATACCTGTAATTAAGGCTTCAGTAGAAATCACCAATAATTTAGAGCTTAAAGATAAAAAATTTCTAGCTTTTACTGGTATAGGGTTACCTAATAAATTTTTTAATACTCTTACAAAAAATGGGGCACAAATTATATTAAGGAAGATATTTCCAGACCATTATCAATACACAACTAATGATCTCTATACTTTAAAGAAATTAGCAAAAACATGTAATGCAGACCTTATTACCACTGAAAAAGATATAGTACGTCTTAAACCAGATGATCAAAAACACATAATAATCGTACCTATTGAAACAAAGCTAGGAGAAATTTTTATAGATATGCTAATAAAGCATATAAAAAAATTATTACCTTAATTTTATAATGATCTAATAAATTTATACTAGATAATTATAGAAAAATTATATCTAACTTCTTTCCTTTCCTGCATTACGCTCTTTATTATCAAAAGATGAAGGACTAAAATGCTCTACAGGCTTTATAAACGAGTTCTTGGACGAAGCGATCTAGCAACATCAAAATCTGTATAACTAGTATTAGGTCTTATACGTTTAGTTGCGTCTTCATTACCTATATTGATATCTTTTTTCTTTTTTTACACCTATTCTTTCTAAATGGGTAGCAATAACACGTTCTGTACTAGAAACACTTGAAATTGCACTCACATTACTTGGCCCTGCTATATCTTGATTAGATGTCTCTCTATAGTAACTAGCATATCTTGTGCTTTAGGTACAGAATCTTGATCCTAAACATACCCCCAAGGTCTACATTATTTCCATTCTCTTCTCTTGGTATATCAAGACTTCCATCTAAAGCAATATGATTTTCTAACTTATCTGTGGTTTCTATTTGCATTATATCATCTTCAGAACACTCTTCTATTAATATTATGTTAGCATTCCTCTCTTCATTTTTACAGTAGGTGTATAAAAATTTCTAGCGTCTACAATTAATTTTTGTCCAACAGCCAATCCTCTCCTTCTACTAATAACTCAGTAGTAAGATGAATAGGTACTAACCATATATTGTAGAAGATGCTAATAATGCCCCAGTTCCACCTAAAGAACCCATTAAACTCATTTCTACTGAGTGAAGCACTGGGATTGTGCCATGGCAACCGTAATTGCGCACCCGATATATAGATATAAAAGTTTTGGCCACACCTTTAAAAGATAAATTTCGAAGAAGATATTTAACCTATATGTTAATATTAATTATTAATATTTGGAATATACTATTATTAATAATTATAACTATATTAGATATTTTATTATATTAACTATTATATTTTAATACTAAACGCGAAGAATAGATTCTACTTTTTGCTAAGCAATCGATGAGCCATACAAATTCAAATCACAAAACTTGCATATAATCCTTGATATAGATAGTACACAATTTTAATCTGTAAATTCTTGTAATAACAAATTTATTTTTACTGGCTTAATAATGGAATAATACGATCAAGCAATAACAATCCTTTATGCGTAGCACGTATATGCGTTTTATCTATATATAATAACTCTTCTCTACATAAATAATCTAAAGATTTTTTATTTAATAATAATTCAATATCTCTATTAAACTTATCTTGTAGAGCACTTAACCTTATACCTTCGCTAAGCCTAAGACCCATCAAAAACATTTCATCTAATTGCTCTGATAACGTTAATTCAGTAATATTTTGTATACCATGGCTCTGCTTACATACCTGCTTTAACCAATTCTCTGGATTATGCATCATCATCAAAGCTTTGCCATTAATTCTACTATGCGCACCAGGTCCTATACCTAAATAATTTTGATAACGCCAATACATTAAATTATGCTTACATTCCTGACCTATTTGTGCATAATTAGAAATTTCATAGGCTAAAAAACCTTTAGAACTTGTTAATTCCCTAGTTAATTGATACATATCAGCTGAAAATTCATCATCTGGCATAATAAACTTCTTACGTTTGTACTGACCATAAAAATCTGTACCCTTTTCTATAGTCAATTGATATAAAGAAAGATGTTTTCCTGATATGCTAAGCGCTAATTCCAATTCTTTTTGCCAAGCTTCTAAAGTTTGTTTAGGTCTTGCATAAATTAGATCAAATGAAAAACTATCAAAAATTTGTGCTGTCAATTCAATCGCACTAAGTGCATCTTTAACATTATGTTTACGCCCTAGAAATGATAAATCCTGATCATCTAATGCTTGTACTCCGATCGATAATCTATTTACACCAGCCTGTTTAAAATTATAAAAATTTTCTCTATCAACAGAGGAAGGATTAGCTTCAAGTGTAATTTCTAGGTTTTTAGTGTTAGAAGAAGACACTTCAACCAATTTGTCAATAATCTTAGACACAATTATTGGAGGCATTAACGAAGGAGTTCCTCCACCAAAGAAAATAGTTTTAACATTAGATTTACTGATTAACTTAGCAAAATAATCTATTTCCTTTAAATATGCCTGTAACCAATCTTCGTATTCTATACTATCTCTTACATGACTATTAAAATCACAGTATGGACACTTTGAAACACAAAATGGCCAATGAACATATATAGCGAGATCATCTATATCCGCTATATTCTGGAATGAATCAATTTTCATAAAATCACTAGATTAATCATATACATTACCTATATCATAAAAACCTCTTTTAAGCCTATATCCACAAAACATAGTTTACAAGTACTTTAATTTTTATGCTTAAATTATGTAATTATATATTTACATAAAAACTCATCATATAATCTAGATTCATATTACATGTCTACACAAATTATAAATTTAACTTTGCGTATTATTATCTTTAGATTCATTGTTATTGGAACTAGATTGTATATTTTTGTCTGTATTATCATCAGCCGAATTCAAATATTTACCAAAAGTTTCTTTAAAAGCAAGAGCACTCATACCCATTTCTTTTGCCTGATCCATAAGTTTCTTTACTGATTCTGGAACATTTTCTAATGCAAATTTTTCTGCTTTTTCCACAAACTCTTTACGATCTATATATAACTTGTCTAATAAATTATCAAGAGTTTTACCAACAGAGGCATTTTCTACATTAGTATCTTTGTTTTCATTGTTATCACTAGAATCTAACATAGTATTATACTCCATAATGTTATCTATTAACTTTATAATATAGATTAAATATTAAATTTTTATTTACTTGACTATATAAATTAACAAATACTATAATAATAGACAAAACAGAGAACGCCTATCTGAAAACTTATTTATAAAATTCTGTAACTAGACAAAATAGTCACAATAAACATATGAAATATGTTCACACTAATACTATATGTTAAGAATGAATATTAATATTCATATAATTATTATAACAGTCAATATAAACCTAAATGTCATTAGTATAAAAAATAATTATCCAAATATTATATATAATTTATTAGTCATTGAATTAATACAAAGTTAATTATTATACAATCTAAAAAGATAATGTCTTATTACACATAAAATAATTCAATAAAACCAAATAAAATAAGGAGTTATAGAATAAAACGCTTATATATTTTAAGCTCAATTTATTTTGTAAAAACATTTATTTTATTACTATAGTAAAAAAGTTGAATATTGTGGTACTAGGAGCGATGAGCAAAGCCTACAATTAGTAGGAGCACTAAGAGTAACGACGTAACATGATTCACAAATGTTTTTACTATAATGTATAAATAACTTCATTTTTATGACAAAAGACTTACTATTACTGACCAATTATCAAAAACAAAATATGACTTCAATAATTTTTATCCTTGCTCTGCAACTAGTACATATAGTTATACTTCTGCACGCATATTAAAAGATGTTTATATACTTACTACAAACCACTCCTACTAAAGTTGAGGATTATTATACAAGCTGGGCTCAATATGATAGACATCTTAATAATAATTTTGCTGACGGTTCTTGCAGAATAGGTGTTGATATAACAAAACATTTTAACCATAATTATGATACTGTTTATTAGGTTTTTTTACAGGCGTTGGAGATAAAGGTCCACAAAAAGTTACTATTAAAAACTCTGTACGTGAACTAGAACTCAAAAACGGTGAAATTACTTTAGTTAACAACTAGGAAATGCTTTTATCATATATCATACCGTAACTGTGTTTTAATGGTTGGGTAATAAATAATCCTTTAGAAGTATATAACCAAGATAAAGTGCAAGGCATGTTAGGAAGTTTACATAAATTGTATCATGCCAATCCTAATGCATATATGAGTTTTAGTATTGGTAGTATGGACAATGAGCAAAGTCTTTCATGAACTTGCTGCATCTGATGTAAGCCGTAAAACATTTAGTAAATCTCTTACTAATAAGAATACAAAAATTCCCTATGTTTAAAGAAGCTTTAAAAGCTATTGACGTGATGATATTACTATTGCTTTGTACCGCTCTGCTACAGTGCTAGAAAAACTTGCAAAATCCAGTATGCCAGAACTTACTGATACTGGTGATACTAAAATTCATTTAATGACATATGATTTTTTTGGTACTCCATGGTCTAAAGAACTTGTACATCATACTAACCTCTATATAATGATGATCCCAATGGTTATTCAGTCGACAGTGCTGTATAATACCTTAAAGAATTAAATATACTTACAGAATATATATTGGTTATGAGGCTTATAGCCGCAATACTAAAAATGCAGAAACAACTTCTATTTCACCACTAAAAGGTACATATAATCCAGAAGAAGGTACTACTACTAGTTTTGAATCTGGTTCTACAGAATATTTTGATATTCTTTTTCTTTAGATCTCGAAACAGATCAATCAAAAATGGATTTAAACTTTATACTGATACAGTATCTAACACAGATTTTCTTTATAATCCTGAATCAAAATTATTCATGTCAATAGATACTCTACAAACTGTTTAAGATAAAGCTGAATATATATTAGAGCAAATAAACTTGGTGGTATATTTATATGGACACTAGACTTGTAGGTTGTAAATTTAATGATAAGGAGTTATAACTTATTTATATACCAAGTTTTACATTAAACTAAAAAACTATATGGCATTAAAATTGATAATATATTTTTTATGTTTTAATACCTATATAGAAACAAAAAATATTTTATTCACTATTTTCTTTTTCTAGATCTACTACAATTTTATCTAATATACCGTTAATAAATCCAGCTTCAATATCTTCGTAAAAAGAATGTGCAATATTTGTATATTCATTTATTATTACTTTGCGCGGCATGTCGGATATGAACTTAAGTTCATAAATTGCTACTCTCAAAATAGACTTTAATACAAGACTTAACTGATCTAATCTACGATTTTCTGTTAAATATTGTTCTATAATTTCATCCAATAGCTTACATTTTTTGATAGTCTCTGTCATAAGTACTACAAAAAATTCTTTATCTGGCACTAAATCATCTTCTTGAAGATTCAGTTCTTTTTCTCTAAATTCATCATTAAAATAATTATTAAATAATTGCATTAAGCGTGCATTATTTACATTATTTATTTCATAAGAATATACAGCCTGTACCGCAGCAAGCCTTGCCATCATTTTATGAGTATTAGCTAACGAAAGCTTTACTGACTTTTGTTCATTCATATTAACCTGATTGATCCTTGAGTTTAATTACACGTTAACAACTATTTGCTGCAAAAACAAACTGCTTAAGCTGTACAAAATATTAAGACGAATACAGCAAAAAGCTGTTTTATTATAAATGTTCCTTATGGTCAATCATTTGTACAAAAATTATTTATTGCTATAACTGAGGATGACGCTTATTATGCCTAAAAACATTAAAAATACCTCTTAGAAAACCTGGAGTAAATAAAGATATAGGGTTTAAAGAAGTCTTAACATTTGATAAATCACCTGTAATATTATAATTAGCAGCAAATACCCCTTTATTTTTCTTACCTCCAGTAATCAAATTTCCTACAATAGGTAATGCAGCAAGTGTGCGATTCAAGGAATAAAATTCTGGTACTATTGTACCTTCCACATTTATTTCCCTTTTTGCTATATTTACATAACCCTCCATAGTTAAGCCAAGCTCATTACCAGTTATATTACCGTTATATATATTTAATACATTGCCCTTAAAATGCAAATTACCAGTAAGCTCTTTAAACGATATATAATTATCACCTAATAACCTTACTATACCTGGCAATGAACTAAAGGTAAGCAATTTTGCTAACACTGGTGTTTTAATAGCAATAAAATCTTGCATTAATATTTTACCTTTAAATACAGAATTTTTATTTTCTATATCATATTGCTTAATATGATATGCAAGTAATATACCATCCCTGATATTTTTATATATATTAAAAGCATTTAATACTAGAGATGCATTATCTGCTTCTAACGTAAAAATAGATTCTAAAAAGTTTTTTGGTACGAGTCTTATTTTTAAATAATTGTAATTATCTTTTCCCATTTTTGCAAAGAAAGAACCTTTTTTACAACTGTCTGTACCACATTCTAATTCACCTTCAACATTATTAAAAATAACACTATTTTTCATATAAATTTTATCTAATTTAATATGACTATTTATTATAGGAAACTCAGCATTATCCTTCCTTTTTGAGATTTTATCCAGATCCATTTGCTCAAAATCTAGTGATTTACCTCGAATATTTAAAGTGATTGACTGAGTATTATGCTCATATTCAGCGATAAAATCGTTTTTTAAAAATTTTATTTGATCAAAATGTAATTTATTAGGTAATAACAATGCTTTATCAATTTCTCCATTACCATTAATTAATGTATTACCTCCCTTAATAAAAAATTTCTTGACTAATATAGTATTTTCATCTTCAACACGAGCATTAATTATACCAGTTATAGACTCTCCAAGATTTTTTTTAAATCCTATGGCAAACACTACAAATTCTGCATCTTTTAAATCAAAATCTATATTAATATTAGATCTATCATTTTTAGTAGTAATGTTCGTATTTATTATTATTTTGCCTGACTTTATTACCTTATCATCAAAAATTGTAAAATTTTTAGCATGTTCAGCATAAACTTCTGTTTTTAACTTCAATATAGCATCATATTCGGTATTATCTTCTATATAACCTACCCAATTAATATCTACAGGATTTCTATCAAGCTTAGCCTGCCCTAACACCTCTGTTTTTTTACCATTAAATTTAGCTTGCAATTCACCTTTATCCAAATAGCCGTTGTTAGGTAATCTGTCTAAGCTTACATCAGAAAACTTAGAACTAATGTTAAATATAATATCCTCAAAATTTAGATCACTTTTAATAGGTATTTTTATATTTACATCAGTTAAGGCCTGACCTTTAACTTCTCTAAGATTAATATTATACTTAGTAGCTTTATTAATATTTTCCTCGGGAATAAAAGAAATTAAATCTATAATAGGTCCCTCAGTCTTTCCCTTTACCACAATATATTTTTCTATATTATTATCTAAATTATAAGGAATACGTACTAATGTTTTGCTCAGTGCAGATTGACCTATCATACCTCTTATGCCATTAATTAACACACCATTCTCATCAATAGTAACTGTACCGTAAATTTTTTTGATAGATTCATACTCTTCTAAATACGTTAAATCTACATTTTCTACGCGCAACATCCCTAAAGGCATTTTTGGCTTATATTGTTTTATTAGCTTTATACATTTTTCCTGAAAAGAACACATATCAATCCATATTGTGCCCCGTGTTATAATGCCTGAAGATATATGTGATAATACCCATTTTTTAGCCTGATTCCCTATCCAATCTGGCCATAGCTGTTTTAAATAATCTGTAGAAAAGTTTGCTACACTCACTTTAAGTTCAGAATTTTTTTGTATATTGATATCTTTGGTAATATGCACTGAACTATTATTAAATTGTAAATTTGCATTATCGATATCAATTCCCTTACACTCAGATACAACTCCCTTAATATTCAAAGATTTTAATAATGCTTGAGTATTATTAAAATTATCATAACCATTCATAATTTTTGTAATTAATGACACTGGCATCTCAGTAACTTGCAGACTAAATTTTGTGGTTTTATTTTTATCCCTTGCTATATTTGCTTTTAATAATGTATTATCGATCTTCACTTCTGCTAATATTGTAGATATCTTATCTATATACTGATTCTTAACATTAGCATTAACTCTCATAATACGATTTTCATTCACGAACTCAACTCTTCCACCTTGTATTATTACTTCAGTAAAAAATCTAGAAAATAACATTTTATAATTACTGGAATTACGACTTGTTTTAACAAAAAAACTAGATACGTTTACCTTGACTGGATCTATATATATTATAGGAGAAGTAATAATTAATTTGCTAGATAACCAATACAGACCCATTTTTGCTTCAAATACAACTTGTATTGTAGGTGCATTTATCATAAACCTCCTATCACTTAAATCAGATAAGTTAGTACCTTTAATATCTAACGTAATTACTTTTTGTACTTTGTCTAATACAACACTTATATCTGATATTTGAACACTAATATGATCATTATTTACTTGATTATTTATATAGCTTTTAACCCATCCCAAAGATACAGGCCCTGTATAAAGCTTAAATAGCAAAAATGAAAACATAAGTGTAACCGTAATACATAAGATTAATACGAGCAATACCAATCTTTTACATATGTTTTTTATAGACAAAACTTTTCCTCAATTCTGAAAATACTTATTTTTCAATTTAGTATAGTGTATTATATACCAAAACTAAAATCTTTTATTTATAATCAACCATATAAATATAACAATAATTTAGTTAAGACATTAATAAATTATACTAAGAGAATAAAAGTTAATTATTCTTACATATGTCTAAAATATATTTTTTACTAAGCAAATTACTTGTAAATAGGGACAGGAACTAAGAAAGAAATATACAATTAGTACACACCAGTGATCGAGTAAACAACTTTACTATTACAAGTGAAAAAGCTATAGCGAAAACAATTTAATCTTTTACACAAAAATTAAGGAGCAAATCCTATAAATAGTTATATAATATGGGATAAATAATATAGGAGAGCGAATAGTGATAACGTATATAAATTACAAATGTTTTCACTATAATATTACTCTCCTATAACTTATTTAGTTATCTACTTATTTTACCTTTAGTATGGCTTATATTTTTAACTGATACAGACTTAACCTCAAACACGCCATTTTCTTTCGTTGCTTGCTTACTTAACTTCTTTTTTAATTCAGCCATTACATCATTTGAAAATCCCTGTTTAGTAGGAGATGGCGACTTACTCCCTGATTTTGCTTTAGCAGCTTTAATATTTGCTTTTATATCATTAGGACTAGCTTTACTTAAAGAAGGAGGAAGTGGCGGTGGCACAGGTATACCATCTACAATTTTTATATTCGCTGGTTTTGCTACTGTTTTTTTCTCTTCTTTCAGTTTCTCCACAACAGTTTCTACTCGACTACCATACCCAGAAGCCACTTCATCACTAGCACGCCTACGCTTTGCAATTACCTTAGCTAGGGCATCCATATGCTGCTTCTCATCTATACTTCTAGTAGGCGAAGACGATCTACTCCTACTATCAGAACTATTAGATCTAGCCTTTTTTATATTCTCCTGAATTTCTGCAAAAACATTTTTTTGATCCAAATTTATCATTGGAGGTGGTGGTGGCGGTGGTGGCACAGCAACACCCGCTTGTTTTACTTCTTCTTTAATACTAACTTGTTTTTTTAACCAAGCTGGTTTTGAAGCTATTTTAGGCTTCTTTTTCTGCATAACTTCTATATTTTCTTGATTTTTATTATGCATTCCCTTTGCAGAATCTTGCTTTGATGAAAAAGATGATGATTTTTTTAATTCATTAGGATCTTCTAAAGGCATACTCACTCCCCCTTCTTTTTGATTAATACTTAATTTAAAGTTTATTCCCATATACCTATATCAAGGATAGATTTAGGTATTTGAGTAATAACAGCAAACTTTTTTTGTTCTTCCTCATATAGTGAAACTGTTTTCTTTCCTCTATTTTTTTTATTGAATCTTCTTTTCACTTCATTAGATGGTATACCTAAGTCGATATTCAATTCTGGTATTGATTTAGATTGTTTTTTACCGGGATCTAACTTAGATGTTAATTGCTTTTCATGTAAACTATATCTACTATTATCTCTTTCAGAACGTAAATTGATATCGAATTCTAAATTTTGTTTAGCTTTAATCTGACTAGTGACAGATAAATTAGAATATTCATATTCGTACTCATATTCTTTATAACGTTTTTGTAAAATCTTATCAATTTTACGTATAATATTATTTCTAGAGCTGTGTTTATTAAACTCTTCTAACAAACAATTGTTGATTTGTGCTGCAGTTTCAATATTAATAAACCGATCAAAACAATCTGTATTAGTTTCTATTTTTAAAACTTTTTCTGTAATAGAATCTACTACAGCTTTTATTATATCATCTATTTTCCTATCCTGCTCCCCTCCTTTACTTTTACCTTTTACACTCTTATAAAATAAAAGGGAACTCTGAAATAGTTTACCTTTAAGATCAAATTTAAACTCTTTCAATTCACTACTATGATCTACAATCTTCTTAATAAATTCTTCTTTATTATACGTAGACTTTTTAGTACTAACATCATGTGTGAATAATTCAGCATTATTATATATTAACTGTAACCAATCCCTTGATCCTCCATCTTGGTTAGATATATCAATTATAAAAGGTCTTTCTAATTCAGAAACCAATTTATCTCTTTTTACCTTTAGCAATTCCAGTTTTTCAGGGTTATCCTTGGTTTTTATATTAGTTTTTTGCGCCTGTTTTAATAATTTCATCAGATGCTTGCTACTTGTCATATGATCCTCCGATTCATCATTAGTATATAAGAACATAAAATTTATATTCTTAATATACTAATAATTTGTATTATTTACCTCACCTACCCCTTATCATTTTGTTGTCGCTGTGGGAGCTTGTGACTCTTTTGGTTCTTCCACATCTTCAAGTGTTTTTGCTATTTTATTTACTTCTTTTTGGAGTGCTTCAGGAATATTTTCAGCTGAACTATTTCTAGAACTATATTCTGAAGAACGTACACCAACTGTATCCTCCTCGTATCCCATCTTTACTCTTCTTTCTTCTAATTGCTTTGCTATCGCTCCCAACATTCTCTCTTCAGATATATTTTGTACTTTTGGCAAACCAACTGTCGATTTCTGTATGTCTTTATCATCTACTTTCTTAAGCTGTTTACCTTTTTGAATCTCTACTAATAAATCTAAACGATTTGGACCAGATTGCTTTTGTGCACTTAGAGGTAGCGGTGGCGGAGGCGTTGCTCTATTTACCTCTGGTAATACCCCACTAGCTTTTCTAGCATTTAATTCAGTAGCACTACTAACATTCACCTGATCACCTCGTATTGGCGGTGGTGGCGCAGGACACTTAGCTTTAACAGGCTCTTTACTACTACGTTTTTCAGCCAAAATAGGAAGTTCTGGAGCATGAACAGTAGCTTGTCTATGTTCACTAAGTAACTGCTTATCAGCCAGCTGTGATGGTGCTTGACTCATATTAATAGCTGATTTTAAATAATAATTTTGATATGATGCAGCACGCCCTTGTAATATTGATTCAACTTTTTTAATTATGGAGCCACGCGAACTATGTTTATCAAATTCCTTATGTAACAAATTATCTATATTTTTTTGGGTTTTTTCATCAAAAAATTTGTCTATACTAGCCAATTGAGGATTGATCCTATACGCTTTTTCTAGAGCAGATATAGTAATATCTGACATAATTTTATTAATTTCCTCTTCTTTTTGAGTTTTATCTTTACCAGACCTTGCTCTATAAAAATCTAAAGAATGTTTTAAAAACTTATTTTGCGCATTATCCTGGAATTGTATAAATTCTCTGCTAAGATCTTGCAAATGCGCTATAAAATCTGTTTGATTTATTGTTATCTGTACTGAAGAAGGTCTATGTTTTAGTATATTAGCGTATGTATCTACCCATTTTTTCCAATTCACAGATTTTTCTGTAGATATACCTATAACCAATGGCGTTTCTAGCTTAGAAATCACTTCTTCTCTTTTTGTGCGCAACTCTTCAACTTTACTCAGAGAAGTCATGACTATAATCATTCTTATGTAAAATATTTGTATATTTTTTGGCAGCTTTAATTGCTTTATCTACCAAATTAACTAACGCTCTATGATCATATTTAACAGCCATAATATATCCTATTAATATATTTATTAAGTAAATTGTATTATATGTGGATTAATAATAAGTTAACAGCCATAATATATCCTATTTATTAATATATTTATTTAAGTAATTGTATTATATATAGATTAATAATAAGTTAACCATTAACCTCTATAAGTGTTATAAAATTAATTTTTCTAATATAATAAAACTATCCTAAGATCTAAAAAGAAAATAATCATAGTTATATATTATTTTCCAACTCCATAATATTCAAATCCCAATGATACAAGCTCTTCTTGATTTAGTAGATTACGTAAATCTATAATTATGGGCTTCACATTATTATGCGCAAATAACTTAAAATCTATCTTTTGAAATTCCGGCCATTCTGTTAAAATAACTATTACATCAACATCCTCAATAGCCTGTACAATACTATCTGTCCAAACAATATGTTTGCTATTTATAATTTTTTTTGCATTCTCCATACCTTCTGGATCATATAATTTGAGCTCTAAATTATGTGATAAAAGCTCATTAATGATACTAATAGCAGAGCTATCACGTATATCATCTGTACCAGCTTTAAAAGTCAGCCCTAAACATGCTATTTTCTTGTTTAACGCAAGATTTATAATTTTTTGAGCTAAAGACTTTTTGCGCATATCATTAGACTTTATAACTGATTCAATAATATAATTCTTTAAGCAGAGTTTTTGACTCATGTTATTTAGTGCCGTTATATCTTTAGGAAAACACGAACCACCGAAACCTGGCCCAACTTGCAAAAACTGCTTACCTATACGCTCATCTAAACCCATAATATGTGCTACTTCCTGTACATTAGCACCTAATTCTTCACATAAATTTGCCATCTCATTAATAAATGCAATTTTAGTAGCAAGAAAACCATTAGAAGCATATTTACTAAGTTCAGCTGTTTCTGGGGTAGTACATATAATTGGTACATTACAATTCACAAAATGACTATATATTTTTAACATTAATTTACGAGCTTCTTCTGATTGTGTTCCTATAACTATACGTGATGGGTACATAAAGTCATGTATAGCATACCCTTCTCGTAAAAATTCTGGATTAGAGACTAAATGGCATTTATGAGAAGATATAGTTTGTAATTGTATACCTATATTAGCATTAGTACCAACAGATACAGTTGATTTAATTACTAATACAATATCTTTTTTAAGTATTAATTTTAGCTCTCTTATAACTTGTTCAATATAACAAAGATTAGGCATACCATCTATACCGGCAGGCGTACCTACAGCAATAAACAATACTTCAATCTCATTAATTATTTCAGATAGTTGAGTTGTAAAAAACAATCTACCCTCTTGATAGTTTTTTATCGCCAATTCCTCAAGACCAGGTTCATAAATTGGCATTATACCCTCAAGCAATTTTTTTATCTTTTTTTGATTATGATCAATGCATACAACCTCCAATCCTAACTCTGCCAAACATACTCCTGTTACTAACCCCACATATCCTGTACCAAGTATTGCTATTTTAGTCATTTTTTATACCTTATTTTACATATTTATTTAAAATATCTAATACAGCTAAGCGCATAGAAGGATCCTGCAATGCATAAGCAATATTACATTCTAAGTAACCAAGCTGATTACCACAATCAAATCTTGGTCCTTGAAAACGGAATCCATAAAATGATTGTTTTGCAAGTAACTTTTGCATAGAATCTGTTAATTGTATTTCACCTCCTACTCCTTTCATTGCTCCATCTAAATAATCAAATATCTCTGGTTGCAATATATACCTACCTGTAATAGCAATATTAGAAGTAGATTCTTCTTTTTTAGGTTTTTCAACCATATTTTGTATTTTTACTACTTTACCATCATCATACTCAGGAGTAATTATACCATAACTTGATACAGTATTTGGATCTATATCAGTTACTGCTATAATATTACTACCTAACTCTTGATATAACATACACATCTGTTTTAAAAATCCATCTTTAATCATAAGCATTTCATCTGCAAGTAATACTGCAAATGGTTCATTATCAATAAAATGCCTTGCACACCAAATAGCATGTCCCAATCCTAATGGGGCTTGCTGCCTAACAAATGCAATATGCCCAGCATCAAGCATCCAATCACATGTTAAGGATAATTCTTTTGCTTTATCTTGCTCACTTAATATATTTTGTAATTCATATGAATGATCAAAATGATTGTTAATTACATTCTTATTACGTCCAGTAATAAAAATAAATTGCTCAATACCTGCATTTATTGCTTCTTCAAACGCATATTGTATTAAAGGTTTATTAGCAACAGGCAGCATTTCTTTTGGCATAGCTTTGGTAACTGGCAGAAATCTTGTGCCTAACCCCCCTACGGGGAAAATAGCTTTACGAATTTTGGAATTATTCATAATTATATTCCTAATTTTATTAATTTTATACTTGACTTAATTTTATGAAAGTGTAGTTTAAGCGGGATCTTTACTAGTAGTAAATAGAAAATATTGATATCATTAAAATAAAATATTTAAAATGGCAAAAAAGAACATTATTCTAATAAAATTGGTAAGTACAGCTGGTAGTGGGTTTTTTTATGTTAAAAAGAAAAACCCTAAGAAACTTACTAAAAAACTATCCTTTAGAAAATATGATCCTGTAATCAGGAAGCATGTTGAATTTAAAGAAGAACGGTTAAAATCTTAATTTGGAATTGATTTATGGCAACAAGAATTCGTTTAGCACGCGCTGGCAGAAAAAAGAGACCTATGTATAAAGTAGTTGTAGCTAATTCTCAATCTCCTCGTGATGGTAAATTTATAGAAAAGTTAGGAACTTACGAGCCTTTATTGGCTATTGATCATCCTAATAGGGTTGTACTTAAAGCTGATCGTCTAAAATATTGGTTAGGCGTTGGTGCTAAACCTAGTGAGCGTGTAGAAAAATTAATGAAAGCAGCAGGTGTTCTTTAAATCACGTAAAGTTGTTTAGAATTTTTTATCAAAAAGGTTGTTTGCTATAAGCTTATAACTTTTTTGTTCTAATTGCTGTGGAATATTTCTTCATACATTATTCGTATATTATAGTTATATATTGGTTGTTTTCTATATAATAGTAAAATAGTTGGTCTTTGATACAAGGCAAGATAGAGCAAAACCTACAAAAAGTCATACTACTAAATAAAAAAGTAATCGTGGTAGGATGTAGTTTGAGTAGCGATTTAAGCATAAAAAAGGAGCTTTGTTTTTGCAGAAAGCGTTTTAATTGATTTAACATCACTGAAATATTTAGAAAACCTTGTAGAATAAAGTTTTCTTCATTTTTATAGGCGTGACTTCACTAGCTCTTTTTCCTACCTGAACTATAATACTAAACTTGATATAATTTTCTAGCCTCTTAGCATGCTTTATATGTCTCTAAATCCTCCACTCTTGTACATCTTGCCTTTCTATATCCCACCTTTACTTAATACAAATGAGTATTCTTATTGTATATGCTATATGCAGCCTCTACAAAGAATTAATGAGTTTATTATACTAATAAATGTATTTATAGTTTTTTGATTTGAATTACATATTATTAATAATATGTAGATTGATAACGTACAAATTAGCTATTTTTAACTTTATAGTAATGATAGCAACACCCATAATGGTAATCACACCACCTATAATTATAGGCCAAGATATATGTTCATGCAAAATTAAAGCCGATCCTAAAACCGCAAAGACTGGTATACACAAAGCAAAAGGTATCACAAAATTTACTGGATATTTTTTAATAAAGAAATCCATAATAAAAATGCCACTATATTAACCATTGAAATATATAATATAGGAAACCAAAGACTTAATTCTGAAATTAATATTATAGACCAATTTACTGTTTCCAGAATGTAAGATAAAATAATAAGCTGTGGCAATACTAATATAGAAGACCATAATATATAAGAAATGATATTGAAATCACCAACCTGCTTTATCTGTATATTAAAAAGCAAAAAAGAATGTAGCTATAATTACTATATTAAATGGCCATATATTATCTATAACACTTGGATGTCTCACTATTATAACAAATACCATAAATGATATAATCATCCCTATAATTTGCCTAATATATATCTGTTCTTTAAGCATAATAACACTCAAAACACTAGTTAAAGGAACTTGCATTTGAGTAGCTACTACTTGTAGCGGATACTGGCAACCCTTGTTTAACTGCTAAATAAAGCAGCACTATGTAACCTATATTATAATTAAAAGACATTAAGAATATTTTTTTAAAGAAATACGCGGTAGCTTTATAAAAGGTAATAGCACTAAAATAACTATTAATACCCTTATAATCGTAGAAAAGATTGGGGGTAAATGTTCTAAGACTAATCTAGCCACAACAAAATTTCCGCCCTATAATAAAGCAACTAATAATGCCTTCATTATATCTATATATCGCATGCCACTTACTCATTTAACATTTGTACTCTATATAATGTATCCTCAGTTATAATATAGTTATGATCAATTTCTGATAATATATTTATTTGTTTAGAGTTAGTAACATTCTGTAAATCATCCAATATAGAAGTTAATTCTACCACATTACCATTGTTGGTAGCTATATTTAACTGTTCTATAGAAGTCTTTAATGATACATTCTGCTCAGCTTTAATTTTACGTACTACGTTCAATATACCTATACATTTAATTCCAACCTGCTCAGCCTCTTCATTATATATATAATTTGTCAATTTTGGCCAATTTCCACGTATATGAATTGATTCTTGTGTAAATAAACTATTATAAATTTCCTCTGTAACGTGAGGTAAAAAAGGTGCAAATAACCTTAATATAGTATTTAAACAAAGATATAGACTATGTATTGCACTAGCATTTTTATTATAAGCCCTTACTTTGACCAATTCTAAATAATTATCACAAAAATCTTTCCAAAAAAATTCTTCTATTATTGATCGCGCATCACTATATTCAAAATTATCGAGTTCCCAAGAAGCTTGCTCTATAGTTTTATATAAACAACTGATAATCCACAAATCTATAGTTTCAGTTATTAACTTTTTATCATAATTATCAACACCATTAATATGTAATGACACAAAATTAGACGCATTCCATATTTTGTTAATTAATTTCTTACCTATAGCAAACACATCTTCAGAGTATGCAGTATCCGCACCTAATTTCGATGTAGAAGCCCAATAACGTATCACATCTACACCTTGCTCTACAATAAGTTTTATTGGAGTAACAATATTACCTTTTGATTTAGACATTTTAGTTTTATCAGCAGCCAAACACCAACCACTAATCATTAAATTTTTCCAAGGTATATTCTGTTCATGCAATTCTGCCTTTACAATTGTATAAAACGCCCAACTACGTATAATTTCATGCGCCTGCGGCCGTAAGTCTGCTGGAAATAATTTTTTATGTCTTTGTAAATCAACTACAAATTCACTGTTAATAGCATAACTATTTAACTGCGGAGATAATGAACTTGTTGTCCATGTGTCCATTACATCTTGTTCTGCATCTACTTCTTCTCGTGTATATCCTTTAGGCAAATCTATTAATGGATCTACAGGTAAAGCACTAGAATCAGCAACTATTATTTTACCTTCTTCCCCAGCACGTTTTGAATACCATACAGGAAAAGGTACACCAAAATAACGCCCTCGACTAATACACCAATCCCAATTTAAACCTTTAATCCAGTTGTCTAGTCGTGTTTTCATATATTTAGGATACCAATTACATTCAGCAGACCGTTCTAACAATTTATCTTTTATATCCAAAATTTTGATAAACCACTGAGGGGTCAATAGTATTTCAATTGGCATTCCAGAACGTTCAGCACATTTCACTGAATGCATAATATCTATTTGCGTTTTAAATAAACCGTTTTCTTTCAGTAGTTCTATCATTACTTTACGTGCTTCTTTGACAGATAATCCCATCAGTTTCTCTGCAAATCTTATATTACCAAGGTTAGTGATCCTACCCCCTTGATCAATAATAATGCGTTCTTGTAAGTTACAAGTTTTCCACCATTGTATATCCGTGATATCCCCAAAAGTACAACACATAACCAAACCAGTACCTTTTTCTGGTATTACCTGAGTATCAGCTATTATTGGAACTTTTATTTCAAACAAAGGGGTAACAGCTTGTTTACCATTTAAATGTTTATAACGCGAATCTTCAGGATGATAAAACACTGCTACACATGCTGGTAACAATTCTGGTCTAGTAGTTGCTATTGTTAACCTTTCTCCACCTTCTGTAGTAAAATAAATCTCATTCATTTGCCCTGGTAATTCTTTATCGATAAGATCTGCTTGAGCTAATGCTGTTCTATCAACTGGATCCCATAAACATGGTTGCAATTTTCTATAAGCCCTTGATTTCTTTATTAAATCAAGAAACGATAATTGAGATATTTTACGCGAGTGATCGCTAATTGTCTGATATTCTAGTGACCAATCAACACTTAAAGCTAGCGATTTAAATAATGAATAAAATTCTTTTTCTGCTTCTAATACCACTTCTTTACATACTGCTACAAATTCATCACGCGGCAAATCTATAGCTCGAATTTTCTTAAGCTTTTCTACCAATCTTTCTGTTGGTAATCCATTGTCATCAAAGCCCATAGGATAAAACACATTTTTCCCTATCATGCGCATATATCTTGCAATAAAATCCGTTTGTGTATAGCTAAATACATGGCCCATATGCAACATACCAGATACCGTAGGTGGAGGAGTATCAATTACAAAACTATCTTCTCGTGCAACATTCTCATCCCATTTATACAGTAAAGATTGTTCCCAATTAGATCGCCACTTTGCTTCTGTTTCTAATATATTATAGCGCGCCGATAAGCGTTTAGATAAAGGTTTCATTATTGTCTCTAAATAATATCAAGATTTGTGCAACCGCCAAGTTTTAAATGAAAAGCACCCCAATGTCAATTGTAAGCATAATCTAGAATAATATAATACTAAACTACATTTATAATGCTTCTGCACCTGAAATAATTTCAATTAATTCTTTTGTAATAGCTGCTTGTCTTGTTCTGTTGTATAATAAAGTCAAGCTCTTAATCATTTCACCAGCATTAGTAGTAGCATTATCCATAGCAGTCATACGAGCACCTTGTTCACTAGCTGCATTTTCAAGCAATGCTCTATATAATTGAGCATTCACATTTTTAGGTAAAAGAGAATTTAATATCTCTTCTTCACTAGTTTCATATTCAAACAATTTATTTGTATTTACTGAATATACTGCATCACCTTCTATAAGGGGTACCAACTGTTGCATAGTTACTACCTGAGATATGGCATTCTTAAATTTATTATATAATACCATACAGACATCAAATTCACCTGCATCAAATATTGATATTACTTTATTAGATATACGCTCTGCATCACTATAACTTACTTCCTTTTTACTGGATACCAAAGTATGCTCAACTACATTTTTTAAATACTCTATTTTTAAACTTTCATAGCCTTTCTTACCTATACAGAAAATCTTATAATTTTTACCTTGATTTCTTAGTTCATTAATATACTTTTTAGCTGCACGAATAATTGAACTATTAAAAGCACCACATAATCCACGATCAGAGGTAACAACTACAATCAGATAAACCTTTTCTTCTCCAGTACCAACTAACAATCTTGGTGCATTATTCCTAAAATTAGAAGCTTGAGATAAATCTAAAATAGTATTTTGCATTTTTGTAATATAAGGCAAAGCCATTTCTAATTTTTCACGAGACCTTCTTAACTTAGCTGCAGCAACCATTTTCATAGCTCTAGTGATTTTCTGTGTTGATTTAACACTTTTAATTCTAAGCTTTAAATCCTTAATATTGTTAGACATTTTTACAAAACCTATAATTTCTTATAATATTTCTAGGAAAAATTTCTTACAAATTCTTCTAAAATTACTTTTAACTTATTTTCATTTTCTACCGTAAGCTTTTCTTCATCGTGAATAGATATAAGTATTTCTTTATGATGAGTACGAATACTAGTTAAAAAGTTTTTTTCAAATCTATCTATATCTCTAACCGATATTTTATCTAAATAACCTCTTACCCCTGCATAAATTACGATAACCTGCTCTTCTACCACTAACGGAGAATATTGAGATTGCTTTAATAGCTCTGTTAATCTCTGACCTCGAAAAATCAAACGTTGCGTAGTAGCATCTAAATCGGAACCAAACTGTGCAAAAGCTTCCATTTCTCTAAACTGAGCAAGATCAAGCTTAATTGAACCAGCAACTTGCTTCATTGCTTTAATTTGTGCAGCAGAACCTACACGACTCACAGACAATCCTACATCTACTGCCGGTCTTACACCTTTATAAAACAATTCTGTATCTAAATATATTTGTCCATCAGTAATAGATATTACATTAGTAGGAATATAAGCAGAAACATCTCCACCCTGAGTTTCAATAATAGGTAAAGCAGTCAAAGAACCTGCACCATTTTCATCAGACATTTTTGCTGCACGTTCTAGCAACCTTGAGTGTAAATAAAATACGTCACCAGGATAAGCTTCTCTCCCTGGAGGTCTTCTTAATAACAAAGACATCTGACGATACGCTACAGCATGCTTACTTAAATCATCGTATATAATAAGAGCATGTTTACCATTATCACGAAAATATTCTCCCATAGCGCATCCTGTGTACGGAGCTAAAAATTGTAAAGGAGCTGGATTAGAAGCCGTTGCTGCAACAATTATACTATATTCTAAAGCGCCATTTTCTTCTAAAGTTTTCATTACTTGTGCAACACTTGATCTTTTCTGGCCAATTGCTACATATATACAATATAGTTTTTTAGTTTCATCACTATCTTTGTGGCCAGACTTTTGGTTTAAAATGGTATCAATAGCAACAGCTGTTTTACCAGTCTGCCTATCACCAATAATCAACTCTCTTTGTCCTCTTCCTATAGGTATTAAAGCATCTATAGACTTAATACCTGTTTGCACAGGCTCATGCACAGATTTACGTGCAATTACTCCTGGCGCTTTCACTTCTACATTAGTATAGATAACATCCTTTAATGGCCCCTTACCATCTATTGGATTCCCTAAAGCATCTACTACCCTACCTAATAACCCAGGACCAGTAGGAACTTGTACAATCTCACCAGTACGCTTTACTGTATCTCCTTCTTTAATGCAACGATCTTCGCCAAAAATTACTACACCTACATTATCAGTCTCAAGGTTTAACACCATACCTCTAATACCACCTTCAAACTCTACCATTTCACTGGCCTGTACCATATCAAGACCGTACACCTTAGCAATACCATCCCCTACAGAGATTACTTGTCCTATTTCTTTAAATTCAGCTTGATTGTCAAAACCTTCTATCTGTTTCGTTAAAATTTCTGAAATCTCAGAACTATACATTTCCATATATATACTCCAAATATCCTAATTAACCCTATAAATAGTATCCATTCCCATAGTCTTTAGCCGCGCTATTTTATTTCTTAAAGACCCATCTAACATTTTTGATCCTAGTTTTACTACCATTCCACCTAAAATTTTTGAATCAACTATAAAATTTATACTCACTTTTTGTGTAAATACTTTTTCAAACTCTTTTGCTAATGTATTCACATGCTTTTCAAGTGAAGAATGAGCTACAATAACTTGTACTGACACCTCTCCTCTCTTCTCTAACATGAGATGATTAAACCTATTAATTATACCAGGAAGTAAAAATAATCTTCTATTTTTTGCAAGTAATATACAAAATTTCTTTGTCAAATCTTGATAATTGTACTGAGTACATATTATTTCTACCAAACACACTAATTGGCGACGCTGCACTATTGGTGAATTCATTAATTTTAATAAATTATTATCTGTAGATAATAATTTTAGCAAACTATTAAAATCCTGTTCAATTTTTATTTCATTATTAGATTTTTGTACTAAATCCATCAAAGATTTAACATAACGTCTAATTAAGTCGCTATAACCGTATGTTGACACAAACATGCCTCAATTAAAATAAACTATTACAAAAGCCGGCATCAACTTAACATAAATTATTAAAATTCGCAAGGCAAATTCAATATATCTCTTGAACATTAATTTATTTTAATTATTTATTATTAATACTAGTTTATCAATAAAAATGATATATCTCAACTATTGATTATTATCGTAATAACATCTAAACTTGATATAATATTTGTTATATAGTGATATCAATGAATGAAATATTACAATATATTGGCAAAGCTGTTCAAAAACAACCTTTAACTGTAGAAGAAGCTGAACGTGCATTCCAAATCATATTAGCTGGAGGAGCATTACCTTCACAAATTGCTGCATTTATAGTGGCATTAGAAACAAAAGGAGCACATATAAATGAAATTTTAGGCACAATCAATGTTTTTAGAAGCAAATCTAATTCAATTCTTGCACCAAATAACACCATAGATATTTGTAATATAGGACCGCACACACATAACTTGCTAAACATCCATACTGCTGTTGCTTTTGTTGTTGCTGGATGTGGTATACCTGTTGCAAAACATGGCAGTAAACTCTCCTCACAAAATTGTAATAGCACATCATCTATAATACATGCCTCTGATATATTACCAATTCTAGGCGTAAACATTAATACCGATCAAACACGATCTGCAAAATCATTACTTGAAGCAAATATATGCTTTATGCTCATGAGCAAGTATCATACATATTTACGTGATATAATATCATTAATTGATGAATTGGATATACATACAATTTTTGACCTTATTATTCCTCTCTGTAACCCTGCAAAACCTAAACATTGCTTAATTGGCGTTCATTCAAAACATATAGCGGATGAATTAACCCAAATTATGCAACATATGGAATACACTAAGTCATGGGTTGTATATGGAGATGATGGTTTAGCAAGTCTTAGTTTAACAGGAAATACAAATATTATTGAAATAGTAAAAGATAATATAAAATATTTTACAATCTCTGCTGAAGAATCTGGATTACCTATAATGGAAAATTTAGATGTAATCCAAGGAGGAGACATGTTTTTTAATGCCAAACAATTATCAGAGTTGTTACAAGGTAAGCAAACTGCTTATCGAGATATAGTACTTTTTAATTCAGCAGCTGCATTAGTCATTACCAGCACAGTATCAAACATTAAAGATGGTATTGCTCTATCTTCTGAATCGTTGGATAATGGACGGGCATATAAATGCTTACAAAAACTTATTGCAATATCTAGTATATAAAAACCCGTTATTATTGTTTTTTATTATTATCTATAATAAATTTGTTTTTATCATTTGGCATAATAATTTTATAAGGCGAGGTAATGTTTTGTTTTTCTAAAGCTTCATCTATTACATAATCCTGTTCACTTGTATAAATTACATAACTTTTATTATCTCTATTATCAATAATATTAATAACTGGTATATTGAGATTAACAAAAGACTCTTTTTCGTCCATAATAATTAAAATTTATAAAATATCCCTATACATTAATATTACAGATAATTTAAAATTCTTAAGTAAGAGCAAAAACATTTTAACTTACATACGTTGTTAATTCTACTGCTATTATTTATAGACTTTTCTTATAAATCATTGTATCAACAGTAACTATCTCCGCCATATAAGTGTGTAGCAAAATCATTAAATGTTAATTAATTTAGATATTTAACGTATTTATTTTTTAATTAAGATAATTTTAAGTTCTTTTATTTACATTCTAATACTTGCTACTACCTGAGCTGCTATACCTTCTTTACGTCCTATAAAACCCATTTTCTCAGTAGTAGTTGCCTTAATATTTATTCTATTAGTAGCAATTGATAAAATTTTACTTAATTGATCTTGCATTTTAAAACTATAAGGAGCAATTTTTGGTACTTCCCCTATAATAGTTATATCTACATTAATAACAGTAACATTTTTTGTAACTAACATTTTTAACACATAATCTACAAATTTTGTAGATCTAACCCCTTTCCATTTATTATCAGTAGATGGGAAATGTATCCCTATATCACCAGCTCCTATAGATCCAAGTAATGCATCACATAACGCATGTAACACCACATCACCATCAGAATGTGCTATAATTGCTCGATCATGCGGTATTTCAATTCCTCCTAAATAAATTACTGTTCCTAAATTAGGATTATCATCAAATTTATGAACATCAAATCCCATCCCAACACGAAATTCATACTGATTATGCATTAACATTTGTGCTATTTTTAAATCATAATTATCTGTAATTTTAAAATTAGACTTAAAAGAATCAACTATTTTAACTTTAATGCCCATTTTCTCACACATTTCAGCATCATCTGTACATGAAATAGTCTGATACCTATTATGTGCTTCTATTAAAGTATGATAATGAAAAGCCTGAGGAGTTTGCGCCAAATAAATATTATCTCTTTTTAAAGTCTCTATTACTATTTGATCATCAGTTCTTTTAACTGTATCATAAATATTACATGCAGGTATTACCACTTTATAATATTGTAATTCTTCAATCAAATTTTGTATTAGAACATCATTACAAAAAGGGCGTGCTGCATCATGTATAATTACATATTTTGGATTTATATTTTCAATAGCCTGTAAGCCAATTCTTGAAGATTCTTGCCTAGTATTCCCACCAACAACTACTGGCAATAATTTTGTAGCTTGTAAAGGTAAATTTAGTATTTCTTGCTCATATAAATCAATATGGTTTTGATTAATCACCACCTGTATTGCACTAATCATATTATTTTTTTCTAATAATAATATGTTATGTGCTAAAGAAGTAATATTATCTATTTTTATATATTGCTTTGGTATAGACGATTCTATCCTACTACCCACGCCTGCTGCAAGCAAAATTGCTACTACATTGGAATATTGAGACATGATAGACTATTTCTTTATGAGATTTAACTGATCTTCTAACGAACTCACACTAGATTCAAAAATTATATTTTGCATTTCTAGATTATTTAAATTCTTCTCTAGATAACTCTGCGCAGATTGTATTACAACTGAAAACATATTATTATATGAATTTTTTACTAAACCATTTTCTATAATAAGGAATTTTTGTTTAGATAATTCCAATTTACGTGATAATTCTTCCTCTAATCTATTTTTGTTTTCAACAATCAACGCTTCAGCTTCAGCTTCTGCCCACTGAATAATTTTCTCTACTTCAAAAGATAAACTATTTTGCTTTTCCTGATATTTAGCAAACAACTGTTCAGCTTGAATTTTTAATTCTTCTGTTTCGTTTATTTCTTTTTTAATCTCTAAAGCACGCTCATCTAACTTAGTAAAAAGGGTACTTCTAACAGTCTTTATCATCAATACTACAAATACTACAAACGAAAATGCTACCCAAAATTCAGGCGTTGCTATCATGAAGCCCCCTTCACTTCTTTAATAATTTGTGCTAGTTCATGAGCATTAGGCTTAACACCCATAACTTTCTCAATTAAAAGAGATGTAAGAAATTCTGTTTGTACAGCAAGGTTTTTATTAAGATCTTGCCTAATCTTTAACATTCTCTTTTCAGCTATATTTGAATGCTCTTTTATTACCAAATCCAATTCTTGTAACCGCAAAGCTATTTCACTATTAATTTTATTATTAGCCTCTTGTATTATATTAGCCGAACGAATATGTGCCTCTTTAATAGAAACATTATATTGCTCCTCAACTAATTCAGCTTTTTTCTTTAGTTCTTCAGCTATTCTTAAATTCTTCTCCATAACATCTTGACGTTTTTGTAGCAACTTCTGAAGCATTGGTACAGTGATATAATGTAACAAACCATACAATAATACAAAAGCTACTAGAAGCCAAAAAATCTGAGATGAATAACTACTAGGATCTAACTGCGGCATATTTTTTATGCTTTAAAGAATATTAAAATAAATGCTAAAATTAAAGCAAATAATCCCATAGCTTCAGCTAAACCAGCACCAATAAAAGCATATTTAAAAATCTTATTTTCCGCTTCTGGATTACGCGCAATAGCATTAACTGCTGATGAGAAGATATTACCTATCCCAATAGCAGCACCTAACATTGCTAGCGCCATACATCCTATAGCTATAAATTTTAAACTTTGTGCATCCATTATATCCTCCAAGTTAATATTAATTATTAATGCAAATTAACTGCATCATTCAAATAAACGCAAGTAAGTATAGTAAAAATATACGCTTGCAGTATAGCCACAAAAATTTCAACTCCAGTAAAAATCACTATAAATGGTATAGGAATAAATCCCCATACAGCACCCATCATAATAACAAAACCTGCTAAAACTTTTAATAGTATATGTCCAGCCATCATATTAGCAGCAAGCCTAATAGAAAGCGTTATAGGACGCGCCAAATAAGTTAATAATTCTATAATTACAAAAAATGGAACTATAAATATACTAATCCCTGAAGGCGCAAATAAAGACAAAAAATGCCAACCATGTCTAATAAAACCTATAATAGTTACAGCAAAGAACACTATTATCGCTAAAGCAAAAGTAACAATAATATGACTTGTAACTGTAAAACTATAGGGTACCATCCCTAGTAAATTACACATTAATACAAACATAAATAATGTAAACACTAGAGGAAAATACTTCAAACCTACTATACCAGTAACTTCCTTAATTGTATTAAAAACCATATAATAAAGAATTTCTGCAATACTTTGCCATCTTCCTGGCACTAAACTCATACTCCTTATAGGTAATGTCAAAATCAAAAAAGATACTACCACAGCTATTAACATAAACAAAGAAGCGTTTGTAAAACTTAAATCAATACTACTCCAATGTAAAGGCAATAAAGGCCTAATTTCAAATTGACTTAAAGGACTATGCATACCTTCAGACATATCTATTCTTTGTCCTCCAAATTTTTTGCTAACTTTGTTATATTAACCATACCAGCAACTGCACCTAATAAAACACCTATTATTAATAAAATAGGTGTTGTGTTTAAATATTGATCTAAACTATATCCTAAAAAAGAGCCTACCACTATAACTACTACAAACTCTATACAAATATTAAATACTTTAGTTTCACTACTCTTGTTTTGAGCACCACTTTTTTTTTCTTCTTGTAATGTACGTATTTTACTTATCTTATCCGATAACTCTTTAAATGAAGAACGTTGTTCGTCTAACATTATACTTACCCTACATTCAAGAGTTTTGACCACTACATAATCAAAAGCAAATTAACTATCTTATGGTTCTATGTCAAGTACATTATTCAATGTATAATTAAAACTCAAGCAATATAGCCTTTTAAAATTACATTTAAGTTTATTTTCAATTAAAAATCTAGATTTCTATAATGAGGTGATGGCTCAAAACCAGTGACCTTATCTTGTAAAAATGAACGAAAACTAGGACGCGATTTCAATACAGAATACCAATTTTTTACATTAATGTATTGCTCCCAAGGAACATCCCCTAAATAATCAAGTACAGACAAATGCGCTGCTGCTGCAAAATCAGCAATTGTAATATATTCATATGCTAACCATCTACGCTGCTTTATTAAGAAATTTACATACTCCAAATGGTGTCGAATATTTAACTTAGCCGCCCTAATAGCTTGAGAATTCGGAGCGGATCTACGCGTATAATAAGCAAGTATCCTCTCATTAATAATATAACGACTTACTTCATGATAAAACCTATTGTTAAACCAATTTGCAATTCTACGTACCTCAAAACGAACCTGTGGAGTATTACCTAATAAAGGTGTATTAGAATGCATTTCTTCTAAATATTCATAAATAGCCATAACATCAGCAATATGTATATTATTAAATTTATCAACTAATACCGGAACTTCAGAGGTAGGACTAAGTTTAAGAAACCCTTTTCTTTGCTTCCAAAACTCTTCTTGTATTAATTCAAATTCTATTACCTTTTCATTTAAAACCATCCTAACCAACCTAGAGAAAGGACACAAAGGGAAATGATATAAAACATACATATAAAAATACAACTACAGCGTAAATTATAAATAATATAAGACTAACATTAAGAAAACATTAGCCTTATATATATAAGTTAGCAACATTATTACATTTCAGAATTACGCTTACGTTCTAATTTGCGTCTTCTACGCGCAGATTCAGCGCTCTTTCTTACTCTTGCTTCAGAAGGTTTTTCATAATAACGCTTCATTTTCATTTCTCTAAATATACCTTCTCTCTGCATTTTTTTCTTTAAAGCACGCAATGCTTGCTCTACATTACCGCTTCCATCAGAACGAACTGTTACTTGAACCAGTTTACTCACCCCCTTTCTGTTTGAGATGCTATTGACTTTATTGGATATTCATTATACTAATTTCCAGTAGTACTTATAAAGTTATTATTAAAAAAAAGCAAACTTTTATTAAATAAAAAAATAATCTATGGACAATCTAGACCAAGATAAAAAAACTTTCTTATTAGAAATACTCAAACACGCTCCTCTAGAAGGATGGAACAACCATAGTATAAATTTATCAACACAGAATCTTAATTGGAATATTGCTTATATCACACTATTATTTCCTAACGGCATATGCGATATAATTGAGTACTTTACTACATATATAGACACACATATGATAGAAGCTTTAAAAAAAATAGATTTATCTTCAATGAAAATATCAGCTAGAATTTATATCATTGTCCAAACAAGATTAAATGAAAGCTTACCTTATAGACCAGCAATAGCAAAAATGATATCATACTGTACTTTACCACAAAATGCCTTACATAGTATAAACACCTTATGGCGCACTGCAGATAATATATGGGTTATATGCAAAGACCAATCTGCAGATTTTAATTATTATACTAAAAGGTTAATACTATCAGGCGTATATAGCAGTACACTTTTATATTGGATCAATGATTATTCAGACAATCAGATAGAAACTATGCACTTTTTACAAAGACGCATTAATGATGCATTAAAAATTAGCAAATTTAAATATTCCCTGAAAAATACAATCCAAAATATACCTTTTATTCGCCTATTAAATAAATAAGCTCCTAATAATTATAAGTATATTAACTTTTATCTAACATAGTTTCTATAAGTGTAATTGTATTCTTAATACCATATAATTTAATAAATGAGCCTAAACGAGGCCCCTGGGATTGCCCAAGTAGAACCTCATATAGCATCTTGAAAAAATCTTTTAATTCTATATTTGCATTCTTACCTATGGTATATATGTTATTTTGCAACTCCTCAGCCGTAATCTTATCATCAACTGCTTGAAGTATATTTTTAATTTCCTTTAAAATTTCCTTTTCATTTTCGTTAGGAACCCTATAGCTTTTATGAGGTAAAATAAAATCTTCATAATATTTAATAGCATACCCAACTAATTTATCTAAGAAAGGTGCAGATTCTGGATTAGCACGATCCGAGTATTTAGCAATAAACCCCCATAAAACTTTTTTATCTTCAGTATTACAAACACTAGCCAAATTTAGCAATAAACCAAAATTTAACCCATATAACTCATGTACTATAACATTACCTTTATATATATGCCATAGAGGACTAGTCAAATCTTCATTAATATATTTATTATTATAAGTAATATAATCGTCTACAGTTTTTGGAATAACATCAAAATACAATCTCTTAGCCTTACCTGGAGAATTATACATAAAAAGTGATAAACTTTCCTCAGGAGCATAACGCAACCACTTCTCTATAGTAAGTCCATTACCTTTTGATTTCGAAATTTTTTGTCCAGTTTCATCAAGAAATAATTCATACTTATATAATACTGGCTCTTTTTTTCCAACAATATGACAAATACGAGAAGATAATTCAGCAGATGAAATCAAATCTTTTCCATGCATCTCAAAATCTACCTCTTGTGCAAACCACCGCATTGCCCAATCAACCTTCCACTGCAATTTACAATGTCCACCAGTAACAGGTATCTCAATCTCATCCCCATCAATATCTACATATGTTACAGTACCTGCTTCTTTATTACAAGAAGTTAATGGAACTTGTAATACTACACCAGTTTTAGAACATATAGGTAAAAATGGACTATAGGTTGCTTGTCTTTCTTCACCTAGCGTTGGTAACATTACCTCCATAATCTGCTCATAATGCTGTAATATGGTAACTAATGCTTTGTTAAAAATACCATTCTTATAACACTGCGTAGCACTTTTGAATTCATAATTAAAACCGAACTGATCTAAAAAACTACAAAAACGTGCATTCATATGATGCCCAAAACTTTCATAAGTATCAAAAGGATCTGGAATACTAGTTAGCGGCTTACCTAAATGCTCTTTGATCATATCTTTATTAGGTAAATTCTCTGGGATCTTTCTTAAACCATCCATATCATCTGAAAAAGCTATAAGCTTTGTTGGAATTTTATACAATTCTTCAAATGCATGCTGCACCATAGTAGTACGTACTACTTCACCAAATGTACCTATATGTGGTAAACCAGATGGACCATACCCCGTTTCAAATAAAACATAGCCTTTTTCAGGTACTTTTTTTCCAATTTTGTTCCAAATTCTTTCAGCTTCTAAAAATGGCCATACTTTACTTGCTAATAATCTAATTTGCTTATCATTCATCTTTCTTGCCCTATTTTGATTTTTATAGTAACCTATATTATATTAGTTTTTATTAACACTTATCTGGCTTTTATGCATGATATCAATCATAAATATACTTAACTATCGTAATATACTAGTATTTATTTTTATAGCAAGTACCGTAGCTACATTAACAGCATTAATTGCCGAATATATTTTTGGATTAAGGCCATGTATATTATGTATATACGAACGTATACCATATATATTGACAATAATTTTTTCTATACTAGGCATAACTATCCTTAAGCTAAGAAAACCAATGCTAATATTATGTTTATTAACTTTTATTTGTAGCACTGCATTATCTTTATATCACGCTGGTGTAGAATATCAAATCTTCGAAGGTACAAGCAGTTGTAATAGCTCTTCATCTAATAAAACTATAACTCTTGAAGAATTACGTACCCAAATTCTAGATAATTCACGCCCATCTTGTAGTGAAGTTTCCTTTAGGTTTATGGGTGTGTCCATAACAGGTTGGAATGCAATCTTATCCCTTACCTTATCATACTTATCTTACATAGTACTCAGAAGACCTAAATATGAATAATTCTAAAAAAATCTTACCAGGAGACAAAACTCAACAAGAACTTTTACACTCTATTATTAGAGTGAACCACGCTGGAGAATATGGTGCAAAACGTATATACGAAGGACAATTAGCCATACTTAAAAACCATAAATGTGCTCCATTAATTCAGCACATGAAAGAACAAGAACTAGAACATTTAACATTCTTTGAACAAGAATTAATCAATAAAAGAATCAGACCTTCAATTTTACATCCGTTTTGGCATGCAGCTGGATTTGCATTAGGCGCTATAACAGCATTAATGGGAGATAAGGCAGCAATGGCATGCACCAGCGCAGTAGAAACTGTAATTACTAACCATTACAATACACAAATTAATATATTACAAGATAGTGAACTTAAACAAAAAATTACTAAATTCCGCGACGATGAACTAGAACATAAGGATACAGCTTTAGACCAAGGAGCAACTTTAGCGCCTTTATACCGTTCCCTTAATTTTGTAATACAACAAGGATGTAAAATAGCCATTTTTCTGGCTAAACGACTTTAACTTCATTCACTAATCAATACTACTACTCGCTAAATTTTAGCCCTACAATTGATATTAATAGTAAACCAATAAATATCATACGTGTTACAGATATAGGATCTTTAAATAAAATCACTCCTGTAATCACTACTCCAGCAGCGCCTATACCAGTCCACACTGCATATACCGTACCAAGAGGAATAGAATTTATAGCTTTGTTCATTAAATATAAACTCAACGTTGCCGAAATAACAAAAAATAAAGTAGGTAGCGGTCGAGTAAATCCTTGAGACATTTTTAGACACGTAGCAAAAACTATTTCTGCTAGCCCTGCTATAATTAAATATATCCAAGCCAGTAACATATACCTCTCTCCTAAATTCTTAAATTATAAATATATTACACATCCGCAAAAAAAACTTGTAGATATAAGAATTCTAACTTTTAACATATTGAGTGGTGGCTGGACCAGGAATCGAACCAGGGACACATGGATTTTCAGTCCATTGCTCTACCAACTGAGCTATCCAGCCTTAATAACCTTGATAGGCATATTACTAATTTTCATAAATTGCAATAACAAAGTGATATTTTTATACATTTTAACCTGATATTACATTATATAATTTATGTTATTTATAAAATCAATTATATTTATATTATATAATGATTATTATATATATTACAGAGTATGAGATGAGAGTAGCATTATTTTTATTAATTATAAATTTCTTTATACAATTTGAAGTTTGGGCAACTCCACCCTATTCTAGCCAAAATAAAGATTTGTATAACCTTAACTATGACGATTCCGATAACCTGATTAAAGACCCTTTTGAAAAGTTTAATAGAAGATCTTATAGTTTAAATATATCCCTATACAAATATGTGTTAAAACCTATAACAAGAATATATCAAACTATTACACCAAAATGGGGACAAAATAGGGTTACTGATTTTACCAATAACTTATCTAATCCATTAAAAATTGTTAATAACGCATTGCAAGGTAATTTTAAATCTATGATGCAGAATTTTTGGCGGTTTACAATTAATTGTACTCTAGGTATTGGCGGAATATTTGATATAGCAAGCAAACTTGGTTTACCTAATAAACCCGCTAATTTTGATTTGACTTTTGCACATTATAATGGTAACCCAGGGCCATACGTTATGATACCAATCGTAGGTCCATCAACTGCTCGTGGTGCTCTTGGTTTTTTATTAGATATACTTGTAGATCCCTTGAATTATTTTTTCAGTGATTACCAGGCTATTGGCAGATATGCTGTAAAGATTTTGGATACCACAAACAATAATATGGACCTTATAGAACATATCAACAAAACAGCACTAGATCCATATATAATGACTAGGAGTTTTTATACACAAAATATTTTGCAACACAATCATAAGATTAACTCTAATGAGAAAAAAATATGAAAAATTTCAAAACTTTTATTATTATTTTATTATCATTTTTTGTTGTAGCTTTTCATGCAGTTTCAGCACAAGAATCTGCTACTGAACAGAAAATAAAGGATTTTGTAGATAACATTGGGAATAAAACAATAAGTATTATACAAAATACCAGCTCTACTCCAAAGGAAAAAGAAGAAATTTTACGGCAATTATTTATTAATACTGTTGATATCAAATGGATTGGAGATTTTGTACTTGGAAAATATTTACATATTTTTAATGACTCACAACTAACAGAATATCACGATCTCTATAAACAATATTTAGTTAGTAGTTATGTACCAAAATTTAAACAATATACCCAAGAAAGTTTTAAAATTACCAATATTAATAAACGTAATAACAATGAATATATAGTATACACTGTTATTTCAAAACCTAATGGTCAATCTATTGCTGTAAACTATATGATACGAGCAAATGGTAACCAATTAACTGTCTTTGATATAATAGCAGAAGGGATAAGTTTAATATTAACTACTAGGTCAGATTTTACCTCAATTATAACTAATAATAACAATCAAATAGAACCTCTATTAAAACAATTACGAAATAAGATTGGCGTACAAAATTAATGCATACTATATTTCATGTCATGATTCTTGTTTTGATACTAACCAGCATCACTTTAATGTTGATTAGTATATTTTGCAATACTTCAATATTTAATAAGATTATGTCAGTAAATTGTCTTACTAATTATATAATTATATTGATAACATTAATTGCTTATTTTAAAATGCAAGAAACGTTTCTAGATATTGCTTTGATTTATGCTTTTATAAATTTTATAGCAACTATAGGTTTTCTAAGATATTTTAAACAGAAACAACTTAAAAAATAATATGACATTAATAGGCTGGATTTTGATTTTAATAGGCGGAATATTTATACTAACTAGTGCTATTGGTTGTATAAGATTTCCAGATTTTTTTAGCAGACTACACGCAGCAGGAATAGGAGATAGCTGTGGAGGTCCACTTGTAATTGCTGGTTTAATTATACAGAATGGATTAAATCTCTTTAGTTTTAAATTAATGTTGCTGATTATAATATTACTGATTACAAATCCTATTGCTTGCCATGTATTAGCAAAATCAGCCTTAATTTCTTCTAAAAATGAGCATGATGTTTAATTCTACTATTACTCCTCTTGAAATTATATTATTAATTTTTGCTACATGCAGTACTTTGTTTTTAACAAATCACAAAAATTTACTAACATGTATCATTACTTTATCAGCTTTAAGCTTAATGATGACAGTAATTTATATATTATTAGATGCACCTGATGTTGCAATCACAGAAGCATCTGTTGGAGCGTGTGTAAGTACTATAATATTTTTAACATCCCTAACTCATATTAATAGCAACAATTTATCATCAAAAAGTTTTAGTTTTACTCTCAAGACAATTTTAGGTATTTTTTTATGTATAGTATTATTAGGTTTATTATCATACATGATATTATATTTTCCTGTATATGGTGAACATACCATATTATCCCAAAGTTATATTACTACACATTATATACAATCTTCTGGTATAGAAATTGGTATTCCAGAAATTGTTACTTCCATTTTAGCAAGTTATAGAGGCTATGATACTTTGGGTGAAACAATGGTTATATTTACTGGTGCAATTTGTGTACTAACTATTTTAAATAACAAGAACGATACTCATGCAAATTAATAATATAATTTTAAAAGTTATTACTAAAGTTCTATTACCATTTATAATGCTATTTGCCTTTTATATACAATTTAACGGAGAATCTTCTCCTGGAGGAGGGTTTCAAGCTGGAATTATACTTGCTTCAGCATTTATTCTATATACTATGGCTTTTGGTAATCAAGCCATATACAGAATTATGTCACCTTTTACTCTCAAAATTTACCTTGTAACAGGAGTGTTAATTTATATGGGTGTTGGTACAATACCAATAATCCATAATCAAAACTTTTTGAACTATTCTGTCTTAGCTAAAAACGCATTAACTGGTCAACATTTAGGTATTATGTTTATTGAGCTTGGTATAGGTATTACTGTTTTTTCTGCAATATTATTAATATTTTTAAGTCTACTTAAAGGACAAAATTAAATTATGATTTACTACTACATTGTTATTACATTATTCGTATCTGGTATATTTGGTATTATAATAAATTCAAACCTTATAAAAAAAATTATAGCTCTTGGTATTATACAAACTGCTATATTATTATTTTTCCTTACTATAGGAAAAGTAAAAGGTGGGCAAATACCTGTTCTAAAATGTCTAAATTATGAAAAATGCCCAGAAATATACGTAAATCCTGTACCTCAAGTCCTTATGCTAACTGCAATTGTTGTAGGGCTAGCTACATTATCTGTAGCATTAGCACTCATTATTAGAATTAATGAAACTCATAAAACAATTCAAGAAGAAGAGATCCCTTTATAATTAAGTATTACGGAACAAAAAATATAATACGAGTAAACATAAAGTTATAGTCTGTAATGTAACTCTAGCATTCATAAGCTTATTACCATATTTAGCATTTAGCTTATTCCCAAGTGCCATAAATATAAGACCTAAAACTAGCATAACTACAGTACTAATCATGAATATAAATATCAATAGCGGTAAGATTACCATAACTATACCTTCCATAAATTATTCGTTAAGCGTAATTCATAATTATTACTATGTCTATAGATAATTTAATTTCCAGTTAATTTCCAGTCCATACCCATAATGGGAGAAGCAGTAAAAGCTGTTGGGTTTTTTATAAGGAGCAAAACAAATACTATCTCAGACACCAATGATAAATACTCCCAGCTGATCTGCAAGTTCTTTAGTAGCTTCGACCTCTGCAATTAAAGAATTACCCGCATCTAATGCTATACCAGACATATTAGCATTATATACTAATTCCACCGTTTTTACACCTATACAGGGTAAATCTACACGCTGATCTTGTATAGATTTTTTCATCTTGACTAATACACCCATACGTTCTTTTTCACGTTTCAAATTCTTACATCTTTGAAGAAGCATGTCAGTTCCTTCCACTGCTTCTACACCTAAAACTAAATTATTTTCTACTACAACTGCTTGCCCAATATCTAAACCATCTATTGTGTGTAAAACTCTCTTACCTATTTTGATATCTTCTAAATCTTGAGCCTTAAGCGAAATAGTACCTATCACTCCTATAGGAGTTATTAATTTTGGAAGTAAAGCTTCTGGAGCAATTACTGAAAAATTTTCTTCCTCTAAAAATTTAGTAACAATACGTAACAATGCATCATCACCATAAACTTTCGCTTTTGTAAGTCTAGTAAGTAATTTTACTCCTAAACTGTCTAATTTAAATATAGATAAAGCAGGACGTCTGACCTTACCCACTAAAACTATATGTTTTACCTGCGCACCCTTTAAAATATTTAAAATTTGCCCTACTTTACCTATATCTTGCCATGAATGTTCTATATCATTCGGTATTGATAGTTCTGCCTCACCTTTAAGGGCTAGTACAAAAAATTTTTGATTATTAGCCTGTAAATGCTGTATAATTTTTTGTGGTAATGCACCTCCCCCAGCTATTATACCTATTTTTTCCATATTACAACTTAGGTTTACATATAGAACGAGAAGTATTTTGTAAGAGAAAGTCTATCATAACCATCACATTTGAATTATCCTTATATTTTTCAGCTACTAACTTTAATTTATCAGCAAACGTACAGTTATTTTTACGTAAAAATAACTCTTCATATACATTTTGAATAGATAATATTGATTCATTATCATAATTACGTCTTCTAAGGCCAATAATATTTATACCAGATAAATACGCTCTTTCATTTACAGCAACACCATAAGGTATAACATCACTTTCAATTGATGCCATGCCGCCAATCATAGCATGCTCTCCAATCCTTACAAACTGATGTACCGCACTAAGTCCACCTAATATTGCATAATCCCCTATTACAACGTGGCCACCGAGAGTAACATTATTTACCAAAATAACGTTATTCCCTATAATACAATCATGAGCTACATGCGCAGAAACCATCAATAGACAGTTATTACCTATAACTGTTTTCATTATACCAGCAACTGTTCCGGGATTAATAGTAACATATTCACGTATCACATTATTAGAACCTATAATTACTTTAGATTCTTCACCTTTATACTTCCTATCCTGCGGTATATGCCCTATTGAAGTAAAAGGAAAAATTTCTGTATTGTCTCCTATTTCTGTATAACCTTCTATTACTACATGAGATTTCAATGCAACATTTCTACCTAATTTAACATTTTTACCTACTAGCGAATAAGGCCCTACATGTACATTGCCAGCTAATTCAGCACCTTTTTCAATTATTGCAGTAGGATGTATATTATTATTCATTCTCTATCCATAATCATTGCTGTAAATGTAGCTTCTGCCACTTTTAACTCATCGACCATTGCCTCAGCATTAAAACGCCATACTTTTCCACGATTACGATCCTTAGTTACGCGTATATACATAGTATCACCAGGTACTACTGTTTTTCTAAATCTTGCTTCTTCAATTGACATAAAATATACTAATTTATTTTCAGTTTCACTACCTAAAGTATCTACTACTAAAACAGCTGAAGTCTGCGCCATAGCTTCTACAATTAATACCCCTGGCATAATTGGTTTGTCAGGAAAATGTCCTAAAAAATGTGGTTCATTAAATGTAACATTTTTTACACCAAGCGCGTATTGATCTGGAATCAACTCTATAATCTTATCAATAAGCAAAAAAGGATAACGATGTGGTATCATTTTTAATATTTGTTCAATATTAATTTTCTTATTAGACATTTTGTTTACTCTCTTGCAACTTTGTTAACTTCCTTAAGATACTTGTTTGACGATGCCACTGTTTAATAGGCACAGCTGGATACCCACCAACAATTGTACCCTGATCTACATCCCTAATAACTCCACTTTGTGCTGCTATTTGGGACATAGCACCTATATTAAGATGCCCAGAAATTCCTACCTGACCTCCCACAAGTACAAAATCACCTAATTTAGTACTACCAGCTATTCCTACTTGTGCCACTATTACACACCCTTTTCCAAGTTCTACATTGTGCCCAATTTGTACTAAATTATCAATCATACAATGATCACCTATTATAGTATCATGACCAGAACCTCTATCGATACAGCTATTAGAACCTATTTCTACATGATTCCCTATAATAACTCTACCTAATTGTGGAATTTTATAATGCCCTAATTTATCACTTGCAAAACCAAACCCATCTTGACCAATCCTAACTCCAGTATGTATCATAACATCTTCACCGATTATAGCATACATAATAGTTGTAAGAGGACCTATACTACAATTATTGCCAATAGTTACTCCTCTCCCAATTACAGTATTGGCCCCAATCATACAATTATTACCAATTACAACATTCATGCCAATTACTACACCATGCTCTATCCTAGTATTAGAACCTATAATAGCAGTACTATTTACTTGTGAAGACGAAGCCCTATAATAATCTAAATTTTGCTTAGGCTCAAACATTGTAGATGTATTATTATAACTTTTAACTTGATTTGGATAAAATGCTGCTGAAGTAAGTGCATATGATTTATAAGGATTGTCAGAATATAATAATACCATACCTTTTGGAGCGTGACGACTATATTTTCTTTCTATAAAACACGCAGCAGCCTTACTATATGACAATGCATTTAAATATTTAGGATTATTTAAAACAGTAATATGTGTAGAATCTGCTAGTTCTAATGGTGCAACTCCACCTATAAGCTGTGCTAAATCTACTTTATTATCATATTCATTATAAACCCTTGCCCCTGAGATTTTTTCAATTTCACCTAACGAAAATGGACCACAATTATCAAAAAAAATAGGATCTACCATAGTATTCCTTTTAATTATTTATCATTAAATAAACACAATATATAACGAATACCAAATATATTCTACTGTTTTCATGAATATTTATATTACTTACACTTAGTTAATTACACAAAAATTTTTATAAACTAATACAAAATTTCGTTGGATATAAATTCTTCTTGTTCTATATTTAGTAGAACATAATGAAGAAAGGAATAAAAATTATTATGACCACAACCCACAAAACACATGATCTTAGTGAAGAAATACACTCAACCATTCGTGCCACTTCACCATCTTTAGAAAAAATTTTATATAAACCCTTACCTGTATTAGATCATGGATTTATTAGAGTAATAGATTATATGGGTAATGATGCAGCAATTACTCAAGCTGCTCGTATTTCTTATGGTAAAGGTACAAAAAAAATAAGCGAAGATACTGGACTTATACGGTATTTAATGAGGCATAAACATACCAGCCCATTTGAAATGTGTGAAATTAAATTCCATATTAAATTACCTATTTTTATAGCACGTCAATGGATTAGGCATCGCACAGCAAACGTTAATGAATATTCTGCTCGCTATTCTATTCTATCAAATGAATTTTATCTACCTTCTGCAGAACATATAGCTCCTCAATCTACCACTAACAAACAAGGTAGAAGTGAGAATCTACTTAGCCCTGAGCAAACTAAATATATCTTACACATATTAAAAACAGATGCAGAAATGTGTTATGCACATTATCAAGAATTGCTCAATGAAGATGAACATGGTAATATTATTGATTCCAATAAAGTCGGCTTATCAAGAGAATTAGCACGCATGAATCTAAACCTTAATTTCTATACAGAATGGTATTGGAAAATTGATTTATATAACTTACTACACTTTTTATCATTACGTGCAGATAGCCATGCCCAGTATGAAATTAGAGCATATGCTGATACTATATTAAACTTAGTTAAAGAATGGGTTCCTATTACATATGAAGCATTTATGGAATATAACGTACATGGAGTTAATATATCTCGCTCTGGATTAGAAACTATAAAAGCAATATTAAAAGGAAAACAACCTACTCAAGAAACCAGCAATGTGAGTAAACGTGAATGGAATGAGTTAATGAAATTGTTGGAAATAAGCTAATGCTTATAGTAAAATGTAATTTAAAAATCGCGTTAGGATTAGGACACTCAAGAAATATAACTGAAAACAGTTAGATTAGATACGGAGTCAGATAAAAGAAAGACTGTAGACAATTAAAGAAACACGAAGTCGATTAACTTAAATATTTTTTACTATACTGTATGAGTAACAATGAACAAGGGCAATATTTAATATCTTATTTCTAAAACATTATTATTACAACTTCTTTTGCTATGTCTATAGATAATAAAAGTATTCCCGTCTTCACTATAGTAAAAGTAATCAAACCTCAACTACTTCTATTATAGTACGGTTTTTTGTTTACTTGCTAGATTTAATAGCCATTTCTAATCGGCTACAAGATGCTTTCTTACCTAATATAGACATAACTTCAAAAATGCTCGGAGAAACTGTAGAACCAGTTAGTGCTACCCTTATAATTTGCGCTACATCCCCTAGTTTTATATTTAAACTATTTGCATAATTTTTTATAACATTCTGCAATTCTTCTTCTTCCCAGTTACCTATTCTTATTAACACTTTTATTAATTCCTTGAGCAATTCTTTATCTTCTTTAGTCATAATTTGCATGGCTTTTTCATTATGATCTAAAGGTAAATCCGCTACATAAAAAAATGCATTCTCAGCTAATTCATTCAGATTTTTTGCTCTTATTTTTAGACCTGTCATACCTTTATCTAATATCGATAAATGCTCTTCATTCAAAATGCGACCCAATTTTTTTTCTAAAGATTTTTTTATTAATTCTACAAGTTTAAAATTAGAATGATTTTTAATATAATACGCATTTGTATTTTCTAATTTTTTAAAATCAAGCCTAGCAGGAGATTGACCTATGCTTTCTAAATTAAACCATTCTATTGCTTGCTCTGTAGAGATTATTTCATCATTACCATGGCTCCATCCAAGACGTAACAAGTAATTTCTAAGAGCTTCAGGTAAGTAGCCCATATCACGATAAGCCTCTATTCCAAGTGCACCATGACGTTTAGACAACTTACTCCCATCAGGTCCATGTATAAGAGGAATATGAGCATAAATTGGAGAATTCCAACCTAAAATTTGATACAATACTTCTTGACGCGCAGTATTTGTTAAATGATCGTCTCCTCTTATAATATGAGTAATATCCATATCATGATCATCTACTACTACAGCAAACATATAAGTAGGAGTACCATCCGATCTTACTAAAATCATATCATCTAACTGATTATTACTCGTAATTACCTGACCTTGCACTTTATCATCAATTACAATACTACCTTCTTGTGGCACTTTTAATCTAATGGCTGGTTTTATATCTTTTGGTGCCTCACTTGGGTCACGATCTCGCCACCTACCATCATATCTAAATTGCTTTCCTTGTTTTGTAGCCTCATCACGTAATATTTTTAATTCTTCCGGGGTCATATAACAATAATAAGCCTTGCCCTCTGCGAGTAAATTATGCGCTACTTCTAAATGACGACTAATACGTGATGATTGATACACTTCATGGCCATCACATTCCAAACCTAGCCAAGACAAACCTTCTAATATTGCATCCACAGCTTGCTTAGAATTACGCTCTTGATCTGTATCTTCAATACGTAATAAAAATTTACCCTTATTATGTTTAGCAAAAAGATAATTAAATAGCGCAGTCCTCGCACCACCTATATGCAAAAAACCAGTAGGAGATGGAGCAAATCTAGTAACTACTTTCATATATAGAAACTGTCTTTAGAAATTTATTATACATCAAAAAATATGCTTATTTTAAAAATTGTTCTCATCTTTATCTTTTTGTAAACTAGCATTTAATTTTGCATGTTCAATTGCTTTATTTAACTCAATTTGAGTACATAGCCCAAGTAATACAGGATCACGCGGTTTTATATTAGTAATATTCCAATGCTCTTTATTTCTAATTGCTGCAATTGTATTTTTAGTTGTACCAACTAATTTACATATTTGAGAATCTTGCATTTCGGGGTAATTTTTTAAGAACCAAGAAATAGCATCTGGTTTATCTTGTCTTCTTGCTACTGGAATATAACGCGGAGTTTTCTTTTTATTATTTTTTAAATACTCATCTTTTAATACTAATCTTAAACGAGCATTTTCATCTTGTTCACAACGTTTTATTTCTTCTACTGTTAATTGACCTTCTAATATAGGATTCCAACCTATTATATTTTGTGCCACTTCACCATCTGCAATAGTTTTAACTTCTAAAATATGCATATTACAAAATTCAGCAATTTGTTCAAAAGTTAAAGCTGTATTTTCGATAAGCCATACAGCAGTAGCCTTAGGCATTAGAGGTAAATTCATTATACTCCTCTTGTTATTAATTATTAGTTACAATAAAATTAAGAACCAAACTTAATTTACACTAAAAACATATATTTATACTATATTTTGAGTTATAAAATTTAAATTTTGTTTAAGTGATTTTAGTGTAAATTCACTTTCTCTAACATAGCCTGAAATATAGAAAGCTTTCTCTTTAATTCTATAATCTCTTCTTCAGATTCACTAATTGCTATAGATTTATTTATGTCATTTATACAACTAATAATATCATCTTTTTCTAACTTGTCAGTATCAACAGCATTTTCTACCAAAACTACACAATGATCATTGTATATTTCTGCAAATCCTTCCGAAATAAATATATTGTTACTTATATTATTACCATGATAAGCAAGTAACAACCCAGATCTAACAGTTGATACAAAAGATACATGTCCAGGTAATATACCTAAATCCCCTTCAGTACCAGGCACTACAGCCATATCCACTTCATTTGAAAAGATTTTGCCTTCAGGAGTAATTATTTCTAAATTTAACTTTTTATCTGACATAAATTCCCTAACTACACAAACTCTGTTGCCATTTTACGTGCTTTTTCTACTGCTTCCTCCATAGAGCCAACCATATAAAAAGCAGCCTCAGGTAAATGATCATATTTACCATCTACTAAATCTGTAAATCCATTAATTGTATCTTCTAAAGAAACAAATTTACCTGGAGCACCTGTAAATACCTCAGCAACATGGAAAGGCTGAGATAAAAATCTTTCAATTTTTCTAGCACGAGCTACAATCAGCTTATCCTCTTCAGATAATTCATCCATACCAAGTATGGCAATTATATCTTGTAATGACTTATAAGTTTGTAACACTTTTTGTACTTCTCTAGCTATTTTATAGTGCTTATATCCAACCACGCGCGGATCAAGTAATTGCGAAGTACTATCCAAAGGGTCTACTGCAGGATATATTCCAAGCTCTGCTATACGCCTACTCAACACTGTAGTAGCATCAAGATGCGTAAAACTTGTAGCTGGTGCAGGATCAGTTAAATCGTCCGCAGGAACATATATAGCTTGTACAGAAGTAATAGATCCTTTATTAGTTGACGTAATACGTTCTTGCATTACCCCCATATCCGTAGCTAAAGTAGGTTGATAACCAACAGCTGAAGGTATACGTCCTAATAAAGCTGAAACTTCAGATCCAGCTTGAGTAAAACGAAACACATTATCAACGAAAAACAATACATCTTGACCACCCTGATCACGAAAGTACTCAGCCAAAGTTAACCCAGTTAAAGCAACGCGCGCCCTAGCTCCAGGAGGTTCATTCATTTGTCCATAAACTAACGCTACTTTAGATTCAGATGGATTTTCAAGGTTAATAACTCCTGACTCAATCATTTCTTTATATAGATCATTTCCTTCACGGGTACGCTCTCCCACACCAGCAAAAACAGAAAAACCACCATGAGCCTTTACAATATTATTAATTAACTCCATAATTAATACTGTTTTACCTACACCAGCTCCACCAAACAAGCCCACTTTACCACCTTTAGCATATGGAGCGAGTAAATCTATTACCTTAATACCCGTAACTAATATTTCTTTACGCGTAGACTGTTCTGTAAAATCCGGAGCCTTTGCATGAATGGGAGCAAAATTCTTAGCATTTATTTCTCCCCTATTATCAATAGGCTCCCCTATAACATTAATAACCCTGCCTAAAGTCTCAGGCCCAACAGGTACAGACACAGGACTTCCCGTATCCAAAACTTCTACACCCCTAACTAATCCATCAGTTGAATCTAGAGCTATTGCACGAACCGTATCTTCACCAAGATGCTGCGCAACTTCTAGTATTAATTTCCTATCTTCATATGAACACTCTAACGCATTAAGAATAGCAGGCAACTCACCATGCTCAAACTGTATATCTACTATAGCTGAAATAATTTGAGTAATCTTCCCTTTATTTTTCACCATTCCTTTATACCTTAATTCTACCAATATTAAAAATTAACCCTGCATTAAAATAAAAAGTAACAAATAACATGCCCACTTCTTGAAAAACCTAAACATATCACGAAATATATGGCTGGGGCGAAAGGATTCGAACCTTTGATCACGGTACCAAAAACCGTTGCCTTACCACTTGGCCACGCCCCAACAAACTAGTATTTACAAGAAAGCACTCTAAAAATTAGACGCTAGAACTGTATAGATACACTATAGATAAATATTATTCAACTTTTATATTGAGATAAACTGAATTTTTTATCCAATTTATATAACCAACATTACCACCAGTTATATCAAGTGTTACTATACACGGACATTCATATTTATGTAATTGCTTAATTCTCAATATAGCATTTTCTATTTGTACTTTTGTAGTTTTAGCTATCATCAACACCTCTACATTTTCTTCCAATTTATCATTCCATAAATATATAGAAGTCATTTTATCTATAATATTAGCACATGCTACTATTTTTTCTGTCACAAGAATTTTAGCTATAGCTGTTGCATACTCTTTATTTTGAAATGTAACATATATAATAGCACACGACATAAGGATTTACCAATAGAATAGCGATTGCATATAATAGTATATTACTATATTATATTGGATATACATTATATTTTCAATTTGATTTGTTATTAATAATGAGAATTTTCTTCCTAATAATTATTTTATTTTTTTATACTCAAGAAAGTATAGCACTAGAAAAATTAAGAATAAAATCTAATAGTTCATCTAAATACACCAGAATTGTGTTCTTTTGTAAACAACCAGTAGGATTTAGTGCAGAACTCAAAGGCTCTTCCGTACATATAAAATTTAACCGAAATTTTTCTATTAATCTTTCTTCCCTTATTAACAATACAAAAGACTTTATTATAGGAGCTACTTCTAATAAAGATGGTAATACTATTATTTTAGCATTAAATAATAAAAATTATACTGTACGCAAATTTTTTGGTGATAAATCTATAGGAATCGAATTAATTAAAAAAGGTAATACGGATATTACTAACACACTAGTTCCTCAAAAAAAACCTGAGACATCTATAAAAGATAAAACACAACTTAACAGCAAACCACTTTCTATACCTGTCAATACCAAGGTCACATCAACAACATTACCAAATAAATTATTTATAAAAAAGCCTGTAATTTTTTTAGAAACAAAAAAAACTTTAACCCCACCTATTATAGATAATACCCCACATAAATTATCCCAAACAACTCCAGATAACAATAACACAAAACTTTTGGTAATTAAAAATAACCTATATTCTAATGGAAAACTTATATTTCCCTGGGATTATGAAGTGGCTTCTGCTGCTTTTTATCAGTCTGGATACATATGGATACTATTCAATCAAAAAATTAATATTAATTTAGATCAAATTAAAAACTCTTCTAGTCCTTTTATTCAAGAAATCAAAGAATTACCTAATCAAGATAATACTATTCTTTATATTAAAACTAACGCTGATCATAATAAAATTATTTTTTATAAAGAAAAATATAATTGGATTTTAGAATTTAATAATAATATGTCCACGACAACAAATAATGCACAGCTTATATTACAAAGTTTTAATCCAAGCATGAAAAATATATTTTTTCCTGTTATAAATGCAGCAAATCCTATTAAATTCACCCAACCTATAACAGGCAATAATATTATTGTAGTACCTTTTTATAGCATGGATAGCAAAATACCTCGAACACGTCATTTTATAGATTTTACTTTGCTTACTACAATACAAGGATTTGCTATAGATCTTATCTCTGATCATGTACAGATAATGAATAATAACAAAGGAATAGAAATTTTATCAGTTAATACTAAAATGCCTCAGCTCCAAGATATAACAAGTATAAATGCTACTAATAATTCTCATAAGAGTTTATTGCCTTTTATCAAATGGGCAAATCTTGTTCCTGGCATTTTTATTAAAACAAGACAGACAATACAAAAAGATATAATACACGCTAACAATCAAGACAAACCTAAATTTATTTTTAAACTGGCTCAAATGTTTTTAGGAAGACAATTTTTTAAAGAAGCTTCAGGCATTAGCGAGTATATTAGTACTTTATACCCAGAATTTACAAATAATCTAGATTTTAAATTATTACAAGCTGTAGCATTTTATTTAAATAATAAAGAAATAGAAGCTAAAATTATATTAGATGAGTTAAAACCAGGACAAACACCTATTATATATCAAGATGAAATACAATTCTGGCAAAATGCTCTTATGGCATCTCTTGATATACCTAATTCTGAATATGACTTTTTAAAATATAAAAATAGTTTTTTAAAAACATATCCCCATACATTATTATGTAAATTAGCTTTTTTAGATGTTAGGACAAGTTTTGTAGCAAATAAACTAGACCATATAAAACAAGTTTTAGATTATCTATCAGCATTAAATTTAAATAACACTCCTGAAACACAGCAATGTTATAATAGTACACAATTCTATTTAGGATTATATGAACATAAATCCGGTAATAATAAAAAAGCTCTTAAAATTTGGACGAATTTAACAAATAACTTGGATGATAGATTAAATAGAGCACGAGCCACTTTTTCTACTACTAAATTACTTTATGAATCAAATAAAATCACTTTAGAAGAAGCTATATCTAGACTAGATAAATTAAGAAATGTATGGCGTGGAAAATTAGATAATAGATTATTACGCTATTTAGCAGAATTATATGAAAAAAATAATAATTATGCTCAAACATTAAGAGTATGGGATGAATTAATTAAAGCTTTCCCTAGAAGCCCAGATATATTCTTTATTAAATCTAAAATGAGCAAATTATTTGTTTCCCTATTTCAAAAAGATGGCCTAGCAAATCAAATGCCTCCCTTTCAAGCAGTTTCCCTATTTTTTGAGTTTTATAATTTATTACCTATTGGTAAATTAGGTGACGATATTACCCAGAATATTGCTTATATGTTAGTACAACTTGATTTACTAGAAAAAGCTGAGTCTTTACTAAATCACGCAGTCTCTTATAGATTAAGTGGTGAGGATAGATCACGAGTGGGTACAAAGCTTGCTTTAATTTATTTACTTGATAAAAAACCTACAAAAGCTATAGAAATTCTTAACAAAACTAATATCCCTAATATAAACCTTATACTACAAGCCCAACGCAATTATATAAAAGCTCAGGCTTTTATTGAGAATAAGAAATTAGAGCAAGCTTTGGATTTGTTAAAAAATGATAATAGCACTGAAGCATATCAGCTAAAAACTCGTATTTTATGGCTACAAAGAAACTGCGAAAGCCTGGAATATTTAACAGTAGCACAATTAGATAATTCTATACCAAACTTTTCTAAGATTGATGAAGAAAGCCTATTGCATTCACTTTTATGTTATATAATAACACAAAAACAAAGCAATGCTGAATCTCTATACAATACTTTCAAAGGCTATATTTTACCTTCAAGTAAATTATATAGTACTTTTGAATTTATTATGGGAGAAAATAACCCTATAGACATATCCAATTTAGTTCAAAGCCTAGATATTAACTCTATTGAGTCTTTTTTAGAAAAATATAAAACTTCACTACTTGCTCCATAAATAATATAGCGAAGGTATACATCATCTATCACTAATATTTAGATAAGTAGGTCAGGAATAAAGTCACATTTAAATAACCACTACAATCTTTATGTTAAATATTTTACAATTTAATTTAAAATCAAATAATTTTTAATACCTTAACGCCAAAATAATTCTAGTGATATTGATAAAGGATAGTTATATGGCAAACTTTAAATTGCTAGAAGTATTTACAATATACTCTTCTTTATTGAAAATATAGTAAAATAAAATAATATAAATAACTTGATATCTTTTATATAAACAATGTAAATAAATACTAACCTTACTTTACCACAAAATTTTATAGTAGCTATATATGATAATGCAAAACAAGAATATTATTCAGCTCTTAACAATATTGTTTTACATATAATAAAATTTGTAATTAAACATAGATCTTATGAACTACTCAATCAATTAACCCTCAACCTAGGATGTTCATAGATTATCTATAACACAAAAGTGACTTTATTAAAAAGGATTTAATACATAGTATTCAAACAAAATTCCATATATATTTAAAAAGGTGTTTTCAATAAAGCTTCACATCCTAATCAATCTATACGTTGTTTGAACAATACATATACATTATATCAATTTGCTCGCATTAACACATCTTTTGTCCTCAAAAGACATATTATTAAATATAAAAAAAGTTTTATGGAAAAAGTGAACTATTCTCATAAAATTCAGCTCAGATCTATAAGAGCATAATATTTTATATCTAAAATTTCTTCATTAATACTTGAATTAATAACGTTAATTGTATTTGCAATCTATTTATTTTAATATTATTATCAAAGATATTGTATTTCATATTTTTTATACGTTTTATAAAAAGTTTACTTAGAGTAACTAGTAAAAATACTGCATATAAATTACGAGGAACAAGATGACGTACACAATAAATCTCTTTTAAATGCATACAAGCGTTTTCTACTAATGTACATATTAATGCTCTAATATTGTCTTTGTATTTTGGTTCTAGTATCATATATTGTTCTATACCATGTTTCTGCATTATTTCTTCTGGCATAAGAATATTTTTTACTAACATATAAGGTTTTATAGACTTAATAGTATCTATTATAGACCAAACTATAGCTAAATCTTTTACTATATCTTTAATCTTATTACTCGTATTCCCTAAAATATCTAAAGCTATCTTTAATATTGATTCGTTACCTAGTCCAACATAATGATAAAAATCTTCCATTGTAAACATATTTTTGATTCCCAAACTATATTCCTTAGCATCAATCATATTCATAAAAATTTGCTTATCCAAAGCCAAATCTCTTATTAGGTTAGATAATGGCTCAATTATAGGATGCCTTCTAACGCGATTTAAATAAATATCTTCAATAATCTCACGCCACCATTCTAATCTAACCATTCCTAATATTTCTTCATTTACTCTATATTTTATAAGATTTAACTCTATATTAAATGTATATATGACAAACAATTGTTCACGCACTTGGTAAGAAGTAGTAAAAAGACTACATAAATAACGATCATTATCAAAATTTTTTACTTGCGCAGCTGGATAAGAAAGACTTATATTAACCATAGATACACCTCTAATAAGGAGAATAATTATGAATATATTTAAATACACTAATAAACATGCAAATCAAACAATATATCCCTTTGTTTTACCAAATTTACCTTATAATAACAATGCTCTTGAACCTTATATAACTTTTAATACCCTAAATTTTCATCATGGTAAACATCATAATACTTATGTTACTAATCTTAATAACCTTATTAAAGATACAGAATTAAGTAATAAATCCTTAGAAGACATTATACTATCCACTTACCAAGACATAAGTAAAACTAGCATTTTCAATAACGCTGCACAAATATGGAATCACTCTTTTTATTGGCATTCCATGAAAGCTAATAGCAGAGACACTCCTTCACAAACATTACTTAATAAAATCAATGAAGACTTTGGTAGTTTTGATAAATTTAAAGAAGAGTTTAAAAATGCTGGTGCTAAGCAATTCGGCAGCGGTTGGGCATGGTTAGTGCTAGAAGGAAATCAGCTAAAAGTAACCAAAACTGGTAACGCAGACCTTCCAATCACTCATAATCAGGTAGCTTTACTCACCTGTGATGTATGGGAACATGCATATTACTTAGATTACCAAAATCGTAGACCTGATTATATTACCACTTTCTTAGATAAACTAGCTAACTGGGAATTTGCTGAAGAAAATTTTTTAAATGCACAAAAATAAATAACAAATTTAGAGCAATTTTTGATTAAAATTGCTCTAAATTTCTATACTGTAATGATACAAATACAATATTGATATATCAAAATTGTGCCCTTTCTCTAATTTCTTGAAACTTATATTCTTTAATTAAACGACCATCCTGAAACACAGGAACTAAGATATTCTTTTTATTTCCAAGTTCATCAATCCTAATAGTAGGATAACTATTATGTTCATGCACTAAAGCTAATTTAGGCTCTTTATATACATCTTTCCATACATTATTTTGGCATATAGCAGAAGTTTTCATAACCATTTCTATCATATCACGACCTACTTTCTGTAAAAGATTACCTCCCATACCAAAAATAACATTATCTGCACTCAAGCCATATGATTTCATATTCTCTAAAATTAATCTTATAGTAGTTAATGACATTCCGTCCCCTTGTACAACACGTAGATAATTAGGTAGGACCTTATACCCTTTAGTATTAGTAGAATACCCAAATTTATCCATAAGTTTTATAATAACCTGAGTTACTACTTGTACAGGATCTCCACTACCTGGCCTTATTACCAATACTCCTCCATGATTTTCTACTTCTTCTTTAAGTTCTTCTCCCCATATATTATCTAAAGCATGCCAAATATCATAAGAATCACTTACAACAGCTACTATTTTACCTGATCCGCCAAATTTATCTAACATATTTTTATATGCTAACTTTTCATTTTCTTTTCCCCAAGCTGTCATTGTAGAATGCTCTGAAGCTGGTATAGAATAACCAGCCATTCGCTCTCCATAATATTCTCTTGCATACAGTAACGAAGTAATCGTATCAGTCCCATAAAAATTCACTAAATGCGATACTCCACCAATATCTGCAGATTCCATAGAACTAACTCCACGGGCACCAAAATCATGTAATTTAAATCTTAACCCCTCTTGAGAATCACTACTCTCCTCTAAAAACTCTTTAATGATCTGCTTTGCATGCCAAGAAATTGTAGCAACTAGTGATGGATACCATATTGCTCTAAGTAAAGATGTTTCAATAAAACTTGTAAGCCAGTAACATTTTGAATCTGTATTTTCTATTCGTACCAATACATTACCAACTGGAAGAATGGTACCTTCTGCAAGTGCTTCTATCCTTATGGGTAAGTAACCTTTATGCTTTTTTAATATATATTTAAATCCTTCTTCATTAAATGGGAGACCATGATCATATACTGCTTCCTTAACCTTCTCAATATCACCTAATATTATCGGCTTAGACAAATATTGCTTTAAAAACATTTGTAACCCAAAAAATAGAACATGGTCGAACGCTCCACCTCTAGCTTCAATATAGCTAGAAACATAAGTAGTATGAGGTGGATATTGAGAATAATGAGAAAATTTATATGAATCTGCATTTAAAATCATATTCATGTTTTAATCCTTTCAATCTTTTAAATATCTCTTACAAGATTTTGAATTATATAATAATGATCTTCAGCCATATCTATAGAATCTATATCATCCAAAGGCTTCCAAACAGCTTCTATTGCATCATCATTACCACACACAACTGGAAGAACATCAATATCTGACAATTTTTCATCTTGTTGAATAAACCCACATGGTAGAGCCCATAGTCCCTTTCCAGGGTATGATTTACGCCTTACAATATATTATATTATTTGATTGCACAACTAATACGTCCACTGTTACAAAAATTGGAGGGTAAGGCGCTAGTTTCCAAGAATCTTTATATTTCTGAATAAAATTATACTCTCCTAATAAATACGCAAATTCTTCAGATTTCATAAAATCTTCTAAATATTCGCATACACATTCAGGTATTAATTTATTCAAATGCTGTAGATTCGCTGGACCTGTAAACAGCTTATCCCTTATTACTGTTGCATTAATATCTTGATAATTCTCAACATTTTCAGATTCCCACTCAGGAAATAAATTTAAATAATATGAAGTATAATCTTTAGAATGACCAATAAGGCCTATAATAGGAGAGTTTGCTTTGTTATAATATTGAGTTAATAATTTCTCTACAATGCTCCTAACTTCATCCACCCAATGTACATCATTATACAAAATATCTATCAAAGGGGATACAATAATTCTTTGATTCTCCACATCAGAAAATGTGCATCTAATCATTTGCTCACGTTCTTCCACTAGCCAAGGATTTCTTATAGAACGAGGCTGCCTTGCAGATCCACACAATATTATCACATTATTTGCAAGCTCCAAGGCACGTAATACTATTTTTCTATGTCCATTATGAAATGGCTGAAACCTACCAATAAACACCAAAAAATCATAATAGATTTTATGCATTTTAAAACTTTGTCTACTTATAATTACTAAAAAAAAGTTCAAATATGAGAACTAACTCTTCTTAAATCATTAGTCAAGGAAGTAATTATAAGTTTTATAATATTAACAAAACAAAACATCTAATTATAGAACATTACAGTTATTTTTATCTTTAGACTTTTGTCTACTTGATATTACTACATCCTGAAAAGATAATCTTCCCTTTTACCAGTTTTCTGCATTACATGTGTTAATTCCTACATGATAACCATCTATCTTAAAAGAATTTCCATATCTACGCTCATTTGTATCCATTCCCGCAATGTTAATAATATTGTTATCATCTATTTTCTTTAATTACTGTATAAGATTCCTAGTAGACATTTTAGATTACTCTGAAGTATTTCTACCTATAATATGTATTTCTATTAGACCTTGATCAGATAATTTATTAGGATTAAACTCCTAAAATAGCTTTTTAATTTGATCATCACTAATATATTCCCGTCTTTTTGATCTATAATTTTATACTCTTTTGTCTTAACAATTTCTTGTACCATACAACCTACAACTTATTATTTCTCTCACTATGGTATTTTGTTTCTTTTTGCAATTTGATTACTTAGACTTTCTTGCTGATTATAATAAGCTATGTACTTCATTTTTTATATCTTCCGTAATAATTTGCTTCAATTTAGGGTTTTTATTTATTAATATATTTACCGCTTTATAACAAGGCTCAACAATAATATTAGCTTGCCACATCTGAGAAGCTACATATATAAGGGTTCCTATTAAAATTTATATAAGATCTAATAATCCCTTCTTGCTGTATATCGTTTAATGTTCTTGTCCCAATAATTTTAGAGTCAATTAAATCAAAGGCAAAATTAAGTAGGGATAATCCCTCAGTATTTATATAATTACCTATAGAAACCATACGTATGGATATTGATGTAGTCGGATCATTCTTACCTAGCACTGCATGCGACAACTTACCCATCTTAGGATCAATACTATAGCAGAAGGCAAACCTATATCAGCAGATTTAACAGTTAATATTACTGTGATTATTTAATTGATCTGTTACCCTTTGAATATTTGTATCAGAGATATATCTAGGATCTGTATACCTATCTACATATGCTAATGCTGTTTTGTGCGAAATAGGATCACGCAAAATTACAACTACAATTACTGAATATTATCTGTTCCTATTTTTCTTCTGCTGAAAATCCTACTTCATGTTGCTCAATTCTATGGGTATCGTAATCTATGTGACCTTTCCTTAAACTGTATGCTTTAGCATAATCTAACAGCCTCTACTTCATTACACCCTTAAATTTTTCTACTGCTCCTAATGCTAAATGAGCTTTTAACTACTCTTCATAATCTCTAACCTGTAAGATATTTTGTTGCTTTCTTATAAAATCAAGCAACTTCCCTAATTGCTGATTACTTAGAACTACATAATTATAATTTTTTTCTACCTCCTCATATAAGGCATTTTGCAAATAAAATAAATATTAGTATTTTTATTAAAATATTCTGCAAGCCTTAGCATATTCCACTTCTACTAAAGAAATATGTCCCCATATTAGTATAATAATTTGATAAAAAAAGATTATTTTCTTGTAAATAAACGATATTCTCGTCAAAAGCTTTTCAAATGCTTGTTTTGCTTTTTGATATTTACCTTGTCTAAATAATTACTTCTATCAACACATAATTTATTAGATTTGGGCGTAACAAAATAACTAGTAACGCTATTAGAATTATATTCGGGAAAACTTGAAAGTAACGCCTGTAAATCTTGTAATAAATTACCCTCTACAACAATTTGTCCGTTGATAAGCATATAAACACTATTGTTTCAAGAAAAATATAACTATTATAATTATTAGACTATATTTACACTAATTACTCAATATAATTTAGTATTCAATATGCTAAAAATCTTTATACTCTCTTACAAGAGTACAAAAGTCTTCTAAAGATAGCTCTTCTGGCCTTTTATTTGCATCAATATTACTTTTTCTTAATAACTCGATAGGCTTATTTGTTAACTGTTTTAAACTATTACTTAAAACTTTACGCCTTTGTCCAAATACTAACTTACAAATATAAGATAATAACTTAGAATCAATATCAGGCAATATTTTCTTAGGTATAAGATTAATTACACCAGACGTTACCTTTGGTTGAGGAAAAAATAAATTAGGTGAAACGTCAAACTGATAATCTACATCACAATAAAATTGACTCATGACAGACAGTCTACCATATAATTTGCTTCCTGGAGTAGCATGTATACGCATCGCTACTTCTTTTTGGAACATTAAAGTCATACTAGAAAAGTATCTAGACTGCTCAAGCCATTTAAATAATAACTCAGTCGCTACATTATATGGTAGGTTTGCTACTATTTTACTATTGCAAGGCACCAATTCTCTCTCAATAATATGCAGCGCATCCAAATTAAATACTTCTAACCTATGCACATATTTTTCTTTTAACAATTTTAATGCCTCTATACATCTAGTATCATACTCTATAGCTACTACCTTACGAGCGCCAGCCTCCAATAAAGCTCTTGTTAGACCACCAGGACCAGGACCTATTTCTAATACTACGTGATTAGATAAATCTCCTGCTACTTTAGCAATACGACTATTAAAATTTGGATCTAAAATAAAATTCTGTCCTAGTTTTTTATTTGGATTTAAACCATATTGCCTAATTATTTCACTAGTACTAGGTAAAATGACCACAACATTATCCTATTCAAAATATTTTTATAAAATCATTAACATATACATCAAAACAAGAGAACTAAAACTAGAAATGTCAAAACTGACCCTAAAAAAGCAGTAAAGCAAAAAGTCAGGCATATAAAAAGTGTTTTCATTATATATTGCAAACACCCTCACAAACAATATATATCTAATTTATTTAGTCACCTATTTTGGGAGAGATCGGTATTGAAAACTCTTTACTAATCACTTTACCCTCACAATTAGTTGCCACTCCATTTTTTACATCACAAACCGTTTTTTTATTCTCTAAATTATCTTTACGCAATATTTGTACAGATTTATTTTTATAGTCTCTAGCATTTTTATCAGCTTCTGGATCCAATACTACATCCTTTGCACATTTTTTATTTTTCTTGAAGAATAAATCCAATATACTAGACTTTTTAGATCTTTCACTAGCTATATTATCTTTTTCTAACAATAATCTTATATTATCCTCTTTACGTACCTTTTCACCAGCTTGCTGTAATAAGAACGCCTCTCCTGTACTAGGCATTACTTTATATTCTTTTATTCCATCTCTAGGAGAAATAGTAATATTATTATTACTCTTAGAACTTATATCCTCAGGATTAGGAAGCTCAAAATCTGGAGGAACAGATAAGGATTTATATGAAAGTACAGTAAATTCATCAGGACCAGTACGTGAAAAATTAAATTTTTCTTTTAACCCTGTACTCTCACAACCTAATAATATTACAAAACCTGTAAGTGATATAAACTTAATTATTTTTTTCATTTTTTATTCCACATAAATTATCAAATATTAATACAGACACTCCTAAACATATAGCAACATCAGCAACATTAAAGCTATACCAGTGATAGTGATTAATATGCAAATCAATAAAATCTATTACTGCTCCGTAATGTAATCTATCTATTATATTACCTATTGCTCCACCAATAATTAAACTCAATGCTATTTTTAAAGGTAATTTTTTTTCTCTAAGTAACCATATAATTAGCATAAATGTTATAATTATAGCAAGAACAGAAAATATTATTGCACTATTAACAACATTATTAAATAAACCAAATGTTATACCTTCATTTTTTACTAATACAAAATTCAAAAAAGAGGTAATTACTTTACTTTCACTAGAAAGTACTATTGTATTTATCACATATTGTTTACTTATTTGATCAGCTATAATAGTTATAAAAACTACTAAAATACTTATTATTAAATTTCTATACATCTTACCAATTCTCATTTTATAATATCAATTTCTTTTAATAACTTTACTTGAATACGTCTATTATGCAATTCATATTTATACTCAGCAACATATATTTCTAAATGCCCTGTACAATCGGGATTGATGCTACTTTTTACATTTACTATTGCATCAAATGAACTATTATTTATTTCTATACTTGATTTATATATACCCAATTTAGGACAAGATATATTATATAAGCACATTTCAATAACTGGTAACTTGAATTTTGTACTAATATTACCTTTGTCGATTGCAAATCCTGTAATACAATATTGGTAACCAAGCATATGCTCTGCTTCTTTAATTTTTCCCCCAGATATTAACTTGCGAATTATAGAAGAACTTATATTATAATTATCATTTTTTACCGGTAATAACTGCGTAAATCCTATATTATAATTTTCAGCATATTTTTGTAATAATTGGCCATTACCTTCTTTATTTTTACCAAATACAAAATCATATCCTATTATAATATGTTTAGGATTAAAATACTTTATTAAAATAGTATCTATAAACTCCTGTGCTGAAATTTCTGCAAATTTTTTAGTGAAACTCTGTAAGTATAATACATCTATACCAAGTCGTTTTAATATTAATATTTTATTACGCAAAGAAGCTATACGAAAATTCTTTCTTGAGGACAATACTTCAGCAGGATGAGGTTCAAAGGTTATAACAACACTCAGTGTATTATGCTTTTTTGCAAGCATACATACTTTTTTTACTAATTCTTGATGTCCTATATGCACACCATCAAAATTACCTATAGTCAGCACAGAACTTTTAAGAGTATTTTCTTTAGAGAAATGTCTAATTATACGCATAAGTAAATAATGTTAGCTTTAATACAATCTCTTTTAATCTGCAAAAACTTTATTAATAAAATTATAAAGTAATTTTAAAATGTAGTAAGTTCACCTAAATAAATATTAACATTCTTATTAAATTCTATATCAATATCAGTCATTAATCGTTTTATTATATCCTCAAAGAATTGCTCCCTTTCATATATTAAAGCATTTTTTGCCAAACTTTTTGTACAACTCGCAGAAATTGTCATAATATTTGCAGGAAATAAACTATCTGGCAGATAAAATTCCAAAGAAATGCTTAAGTTAGATTTATAAACTTCTGATGGTTTAGTAAGCAAACTGGCTAGTATTTTACTATTATCTAATACTTCATCTATTTTAGTAATACTGAACTCCTTTACGGTAACTTTTAAGTTTTTATCACCATTCCCATCTATTTTTATTCTTGCATTTACCCATTCTTGCACAAATTTTTTAAGCGTAATATAGGTATTAATATTTTCTTTTATTAAATATTGATTATCATCAAAGATGATATATAACCTACTAGCCTTAAACAATACAGAACTTGCCTCTTGAAAACTAACTCCGTTACGCATAGGAATCTTATGTTCACAGGCTATACATAATAAGAGTATTATTATTATAGCAAATACGCGCATATTAAAACTGCATTATTTCTTTTTCTTTATTAGAAATAATTTCATCTATTTTTTTGATATATTCATCAGTAATTTTTTGTACTACTTCACTTAAACTATGATACTCATCCTTAGCGATCTCATTCTCTTTTTCAGCTTTTTTTAAAATCTCCATGCCATCACGCCTAACATTTCTAATAGCTACTTTAGTATTCTCACCATATTTATGCGCAAATTTAGATAATTCTAATCTACGATCTTGACTAAGCATGGGAATAGGAACACGTACAGTTTGACCATCAACTGAAACCGTAACACCTAAACTTGCAACACTTATAGCCTTTTCTACGGCTTTTACCAACGCTTTATCCCACACTTGCACCATAATCAACCTAGGCTCAGGAGTCGTAAGCGTAGCAACCTGACTCAAGTGCATTTTATCACCATAAGCTTCCACAACAACAGGATCAAGCAAATTTACAGAAGCACGTCCAGTCCTTAACCCTTTTAGTTCATGATCAAGAGTATTCAAAGCACCCTCCATGCGTTTCTTCAAATCTTCATTTAACTTTGTTTTATCCACCAATTACTCCATTAATTATTGTAAAATTACCACGACCATTTACTACTTCACAAAAAGCATCTTTATTTTTTATAGAAAATACTATAATTGGTATATTATTATCTTTTGCAAGCGCAATGGCAGAAGCATCCATTACCGCTAAATCTTGTGCCAAAACTTCTTTATAATGCAATTGATTATAACGCACTACTTCAGTATTACATTTAGGGTCTGCAGAATACACTCCGTCAACTTGAGTACCTTTAAAGATCGCATTACACCCCATTTCAACTGCTCTTAGCGCTGCTGCAGTATCAGTAGTAAAAAATGGATTACCAGTACCAGCTGCAAAAATCACTATTCTATTTTTTTCCATATGACGCACAGCACGACGCCTTATATAAGGCTCACAAATAGTTGTCATTGGTATAGCAGATAACACACGTGTTGATACACCTTTCTGCTCAAGTACATTCTGCAATGTTAGAGCGTTCATTACAGTAGCAAGCATACCTATATAGTCAGCACTAGCACGTTCCATACCAGCAGCAGCAGCTGATATACCACGATATATATTACCACCTCCTACCACTAAGCATATTTCTATACCTTGATCATATACCGTTTTAATATCGCAGCTTATTTCATCAATAACATTATGATCATGACCAAATTTTTGGCTTCCCATTAATGCTTCTCCAGAAATTTTCAGCAATACTCTTTTATAAGTCAATTTCATATACTCTTATATATTATTACTCATACTAGCAACTTCCTCTAAAAAATTAGACTCTTCACGTTTGATACCTTCTCCTAATACAAATTTAATAAAGGAGGTTATTTTTATAGGAGCACCTATTTTTGCTGAAGTTTTCTCAAGTAAATCACTAATTTTTGTCTTACCATCAATCACAAAGGTTTGCTCTAACAATACTACTTCTTCATAATATTTACGCAATCTTCCTTCAACCATCTTTTCTATTACATTAGTCGGTTTACCAGATGCTTTCGCTTGTTCCATAAAAATTCGTTTTTCTTGTTCAATATTTTTAAGATTTACTTCACTTATTGAAGTCACCTCAGGTTTAGTAGCTGCCACATGCATAGCAAGCTGCTCAGCTAAAGAATTTAATTCTTCTCTATTGCTTGTAGATTCTAGAGCAATCATTACACCAATAGCCCCCATAGACTCAGTAATTGTATTATGTATATAATGCCCCATTATCCCTTGTGTTACTTCAGTGATAGCAACACGCCTTAAATTCATGTTTTCACCAATAACTGCTATATTATCAGCAATTACCTCTTGTACCGTTTTACCACTATCTAAATATTTAATATTTTTTAGCTGCCCAACATCATGAACATTATTATCTAATGCAATATTAGTAATAGTATGCAACAATTTATGAAACTGCTCATTTCTTGCTACAAAATCTGTTTCCGAGTTTAACTCAACCATACATCCCTTATTACCCTTAGTAATAATACATATAAGTCCTTCTGCTACTACTCTACTTGATTTTTTAACTGCTGCTGCCAATCCTTTTGTTCTTAACCAATCTACCGCTGCATTAAAATCGCCAGATACTTCTTCCAGAGCTTTTCTACAGTCCATCATCCCTGCACCAGTATTTTCACGCAATTGCTTTATCTGATTTACATTAATACTCATACTTATTTACCTCTAATAACTTCCTATTAACACAACTATAATTAATAATACTAATTACTCTTCTACAGACTCTACTTTTATATCTTTAGCCTTATCAGCAGTAGAAGACTTTTTTCTTCCTTTAACTTGCTTTACTGGCGCCTCTTCTCCTTTAGAATCTTCTCTATTCATAGTAACCACTTCAGATGCTCCTAAATCTGCACCACTAGCAGATAGAGAAGCTTGTATTCCTGCTAACGCTGCATCAGATACTAATTTACAATACATTCTTAATGCTCTAGTAGCATCATCATTTCCAGGAATTGGATAGGTAATATCATCCGGATTAGAGTTAGTATCAATCACTGCTATAATTGGTATATTAAGCTTTATAGCTTCTTGTATAGCCAAATTTTCTTTAACTGTATCTATAACAAATAACAAGTCAGGCTTACCACCCATAGTTTTGATACCACCCAAAGAGCGCTCCAATTTCTCACATTTTCTTGTAAAATCTAATTGTTCTTTTTTAGTAAATCTGGCAAAAGCCTCAGATTTGGATTTGTTTTCCATATCTGTTAGAGTTTTTATTGATTGTGATACAGTACCCCAATTTGTTAACATACCTCCAAGCCAACGATGATTTACATAATATTGACCACATCTTTCTGCAGCTTCAGCAATTAACTCTGAAGCTTGACTTTTGGTACCTACGAATAATATTCTGCCATTATTTTTAACAACATCATATACTACTTGTAACGCCTTATAAAGCAATGGAGCTGTTTTTTGCAAATCTATAATATGCGTATCATTTTTAACGCTATGTATATAAGGCATCATCTTAGGGTTCCAGCGCATAGTTTTATGACCAAAATGCACCCCTGCCTCAAGCAATTCTGTAATAGTAAATGTTGGTAATTCAGACATGTCTTCTCCTTTATATAAGTTAATCCTCCGCAAATTTCAATTCATCTGTACAAATGAACACTTAAAAGTTTATTCTTGCGTGTGTATTTTAGAAATCATTGTAATTTGATTATTATAAACTTTTTATATATGAAGAATAAGATTATGACAAGTTTTTTATATCGCACTTCAAAATCTATTAATACTACTTACATAAGCTATATTAATTCGTATAATTTATATACGAATTTCGTAAAGAAAATATTGACAGCAATATATTTTATTTAATAGCTTATTATGTAACTATAAAAATAAGAATCCCAAATGGTTAAATTAATATGATAAAGAGCATAATTTACCCTACTTTTATACCAGAAATTCGTTCACCCATTCACGTTATAGTACTAATGGGTGGCATCTCTACTGAAAGAGAAGTGTCTTTAAATTCTGCTACTGGAATTATTGAAAGTTTAAAAACCCTGAATTACAAAGTTACTCCTATAGATATGGGACGAGATATAGCAACAGTACTTTTAGATTTAAAACCTGATGTAGTGTTTAATGCCCTTCATGGAGGATATGGTGAAAATGGCTGCGTCTCAGGATTATTAGACATTTTAGATATACCTTATACCCATTCTGAAGTACTAGCATCAAGCATTGGTATAAATAAGCTAAAATCTATTAATATCTTTGCGCAACATGGAATTAAAGCTGCACCCTATGTAATTATTAACAAACATAGTAATCTAGCTGTGGAACCTATGAAACGGCCGTATGTAATAAAACCTATTAGCGAGGGATCTAGTATAGGCATACATATAGTTCTAGAGCAAGATAATTTTGACATTAATAATTATGACTTTCCTTATGGAGACGAAGTTTTAATCGAACAGTATATACCAGGACAAGAAATACAGGTAGCTATCATCAATAATAAAGCTATAGGAGCATTAGAAATTGTTCCAAAAGGAAAGTTTTATGATTATCACTCCAAATACACTGATGGCTTTGCAAAACATATTATGCCAGCTTCTTTAAGTAAAAGCGCTACAAAAAAAGTGTTATTACTTGCAGAAAAAGCCCACAATGCCTTAGGTTGTCGTGGTATTAGTAGAGTAGATTTTAGATATAATAAAGACGAAGGAGATGATGGTTTTTACATTTTAGAAATTAATACTCACCCTGGCATGACTCCTTTATCTATAGTACCCGAAATAGCTGCTTATCATGGTATTACCTATTCTAATATAGTAAAATTCTTGGTAGAGGATGCGCTATCTTATGCAAAAACTAAAAGATAGAAGAACTCTATCCGCTATAAACAAACATAATAATCTTAATAGGCGAAACTTATTCAGTAAAGCTAGAATTACTAAAAGCTTAAAGCATCCAATAACTTTAACCTTCCTTATTATTGTACTAGCCACAACTAGCTACTTATTATTAAACAGTTTTTTAATTAATATAACAACACAAGTATTTTCTAAACTAGGTTTAACAGTGCAAAATATTTATTTATCAGGACAACATAATACTCCTCTTAACCAAATTACATCTAGTTTAAATTTTAAATTGGGTGATAATATTTTTACTATACCTATTAGACGTATAAAATACAATCTAGAACAAATGGGTTGGATAGATGAAGCAATTATATTCAGGCAATTGCCAGATTCAGTATATATCAGTATTATTGAAAAAAAACCAGCAGCATTATGGCAATCAAATGGTGCTTTGTACCTGATTGATGAAAATGGAGATATATTAACTAATAAACAAATTAAAGATTTTGCTAATTTGATTATTATTGTTGGCGATGATGCACAATTATACGTAAGATCATTACTAGATATGTTAAGAACTGATAAAAAACTTTATACTAAAATTACTTCTGCAATTAGAATAGGAGAAAGACGTTGGAATATACGTTTTATTAATGGCCTTGAAGTAAAATTGCCAGAAATATCTCCAGAACAAGCCTGGGATTATATTATTAGTTTATACACACAAAAAAAATTATTTGTGAACGGAGTGACTAACATTGACTTGAGAATTCCAGACAAATTATACATTAAATAAAATTTAATTTTAAAGTTAAGTATAACTGTGAAAACCAAAGAAGAATTAGTTGCAATATTAGATGTAGGCAGTACAAAAACTGTTTGTTTTATCGGCAAGATAAATGTTGCTAATGGAAACATCCAAGTTATTGGTACAAGTTCTCAATGCTCAGCTGGTTTCAAAGCAGGTTTAATAACTGATGTACGTGAAGCAGCGCACAATATTGCATTAACAGTTGAAGATGCTGAAAAGATTTCTGGCGAATTAATTGAAAAAATAATTGTTAGTATCTCAAGCCGCAAAATCTCTACTCATCTGATGAACACCTCTATACCCATACCGCATTCCAAAGTTACAGAAAAAGATATGGAACGCGTTATTGATCAATGTCTAGACCTATACTCTAATAAAGAGAATGAAATTATACATTATTTTCCTACATCATATTCTATTGATAACCAATCTGGAATTAAAAATCCTATTGATATGTATGGCAAACAACTCGGATGTAAACTGTATACGATAGCAGTGTCACGCAGCTTAGTATTAAACATGGCAAGCTGCATGAACCAATGCAAACTTGATATAGAAAATTTTGTTATTGCACCGTATGCTTCATGTATAGCATGTTTAACTCCTGAAGAACTAAATACAGGAACTACATTAATAGACATAGGAGGCTCCACTACAACTATTACCACTTTACAAAATAATAATATTATACATATTGAAACTTTACCCTTAGGAGGAATACATATCACTTCTGATATATCGCAAGGCATTGGTATAAATATAACCTCTGCCGAACGTTTAAAAACTCTATATGGTACTACACTCTCTACGTCATTTGATGAAAATCAAATGCTCGAAATTAATCATAGTTCAAGCCAAGATGTTTTTAATAATATTAACTATGTAAGACGTGGCGATTTATCTGATATTATTAGGCCACGTGTCGAAGAAATTTTAGAATTAGCACGTACTAAATTATATAATAAAATTATAAATAAAAAAATAGTCATTACAGGTGGGACCAGTCAACTAGAGGGATTCCGCGAACTAAGCTCACATATATTAGGCAATCAGATTAGACTATCCATGCCTAAACCCCTTATAGGCCTCGGGGAAGATTATAAGAATCCTACTTTTTCTACAGCAATAGGTATGATGATATTTGCAGCGAAACAGTTACAAACTAACGCTCAGAAGAATTTTGGACAACCCAAGCTAAATCTCCTACAAAAATTACTTAAATGGCTTTAGCACCTATTATATCATTTTTAAAATGTTAATTTTATATGTCAAATCTAAACCCCAGTTCAATTACTCTATTAGACGGAAGATTATAAAAATCTGTAGCATTAGAAGCATTATTAAATAAAAATATAAATATGGTTTTTTGCCATCCTTGCAGATCACTTGTTTTAGAAGTAATTGGAATCCCCTGACTCACGTAGAAAGAAGCTTCCTTAAGAAAGAGTATTATATTTTTTCAATACCATGCAAAATAGTCTTGATATTAAGTACATCACTAAATACATAATTAGCATCTTTCTTGATTTTAGTCACATCATTTATAATGATCGATAAAAATATTACATGTTCATGTATTAATTTATTGTGCTTCAAGTGCATTATTAAGGCATTTGGAACCATATTAGAAAAGCTATTCATAAATATAGCCATACAGGTATTCTATGGCCAATTTCTCTATATCATTATTAATGATTTTTATAAAATCACCCTGTAAAGCCACTTTCTTAATTCGAAGCATGCGTTTACCTTTAACCCAAATTATTATTATATAACAAATAATAAGAGAAATAATAAAGGTGAACTAACCTCCTCGTAAAAATTTCGTATAGCTTATTCCAATAAAAACTAAATCTATCCTTAATAAAGGGCATCAGAAGAATTATGCATTTACTTCAATGCCATTTTCTCCCATAAATAAAATAGAAAATATCAAGTATCGTAGTAATAAACATAATATTGGTAATAGCCATACCATACATAGAAGATAATTTACTTGAATTTCTAAAGTAATATTACTACTACACAAGCAAATAAAAGTTATTTCACCGTTGGTAAGTATACTTGGCCTTTTTTTTATAGGACGAAGTGTATACAACCTTCATTCGTAATAAATAACCAAGTTACATAGCCCTGCCAACATAAAGAGAAACATCCAGAAATCACAACCTGAGATACAATAATGCTAGCAAAACCGTAGCCAATATTATTAATGGGTATAAAAATTCTTTAGGAGTTAATAAATAAATTAGCTATCGCCTTTAGATTCTCAATTAACAAAGCAGCTTGCCCCAAATAATTTAATACTAATAGAGGAAAAACTAAAAAATACCATGCAACCTTTATAGGCATTTTACCAAAATGACCTATATCTGCATATAATGCTTCTGCTCTCGTTACTACAAGTATAGTTATACCTAAAGTTAATATACCTATATGTTTTTTAACAATAAAAATTTAAAAGCATAATACAAATTTAAAAATAACAGTACATATTGCACTTTAAGAATTTGTACTAAACCAAAATATAATAACATAATTAAATCAAATAGCATACTAGTCTTTAGCACTACCCTCTTCTTCTGGCTAACAAAAAATAGTGTTAAAATTACTAAAGATGTTGGAATTATATAGGCTTTTTCCTTTTATATTAATAGTTTCACTTTAATATAATAATGGATAGTAAAAATAAGACTAAAGAATCTAAACACTCTTCTTACGTCAGTTTTACGAACAAGTGTCGCACTATCTATATATTTATTAACAATTGCAACGGCTGCTATCACAGGTACATTAGCTATTAACTTTATTAGCAATATCAATCACCATAGTATCAAGTTTCATAGCATCGGATGTTGCTTCATGTCAATATCTTCTCTATCTAGTGCTTTGTTTTAAATACTACCAGACATATCTAGTAAGGATGCAGCTGTAGAGACAACATAAGACTTAAGATACTATATAATATATACTGTAGCTCTATTAATTAGCTATACCCTATTTAGTTGCAGGAATTGGTTATATTAAATAACTAGGAATATTTGGTATTGAAAACACTAAAACCGTTTTCAATAAGGGCATAGCCTTATGCTATAGTGTCTTGACTTGTTGATAATAACGCAGAAAAATCTGCTATAATAAATTGAAATTTCAATAGTTAATACAAATTCCTCTCATCCACATTTAGGATTACGTAAGCATATATCCATTTCGACCACTTTAGAAGAAACAGACAATTTTATACAAGATAATTCACATAAAGTATATATACACCAACAAGAAAACGTTAATAACAACATAGCGACAAATAAATTTACACAAATACATAATTCTACTGAATCAACTATCTCGTATATTAGAAATGCACAAAAATAATACTCAAGAAATTAGTGAAGTACCTAGAGCTCCTCTATCACAAAAACAGTACTAGATGGAAATAATAATTATATTAAAGATATAGCAAATGGTAAACTGCGCTTAAATTCGCAATCCTCTTTCAATTAATAATTTATTTATGTTTAGTAGCATTTGAATATATAATAGTAGCGCTTTTTTGGAAGCTAAATATTCAGCCATATGTTAAAACGTACGATATTTGTTTAGCTGGTTTAATATAATATCATGTCTATATAGCGGTATATATTGCTTAATGTTTAAATCAGGAAACAAAGCATCTAACGTATATACATTTTTAGAATTAGAAGAAATAGTTTCATAATGAGTAGTAAAATCTGGATGTAATATATATAAACTAATAGTAGAAGTCAGCTTCCCAACACTTGGAAGCCTTGTAATCAATGTAAATAACCCTAAATTATTTGTAATAGCCGTTGCAGTACCCCTAGCTTCTCTAACAAGAAGCAAATTTTTATTTTCATCTTCAGTAAGTTCCTTATAATCAACATGTTTAGACATAAGCGATGGTTGCATTATACGGACAGTTGCATCTGAAATTGGTACACAATGAGCATCTAAAAGCCTACCTTGAATAATAATCACCTGCATATCAACATTTTCAGGATTATTAGCATTATGTATTAAATTATTTGTAACCCCCCATAACTCTATATTTTGAATTTTACCCACATCATACACTCTTTTGCACATACTTACAAAGACATCATAAGGTATTTTCTTACTATTATTTCTATAATCACCAACGTCTAGATTGTTATCACCACATTTAGGCATAAAAAAACCATCTTGTAATTTAGAATTATTAATAACTGTACTACCTACCTCACATTTTAAAATAAAACGTTTCTTGGGAGCTGCAGCATAAACAGCATTACCAAATAATATAAATATAATAAGCGGCACTATGAATTGCATAATTCTACATCACTATTAAATACTAACTTACACTTTAATACATTAAAATAATAATTATAAAAAGTTAATATTCTCTTAGCAGCAACAATTATCTTTTGTTAATTTACAAATACTAAATAAACTCCCACACAAATCAGGATATTCTAAACCCAATTTATATAAAGCATCGATATGATTTTCTGAAAGAAATCCATTATTAAGCAATTCATTCAATTGAAAATCCGCCAAAATTTTTAAGAGTAAACCACCTTGCATAATTTGGCTAAAACCAGCCTGATTTAACTCTTCATTTAATGTACATCTATCATATACACGTCTATGACCAAAGCATACATCATTCTCTGTAAGCTCTTTTAAATCTTGAATTATACCCATATGCCTAGCAAATTGTCTAGATAGTGCACGTGCATTAGGCACTGTAATAAATAATATACCACCCGGCTTTAATACTCTCTTAACCATATTTAGTACTTCTTGTACATCAAACACATGCTCTAGTACAAATAAGGCAAATACATAATCATATTTTTGATCAGAATTAAATTCTTCAAATAAGGTATGTATAAACTTCACATTAGACTTAGCATCTTTTTCTACTTCTATAATCAATTCATGTACACCTTCAAGTACATGCACAGCCTGTATTTTTTCTGCAATGAGATTTGCCATAAAGCCATTAGAACATCCCAGTTCCAATGCTACAGCTTGCTTATCTGATATAAATGGAAAAAATGTTCTAGCTCCTAAAGAACGTATAACTGCATTAATCTTTTCTTGATCATTGCCTTTACTATAAACATCTATTAAACTACTTAAATGCCTTTTTTCATTTACTAATGCAGTATTATTTTTAAATTTTAATGATAACATATATGATCCTTATATAATCAAATTAAAATATCACAACGTTTAATCATCAAATAAATATCTTAAGAAAATGCTAATATTTATAATATTTTCTAATAATCACATCTATAATAAAAAACTACTTAAACCTATAACTTTACCTAATAGAACATTTATAATGCGTATACTTTCCCCCAGCACTCCTCCTCCTGTAAATATAATTATAAATGCTACTCCTATACACCACATGCCAAACCCCCTATAACATATTTCTTAAATGCCACTAATGTTAAAACAACAAATAATACTGCTAAATCGAGATACACTTCATACAGCACTACCATAGTACCTTAGGTACTCCTTAGTAAACATCCTATAAATCTCTCTTGAAATTTATGTTTTGCCATAACAATTTCTCCAGTAATTAATACTAGCCTGCAGACCAAATGAGCTCTTGTCCTTGTGGTATATGTTTTTCTTCTACAAATAATATAGTAATTGTAATTACTATAATCATAGATAACAAAGGAGCAATAATTATTTTACCTTACAGTAATATCTTTTCCATTTTCAAATGGAATATACCCATATACTTCAAAATGGTAGCTTACACACAGCACAATATTGATAATGTTGATATATATATATATTTAAATCAATACTGGCAATAATGCATAAAGTTATTCTGCAATCTAGTTATACTTAAAACTTCTTGGTAACTACAAGCAGTGTATAGCACTGATATAAAAGTATAATTACCTAATGTACGTAACTCTCCATTCCATTCTTCTAAAAATATATACAAAGCTTCCATAGTTCTACATACTATTACAAACAACCAGGGTATTGGTTAGATAAAACCAACATCATAAACCTAATAGCAATCACTAATCCGTGTAATATTATAATAATGGTGCAGCCTTTAAACGTTCTTGTACTAATAAATACAGACATTGTAACTATAATAACCGTTTGCAAATTACTTTCACTTAAAGCCCATATTAATACAAAAATTAGCCATACTACTATTATGGCTCTATAATATGTCTAACTCTAAATTTCAAAAATTTCTGGATATATTTTATTTTGGAATATTTATAATATTTTTTGCTAGAGACCCTACACTCCAACAAAATTTTATATTCAAGATTTTGAATCATTAAGAGAATGGGTATCTTGAATATCCGCAGAAAATTGTTTTATTATTTTTCCAAGACTTTCTGCATTTTTATACATAACTTCAGATGCCATAAATAGCGCACTAGCTGCCTCACCAGCATTATTACTAGCATCCATAACATATTTTACATGTTGACTTGCCATACGAGCATTATCTACTGCATTAATAATATTATTAAAAATATTTTGCATAGTTTCAGTTTCTTCTTTAACCGAGTTTGAAACCTCTATTGATATTTCATTAATAATACTGATGGTGTTATCGGTATTTTGCATAGCTTCTACTGCATCATTCGCAGAATTTTGTATATTGACAATTTGATTTTTGATTTCTTCAGTAGCTTTAGCAGTTTGATTTGCTAAAGTTTTTACTTCTGAAGCAACAACAGCAAAACCTTTCCCCGCTTCTCCAGCACGCGCGGCTTCAATTGTAGCATTTAATGCAAGTAAGTTAGTTTGCTCTGCAATATTACTAATTATGGATATTATATCTCCTATCCTACCTGCAGCTGATGATAATTCTTGTACCACTAAATTTGTTTTATTGATACTTGATACAGCATCTTTTGTTGTATTACTTGCATTTAAAGCTTGTTCACCTATTTCATTAATAGATGATACCAATACTTCTGCTGATTTTGCTACTATTTGTACATTACTTGAAGTATTATCTGAAGCTTGTGTAGCTTGTAAACTCATATTTTTTAATTCTTCAGCAATATTCACCATCTTCTCAATAATATTATGCACTTTTATCGAAGAATCAGATACTGTATTAATCTCATTTTCTACTTCTTTATTAAACACCTCAATAATTTGTTCCATAATATGGCGACGCTGCTCTCTTTCTTCCTGATCTCTCTGTGTTAATAAAGATAATTCTTGAGATTTTTTAATATGCTCTTTGAATACTACAATAGCCCTCGCTACATTACCTACTTCATTATCTTTATCTGTAAAAGGAATAATAGTATCATATTTGCCCTGTGCTAGTTGTTTTATTGCTTGTGTTAAAGTTTCAGTAGGCTTACCTATACTAAGTGCGATCATACGGCCTACTCCTATAGAGACCAATAACACAATACTTATAAAAATAAGTTGATAACTCAAATCTACATAAAAAGATTCTTTAAATTTTTTACCATCAATACTTTCTATAATGAACCCTATAACATTATTATCAACATCTTTTATGGCTATTGCACATGCATATACGCGCTTTTGTTCCACAATTATTTCTCTTATTTGACAATTTAAGGGTACTTTATTTAAACCTAAATAATTCACCATACTAGTTGCTGTAAAATTAGTAGTAGAAGCAATTTCTACAGGCATATTCTTAGTAAATATATATAACGCTATATCTAAGTTAGCTCCCCTTTTATACTCATCCAAAAAATCATCTATCATTTCAATAAAACTATTATCAATATTTTTAAGATTATTTTCTGTAAAAGAAGGTTTCAATCTATAAGATATATTATAATAATGGCTAGTTAATAAATTTTCTAACATGTAATTTAACATGTATTTTTTTGATAAAAGTAACTGTGGAAAAGATATACTATAAAAAAAAGCACTTATAAGTACTATCGCAAAAGTAATTTTAGTAGAAATATTATTAGGGATCTTTTTAATCACTACTATGCCTTGTTAAAAACTTTCATACAGTAATTCAAAGATAAAATTAAATTGTTGATAAAATATTAATTGATATATTTATAATAACATTAGCTAATATAATTTTTATAAATTGTCAAAATAGAGATTATTTAGCATTTGATATTAGATCTATTTTATCGTTTTGTATATTTTCCCAATCTTTTTTATTATCTAACAAAAGAAATCCTATACTTCCTACACCAAGAGCTATAGGTATTATGGATATTGAGTAAATATATGAACTTGCAGTATAAATTTTTACACTATGTTGTATACCACCTAACCAATAAATATCCATTATAATTCCTATCATAAAGTGAAACGCAAAGCCAGCAGACATAATCAGCATATTAGTTAAAGACATGGTAATACTATTAGTTGATATATCACTTAATTTAGCGGTAATAGCAAAAACTATAATTTGATACCCAGAACAAACACCTACTGTTAGCATTAAAACTAGCAATTGCCAATAGTCAAGATTAACAGTACATAATAGTATTATAAAAATTACCATCATAACAATACCGCAAATAGAACATAATCTATAATGACAATTATATTTTTCTGCAATATATGCCATTATCGGCCCACCAATACACAGCCCTAAATAAATACTAGATGTTAATAGAGCGGCATCTGACTTAGCAATATTATACACATTTACAAAATAGTCTACTCCCCATATATCAGCAAATGCCTCTAGAGGGCCGACCTGTAATGCTCCACATAAACATACAAAAATTACCCTCTTGTTTGTTATTAATAATTTTAAAGCATCATATATAGAACCTTCATATTTTTCTGTTTCATCATATTTTATATTTAGACTAATAATAAATAATGCGATTAGCAATCCTACAAAAGATAATCCTATTAATACGTATTCCCAACCAAATTTATCTACCAGTAGAGCTATTGGTTTACCACCATAAATAGCTCCCATATAACCAACTGTAAACGTTAAACTTACCATATATGAAAAGTATTTTGATAAAAAAGACATACTAATTACTTTAGTAGCCCCTAAAAACCCAGCTACTGAACCTAGGCCTATACAAAATCTACCAATTAAAGCAATAATCCAATTATTGGAAAATAAAAAAGTCAAATTACCTACAACACATATAAGTACGCATAATGCTATAAACTTAGGACCATATTTATCCAAAAATACCCCAATAGGAATCTGTATACCAGCATATCCTATATAATAGGATGCAGCAAACATTCCAAATAATGTAGAACTAATATGAAATTTATGCATAATATCTTGCATTACAAGGCCAGGATACACCCTAAGCATAAATTGATAAGCAAAAAACAATTCTGCCATTAACAATAATACACAATATACTACATCATTACGTTTCATTATCTCGATCCTTAACCTAGACTTTAGTAGAATATATAAAATTCTGATAACAAACCTATTTAGATAATTGCTCTTTTAACTCTTGATTAACCAATTCAGGATTAGCCTTACCACTAGATAATTTCATCACCTGTCCAACAAAGAATCCAAAAAGCTTATCTTTACCAGATTTATATTCTGTAACTTTATCCACATTGGCTACTAGCACTTCTTCTACTATTTTGGTGATTTCACCTTTATCTGTAACTTGCTGTAAGCCATGTTTTTGAACGATCAACGCAGGATCATCTCCTGTTTCAAACATTAAATCAAATACTTGTTTAGCTAACTTACCCGAGATCACATCCTTACTTAATAAATCTAATAATTCCGCTAATTTATGTGGAGTAATTTTCGATTCATTAATAGACTGATTGTATTTCTTGAGACGACCAAATAGTTCAGCAGTAATCCAATTAGAAGCAAGTTTAGGATCTTGTGTTTTAATAACTTCTTCAAAATAAAGAGCCACATCTTGATCCTCTACAAGAATTTCAGCATCATAAAAAGATAAACCTAAATCGTTTATATAACGTAATTTCTTTTGATCAGGTAACTCAGGCAACATCTGGGCTATTTTATTAACAAATTCTTCTGTAATCTCCAAAGGCAATAAATCTGGATCAGGGAAGTATCTATAATCTTGAGCATCTTCTTTTGAGCGTATTAACCTTGTTATACCTTGATCAACATCAAATAATCGAGTTTCTTGATTAATTATTCCACCACTTTCAAGAACTTCTATTTGCCTTCTTGCTTCATAATCAATTGCATACTCAATATTTCTTATAGAATTAAGATTTTTAATCTCACACCTTATGCCAAGCTCTTGACCTATTTTACGTACTGATACGTTAGCATCACACCTTAATGAACCTTTCTCCATATTACCATCACACGTACCTAAATACCTGAGCAAAGCCCTTAATTTTCTCATAAATTCACCGGCTTCTGCAGATGACCGTAAATCAGGTTCAGTAACTATTTCCATTAACGCTATACCTGCACGATTTAGGTCTATGAAACTATAATCTGGGTGCTGATCATGTAAACTTTTCCCTGCATCTTGTTCTAGATGTATCCTAGTAATATTAACTTCTTTTACACCCTCAGGCATATTTAACAATATTTTACCATTTCCTACAATTGGATAAGAAAACTGAGAAATTTGATACCCAGAAGGTAAATCTGGATAAAAATAATTCTTACGATCAAACACTGATTTTAGATTAATTTGTGCTTGCAATCCTAAGCCAGTTTTTACAACCTGCTCTACACAAAACATGTTTAGCACTGGCAACACTCCAGGAAATGCTGCATCTATCAATGACACCTGTGTATTAGGCTCAGCCCCAAATTTTGTAGAAGCATCAGAAAATAGCTTAGATTGGGAAGAGACCTGTGCATGTACCTCAAGCCCTATTATTATTTCCCATTCCCCAGTTTTGCCTTGTATCAAATTCATGTATTATCCCTTATACCCCCTAAAATTAGCAGCATTCTCTAAAGCTTTCGCTACCTTGAGAACAGTTAATTCATCATAATTATTACCAATCAACTGCAAACCTAAAGGCAAACTGTTCTTACTTAAGCCAGCAGGTATGGAAATACATGGTAATCCAGCTAAACTTGCTGGTATAGTAAATATATCATTAAGATACATAGTAACAGGATTAGTAATTTTTATATCCAAAGGAAAAGCAGCACTTGGAGCTGTAGGCACCAATATTACATCCACTTTAGAAAAATTATTCCAAAAGTCATGCGCTACTAAAGAACGTACTTTTTGTGCTTTTCTATAATAAGCATCATAAAACCCAGCAGATAATACATATGTACCTATCATAATACGTCTTTTTACTTCCTTACCAAAACCATATTGACGCGTTAACTCATACATTTCGTCTAACGTTTTACCAGGTTCTCTTAGACCAAATCTTACACCATCATATCGTGACAAATTAGAAGAAGCTTCTGCAGGAGCTATTATATAATATACTGGTAATGCATATTTAGTATGAGATAAACTAATATCAACAATCTCTGCTCCTTGAGATTTTAACCAATCTGCCCCTTTATTCCATAAAGATAATATCTCACCATCAAGACCTTCTACATTATACTCCTTAGGAATACCAACCTTTATTCCCTTTAAATCTGTTACACTAAGATTTGTAAGATCAGGTACATCTAAATTTAAAGATGTAGAGTCCTTATTATCATAGCCCATAATATGAGACAATAACAATGCACAATCATCTACATTCCTAGCATATACACCAGCCTGATCTAAAGAACTAGCAAACGATATCATACCATATCTAGAGCATCTTCCATATGAAGGTTTCATTCCTACAATACCACAATATGCAGCAGGTTGCCTAATAGATCCTCCAGTATCGGTACCAAGTGCACCCATAGATAAACATGCTGATATAGCAGAAGCAGACCCACTAGAAGATCCTCCTGGTACTAAATCTCTATCACTATTTGGAATTTTCCAAGGATTCTTTGTCAAACCATAATAACTAGTCAAACCGGATGAACCCATAGCAAATTCATCCATATTTGTTTTGCCAGTAAGAATAGCTCCTTCTGACCACAATTTATTTGTTACTGTTGATTCATAAGTAGGCACAAAATTACATAACATTCTAGAAGCTGCTGTAGTTAAGACACCTTTAGTACAAAAATTATCCTTAATAGCAAGAGGAATACCTTCTAATCCTCGACTAGAACCATTATTAATTTTATTATCAGCAATTTTTGCAGATTCAAGAGAAGCTTCATAATTAGTTGTAATAAAAGCATTTAGATTTTTTGACTGCTCCATAGCCTGTATATGACTTTCCATCAATTCTACAGCAGTAAAATCTCTCTTTTTTAAATACTTTAGGGTTTCTTTTATACTTAAGGTATTTAATTTAACCATTATTCTATTACCTTAGGAACGACAAAACAATTGAACTCTTTAGCTGGTGCATTTGATAATATATCTTCTAGTGTATTACTATTATGTGCTGTATCTTCACGCATGAGTAATTTTAACCTAGAAACACTTACTAATGGCTCCACATTATCAGTTTGCACTTCTTTTAATGTTTCTACCATATCTAGAATTTTAGATAAATCTTCCTTTAATAATTCTAGTTCATACTCATTACACCCAACACGACTTAATTTTGCAACTTTTTTTACCTCTTCTATAGCAAGTGTCATACTTTTCTCTTACAAAATTATTTAATATCATAACTTAAAAGAATTAATTAAAACATCTATAATAGTTATACAAACTATTTATAAATTACCGTTAATAACAATTCTTTCCTAAACGTACATAAGTTTTAACCCTTTTACTTTTATAGATCAAGTATTTTATTAGCACTTAAATTCTAAAGTAGTTTCTTCAAAAAATCTTTTGACTTATTTATACCTTCCAAACTTATTGAATGCCCCAATCCTTCACACTTATAAGTAGTAACTGGTATATACATTTTCTGTAAAACTCTACTTGAATATAACATCATACCAAATGGTACTACGTTATCCTGTGCGCCATGCACCAATAAAACAGGCGGACGGGAACTTAATTCCCTTGTTAATGACTCTTCTCCTACTAATGAGCCTGAAAAACCTATTATCGCAATAATAGGCCTTTGCCTTCTAAAAGAAATATGTAAAGACATCATAGTCCCTTGTGAAAAACCTATAAGAATTACGTTTTCTTCTGAAAGTTTTAATCTCTCAAGTTGCTTATCAATAAATGTATTAAGAATAGGTGCTGCTTTTTCCATACCTGCTAGCAAGACATTTTCACTTCTATTCCTTAACGAAAACCATTGATATCCAATTGGTGCATTTTCATATGGGAATGGAGCATTAGGCGCAATAAAATGTGCATCTGGTAAAATATCTTGAAAACTACTAGCTAAGTCTATTAAATTTTTTCCATCAGCACCAACTCCATGAAGCATTACCACCAATTGTTTTGCTTGTTTACCCGACGATGGTAAAACTTCAGGACCACTGATTTTATACATGCCATACCTTACTAAGCTACTTTATAACCATACAATACATATTTATATGTAAATTTTATCTCCCTAATAGATAAACTAAAAAGATTATATATTCAATCTTTTATCACTCATCTCCATAATGAACAGCATAATTAGGAGCCTCACGAGTAATTACTACATCATGTGCATGACTTTCTTTTAATCCAGCACCAGTAATACACACAAATTTACAGTCCTTCTGCATCAAAGCTATAGATGCATTACCCGTATACCCCATAGATGCTCGCAAACCACCCATAAGCTGATATATAACATTAGCAACTGCACCTTTAAAGGGCACCATACCTTCAACACCTTCTGGTACCAACTTCAATCCTTTTGTAGACTTACGCTGAAAATAACGATCAGCAGATCCAGCTGCCATTGCAGCAAGAGATCCCATACCTCTATAAGATTTATATGATCTACCATGATATAAAATTATCTCACCAGGACTCTCTTCCGTTCCTGCAAATAAGCTCCCGATCATCACAACATCTGCACCTGCTGCTATAGCTTTTGCTATATCACCTGAATATTTAATACCACCATCCGCAATCACCTTAACACCTGCATTTTTACATACTTCAGCCACATCTAAAATTGCACTTAGCTGCGGCACTCCTACACCTGCTACTATACGAGTAGTACAAATTGAACCAGGACCTATCCCAACTTTTACTGCATCACACCCAACACCAATCAAAGCCTTTGCTGCTTCTGCAGTTGCAATATTCCCACCAATAATTGGTATATTACTATTAGAATTTTTAATTCTAGAAATAGCTTTCAATACCTTTTCTGAATGACCATGAGCAGTATCTATAACTATTATATCTACTTCTGCATCAATAAGTGCCTGAGCCCTTTCAAATCCTTCTTCGTCAATACCTACTGCGGCAGCTACTCTTAATCTACCTTGGTGATCTTTAGATGCATAAGGAAATGCCTGCGCTTTTTCAATATCCTTAACGGTAATCAATCCTATGCAGCTATTATGCTCATCAACTACTATTAATTTTTCTATACGATGTTGATGTAATAATTTTTTTGCTTCTTCTTCACTAACTCCTTTACGTACTGTAATTAAATTATGCTTTGTCATTAATTCAGAGATAACTTGGTTATAGTTATCAGCAAAACGTACATCACGATTTGTAAGTATACCTACCAATACATTGCCCTTAACTTCTACCACAGGTATTCCTGAAATATTGTGTTTTTTCATTAAAGCTAGTGCTTCATAAAGCTTAGCCTCTGGATTAATGATTATTGGATTAATTACCATCCCTGATTCAAACTTTTTTACTTTACGTACTTTAGCTACTTGCTGTTCTATAGTAAGATTTTTATGTATACACCCTATACCACCATTCTGAGCCATTGCAATCGCCATCGTACTTCCTGTAACTGTATCCATAGAAGCCGATATAAGCGGAATAGATAATTTTATATCTTTAGTTAAGGATGTTGAAAGATCAACCTCAGAAGGCAAAGTGGAAGAGAATGCTGGTTTAAGTAATATATCATCAAAAGTAAAGGCTTTATCGAATTTCATGAAAATAATATATTGCTAGTTAATAAATACAGGTTTTTATTAAGTTCTAAATAATATACGTAAGATTATTATTAACAAGCACTTGCAATCTTAGAACGAAATTCTGTGAGACAAATTACTACATCTTAAGTTTGGCTCGCTAATAATATACAATAAATTTTTCAATTCCGAACTTTGTAATTACTTAATAGATTATTAACCTTTAGTCAAACAATAAATCACCTTATAAATTTTTACTTTAATAGAATAAATAATGCTTATTCTTCTTTTTCTGGTAAAAATCCTCCAGCTTGCATATTCCACAAAGTGGCATAATGGCTATTAGTTTGCTTTAATAAGCTTTTATGATCTCCATCTTCTACTATATGACCATGCTCAAATACTAATATCCTGTCCATATGCAATAACGTTGATAATCTATGGGCAATAACTATTACAGTTTTACCTTGCATTAAATTTACCAAACTATTTTGTACATTACTCTCTGTAATAGAATCCAGACTACTTGTTGCTTCATCTAAAATTAAGATTGGAGCATTTTTCAGCATTGCCCTAGCCATTGCAATGCGCTGTCTCTGACCGCCTGAAAGTTTTGTACCTCTTTCTCCAACTAAAGTGTTATATTTTTCTGGTAATCCCATAATGAAGTCATGTATATGCGCCGCTTTTGCCGCTTCAATCACTTCATCTCCTGTAGCGTCTAATTTACCATAACGTATATTTTCTAATAAGGTCCTATGAAACAAAGATGGATCTTGTGGAATAATAGATATAGAATTACGTAATGAGTCCTGAGTTACTTGAGATATATCTTGATTATCAATAAGAATTTGTCCAGATTCCAAATCAAAATAACGTAAAATTAAATTTACAAATGTAGTTTTACCAGACCCAGAAAAACCTACTAATCCTACCTTTTGCTTAGGTAAGATATTTATTGATTTATTACGAAAAACATTTTGATTACGAATATAAGTAAATGTTACATCTTTAAATTTTATACAACCTTCTGTTACCTTTAATATCTTTGCATCTGAATCATCGATTATATGATAATTTTCCCTTATAATAGATAAAGAATCATTACAAGCACCAACCATCTCATAAAAAATCACAAATTCCATACACATATACCAAGTAAGACCTATTAAATTATAATAGGATAGAACTAAAGCAACATCACCAAGAGATAGCTTATCTTGACTATAGAAGTATAATGCACCTCCTATCATAGAAATAACAAATGTTAAAGAAGATAACCCTAAACAAAATTTCATTAAGGCATTATAAAACAAGCTCTTAGCAAAGGCTTCTTTTTCTGCTTCTTGATATTTGTCTAAATAATTTCTTTCATATTGATACCGACCAAATAAACGTACATTCATAATATTTGTTATATTATCTACAATCTTACCATTTAACTCTGTAAGTTTATAAAATCTGTACATTGATGAAGACTGACACTTACCAGAAAATGCTATAGTAATAGCAATTTGCGATACAAACCACGTAATAACTATATATGCAAAAAAAGGTTCTTCTAAAAATAACAATACACAACTAATAATCATAGTAATAGTAACTGGCCAAAATACTGTTATAAATTCATCTATTATTTTCTGAGAAGCTTCAGGAAATCTTGCAATTTTACTTGCAATATTTCCAGCAAAATTATTAGTAAAAAAACTATGAGAATGGTGTTGTACATATCCAAAAAGAGTACATCTAACATTAGCCATAAATTTAGGATAGACTTTGCACATTAAAAAGTCATTTGTACGGAAATTTATTTCAACAAATAACAAAAATAATATGGCTATAATAAGCTTACTAGATAGATAAGAAAAAATTAAAGCTTTATTACCATTATAATTCGATACTGCATCTACAATTACTTTGATAAAATAAGGAAAAAACGACTCTTGTATTGACCAACTAGTCATTGTTAACAATAATAAAGAAAACCCTATTTTCTGCTGCTTTAAAAAATATATAAAAAATTGTCCAAGTTTTTTAGGTAACGTAGATGGTTGCATAGATTTTATCTCCAATTACATAAAAGCTTGGAATTATAGAAGTAGATTAAATAATAATCAAGGTCTATTTAGTTACGTTTATAAAAATAAATTTATAATTAATATAACTAAATATTGTAAATTTTATTAAATTGATATATAAGTTAAAATAAATTTTATACATACACAGATGTCTAGCATATATACTCCCAATGAATCTAACTTCAATCAGTATTTACTGAATTATTTAGATTTACTATCTGATAAGAGCACTATTCGTACTTTACATGTAAATTGTGTTTTAACATAGAAGAATTTCAGAATCTTTACTATGCTTTAAAATCTAATAATTCTGTTGTGGAATTAACTTTCCAAAATAATTCTTTACAAACCATACATTTCCAATCACTTATAAATAAATGTATTGAATTCTAACCTCAACATATTAATTCTTAATTTAGGTTAAGTTGAAGATACAGAAGAAATAATTCCACTTTAAAAGAACTTAATAATTGATAGATTCTTTTTTAATACTACTGTAGCATCAAATTTAGCTAAATTATTTAATAGCAAATTGCAACATATTACTTTATCCGCAAGCAATATAGACATAAAACATATATCTAAAGAACTCTATAATAATAACACATTAAAACCCTTAAATTTATCAAGCAATAGAGCAACAGACACGGATGAATAGGATGATGAAAACTCTTAGATCAGTGATGAATGCACACGATATATTGCTCAAGCATTAAAGTTTAATTGCTCTTTAACTCATTTACTTTTAAATAATACTGCTACAAGCAACTATGGATTTCCTAACATAATAAGCACCCTATATTAAAATACTACCTTACAAATATTTGAAATACGAGGTGAGTCATTATATTACATAGAAATAAATAACAATATTAATCATTTAGTTACTAATCACAATTTATTTGAAATTACACTTCTTAATCTACAAGTACCAGATACATTACTTGTAATATTCAAAAATAGTCAAGAACGAACCTTTTATCTTGCCCAATAAATAGTTCTAGATAATAAATTGGATAGAAAAGAGTTTTGTGACTTATTAAAAAGGAAATCCGCAGTCAAATATATTTTGATTCATAATTCATTTAGACCAGAAAATTTTAATACCTATATATAACGAAGTAGATGCAGAATCTCTTATTAATAACAGTCTCTCACTTACCGCTCAAAACAAAGAACTATTTTTTTGGCATTACTAAACACCTTCTCTGTCATCAGTCTGTACAATTGGACAACCCTAACAAAAGTCAGAAATTTTCTTTCTTACAAAAATTACCCAAAGAACTGATTACAAAAATTTTTAGTTATAACGTATTTATAGACAATATAAATAAATTTGTTGCTAATCACATTGCTCTTAAAAAAGAGTTTGTACAAGCCATAGTTAATGATAAAACAGAAATAATACAATCCATAATTAATAACCATCAGAAACACTCTTAATATTAAAAGAATTTAGAGGACAAAATAAAAGATCTCCTGCTCCATAATAATCAATTTAAAAAAATACAAAGAACCAAATAAATAGGCAATATTTAAATTGCCAAAATTATAAACTCTAATTGCTAATTTAAACATAATAATATATTTATAATTTTTATGGCTCTAGCAACCTAATTTGAGGTATACCTCATTTTCAAATGAAAAAGCTGTAAGTAAATAGAATTTAAAATTGACAAAATGTCTTGTCTAAATTAATCAAAGGTTACGAGAAATGTTATCTATTAATCAAAATTTACCTATTTCATCCTGTGATTACCATCATTTAAATGAAGAAACTGTAAAACAAATAGTTTCTGACGCTTTATTAAATAGTGATGATGGTGAATTATTTCTTGAATACACGCAAAAGGAATTATTTTCATTTGAAGATGGTAAATTGCATAATTCTACATACAGCATTAGCAGTGGTTTTGGACTAAGGTCAATTATAGATGATTCAACAAACTATGCTTACTCTAATCTAGTCAATCTAGATTCTCTTAACCAAGCTGCTAAGATAGTGTATAATAATACTGCACAACATGCTTATATAGATAATACTCTTAAACAAAAATCTACTTTATACACTAAACTCAATCCTATAGAAACTCATAGTTTTAATAATAAAATCAAATTACTAAAAGATATAGATTCTTATCTAAGACAAAAACCTGATGTAAAACAAGTGTCTATTTCATTAATAGGCGAATGGCAAAATATAGAGATTATTAAAATCAATGGTTTTAAAGTTATAGATACTCGCCCATTAGTAAGGTTAAATATCTCTGTAATTGTAGAAAAAAATGGCAAAATGGAACTAGGCTTTTATGGAGCGGGTGGACGCATAGAATATAATAATTTATTTGTACAAGAAGCATGGCAATATTATGCTAATGAAGCTTTAAGACAAGCTTTAGTGAATTTAGAAGCAGTCCCTTCTCCTGCTGGAGAAATGCAAGTAATACTTGGTGCTGGTTGGCCTGGTATCTTATTACACGAAGCCATAGGACATGGGCTAGAAGGAGACTTTAATAGAAAAAAAGTTTCGAGCTTCTCAGAATTACAAGGTAAACAAATAGCTGCAAAAAATGTTACAGTTGTTGATGATGGCACTTTACCAAACAGACGTGGTTCTTTAAATATTGATGATGAAGGTACCCCAACTCAAAAAACAACTTTAATCTCTGATGGCATTTTAGAATCTTACATGCTAGATCGTATGAACGCAAAATTAATTCATAAAAATTCTACTGGTAATGGACGTCGAGAAAGCTTTATTCACCAACCTTTCCCACGTATGACCAATACTTATATGTTACCTGGCAATACCCCTAAAGAAGATATAATTTCTTCAGTCAAAAAAGGTCTCTATGCAGTTAATTTTGGTGGTGGTCAGGTAGATATTACTTCAGGTAAATTTGTATTTTCTGCTACAGAAGCATATTTAATAGAAAATGGCAAGATTATTACACCAGTAAAAGGTGCTACATTAATCGGCAATGGACCAGACGTATTAACTAAAATTACAGCCGTAGGTAATGATCTACAACTGGATCCTGGTATTGGTACTTGTAGCAAAAATGGACAAATGATCCCTGTAGGGGTAGGACAACCTACATTACTTTTAGACAAAATTACAGTTGGAGGTACCTACAAAGACTAATTGAATAATTTTAGCTATATAAAGTTTATTTGCCCCTGTTGTAAATAGAAAATAAGTATATAAATAGTATAAAAATGAGGTAACTATTTTTTAAAAAGCTAATAGGTTATCAGTAATAATTCTAATTTCACCATGAATACCTTGATTGTACTCCAATAATTCAAATCTACCTTTTTTAAACATATGCATTATTTCAAATCTTTTAATAGTTGCATAAGCTGTCTTCATAAACTTTAAACTAAGAGTAGTTTTATAACTAATCTTTTTAACTTTCCAATGTTCCAATTTTTGTGAACATTTACCTTCTGATTTTAGTATAGAGATTGCTTTACTGTAAGAAGGATTTTTATCAGTATTAATTGTTTTAGGATGTGAATATCCGGGTATTGATTTTAGTGCTTTACTTAAAAAACGTTTTAACGTTTTGCAGCTTTAACATTACGTGTAGAAGACAAATAGAAATCTATATAGTATCATCATTCTTATCTAGAGCTCTATAATAGATAAGCCATTTTGCCTTTAACTTTGATATAGGCTAATCTACCCTCCAGCTATATCCTAATCTTGGTTTCCAATACCATTTAAGCTTATCTAAAATCTTAGAAGCATAATATTGAACTCACCTATAAATTGTAGAATGATCTACTCCTACACCTCTTTCAAATAACATTTCTTCTAAGTCTCTATAACTGATTCCATACTTACAGTACCACCTTACTGCCTATATAATTATCTCATATTTAAATGACGTCCCTTGAAGATATTCATAAATTCCTGCTCCTTATTTTTTCCCTTTTATATATTTCCTCTTAAGTATTTACAACAGGAAGCCCTTAATTAGTTAGATAAAGTCTTAAATGTCTAAATTTAATACTTTTAATGCATTATTTTGTATAAATTCACGTCTTGGTTCCACTACATCACCCATTAGAGTTGCACATAAAGCTTCTGCATCTTCTTCATGTTGAATTTTAACCTGCAATAGTGTACGTATTGCAGGATTTAAAGTTGTTTCCCATAACTGTTCTGGGTTCATTTCTCCTAAGCCTTTAAATCTTTGTAATGAGATACCTTTTTGCCCCCACTCAAGCATGATATCCAAAAGTTGTAATGGAGAATGTATCTGAGTCTCATTATCTTTATAAGATAAAGTGAGCTGCCCCTCTAATAACCTTTGCATTTCTTCTGCTAGTTCATTTAATTCCATTATTAATGAAGTTTGGATAAAATGTTTTTCAATAATATTTTGCTCAACAAATTCATTAAAAAATTGTTTAATTGAAATTTTATCCTCAAAAATTTCTATATCCCACTTATGGTCATTATTTATTTCCTGCATTTTGTTTATAAAATGCTGTACTGCTTGCTCCATTAAAGTTCTTTCTTGCCATGATTTGATAGAGAATATCCCTGATAAAGCAAGATACTGCAATATATCTCTATGTAATTTTATATTTATAGACCTGATAATATCACTAAATCTTTTAATTTTTTCTACGAAAGAACTAAATTGTATAGTTCCTACACCGGCATCTGCACTAGCAATAGTAGCCGAGTCAATAATATAATTAAATAAATGATTACGTAATGCTTTCTCATCTTTTAAATAAATTTCACTGTTACCCCTTTTAATTTTATATAAAGGAGGCTGAGCAATATATAGATAACCTTTCTCTATAATAGGACGCATATGTCTAAAAAAGAAAGTTAGTAATAAAGTACGTATATGCGAGCCATCCACATCAGCATCGGTCATAATAATCACTTTATGGTAACGTAGATTATCTATATTAAATTCTTCACCTATACTAGTACCAAGCGCTGAAATTAGTGTACCTATTTGTTCAGACCCAATCATCTTATCAAAGCGAGCACGCTCAACATTGAGTATTTTTCCACGTAAAGGCAAAACAGCTTGATACAATCTGTTGCGACCTTGTTTAGCAGAACCACCAGCGCCATCCCCCTCAACTATAAATAATTCACTTAAATCAGGTTGTTTTTCCTGGCAATCACCAAGTTTTCCAGGTAAGTTAGATATTTCTAACACTCCTTTACGCCTTGTTAATTCACGAGCACGCCTTGCAGCTTCTCTAGCACGTGCCGTTTCTACTATTTTTGTAATAACAATTTTTGCTTCTGCTGGATGTTCTTCAAACCATCTTTCTAATTTTTCATTTACAATCGATTCAACAACTGGCCTAACTTCTGAACTCACAAGTTTATCTTTAGTCTGAGAAGAAAATTTTGGATCTGGTACTTTTACTGATAATACACAAGTTACGCCTTCGCGTATATCATCACCAGAAAATTCTATCTTTTCTCGTTTTAACACATTATGTGTTGAAACATAGTTATTTACTGCACGTGTTAGTGCTGCTTTAAATCCTATAACGTGTGTTCCTCCATCACGCTGCCTAATATTATTAGTAAAACACATTAGATTTTCATGATAGCTATCATTCCACTCCATAGCTATATCTATAACCATATTATTTTGTTCTCCAGCAATCACAATGGTTGGATGTAAAGCATTTTTAGATCGGTCTAAATATTTAGCATAGGCTTCCACACCACCTTCATAAAACAATTCAACTTCTAGAGTTTCTACTCCACGTAAATCTTTCAATACAATACGCACTCCTGAATTCAGAAATGCTAATTCCCTAAGTCTGTGTTCTAAAGTGGAAAAATCAAAATTAATATTGCTAAAAATTTCTTTCGATGGAAAAAAAGAAACCTGAGTACCTTTACGACTCACACTCTCTTGCCTTTCAGCTATAGGAGCTTCAGATACACCACCTTTAAATCTAATATAATATTCTTTGTTATTACGCCAAATAACAAGTTCTAGCCATTCAGACAATGCGTTTACTACCGATACACCCACACCATGCAATCCACCAGAAACTTTGTAAGAATTTTGATCAAATTTACCACCAGCATGAAGCTGAGTCATAATTACTTCAGCAGCAGAAATCCCCTCTTCTGCGTGTATATCCGTAGGTATACCACGCCCATTATCTGATACAGTCACTGAGCCATCTGCATTTAAAATCACTTCAACTAAATCACAATGACCTGCTAAAGCCTCATCTATAGCATTATCCACAACCTCATATACCATATGATGCAATCCGGAACCATCATCAGTATCACCTATATACATACCAGGACGTTTTCGTACTGCTTCCAGTCCTCTTAACACTTTTATGGAATTAGCATCATATTCTATACCTTGTTGTTCTAAAACTGACTCATTCATAATTACCTTACTTTACTAATAATACCTTATAATAACAATTTTAGTGTTATACTAAAACAAATTTACTTCACCAATTATAATTCTATAAATTGGGCCTTATTTTTTAAGCTTCCAAATATACTGGCTGTATTACTGGTCATCCATACTTGTGTTTTTAAATCTAATAGCTCAACAAATAGTGCTTCCTTTCTTATATCATCAAGATGAGCTACAATCTCATCAAGTAACAATACAGGTACTGAAGCAAAAAGTTCTATTTTAGCTTTTACTAAAGCTAAAATTATTGAAATTAATAGAGCTTTTTGTTCACCAGTTGAACAAGAACTAGCCTCTATATTTTTTTTCTCATGATATACTAACAGATCACTACGATGAATACCAGCATTTGTACGACCAGATGCAGCATCTAATTTACGTATATTACTAAGCTCTACCTTAAAATTCTCTTCTAGAGCTGTAGCAGATATTTTTGTTACCTCTGTTTCTAATGTGCCACTAATATCTAATATTGCTTTTGGAAAACAACTATTTAAATGTACTATATAATTCCTTAAATATTCAAGTACCTGTACACGCGCAGATGCAATTGCAACACCCGTTTCTGCCATAGTACGTTCTAAAGCACTGAGCCAGCAATTATCATATTTATGTTCTTTAAGCAACTTTGCACGCTCACGCATCGCATTTTCATAATGAGTTAGTAGCTCTGCATGCTCTGGAAAAAAATTAAAAACTAACCTATCAAAAAACTTACGCCTTGTAGAACTTCCTGATAAAAATAAATAATCCATTTGCGGTATTAGCCATATTATATTTAAAATTTTAGTTAGTTCTGATTGTTGTTTAATAAGTTTATCATTAATTTTTATAATTCTTTTATTACTACTTTCAAGATCATTATTGACACGACGGGTCATAATTTCAGTTATACCCAAATTACTTGTTACTAGTGACTCTATACACCATGCTTTCTTTTGATCATCTGAAGTATATTGATCAAGCTCATCTAATTTAGCATTACGTATTCCTCTTCCAGGTGCTAGCAAGGATACTGCTTCTAAAATGTTTGTTTTACCCACGCCATTTTTGCCAGTAATAACTATTGGCTCTTGCGACAGAGTCCAATTAATATGAGTATGGCTACGAAAATTTTTCAGTACTAACTTATTAATTGCTAAGATATTATTCATTATATATGAACTTCTTACTTATTATTAGATAAGTAGTACTGAATTTTTAAATATTATGCAAAAGATTTTATTTACAATGACAACATGGTTTTGATTGCACCCTTTCTAGTTTCTGTACAAAACTTTCTGTATTACCTAATAAATGATTTCCTGCTTCACTCACAGCATATTTAAAACCTTTTTCATGCCAATTATATACAAATTTTTCATTAAAACACATAATATGACTAGCAAGAGAAGTTGTAGCAACAAAGCCCAGCATTCTTGCTGGTATTTTATATTCAGCAGGAGCTAAACTTTCAAATGTATCCATAGCACTGCTAATAACTGCACAACAAATTGCCCCATGTATACCACCAACTAAAGCTCCAAGAGTAGGTGAAGTACTAGCTAATTTTACCTGCCAACCACACTCTGAATTACCTTGCACAATAGCTCCTACTATTGCACCAGCTGCATGACTACTAATACTATTTGGTAATATCGACGATCCTAATGAAGGTAATACAGTTTTTATCCATCTGATTTCAAGCCCAAAAAGAGCATAATTTGTATACCATTTTAAAGAATCTTTACTAATTAAATTTATACTAGTTTTATTTAGAATATATGATATGACGCTTACCGTCACATCATGCACATTTTTAATAAAGTTATTGGGACTACTTCTAGTTATTATACTTTTGACGTTATCTGTTATATCTATTAATGTAGCCTGAGTTCTGCTGAAAAAAGTATTAGCATTTCTGTATTGACGCATGATCTGCCTCCAAATATTAATATATATATTAACTAAAAATCTAGTTATATGATACTATAAGAAAATCGTATAAATAATCAATATGCAAACGAACCAAAATATTGAATTTGGATATAAAATTTTATTAACTTAGTAATTTTAACTACATTAAATATATGAAACATAAATCACTTCCTTTATTATCACTACAAGATATACAATTAGCTTTTGGCGACAAACCATTATTTACATCAGTTTCTCTTCAAATATTTGCTGGCGATAAAATTGCATTAGTAGGTAGAAATGGTTCAGGTAAATCTACTTTAATGAATATTATTACAAATAAAATCGAATATGATCAAGGTACAATCTATAAAGAACCAGGTATAGTAATAGGATACTTATCTCAATCACTCTTTCCTATAACAAATATTACTGTACGCAAATATGTAACACAAGGTATTGTGACTTCTTTCATACAAAGCAGAGAAGAATTATTTTATAAAGCCGATATTATACTAGAAGCCCTAGATCTAAATGGAAGTGATTTATTATCTGCTTTATCCGGAGGCAAAATAAGAAGAACCGCACTAGCTCAAGCTTTAGTCTTAGAACCAGACATTCTATTACTTGACGAACCTACAAACCATTTAGATATAAAATCTATCAACTGGCTTGAGAATTTTCTGCAACGTTACACAGGAGGAGTTTTGTGTATTAGCCACGATCGTGAATTCTTAAAAAACATTTCCACAAAAGTATTATGGCTTAATCAAGGCAGTTTTAAAGTATGCCATCAAGGTTTTGCTGCATTTGATGAATGGTCAACTGGAATATTAGAACAAGAAGTAAAGGCTTTAAATAAATTAGGTAAAAAGGTTGATGAAGAAAATCTTTGGCTTGCACATGGAGTAACAGCAAGACGTAGACGTAATAAAGGACGTTTACGTAAATTATTCGAACTTAGAGACAAACTTAGAACTGAAAAAAATAATTATACTAAAGCAAGCAGCTCTATAAAACTTCTGCCTTTACCAAATAACATGGCATCTAAAATGATGCTTGAAATAGACAATATCAGCTATGCTTTTAATGATAAGACACCTCCAAAACAGATATTAAAGAATTTTTCTATGCGTATTATCAAAGGTGAACGTATAGGTATTGTTGGCAAAAATGGCACCGGTAAAACTACTTTTTTAAGACTTATAACTGGTATGTTAACACCTCAACATGGTAAGATTAAATTAGGCCTAACTGTTAGTGTTTCATATTTTGATCAAAAACGAGACTCATTAGATCCAGAACAGACATTGTGGCAAACATTATGTCCAGATGGAGGAGACACTATATTTTTGCATAACTCTTTTAGACACGTAGTAGCATATTTAAAAGATTTTCTTTTTGATTCTAAACAAGCTAAATCTCTTGTAGGTAGCTTATCTGGCGGGGAAGCAAATAGATTGTTACTTGCCAAAATATTAATTAATCCAGGTAATTTATTGATTCTAGATGAACCTACAAATGATTTAGACATTGATACACTCGATATGTTACAGGATATGTTAAGCAATTATGAAGGTACATTAATTATTGTAAGCCATGATCGGGATTTTTTAGATCACATAGTAACACGTACTCTAGTATTCGAAGAAAATAACATAATAAACGATTACATAGGTGGATATAGCGATTATCATTTAGCAACTAAAGACTGTATTGAAACAAAAAAGACTTTCAATAAATCCTCTCAGGGCAAAGTTCATAATAGCATATCCACTAAAGATAATAAGATGTCTTACAAATACAAGCGAGAATTAGAGCTTCTCCCCGGAAGAATAGAAGAATTATCTTTAGAAATTAAGTCATTAGAAGACAAAATAGCAGAACCAAATTTATATAGTATCAATAATAAACTATTTTTAGAAATAGCAGAAAAACTTGTTACTAAAAAGCAAGAATTAGAAGAAGCAGAAATAAGATGGATAGAATTAGATGATATGAATAAGAATTCTTAAAAAATGATATTTAAGAAATTTGTATATGTTAATGACTTTATCTGATTTTTCTCTATTTTTTACACTTACTTAAGATATGTGCAATATAAAAAGTAAAACACCTATTCTATGGTTACGTAGATAGATTAACTTGCAAGGTTTACACATCATACTAATTGGATTAACAAAAAATTTGTAATACAGATTTTTAAAGGGAAAGTAAGTAAAATTATAAAAAATACTCACTTTCCTTTTTATTTATTTAGAGTTCATTATGTTGTTCATTAGTTTCAGAAGTACCAACTAAACCTGGACCTTCATCATTATCTCCACCAATTTTTTCAGTTATTACATCAATTGGTTGTTGTACAGTGGCTTTAGCTTTTACAGACGCAAATAAGGCATCAAATTGTACAACTCCTTTTCTGCCATTCTTTCAAGATAGCTTTCTAGCTTTTCACCACCTTCATATCTACCAATTCCTTCAGATAAATTGTTCGAATCTAGCTCTTTACAATTTTCTGCATTATAGAGCTTAATATCTTTTTCTGACAAATAATTGGTAGCATCTTGTGCTCTTTCTTCTTTATCGCTAGTAAAATCCCTAACAACTTCTTTAACTTTTGGCATGATAACCTCCTAAATGATTTATTTAAGAATTTATTACAGCACATCAGCCAGAACTAAAATTACATTTTACATTAGATAAATAATGTTTTATTAACCTAAATAGAGTTACTAATTAATATTATTCTAAATATAACTAACTTAACTCCAATTAAATCTTAGTGTAATAATAAAAATTCCAGAAAGCAATACCCAAATGAAGTATAAATAAAATATTATTTAACAATTGACTATATTTTTATTTTTCTGTTCTATTAATAATACCTATCTATTAAGTTATAGTATTTTACTACTGATATTAATTAAAAAAACTTGTTAATTAAAACATATAATAATAGGTAAAACAAATGATACAGTTTGGTAATAATACTATTAATAGAATAATATATAAAATTGTTTCCTCTATTTTTACGACAATTAATTAATGCATTAAATACTAAATATTAAGTATATATTTTCCACTTGGAATTTTGGAATTATAGTAGGTATAGTATTTCCTCTATATTTTGAATCTTCTTTAAATCAATTAGCTAAAAAAATAATAGAACCAGATGATTCTATATTAGAAAGCACAACAACTACAGTTTCCAAAGTTGCACATACATAATCAAAAGAAGTCTCTAACAAATATGATTTTTCTTCAAAAGGACTAATAGCAGCTAGAGTCGCAGTGCCATTTTTTGATGATCAATTCTTAAGCAGTATATTTAGTAGGTATAGGAATAGTTACAATAGAATTACCTCTTATAGGGTTGTCAGCCATCCTTGCTGGAATAAGTTTTAGAGTATATGAAGTAGTAACTTATAAATAAATAGTAAATCCATATTTCCACTTTCTTGTTTGTATGCTATAGTGTATACACTAGTATACACTAATATAACTTTGTTTATCGTTGTAATTAGCTTATTCTATTACTAAAACATCATATAGTTAAAGAATTAGTTAGATTATTTTTAAAAGGTTAAAAAATTTATACATTTTGATTTTGTATTGACACTATTTATATTATTAATAAGATAACAATAAATAACCTTAAGAAGGTATATTATGCATGCAATTATTTTATCGGGTGGAGTTGGTAGTCGCCTTTGGCCAGTATCACGTGAACTTTATCCTAAACCTTTTATTAGATTAGCAGATAAGCAGAGTCTTTTACAAAAAGTACTCATACGTTGTATGAATATACAAAATATAAAAAGTATTACGAATGTTACAAATAATCAGTTTCTATTTAAAGTTAGAGACGAATATAACGAAATCATTCATGAACAAAAGAATAACCTTGACATAAACTATTTATTAGAACCTTTCGGCAGAAATACAGCAGCCGCAATTGCAGCCGCAACTTTGTACATTACTGAATTATACGGAGATCACTCTATTTTATTAACATTACCCTCTGATCATATTATATCAGACCAAGTAGCACTTAATAAAGCAGTTTTACATGCCGAATCTCTTGCAAAACAAGGTAAAATTGTAGTATTTGGTATAAAGCCAAATAAACCTGAAACTGGCTATGGCTATATTGAAACTCTGAATACTAACCAAGTAGCTTGTTTTATAGAAAAACCCTCTAAAGAACAAGTAGAAAATTATGTGAGTTCTGGTAATTTCCTTTGGAATTCTGGCATGTTTTGCTTTACTGTTAAAGCAATGATTCAAGAAATGGAACTTTATTGTCCAGATATTTTAAAAGCTGTAAAACAATGTATTAATAATTCTCGTAGCATTAAAAATCAGCTATTAAATCAAATTATTATGGATGCTGCCAGTTTTACTCATGTAAGAGAAGATTCAATAGATTATGCTATAATGGAAAAGTCTTCTAACCTAGCAGTAGTTGCCTGTGATATTGGTTGGAAAGACGTGGGAACATGGAGCGCTATGAGTGAGCTAGAAAGCGGAGATAATTTAGGTAATATTATCAATGGCGACATTATATTACATAATGTTACAAACTGCTATATAAATAGTAACACAAGAATTGTAGGAGCTATAGGTATAGACAATTTATTAGTAGTAGACACTCCAGATGCTCTGTTAATAGCAAATAAAAATAATTCTCAAGAAGTAAAAAATGTTTATGCCAAATTAAAACAAAATAAACATGATGCACATAAATTACATAAAACCGTGCATAAACCTTGGGGAACTTATACTATTTTAGAGGAAACCAATACATTTAAGATCAAAAGAATAGAAGTCAATCAAAATGCTAGTTTAAGTTTACAAATACATAAATATAGGTCAGAACATTGGGTGATTATTAGTGGTCAAGCAAAGATTATAAACGGAGATCAAGAAATCATTCTTAATACTAATGAATCTACCTATATACCAGCTGGAGCTAAACATAGATTAAGTAATATGTCATCACAAGAAAAGTTAATCATTATCGAAATTCAAACAGGTAGTTATTTAGGAGAAGATGATATAGTACGCTTTGATGATATTTATGGTAGGATCGTTAATGCATAATATAAAATGTTTTAAAACATATGATATTCGAGGACACATACCTAACGAACTAAATGAAGAGATATCCTATAATATAGGATATGCATATGGCAAGATTTTTAACCCAGGCACAACAATCGTAGGCTATGATGTACGTTTAGAAAGTCCTACACTTGCTCACACTCTCATTTTGGGATTAAATCATGCTAATACACATGTAATTAATATAGGACTATGTGGCACAGAAGAGGTATATTTTCATACATTTAATCGTTATAACCAAGGTATAGGAGGAGGCATTATGGTAACAGCCAGCCATAATCCTAAAGGTTATAATGGCATGAAATTAGTACGAGAACAAAGTAAACCTATCTCTGGTGACAATGGTTTATTTAACATTTTAGATTACATTAATAAATTTCCACAATCTTTAGCCTTACATAAAATAAATCAATCATATCATATTGATGTTGATAATAATAAAACACGTTATATAGAACACTTATTAACATATATAAACTACAAAACTCTCAAACCTTTAAAAATAGTAGTAAATCCTGGTAATAGTTCTGCGGGTATAGTAGTAAAACTCCTTGAACAGCATTTACCATGTCAGTTTATATACATATATGATGAACCTGATGGTAATTTCCCTAATGGGGTACCTAATCCTTTATTACCTGAAAATAGACTAGCAACAACAGAAGCTGTAAGAAAACATAAAGCTGATTTTGGAGTTGCATGGGATGGTGATTTTGACCGTTGCTTTTTATTTGATGAAAATGGCAAATTTGTGGAAGGATACTATATAGTTGGATTACTAGCAGAAGTATTTCTAAAAAAGTTTCCACAAGAAAAAATCATACATGATCCAAGATTATACTGGAATACAGTGGATATTATCCATAAATTAGGTGGTAAAGCTATACAAAGTAAAACAGGACATGCTTTTATCAAAGATTCTATGAGAAGGGAAAATGCAATTTATGGTGGCGAAATGAGTGCCCATCACTATTTTAGAGATTTTGCTTATTGCGATAGTGGAATGATTCCATGGTTATTGATTGCAGAACTTATTAGTGTGCACGACATATCACTTGCTAGGCTAGTTGATCAAAAAATTCATAATTACCCTTGTAGTGGAGAAATTAATTATACTATACATAATAAAGAATTATTATTTGAAAAAATTTTAGAGCATTTTAAAGAGTTAAAACCTATTATAGATTATACAGATGGTTTAAGCTTATCATTTGATAATTGGCGTTTTAATATTCGTGGCTCTAATACAGAACCATTAGTAAGGTTAAATATTGAAACACGTGGTAATAAGGAAGCTATAGAAACTTATCAAAAAACTATAGAAAATATTATAGAAAGTTATAAGTGCATGCAGTTTCATGAATTACTTAGCTTGCAATAACTATAGTAAACATAGCTAATCTTTAATATAGGAAGCGATAAGCAAATCCTACTAAATGTTTTTAATATTCCAAAATTTGGATTACCGAACTAAGTTCAGCAATCCAAAAAAACTTTAATTATGAATTTAAGCTTCACGTAATGATTTGTTTAAACTATCTGTAATAGGATCAAGTAGATATCTAAGTAAAGTACGTGTTCCTGTTACAATATATACGTCTGCAGGCATTCCAGGTAGCAATTCTATATCCTTCAGTCTAGGATTACTAGTAAATTGTGATTTATCTATTTCAATACGTGCTAGATAATAAGGCTGAATACCCATTTGCTGTTTATCTAACAATATATCAGGTGATATATACACAACTTTTCCATCAACAAGTGGCGTATTACGACTCTTATATGCCCCAAGTCTTACATGTGATATAAATCCTATATGTATATGACTAATATCTTGAGGCCTAATTTGTGCTTCAATCACTAATTGATCTTTTTCCGGTACAATATCTAATATTGTACCTCCAGGTGTAATTACTCCACCTATAGTATGGAATTTTAAATCATGTATTGTACCATCTTGAGGTGCAGTTATCATCACACGATCTAATATATCCATAGATGCTTTCATTTTCTCATGTATAACAGCAAGTTGAGTCTGAGTTTCTCGTAATTCTTTTGCCACTTCAGCTAAAAAAGTTGTAGTAGTATTAAGTATTTCAATTTCTAAAGCATTAATTTGTTGTCCTGCTTGCGCTATACGTCCTGTATATTCTCCTATACTACCTTTTAAAGCTGCAACTCGTGATTGTATTTCTTGGAACTTAAATCTTTGATATGTACCTTTTTTAACTAAAGGTTCTAAAGTTCTTATTTGTTCTTCATTAATTTTGAATTGGGATAGTAGTGACTGTTTTTGAGACTCATAGCTACCAATTTCATCTTTATGTTGTTCAATTTTTTTACGTATAACATGAATTTTTTCATCTATGAATTTTTTTCTAGTATTAAAAAGATTAATTTGGCTTTCTATATTAGTTTTAATTTCTGGTATATTAGCATGCAATAACAATTCTTGAGAAAATGTTATAGAATCAGCTTGATCCCTCTCTGCCCTTAATCTATCTTCGTGAGCCTGCAATGCTCTTTCTTGACTAATTAGTGAATCTAAATCTGATTTTGCACGCGCCGAACTAAGTAATATTAAAGGATCTCCAACTTTTACATGATCACCATCTTTAATATAAATTTTTTCTATAATACCACCTTCAAGATGTTGTATGGTTTTTCTATTACTATCTACAACTATTTTTCCTTGAGCTATAACAGCACTATCAAGTGGAGCAAAAGTAGCCCACAAACCAAATATACCAAAAGTTACAATTAAAACCCATATACCAAAAACAATAGGCGAACGTGCATTTTGTAAGATATCACTTCTTTCATATTTATATGAACGTTCTCTGATAATAAAATCTATAGATTTATCTATATTACGGAGCGTCACAAATAAATAATGTCTTACCTTGTCATTTTTTATGATATTATCAGCTTTAATCATAAGCTTATTAATAAAACTGCTATCTTCCTTTAAATTTAGTCCTTTTTGTTGTGGGTGATTATTTTGTAACATACCAATCTTTACCTATGATGGATTATTTTTTTGTAAGTGAGCCGGATGTGCAGCAGTTGGCATTCCTGGAGCTGGCCTTGCAAAACGTGCTAAAATTTCATCACGTAGTCCAAATGCTACCACACTACCTTCCTGTAATATTAGGATTTTATCAACATCTGCAAGCACAGATGGACGATGAGAAATGACTATAGTAGTAATTTTCTTAGTTCTAGCACTACTTAAAGCCCTCATTAAAGCTTGTTCACCTATTTCATCTAAGTTGGCATTAGGTTCGTCTAATACTACAAGTTTAGGATCACCAAAAAATGCTCTAGCCAAACCAATACGCTGACGCTGTCCTCCAGATAATGATGAGCCCCCCATACCAATATCCGTATTATACCCATTTTGTAAATGTAAAATCATTTCATGTGCACCAGCTATTTGTGCTGCTTCTACTACCTTTTCAGGATCAGCATCTGTTTGCATACGCGCTATATTATCTTTTATAGTTCCATTGAATAATTCTACATCTTGAGGTAAATAACCTACATACTTACCAAAATCTTCCCTTTTCCAAGAATATACATCAGCATCATCTAAGCGCACTGTACCACTGAGTGGCTTCCATACCCCTACAATTAATTTAGCTAAAGACGATTTACCTGCAGCACTAGGCCCAATTACAGCTAAGATATCACCAGCATCTAGAGAAAAATTTACACCCTTCAAAGTATATTTATTAGATTGTTGTCGTGTAATGCTTGGAGGAGAAAAAAAAGTATTTTCTACAGTTAGACGTCCTAAAGGAGCTGGTAATACCATAGCTTCTGGACGCAAGTTAGGACAATCTAAAGTAGAATTTAATCTTTGATAAGCCTTACGAGCACCTGTAATTTGTTTCCAGGTTTCAATTGCCATATCAATAGGAGCTAGTGCCCTACCAACTAATATAGAAGCAGCAATCATTCCCCCAGTAGTAAATCCTATAGGTGGCACTAGCAATACTAAATATGCACCTATAGCAGTAACTAACATTTGCAGTAACATACGTAAAAATTTTGATATATTAGAAATAATACCATTTCTATAGCTAGCCACTGATTGTGCTTGAAGTTTTTTTTGGTTAAACTTTACCCAATTATTATTAATTGCTGGTAACATACCCATAGCTTCAATTACTTCTGCATTACGTGTTGCAATATCAGATTGATACATACTTTTCATATAATGTTCATTTGCTTCATTCAGTTTATTACTTGTTGCATAGGCATTTAAAACTGCAAAACCAAGCAATAATATACCTCCCACTAGAGTCAAATACCCTAAATATGGATGTAAAATAAAAATTACTATTAAATATACAATAGCCCATGGAGCATCAAATAAGGTATTAATACCTGCACTAGTTAAGAAGTTTTTTACTGTATCTAAATCTCTCAGTGCCTGATTTGCGCCTACAGATGAACGTAACACTGAAAGTGAAATACTATGATTAAACAGTATAGGAACTAACAATGTGTCTAACCATTCACTAATTTTAATTAATACAAAAGAACGGGTGATCTGTAGCAAAGTCAGAGACACATAAGCTGCAACCACAATCAAAGAAAGCATTAATAAAGTTTCTAGATTACGACTAGAAATTACACGATCCAAAACTTGTAAAGAATAAACAGATGTTAAAAGCATTAACACATTTACAGCAAAAGCAAAAATAAAAGTAATAATAAAAGCTTTTCTACAATGCTGTAATGCAATTTTGAGAGGGTTATTAAAATTTATTTGGCCTTTAATCATTCAATCCTTGCTTTTTATTTTTACAAAGTTAGCAATGTACAGTATCGCTATTTGAGATACAATAAAAAATTAATATTATTAAGATCCTTATATTAACCTAATAATATTTTACAGTATAGTTTTTTATTATTTCGAATTTTAATTTTATCTCTTCCCAAAAACTAGAATAACAAACTTTTGTTATTAGGCAAATAATTGTCGAGTGGCGGAAGGACAGGGATTCGAACCCTGGACACGCTTACACGTGAACATACTTTCCAGGCATGCGCCTTAAACCACTCGGCCATCCTTCCTAATTTTATGAAGAAAATTTAAACTCTTCTTGTATCTATACATAATATTATGATAAAAATCAATTTAGTGATATAATTTATTTTAATAAAGGTTATTAATATGTATTTAGAAAAAATTTCAACTGGTAAAAATCCACCACATGAATTTAATGTTATAATCGAAATACCGATGGGAGGTGTTCCAGTTAAGTATGAGATTGATAAAGAATCAAGTGCTATTATGGTTGATAGGTTCTTACCTACAGCAATGTTTTATCCATGTAATTATGGCTTTATAAATCACACATTATCTGATGATGGGGATCCTATAGATGTATTGGTAATTAGCGAATTTCCAGTAATTCCTGGCAGTATATTACCTGCTCGTCCTATAGGAATTTTAATTATGGAAGATGAATCTGGTCAAGACGAAAAAATTCTAGCCGTACCCACACAAAAATTAACTACTTATTATGATAATATAAATTCATATCAGGATTTACCTCAAATTACTATTCAACGCATTAATCACTTTTTTGAATATTATAAAAAACTTGAAGTAGGTAAATGGGTAAAGGTTGCAGGATGGCAAGATGTAGAAGTAGCAAAAAAATTAATAACTGAAGCTATTTCTAGATATAAACCTATAAAATAATACTTAATACTTGTCATAATAATTAAAGACAGTTTTAACAAATTATTATTCAAAATATATTATATATGTTCATTTATAAATTACTTGACTTTAGTAATAATCAAGCTATTTTGTAGATGAACAAGAAGATTCTTGCATATGTTGAAAATAGTTAATTATTGATATTAAGGCTTAAGAGCTTAAACACAGGCAAGTTTAAATGTTTTCGCTATAAACTGAATTTAATTCTCTATATATGGTATAGCAATGAAATTTTTTATAGATACTGCTAATATTGATGAAATCAAGGAGTTGGCTAATATAGGATTAATTGATGGTGTAACAACTAATCCGAGTTTGATAGTCAAAACCGGACGTCAATTTTTAGAAGCAATAAAAGAAATATGTCATATAATAGATGGTCCTGTAAGTGCAGAGGTCATTGCCACAGACTATATGCAAATGGTAGCAGAAGGCAAAAAGCTTAATAAAATAGCACGTAATGTAGTAGTTAAACTACCTCTTACTATAGATGGTTTAAAAGCATGTAAAATATTAACAAGTGAAGATATCATGGTTAATATAACTTTGTGCTTTTCTGCATCTCAAGCTATTCTAGCCGCTAAAGCTGGAGCTACTTTTGTCTCACCTTTTGTTGGTAGGTTAGATGATATTAGTCAAGATGGACTGGAATTAATTGCAGATATTTGCAATATTTATAACCAATATACAGATTTTAATACTCAAGTATTAGTTGCATCTGTTCGCAATCCTTTACATATAGTAAAAAGTGCTAAATTGGGTGCTCATGTTGCCACTATACCGCCTTCTGTAATAAGGCAGTTAGTTTATCATAACCTTACTGATAAAGGACTAGAAGCCTTTTTAACCGATTGGCATAAAACAAATCAAAAGATTTTATAGCTAGCTATAAAATCTTTACTTGCAAATAGAAAAAAAAAATGTATGTTAGTACCCTGCTGCGTTAAAAGGAACATAATGCATGTTATTATTATTTAGTAATATAAAAAATTGAACGGTAACCATGGCTTTTTATGAATCTACATTTATAGTGCGTCCTGATATATCTAAACAAGAAATTAATAGATTAGTCGAAACTTTTTCTAAAGTAATTTCTGAAAATGGCGGTCAAGTATTAAAAACTGAACACTGGGGCCTACGTAATTTAGCTTACATTATTAACAAAAGCAAAAAAGGTTATTATGTGATGTTAGTGCTTGATGCACCATATAATGCTGTTGAAGAAATGGAAAGACGTATAAAACTTAATCAAGATATATTACGTAATCTTACAATAAGAGTGACAGAAATTAGTGAAGGTCCTTCTTCTATCATTGCATCACAAGATGATGATACAGATGTTGTAAGTAACATTGCAATAGAAGAATAAATTCAGGAGAGAAAATGAGTAAAATTAAGCATGGTTCTAGTGATCAAGATAAAATCAAAACGGTCTCACCTACACAGGTGTTTTTTAAAAGAAAAAAAAGATGTCCATTGTCAGAAGAAGGTAGTCCAAAAGTTGACTATAAAAATGTAAAATTGTTGTCACGTTTTATTTCAGAAAGAGGCCGTATTTTACCTAGCCGTATTACCTCTGTTTCTGCAAAAAAACAACGTGAATTGAAAACAGCTATAAAACGTGCCCGTGTATTGGCGCTGCTTCCTTATGCGCAAAAGTAATGTAATTATATTAGTTTATTAGTTGGGGAAATAATCAATGGAAGTTATTTTATTAGAAAAAGTTAAAAAGTTAGGATCTGTAGGGGATACAGTTAAAGTTAAAGGTGGTTATGCACGTAACTTTTTATTACCACGTAATAAGGCTCTACGTGCTACTGATGCAAATAAAGCTCTATTTGAACAACAAAGAATTGAAATTGAACAGAAAAATATTTCTAATAAACAAGCTGCAGAAAGTGTTGCATCTCAAATTCAAAATCTAGAACTAGAAATTTTAAGACAATCTAGTGACGATGGTAAGCTTTTTGGTTCTGTAACCGCTAAAGATATTGCTAATGCATTTAAAGAAAAAAATATAGAAGTAACAAAACATCATGTTATAATAAATACAGCAATAAAATTTATAGGTACTTACACAATTATCATTAGACTACATCCAGAAGTAGAAATATCCGTTTTCTTACATGTAAAACGTCCAGAAGTTAACGAGTCTAGAATTTAAAAGTCTTTTATTTCTAATTATAAGAGATCTATAGTTTTTTAGCTTTCTTAACATATAGGAACGAAGAGAGAAGATACCGTTTTCAGGTCAAGATTCTTATACTAAATCTGGGTTAAGTTTTTGTTTGTGTTTAATCATACCAAAGAAAATATGTAGGTAATTTACGTATTAGAGCTACTCTATTATTAATAGAGCAGACTTTTGTTTATTAGCAAGTTTTTCATACAAAACTTTAAATTCTTGATTGTGATTCTTGACCAGTAACTCTGACATATAAAGTAGCTTTCTAATCCTTTTACTACTAATTTTAGATATACTACCTTTTTTGTTAATTCATGTTACACACGAGAAAAGGAGTTAAGAAATTAAGGATAGAGTAGAAATTGCTCTAAAAGGTGGCAAAAAGAAGTATTTGAAGCAAAAGGAGCATAAAAGTAAAAAATATCAACAAGCCCTTATAGTAAAGATTTAAGAGAAAAAG
>JBGCXS010000004.1:0-126739 GCA_048496475.1 Rickettsiales endosymbiont of Dermacentor nuttalli
ATTTATTCTCTCTTCAATATCCTTACCAAATCTTGCTCTCTGCATTTTTTCTGCCGCAGCTGTCATTGAATTTGACGATACATTATGTTCTACAACTTTTTGTTGGACATAATTATCTAACTCTTGAGGGTTCATATTTTTATATCCAGCTGTTAATCTACTTGCCCGATCAGCTAATTCACTTTGAGAAGACTGAGTCTTACTACCCCCTTGCTGCTGTATAGAAACATCTTGACTATCATCACGCGGAGGTAATGGAGGACACTCATCCGGTCCAACACCTTGTTCTTGTTGATGTATACCTGTGGACCAGTCTTGATTTTGTGCTTCACGTCTAGCAACTGTTTCTTGAAGTTCCTCTTTAATTTGCTGAGTACTTTCCATAGTTCTAAACTTACTTGCTAACTCTTTAAATTGCTCTATTTGACCTAAGCGACTATTTCCTCCTATTCCCTCTATAAAATCTACAACTTGACCATCTTTATAACGTATTATATCTTTTGAATCTAATAATTTACCTGTATTTGGATCAACACGATCGACAAATACAACACCTGTAAATTTATTATTTCCTCTTTCCTTTTCATCAAAGTATATTTGACCATCTTTGGTTTCAGCCATAATAAGGCTATTACCATTTTCTTCACCTATACGAGAATAGGTTATATCACTCTTACCTTCTAAGTCAGAAATATATGTACCATTAGGAATGGTATTAACTTGCGAAATAGGTAATAAAGTACTGATTTCTGTTATATCGTTAAACAATTTTTTATTTAATTTATCTAGAGTATCACTATCTTTATCTTTTCCAACATAACGTAAAGCATTTAATTCTGCTTTATATTTTTCCATTAATTCTTCTAGCTTAAAATCATCTACTGAATAAGTTTGAGTTAAACTTGATTGAGGAGCAATATTTTCTTCTTTTTTCTTTTTTGCAGTCTCTACTTGATTAATTAAATTTTGACTACCAGTATCCTTAAAAAGGTCTGAAGTTTCATTTTCTTTTTCCATAATCTATTACTCCTAATATATTATTCCTAATAATAGCATATACACTTTATAGTATAATAAAAATATTAATGTTATGTTAATATCTTTATTTATTATCTTAATTAATTACGTGTTTTATTAGGAATCATTTCTTGAGAAAAATTTTGATTTCTTTTTTGTTCTATTTCTTTACTAATTGGCACTTGTGGCACTATTTGTCCTACTTCTTGTGATTGAAAGGATTTCATAATCGATTCTGCTTCTTGTTTTGTTTGAGGAGTTATTATATTTAGTTTATTTTTATCATTTTCCTTAACTTCTTCCTGTTTCCTGTCAATCTCTTTATGTTTTTGTGTTGGTTCTTTGAATGATTTTTCACCTTTATCTTCACCTTGAGATGCAGCTAAATTACTTTCCCTTTCTTTAGCTTGTTCATTCCAAGCTTCCGGTAATAGTAATGAGGCAAGCGTGTCTGCCACTTCTTTTCTACCTTCCTTTATTCTATCCATAAAAGTTTTTTGACGTTTTTCTTCATGTTCTTCAAGCTGTCTTGTACTTTCTAACTCTTGTTGAATTTGAAGTTCAGATTTTTGCGCAAGATTATCTAGGTCCTGGTTTAATTTTTTAAGAGTAATATTTAATTCAGATAATGCCTTTAATTCTTCCTTTGAAAGATTACTATCAGAAGTTTTTAACAATAAATCAATTTGAGCAGAAGTTTTCTGAAAGGAAGAAGACATAGTTAATATTAAATCTTTACTACTTTTTGCTTTTGTTTGAGATAACTCTTCTACTTTATCATGCACAGTCGATATATCTTGAGATTTTTTAGCTTCACTAAAACGCTCTAATTTACCCGACTTGTATGATGATTCTATATTTTCTATATTTTTTGATACTTTCGTTTCGTTTTCTATACGTTCTACCTCTACACTTTGATTATTATTTTTTCCTAATTTTACTTGTTCAAAACGTAATTTTTCTTTAGAATATGATTGTAAATAATTTCCAAAATCTGCCATTTGCATACCGTTTTGCTTTAGAACAGCACTAACCTGCATTAGCAGAGATATATCTTCTTTAGAAAACGGATCAAAAAATCTATTAGAACTTTTCATGATACAACCATTATTTTATATAGTTCTTTTCATAATACATTAATTAGTAACTATCTACAACATTATAATCGGTTTCTTATTCTCTACGGTAATTATTTTTACCTAATGATTTTGGACTAGAAGGTACAATATTAGGATCTATGTTCTGGTTAATTTCTTGTACTTGCTTTTTAATAACAGATAATTTGATTGCATTTCTTAACAATTTTGAATCATATTTATTGATAACATTTATAGTATTTTTTAACAAATCTACCTGATTAGGGTCTTTCAAATCTATAAGCTTTAATTCCTTTGTACTTAAAATATCATTATATTTTTTAGGTGTGATATTTTCTTTCTGCATTATCTTAGTTACTTCTCTAATAAAAACACTATGATTACTATAATCTTTGATTATATTAACAACGTTATCCGTAAGCAACTGATTATCTAAGTTATCCAGAATATAGCTCATTTCCTTTTCACTCAATGTTTTAGGAGCATCGGGATTAAACTGTTTATTTTCTTGTTTACCAATACAATCTTTATATATATTGTTGTAAAACAATTCCATTTTTTCAACTAATATACCATCTTTTAATTTTGCTTGGTTATGTACAAGTGTATTAGCCATAAAATTCTGAAAATTTTCTTTTCTTCCTAACATTTCAGGTAAATACATCATATCCATTATATTTGATAGATTATCTTTTTCTTTATTATTTATATATTCGTTTAATTCTGATTTTAAAAAATCTTGTAATTTTGTTATTTCAGCTTTACTCTTAATATTTGCCTCAAATAATGCTTTCTTGATTATTTCATCTGCAAGTAATTGCATATCTTTGATAGGATACTCATTTTTTCCGTTAGTTATCAACGGCTCAGATATTACTTCTAGATTTTGTTTTTCAATATTCTCTTGTTTCATTTTAGATATTTTTTCTTTATCTTGTAATTCTTCTTTAAGTTCTTCGCTTTTAATATAATTTCTTACTTCTTCTGGCGTCTTTAAATCTTTTATATCTTCCAGTGTAACGTCTTGAATATGATTTCTATTATTTAACGCTGTTGCCAAATTTAACAATTTGTATTCAGAATCATCACTTTGCTTTTGTTGAGTAATATCAGGTTTAAATGTAGATAATGTTGGCGCACCAGTTACATTTAATTTTGGTTCAGATACTTTAGGTTCTACTACAGGACGTGCTGCTTGAGACATATCTGCACTATCTGTTATGGGCAACATATAGCGCTTCTTAAACATCATACCTGTATTTCTTGGCTCTTGCGAGGATACACTTGAAATTTTAGACATTTTAGGAGGTAAATTTATTACTGGTTTTTCTAATACTATTGGTTTTTCCGGATTTTGTAAAACAGGAAAAGGATTTAAATCACGATTATATGTATTATTACTTTTTTGTAATTGCTGGTCTTGAATATTATTTAAAGATCTACTAACGACATCTGCAAGAACTTTTGGATCATTATTTCTTACAACTTTCAAAGTATTATCAAATAATTCTTTTTGTTTAGCATCATTTAAGTTTAAAATTTTTAATTCACCTTCACTTAAAACATCTTTTTGTTTGTATTTATCATTATTTTTAATTATTTCTCCCAATCCTTCAATAAACATATTATAATTACCGTGATTCTTAATAATCCCAAGTATATTATCCCCTATTATGCTTCTATTTTGCTCTACACTTTTTAAAATATATTTCTTTTCTTTTTCACTAAGCTCTCCATCAACAGATACTTTAAATTGTTGCTTAGAAATGGATTCACGATTAACATTTTCTATATTTACTAAATTCATATGTTTATCATATGAAGAAATTATACTTTGGGCAACATCTTCTAATTTTTTTGAATTTATTTTAAATCCACTTCCAATAGCAGTAGAGAATATATTTCGATTTTGATATAATTGTTGTGTAAGCTGAGATACAAGATTTTCCGAGTTTTGAGTCAAATATTGCGAATCTATTTGCGTAAATACAGGTAATAACTTTTTTAATGAATCCTGCATGACAATAGAAGAAATTCTTTTGCCACGTATTGTTTCTATATTATATAGAGATTTTTGTATAATATCATATGAATTAGAAATTTTGTTTCGCAAGGCGTTTCTATCACTATAATCAACCTTTGCATCTAGTAAACCATCTGTTATTTTTACTATATTATCTGAAGATAATTTTTCTTTAGTATTAAAGAATGCTTCTTTAACTATTTGCTCAACTATCTGAGTAGGAGCTTTTTCTGTATTATTATTATATTTGTATAATACTTTATTAGCTTGCTTAAACTGTTCTATTTGACCTAAGCGACTTTTTCCTTCTATGCCATCAATAAATTTTATAACTTCACCATTTTTATAATATATTATATCTTTAGCACCAAGCAATTGTCCTGTATTTTCGTCTATTCTCTCAACAAATATAACACCAGTAAACCTATTATTTTCTTTTTCGTCGAAATATATTTTACCATTGTCAGTTTCTGCCATTACCAGAATATTATTAGAATCAGCACCAATATTAGAATAAGTTATATTAAAAGCATTTTCTATTTCTTGAATAAATGTTTTGGTAGGTGGTAAAGATAATTTATTTATAGGTAGAATTTGAGCTTCTGATGAGGTTAACCCAAACAATTCAGCATTTAAAGTATATAAATTTTGTTTTTTTTCTTCAAAACTAAGATTTGCACTATTAGATTGAAGAAGTAATTCATCATATTTATGCATTAGATGTTCTAATACGTTATCTGAAGCTACAAATGGTTGTATAAAAGTAGGTAGTACTTTTTTATCATTTATAATACTATCCACACTAGATGACCTTGAAAAACTTTTATCACTTACATCTGAAGAAGAACTAATTCCACTATCTAAGCTTGAGCGCCTTAAAGCAGCAGTACCAACATTTGCAACATACTCACTCATATTTTTAGTTATTCTTTTGATAGATTTTGGCCCAATATTAAGAGTGTTATTATTTACAAACACAGTACTATTGTTTTTTATTAAATCATTGGCTAACTGATGAGCAAAGTTAAAACTATTATTATTAATATAATTAGCACTATAGCCAAGCATCGTAGGGATAACAGATTTTAATATTTGATAAAAATTTTCTTGAGAAATCTTTTTATGGTATTTACTATCTATTTCTTTTATTGCATTACCTACTACATTATAAGCAGCAACAATAGTATTAACCTTTTCAGCAAATATGTAATGTTTTTCAGGAGATTTTTCTATAATATCAAGCATTCTTCCTCGAATACTTATATCCTCTACTCTAACTTCTGGATTATAAATATCTATCATTGCTTGATTAATCAAATCTTTTACTACTTGATTATCATATAACATTAATACCTTGGCATCCTTTTTATTACTACTTTTTAATACAACATACCCAGCAGAATCTGGAATAAAAACATTCCTATATAATTCTTCTGACATTCTACGAGAGGAACTAACTGCTTCAGCAGTGCCAAAAGAAGTATATAATATCCCTGTATTTTTTGCTAATTCCTTTTTTATTTTTATATTTAACTGCTCTTGTAATGCCGCATCATTACCATCATCAAACAACGCAAAAGTTTTTTCTCTCCATTCTTCTGTTTTTTGAAATAATTCTTTAAATCTATTTTGATCGACCTCGGTTAATTTTTTATACAAATCTTTAGAATTCAATTGTTTATAAGAATTATCCCATTTTTTTTCAAGCTTTAATATAGCACCCATAACATCTTTTATCATGGCTTCTGCTTTATCATTTATCATGTCTTTATATTGGTCATAGAATTTTTGCACTTTCTCATCTTGAATTGGATCATTAGATTTACTTTTTTCTGGCAACTGACCTTCTACTTGAATTGCACCTATTAAAACATTAAATATAAAACTATTGGCTTGAGGTAACTGCTCATTTATATATTCAGACATAATCGATTTAACAGATCTAGTTTTTGTTTTTTGCGGTAAAATTTCCATAGTTGAAATTGAATCTGTAGGAATTACTCTGTTACCATTATTATCGTCTTCTATATAACTCATTATGAGCCTCTAATTAATAAATTAATAAAATTTCAATATATATTATGTATTATAACTGATACATAATTAAAAATTTATTAATTATTAAGTGCATACTCCAAAGTTTTATGTAAAACTATAAAAAATATATAAATATATTATAATACTTTAAAATAAATACGTTTTATTTTTTTGTTTAGCAATTTACTTAGTTTCTGCATTATATAGGTTGAATTTTACTTTACCAAAACTTTCTAAAGTAAGTGAATAATGCTCTTCTTCATTATAATTACCAGAACGTTTATAAGATGTAATCTGAAAACACCCTATCAAAATTTCACCACTACCAAAATATAATGCATACTTTTTAATAGTATTAGAAAATGCATATGACCTTATAATAGTGCTCTGATTTAGAATTTGTAAAAAAATACCAGTACCAGAAATTGTCTATAATATTTCTCTCCATGCCCTATACATTTTATTAGTACAATCCGCAAGTTGGTTATTTACATATAAATTTTATAGTACTCATACCACCTATATATTACACCATATTACCGCCTAAAACTTTGTTTTGAACACGCAAAAAAAACTAGGGAAAATATCTCTTTGTAATTTTGATGGCATTTTTTAAACTATGAAGAATAAATACAGCACTTAAAAAATGGTTTAAACGTTCAAAGTAGCAATTATAAATCGTATTTTGAACGATGTTTAGAGGCATTTAAAGAAAATAATATATTAATGTTATCTCCTTATATTATATACGACGAGGATTTTTTTTACAATTTTTATTTATCATAATCCTACAAACAATACTACAGGAAGCGATGACATTAAACTATTATAATATATTTCCAACAAACGAATTACATTATTTAGAATTAATTTAAACTAATAGTTTAAATTATATATCTATATTTTCCTCTTGAACTATAATTCTTAATATTTTATTTTCTAATTCGTTAATAATACTTTGTACATTAAAAACCCGATTTTTGAAGAGAATACGCATTTTACAAGTGATATTAGGTTTATAGTGAATAATAAATTTGTAACAAGCAGAAGTTATAACTTGATTAGCGTACACATATTCTAAATATAATAGAGATTCTTGAGGTAATATATATAAAAATTTCTGTAATATTTATCCAATAGTTACTATGGTACCATATTCATCTACCATTTCATTGGGTTTCTGAAGTCTATACGATAACGCAATTTAGGTTATAAAGTATACTTGTTTTTTATATGAGTTATAGATCAATTTTACGTTTTCAGGCATTGATATTTTACCCACACGATTATCATACAAGGCAACTATATATGTATTAACATTGCTTGACGTATGTAATTATTAAATTATTGTCTTCTAAATCATTAATATAAGGCAGTTTGATCTAGCATGAGCATATAGCAAGATTTTGTTAGTTCTGCTAACTTGTTATCATTACTTATAATTTGTACAGATTTAACACTTTGTATTGGGGCCATAAAGCAAATTTTAATATATCCTTTTCTTTGGATCATGTGATCTGTAAAACATGCGTTAATAATGATAATTTTAGCCATAATTAATACATTATATGGAAACACAGAAAATTTTGATCTAGAGTTCATACAACTTATGTTGAAGATGATACTAATTCTACAAACAATAAGGATACAAATAACGATACTGAACTTATCAAAAACTGAGATGATGTAAATAGATTATTTTACTATTAATCTTAAGCAATTTATAATTATTTTATTGTGTTTTGTAAGTAAAGTCTTCTGATGCTATAGCACTTAATATTTGCCGTTATGAAACAGCTGCTATCACTATTAATGAAGAAAAAGAATTTAGCTTAGTTAATAATAGTAATTTATTACCAATGACCATATCTTTAGATACAAAAAGGACATATAACTATTACTTATATTTCTGTTCCTTCTTATAATAATAATGAACTTTAGGGAGATCGTAATAAATCTTTTCAAAAATGTATGTAGCAGATTAGGTGGAAAAATCCTTATGATTGGAGAAATGGCCAAATTCTGTAATATATTTAAAGTATTTTAAAAACTGTTACTATCATTGGAGTTAAACAAGCCATCATATGTTTTAGATTTTCTACGTCTTTTTATATAACTGTCATAATTTTATAAATATCTTCTTTAGTGACTAACTTATCTACTCAGTAATTTATTTTATATCATGTAATATTTCAACAATTGCTTCTATTTGTTGTTCTAGCATATTACTTTTTATAAAATCATGGGTATCAAAATCATACCCTATTTAATTAAAATTTTAATGATTACATTAAGTTAACTAGATTTATAAGGAGAACAATTAATTATTGATACAAGTATATAGCTTTTTTAGCTTTCTTAACAGATAAGCAAATACTAATTGCTAGGAAAACGATGATATGTTAAATTCTCAAACTAAAAAACTATATATAGATCAGGGTGTAAGAGCATATTTATGGTCAAATATACTCACCATATTTGATATATTCTTTATAGCTGCGCTAATAATTATATCTTTTTTAAGAGAAAAATTCAAACGTTTAATTTATAGGATGACAACATTTTACGTTCACATTTATTAATATTTTCAAGAGAAGATTTAGCAGCAGCCATATACATATTATAAATGCTCTGGTAGTAATGACTTAAACGTAAATTATTATCAATATATGATTTAGCCTGTTTATGTGCACAATCCGCACATATTTGTGTAAACAAATACTCTTGATAAAGCATTTCTTTATCAAATTCTAACTTTTTACTATGTTTATGTTGAGAAAGTTCTAATTGTTGCTCATCTTTAATTATCACATCAATAGAGGTTTCCGGAGGAACACAAGAAGAACTTTCACCAAAATCAGTTGGTGATGTAGTAGAGTAGGTAAATAAACTAACACTATCTTTATAATCATTAACTCTCATACACATACCTCTAATATACTTTATTAAATTTTGTAATATTTTTTATCAATAATCAAGAGTTTTTTATAATCTGGGATAATTTTTATAAATTATTTAATTAAATACGTGTTATATATTCATTTTCTTAAAATAATTCTAAACCTTTTATAATATATTTAATTCTTTTAAAGTCATATCACAGAAATGCTTTGGTGCAATTTCTAAATTTATAACTGCAATTTTAAATAGCTTTATCCATAAATCTTGATTGTTATTTATATAATTAATTCTTACAATTAAAATAAAATATTAGTTTATATATTATTTTAGTTAATTCTCTTAATTTTTAGCTATTACTTTTACCAAAATCATTACTAGAATTAGAGTTAATATTTAATATAACATTGACTAATTTTGTTGCTTTGTAGACATATAATTATTTGGGGTAATCCTTCCTCCACTACTATGTAGAGTAAATCATCTCTGGCTCCTTTTCCCCTACTAAATAACTTTTGCCTCCTATAGCTCTACCTCCCCTCCAGAAATTATTGTTTCTAAGAAGTTAAAAGAATTAAATTTATTAACTAGATTAGAATTGGAATTTATAAAATTGTTACCTAACTGTTGTCCAATATTTGCAGCCAAATTTGTTGCTAATCTAGTGAGCATATTTATTGTATCAGTAGTTAATTAAGATCTGATTTTTTAGGAGACTAAGTTTTTGTTTAATATTATCTGGGCTTGAAGAAAGATTACCTATCATCCCTTTTAAGGATTTATATGCATCGATTAAGGATGTATAACTAATATTTTTAAAGTTTCATTCATGATCAATATCATATTTATTGCGCTTCACACACATAATCCTACTTTAAAAAATTTACATATTACCTTAAAATAGAAGAAATATCTTTTTACTGAATCAATTCTTCTAAATTTTCAGATATAGTATTATTTGTTTTATACTTATTTTTATTATAGATTATTTGTTCTTTCATTAAGATTACGTGTTTATCTAATTTACTTAACAAACATTATTAAACTTTTACCTATTTCATTTTCTATTTCACATAAAGCTTGGAAAGTAGGACGTAAGTTATAAATTTTACCAGCTAATTCTATACTAACTTCACCACGATATTGATCGAACATTATAATATTCTTAAATATTGCATTAATGTATTTTCTTTAACTTCTATGTAGTATATTATTAAAATGAAAACACTCTACCTTTAACACACCTGTATAAAAAAAGGATGTTTTCATTATGACTATAGCAAATTAACTTGTAATAGATACAAGCACGAAGAACAAAGCCTACAAAATGATCGTAGAGTGAAGAACAACAACGTATGCAAATTCAAATGTTTTTAATATATTTTCTAATTTAAGAATCTTAATAGCTTCATAATTTACTACATTATCACTAACACGTTTAATAGTATAAAATTTTACAAAAGGTTTTTCTATTTTCTGGATCATACAACACTCTGATATTCACACGATCCACAATTTTTTATATGCTCTATAAAATCAGCTACGATTCATTAAAAAAGTAGCGTTAGCTGTATATTAATCTTTTAAGGCAAAAAATAATTTAAATAATGATTCTACTTTAATTTCAGCATTTGCACCAGAATAATTTGTTCAATTATACCACCTTCTTTATCATAATTATAGCTTAGGAATTACTCAAGGTTTTCCTTCACCATTACTATTAATAAAACTTTGATTTTCCTTTATAGGAAAAATATCTATTAATTTGTCTATTAACCATTTTTCTATATTAATACTTGTATCATCTATCAGTTTTTAGGCTGCTTTAGGTTGAACATATAATTCATGTACTAGTATTCTTTTTTTCCTAATTTAGGTGTTTCCGTATCTGATATAGGACCCCCGTTTCATTTGCCAATCCAGCTTCAACTTCATGATAATCTTCTATTATATCTAAATTATCAGTTGACATAGTTTTGCAAGCAGCTAACTTCCTTATTAGAGATTTTTTACTTAAAATTTTAGTAATAGATTTAGAGATAGATTTAGTAACTAAATATTCTCTATCTGCATCTGAAAAAACAAACATAGATTTTTTTGTATAGCTTGTAATACACTATCACCAACAATTTTTAAATAACTTACAAAGGCCGATTTATGTTCATGATCCACATAGTCTATAATAACTATGAGTTTTGCCCAAAGATGGATACGAGATTACAATTTCCATATTTTCTACACGTGATTTACATTCATAAAGTGTATTATGAATTTTTCTTAATTGTTCTTCCATTAATGGATCTGCTACTCCTCTTTTTTCTAGCTCACTTAATCGTTTATTATTTACTGACATAAATTCTTGCCAATCAGATTTCATTTCTTCAACACTATTGTCTATATTAGCTATAAGCATATTTTCTCCTATTATTGATTAGTAGTGATATAAAATTGTCATTTATTTAATGAATTGAGTATGAATATAAAAGTATAAAGGGCAGAATAGGCTCAAAAATTAAAGTGTTTTCAATAAAGATCTAGTATTTTAATACTTAAACTGATTCTTTAACAAGAGTATTTAATTTTTGTAACTGCTATAAAACTGAATTTTTATCATTACCGTAATAATTTTTAAGGCTGATAACACAAGCATGTATATTAGCTGGTAATGTTACAAGACTAATTTCCCATAAATCAATTTTTGTTAGAATTCTTATTTGTGTATTACCTTCAATTTCATACTCGACAAGAGTATAACCTATACTAAGTCTATCAATAACCCAGATTTTAATAAATCATACGCCTCACGTACTTTTTGGACACCAAGTAAAAGCTTTACTTCAATATATAACCCATATTACTCTTCAACAATTAAATTAAATACAACTATAGGTTTACCCTGTTGTTATTGCCATAATAATTTTATCTGATTTTCATTATAATGATTTATAACACTTTCTTTAAATATCTCATACTTATACAATCATTATACTTATCCTGTAACTAAATAAGCTTACATATCAGAATTATAATGCCCTGATCGCTAAACTCTTTTAGTAACAATGGAAATTCTCTATAACTATTATTTTTCATATTCTTTGGGTCCTGTTATACAGTTCATCATTCTGAGTTATTTTTGCAACATTTTTTATAATTTATTTGATAATACTTTTGATATTTTTGTAACTTCTTGAATTTTTGGTTAATCCTATATACATACTATATTGCTTGTAGATTTAATAGTTTATGAGTCTAGCGTATGCACATTAACTGGTATAGGTTAGTTTTTATATAATCGTGAGGAATATGAAACACTTTTACACTATTTTTACGTTAATTGTATTATTCTGCTCTGTTGCTCATGCTACAGTAGTAGATTTACCTAATCATGCTGGTAAAATTGATATCACCAATAGAGTGGTGACAGTTTTAACAAAAAAAGCAATTCCTGATGGTGAGTATACTGTTATTGTAAATGGTAAAAAGGTTGTTATTGTTTTCTCCGATGATAGAGGTATGTTAAAATAATTTTAGTAAGGAGTTCTAAAAAATGAAAAAGTCTTTAGCTGTTGTTGCTCTTTCTGCTTTAATATCATTAGCTTCCAGCGTAGTTTTTGCTGATGATACAGCAACACAAGCTTGCTTAGAAAAAGATGGTGTTGTTTCACTTGCTAATAGTACAGATGGTTCTTGTGTTGACTCTAAAGGTGTTGTACACACTTTTAAAGATAGCAAAGAAGTTGAAGCAAGCAATTAATTAAAAAACGCCGATCTTAATATAAGTTATTAGGATCGGTTTTTACCACGTTGTTTATAGAATCTTCTTATTGTCTTATCTTATGTTTATTTATAACTTCTAAATTTTTTTTTTTTGCGGAAGGATTTTTTTAGTTTATCTATAAATAACACTTATTCTTTATATATTTTATCTCCATCTATGATTGGAGATAAATCTACAGTAACTCGTTTTTCGTTAATGGTCATAAAATTACAATTTTGTACTCTTGACCAAATGTTTTCTCTTTTAGAAACTAAAACACTAATATCATCTTTATTATAAGACTATCTAAGATAGTCATCAAACATTAAAACAGGCTAATGATTTATGATACATCTATAGTATGATCTAATAATGGTAATATAGTATCTTCCCATATCGTGAGTCTAGCTTCTTGCATATTACTGTATTTATTATCCTCTGGTAATCCTATTGCAGTACTCATATATTTTTCTTCAATTTGTTCTTTTAGTTGGTGATATTGCTCTTCAGTTAAATTTCCACTATAATCATTATCAGCTTTTACTACCATAACACCACTAGAACTTGCATCATTTTGTAATAGAGATTGGTTCCAAATTACCGCATTTTATGTTGATCTATACTATAAAGCAGCAGTTTCTAGTGGTAATAAACCATACCAATCATCTACAAGATTAAAAGTTCTAAGATGTAATATTTGAATTTTGCCTGTGATACTATCTACTGGAAAGAATCTTTTATCTTCTTCATTAATACCGTATAATACCCCCCTACTCCTTTCTTATTAGGCATGGCAGTTACACGCGATCCGGACGTAATACATGTAATTCTTTACGTTTTAAATATTTGTCTTCTACTATTTATATAAAAGCATTACTATAAGCATATACATCTAATCATACGATCTCAAAGAATTCTGATCCTGCATATTATAAACATATTAGATCTTCTAACATAAGTGTTATAGAACATAAAATATTTTTTAGAATTTTTACTTACAGTATATTGGCAAATGAAGAAAAATAGATAATCATACTTAATATAGCAAATTAACTTGTAATAAGGGTAGGAACGGAGAAAGAAGTAGTACATAAGTAATAGAGTAACGACTTCCCTATTACAAGTAAAAAAATCTATAGTTTGTATAAATGATCAGCAATACATGCTAACTTAATTCAGAAAACTATAGTAAAAATAATTTGATTTTTGATACAAGACGTAATGAGAAAAACCTACAAATAGCAAAAAACGAAGAGCAACTAGTTAGCAAGTTTAAATGTTTTCTATATAGTGGCATAATTGTTATTTTAGATATAATAAAACTATTATATCTAATTTTAATTATTAATAAATAATCTTAAAACAGTCATTAATAACATCCCTTGACCGTATTAGAATTTTAGCTTAAAAATAGTGTAAATAAAGTAACTAGCTATAGGATATCATTCTAAATTATGCCTACAAACTTAATAGGTTTATCAAAATCAGAATTAACTGCCCAAACATCAATGATAGGAGTAGAAAATTTCCGTAACAAGCAATTGTGGCAATGGATCTATCACAGAGGTGTTCAAGACTTCAATGATATTTCTAATTTTTCTAAAGATTTACAAAAGAGGTTTTCTGAACATTTTTCTATTAAAAGGCCTGAAGTTGTAAAAGATTATATTTCTTTTGATAGAACACGCAAATGGCTTTTAAAATTTTCTGATGGTGAAGAAGCCGAAACAGTATACATACCAGATGAAACGCGTGGTACATTATGTATTTCATCGCAAGTAGGATGTACTTTAACTTGTAAATTTTGTCATACCGGAACACAGAGATTAGTTAGAAACTTAACAGCTGGTGAGATTGTAAGCCAATTATTAGTGGCTCTTGATTTGATGAATGAATGGCCTGCAGGACGTAAAGGTCGTATGATTTCAAATATTGTGATGATGGGTATGGGAGAACCCTTATTTAACTATGATAACGTCTCAGAAGCTCTAAAAATTATGATGGATCATGAAGGTTTATCTATTTCAAAACGTAAAATTACTCTCTCTACTTCAGGTATTGTACCATTAATAGAAAGATGTGGAAAAGAACTTGGAGTAAATCTTGCGATCTCTTTGCATGCTGTTACAGATGAATTACGTGATGAAATCATGCCTATTAATAAAAAATACCCTATAAAAACCCTACTTGATGCTTGTCGTAATTATCCAGCCAGTAGTAATGCAAGACGTATTACTTTTGAATATGTTATGCTCAAAAATGTTAATGATTCTATTAATGATGCAAAAGCTTTAGTTAAACTTATTAAGGGTATTCCGGCCAAAATTAATTTAATACCTTTTAATCCATGGCCTGAAAGTAATTATGAATGTTCAGCTTGGCAACAAATTGAGGAATTTGCTTCAGTTGTTCAATCTGCTGGTTACGCCTCTCCTATCCGTACTCCAAGAGGAAGAGACATTTTAGCTGCGTGTGGACAGTTAAGATCAGAGGGAGTAAGAAAATCTAAATCTATTCTAGTCAAAATAATGTGATTTTAAATAAAAATAATGCTCTTACGCTTATCCAAAACTATTATCCCACATTTAATAATAATTCTAGCAACATAGATTCTTATATAGAAGTTTTTTATTCTAGTATTAAATAATCAAGTAGAGATTATAGATGCAATTTTTACATTAACTGAAGAAGATATTCGTGAGTAAATAATTCATATACAAAATAGAAGTATTGTGCACACGTAATCTTTTATCCCATCAAGATGATTTGGAAAGAGAAATAGACATAAACTGGGTTAAAAAATTGCAAGAAATAAAGCAAAGTAATCCAAATATTAGTTTTAGTAAAATTTATGATTTTCTAAACTTTGCCAAAGTTACTAGTAATACACTTGCATAATTTGTCTGAACCAGCTTTAGATCAAGTGTTAAAATATTGTGATAAAAGAAATTCAGTTTTATCTGATAAGGATAGAAAAGATATATTTTATACTATTTCTAATCTACAAAAAAAACATTCAACCTCTGTTAAAGAATGAAGACAACACTCCTCAAGCCGAAGGAAAATATAAATTTGTTACTAAATTTATATAATAATCAAGAAAGCTTCTTATTCAAGATTAGACAGATAAAAGGTTTTTATCATCTATAAAAATATTCTTAATAAGCAAGTTAGGAAATTTATTAAATGTTTTTGTTATAGCAAAAAAACTATAGTTTTTTAGATTCTATAGGAATAACATTCTTAATAGAGTTTAATTGCTCTAAAAATTTATTAAAATCCTCTACTTCTCGAAATTCTTTATAGACTGATGCAAATCTTAAATATGCTACTTGATCAATTTGCGCTAAAGCTTTCATTACAACTTCACCTACGCAAGTACTAGATACTTCGCTTTCTCCAAGAAATTCAAGTTCTCTGACAATATTATTTACCGTAAGTTCAATTTTTTCTCGTGGTACAGGTCTCTTACGTAAAGCAATGGTAATAGAACGTACAATCTTATCACGATCAAATAGCTCTCTACCTCCATTTTTTTTAATTACCATTAATTCTCTTAATTGGACTCTTTCAAAAGTAGTAAATCTTTCATTACACCCTGTACAATATCTACGTCTTTTAATTGATATCCTATCTTCACTAGGACGAGAATCTTTAACTTGAGTATCTTCTAAACCACAAAATGGACAACGCATATTATATAAAACACTATAAAATATTTAAATTACTTAAACTTGGTATCAATATACTCATTTTTTAACTTATATTCTAGTATTTACTTAGTATAATAATAATTAAAGTATAAATATACACTTTAATTAATTATGGTAAAAAATGACATGTATAGTAAAAATAGTTAATCGTTTATACAAGGTAAGATAGAATAAAACTATTATTTGCTAGAAAAACGATGGGCAACGCATATGCTAATTCTATAAATATTAGACTCAAATTTAGATATATAAAATCCTTAAAAGAACAAAAACATTGTAGTAAGAATGTATGTTTAAATTATTTTAATGTATCTCTTCATTAGAATATATGCCCCATAAAGAACTACGTAATAGCCACCCTTTACATTTTTCTACTTGAATTAAACACCATTCCTGTTTGCATGTGACAATATTTACTCGTAATTCTGGTTCTAGTATACATATTTTTTTTGATACATTATTAGGTTTGTTATATATAACCTGAAGTTGATTACCTATCACTACCCCTACTCTTTTACCAGTTAACATAGATTCATGTACCCATGCTTCATCACCTTGTTTATCTCGTACTTTACGCCAATGTTCAAACTCCGCTAATACTTCAACAGGTTCCCCTTTTTTTACAATAGTCCATAAGATTGGATACCTTACACTAGGACCAGCTCTCATATTTACTTCATTAGATTTAACAGAAACAAAACGTGGTATAGGAAGCTTTTCAGCATATACGTTACCAACCCAAATAAATGCAATAACTAAGAACACATGTACAATACGTTTTGTTTTCAAAAATAATTTTTTTATCTTCACGCTATTTTTCCTAAGATTTATTTTTGGGTTTTTTTATTATCTACATTCTGTTCAGAAAATTCATAAGAGCTAATATGCTTGAATCCATCATCTCCCATCATTAGTTGTCCCATATAATCATATCCTAAATTTTCTTCATCATATTCCTCATCAAGATATTCTTCAGGTTCTTTAGCTAAAATATAATTACCTGCTCTAAATTGATTTTTAATACGACTAACCTCAGATTCACTAATACCAACCGATTTTAAGACTGCACCTCCGAGCTGTAAACCTGTTTCATATGTTTCTGGTACAATAATTTTAGCACCTGATTGGTAGAGTTGAGCAGAATTGCTAAGATCCTTAGATCTTACAATTATTGGTAAATCAGGGAAGTTTTTACTTATAATTTTTGCTGTTTTTTGTAATGTTACTTCATTATCTACTGTAATAATAATAGATGTAGCTCTTTCAATACCTAGAGCTTTTAACGTTTCCAGATGTGCTCCATTACCAGCATATAATGGGAAACCTTCTGCACAACCTTCTTCAACATTATGTGTATCCACATCAATAGCAACATAATTTACATTTTCAGCCTCAAGTAACCTAGCAACCATTTTACCCACACGACCAAATCCTATCACTATCACATGTTTATCTAAATCAGAAATTCCTTTGTAAATCACTTCAGGAGAAGCAGGAACTTTCTTTTCTAAACGTGTAGCAATTCTATTTCCTATTGCAGATAACAAAGGTGTAAGAGCCATTGTAACCGTAACAACAGCCAGTAATAACTGACCAAAATTAGAATCTATTAATTTTCTTTCCATTGCTAAATTAAATAAAATAAAACCAAACTCACCACCTTGTGATAATAATAACCCTGTGTGTATTGAAGTACTAAGACTTAAACGGAAAATTAAACTCAACGTTATAATAATAAACGCTTTAACCACAAGTAACGATAAAGAACATAATGCTATAACGCCTATTTGTTCGATTACCATATGTATATCTATTGACATACCAACAGTCATAAAGAACATTCCTAAAAATAATCCCTTAAATGGATAAATGCTTTCTTCAGCTTGACGCTGAAATTCCGTTTCAGCTACTAATAATCCCGCAACAAATGCACCTAACGCATGTGATAGCCCCATATAATCTGTTGCCCATGCCGCACCAAGTGCAATTAAGAGTGTTGTTGCAACAAATAATTCATTAGTTTTTGCTGGGTTTGCTGAGGTAATCATTTTAAAAAACGGCCTAAGCATTAATCGACCTAGAATAAATATTACAAGCAATGCGATTAAAGCCTTTACAAACGCAGAGCCCAGCGCTGAAAAAATATTAGTGGTATCAGAACTAAGTAATGTTATTAAGACTAATAAAGGCACAACTGCAAAATCTTGCATTAATAAATTTGATAAAGATAACCTACCTACCTGTGTAGATTGTTGCCTATTTTCTGCTATAACTTGTAATACAACAGCTGTAGAAGACATAGCAAGTCCTCCACCTATAATCATAGCTGCTTTTATATTCACTCCAAGCATATTAATTAAATACCCTAGTACTACGCTAGTAATCACGACTTGCAAGGTACCAAAACCAAATACATACAATCTCATTGATTTTAAGCGTTCGAACGTTAATTCAAGACCTATAGCAAATAAAAGAAATATTACACCAAAATCAGCAAATAATTCTGTATCAGTAGTTTTAATTATATTAAGGCCATGTACACCTATAATAGCACCAGCTGCAAAATAACCTAATACAGGACTTAAATTTAATTTTTTAAATATGCCAACAACAACAACAGATGCGGCAAGTAATAATAATATATTAGGTAAAAATTCAGCAGGCGATGTTTCCATTTCTCTTTTTTCCTTATTATACACAAATTTTAAAGTTTATTTTTCTGTGTCTTTATGATAATTAATATATACTAATAATGATAGTAAAAATATACATAAAACGTGAAAAAAATTGCTTTAATTACTGGTGCAGCTACTAGAGTGGGTAAAATTATAGCCAAATCCTTGATAAACAATGGTTGGAATGTTATTATACACTATCATAGTTCTAAAAATGAAGCAGAAGTTTTACTTCAAGAATTAAATTCTAAGACTAACCAAATTTATACCATTCAAGCAAATTTAAGCGATGAGGGGCAAGTTAACACTATATTTCCTTATATTAATCACAATATAGGTCAAATATGTTTATTAATCAATAATGCCTCTAGTTTTGTTAATGATAGCGTAATAAATCCTGATTATCAAATTTGGCAACAAAATATGTCTATAAATTTACGCGCTCCATTCTTATTGATGAAAGATTTTAAGAACCAACTTTTAAATCAATCTGGTAATATTATTAATATTTTAGATTATTGCGTAAGTAAATTACCTATTGGAAAATTTATATCCTATAGCTTAAGCAAAAGTGCTTTATGGGAACTGACCAAATTACTTGCAGTAGAGTTTGCTCCTAAAATACGTGTAAATGCCATAGCTCCTGGTGCCATTATGCGTGGCATCAGACAATCTGAGGATAATTTTAATTTAGCTCATACAAATTCTCCTCTACAATACGCAGGCTCAGTAGATGATGTTTGCAACGCTATAAAATTTCTTTTAACTACTAAATCTATTACTGGAGAGCTTATTAATATAGATGGTGGCAAACACTTAGGAGGTGAATTAAATTATTGATTTAAGATTATAATATTTAACCTTATCTGTTTTACCACCTTATTAAACTTGCAATAATTCCTGTATTTTCAATAAGATTTCTTGTACTAAAATTAGTATTTTGTACTTTAGCTTAGCTAGTAAATTTCTCTGCAACCTGCACTGTAGGAAACATTAAAGCTTGTCCTTCTTCTATCATAAGGTGCAGGATAGTTCCTGCTAACAACTTGTCTGTTTGCTATAGCTTTTAATCAGCATTTGCATGCTATCAATAATAAATCTCCTAGGCTAAATAAATTTATCAACTTTTAATACTTTATCTTTAAGGCTTCTTAGCATGTTATTAAGTAAAATCTAAGTTACTATTAGCAAATAATGTGTTATTTATTGCAATTATTCCTATGACTGTTATATTAAAGAATATAATGATTATTAATGACATTTGATTATATAATAAGTTAATTATGGCTTATCAAATAATCTATAAAATCTCTTTCTATATTAATCTGTGACAAATCAGCTCCCTGCAAATGGATAGTATATCCCCACTCCGTGTTCTTCTTCTACAACGTTATAAGAAATAATACCTCTATTACCTTGCACTAAGTCTTGATATCAATTACATCCAAATAATTTTCATCTTCAATTAAGATATCAAAGTCAATAATTATATCTAGGTTATGTGCTTGGGTTAAAATATCATTTTTAGTAAATAAAAAAGTATTATTACCCTTCTTACCTTCCATATAATCTAAGCCTTGTCCCCTACAATAATATTATTTAGATTATCTCCTATTATGTGATATCATCATAGGCAGAACCAATAATATATGTAACATTTTCTACTTTTAACGACGTTAGAAAATTATTAGCTACAACTTGATTTTGTAATAAATTAATAATATACCCATAATGGGAAATATAGAAATGACACTGTATTATTACCATATTTCAAAGATATTTCATTACCATTATCATAACTAGTAACAATAATTGTATCATTCCCATTACCTGCCTTAATCATACCTTTTTATTACCTAAATAAATGTATTATTAATATTATGACGATTATCAGTATTAATTCTGAGTTATGTATTAATCCACATATAACATCTTTTGCATGATCATAATCATTATCTCCTTTTGGTAGCAAATCAATTCTTACATATATCATATCTCTATAATAAATTATAATAATTTTCTCTAAGTGATATGGCAGAAATTAATTACATTTAAGTTATCACTACCAAAAGCTTCTAAAAGCTGAAATGATGTAGGTTTTAGTACAAGAAAATTAACATATATTTTAAAAAGTGCCCTTAATCCTATACACATCACAGGATATAAATTATTAGTATTATAAATTTCTACTCTAATATTTGATTCAGGAAAATAGTTATATATTATAGTAATAGATTCATATTCTTTATTATTACCTAAATACTTAAACCTTATATATAGATGATTTTTTTATCTGCATAAGTCGATCAGTATTAAATATTAATTTATCTCCATTTTGCATAACTAAATTGTTGGTACCACAATCACGAGTAAAAATATTAAATGTAGTATTAGATACTTTAGCACTACTAAAATAATTTACTCCACCTAATATATTGATATATATGGTACTATTATCTTGAGACCTAATAATTAGTTTATCAATATTTTCAACATTATGATCTATATTTACTCTACAAAGAGGAATATCTGTTTCATTTATATAAATTTGGTCTTTTAAATTTAAAAAATTTTCTATTTTGAGCATAAAATATTCATTCTTGAATGTTTTATTTTCCCTTATACTATTCAAATAGTTTGTGTATTCATATGGCAAAATAGGTACTATTTTATTTAACAGGTTTTAGAAAATAAGTGTAAACTTAAATTGGTTTCATTACCTGAAAATACAGCCATAATCTCATTATGTACTGTATTAATTTGTATATCAAATGTTGATAATCCACTTTTCGTTTAGCTTTAATGATAGTATATTTACTATATGGATCGATATATACTTTATTATACCCTCCACTATCTATAATTAAATTAGTATTTGTTCCTGAGTATTCTCATAAAATAAACATCATTTCCATTTCTAGCATCAAATGTAGAATTACCTTCTTGGTTTATAAATGTGCTCAATACCCTACCTTCATTTAAAGAATTAAGATAAACTCCTCCTAAAGATGAAGATACTAAACTCACAAGCTTTGTAAAAAGACTGAAAATAAACAAAGAACAAATTCTATTATACTAGATAATTTATATTAATTAAGTTAGCTAAGATATGATAAGATTTGATGAAGTAATATAAACTTTCTTACTTATGCCAAACTGATTGCTTTAGAAAAAAAGAAATATAAAAATATGGTAAATGGTAAAATTAAAACTTGTCATCCTGAATATAATTGATACTAGGCCAGATAGAACAAAGCCTAATATTAGTAGGAGAGTAAAGAGTGACAACGTACGCAAATTCAAACGTTTTTACTATATTAGTTTTTAGTATACCTGTATTTATTTACACTATTTGCAACAAACTCAATTATTATAGCTACTCTATCTCACTTATTTTTTAAGTTTTTTGTCTTACTTGCAATAAAATCCATTGTAGCCAGCATAACACCAGATAAAACAAAAACTATATGTATTATTACCATCCATTTGATACTTTCAGTAGGGTAGTTACTAATATTCATAAAGCCTTTAAGTAAATGAATACCTGAAATTGCAATGATTGATGCAACGAGTTTTAATTTGAGAGTTGAAAAATCTACAGTACCCATCCACCCAGGTTTATCTTCATGTTCCCCAATATCAATTTTAGATACAAAGTTTTCATAGCCTGAAAAGATTACAATTAACAATAAATTACCAGCTAAAGACAAATCTATCAATGAAAGTACAGATAAAATAGCATCATTAGCAGCAAATTTGGCTATATTGTTAAAACTATGGATTAATTCTAACCCAAAGTTATATAATAAAATTAATAAAGCACTTACTAATCCTATATAAAAAGGTGCCATAAGCCATCGACATGCAAATAGTCCTCTTTCAAATAAAATCTCAAATTTTCTTATCATAAAAACTTATTACTATATATTCACAACTATTCTAATATAAACATTATTAATTAGTTTTCAATGTTATTCATAAATTATTACAAATATATTTTTACTTCTAATAATTGCATGTAATTGCAAAATCCTAAAGTGCTTCTACTAAGCTAATTGATTTTTTGAAGAAAATCAATTATACTAGCCAAACAGAGAGGCTTATAACCCTTACAATCTGATAACTTTAACAGATAATAATTTCTTAAAAGAATCTATACTAAGTGGTTTAAGGTGTCTATTATAAAACAACTCTTTCGCTTTTGCACCTGAAACCTAGTTGGCAAATATCTTTAAAACTTTCCTCTTAACAATTTATTTTATTATCTGCAACAAGGTCAGTATCTAATAATCCAATTTTTTTGTATCTTCTAAATAAGTAAACCCTTGCTCAGAACTTGAGTCTATACTGTATCTATATAAAGTGTATATTTATACCAAAATTAGTTTACCTACACATTCCTACTATATGTGTATAACAACACAGCCATATATAAAACCTCCAAAACAATGGATGGCAATCAATTAAATCTAATAATAGATTTTTTAGATAATGTATATAGAAATGTATATAACAGTACTAATCTTCAACTACAAGAAGCAGACAATTTGACACATAATATTGAGCAGTTATCAGAGAAGTTTTTTCATGATATATGTACTATACAACATCTTCTAATACTCTCTATATTGAATCTCAAACATTCTCTTTTGCAAATATGTTTAATTCCTTTTCTATAAGGGATGGAGTAATAGTTAGTATTGGTGGTTTGATTGCAAGTACAATTTTTACTATAAGTGGTATTATTATTTATAAATGTAAAGTACAGGATAATAATCCACATGTACTTACCAATCTAGTAGCCTCCTCTGCTACTGCCGGTTACTAACTTCTTATTAGAAATATATACCAATTTGGTAAAAACATAGCTATATGCAATAGTACCTATAATTGGAAACTCTAAGCTTCCCGAACATCTATATTCAGCACTTGATAATCAATAGATACCCTTACACAAATATATCTGGCATTATTAAGATATATTACAAAATAGGGCATAAGTTGTTAATAAAGAGATTTATACAACATAATACTGATCAAAACTCAAGATCTAGGATTCTATTTCAATAGATCATAGAGAATAATTCTTTTTAACATTAAATGTTCTATATATTGCTGTCTTACTTACTCATGATTTTAAGGCTTCACTTATAGGCATGAATCTTCTCTAATGAAATATCATACATTGGCTCTGTTATCTAGAATAAGTAATATCTAGTATTGTAACTTCAGCCATACATCCATTTAATAACATGGCATTATTATTTGCTAATTTTAAATTGTTATTATTATGTTCATCAATAATTATGACAAAGCATATATAATATATCTTCACTATTCTAAAACAAGTGAGATAGATAAAAATCTTATAACATTAATAGAAAAATTATTATCTATCTTAAAAAAACTCTCCATTATAAAGAAAGAAAATAAAATAAGAAGAATTAGAAATAAAAGATGAATTTTCGTTAAAAGAAGAAGATTTACTTATTATACAAAATTATATTAACAAACGCTTAGAACAAAATAATAAATAAAGTGTTTTTTAAAACTTATATAACTCTGCCCAGTAAACACTTGTAATTTATAGAAAATTCTTTATGATAGTTCTCTAGTTTTTATAATGAAAATAAAGTAAGCAACATTATGCAATTGGAATCTGACTGGTTTAATGATGGGTTAAAACATGTTTGGTATCCTTATTGTCAAATGAAAACTTCTTCTACACCTGTTGCTGTTTCGCACGCAGAAGGTGTATACATTCATTTGCAAAATGGTCAGAAATTAATAGATGTCATTTCTTCATGGTGGGTTATGTGTCATGGACATAATCATCCCTATATTAGGCAAACTATTACTAAGCAAATGGAATGTTTTTCTCACGTTATATTTGCTGGACTTGCTCATGAACCTGCTTTTAGGCTTGCAAAACGCCTTACGTCTATATTACCTCAAGGCCTTAACAGAGTATTTTATTCTGATTCCGGCTCTGTAGCTGTAGAGGTTGCTATGAAAATGGCAGTACAATTTTATTATAATCAAGGTATACGTAAAAATAAAATTGTAAGTTTTTATAATGGATATCACGGAGATACTATGGGCGCAATGTCTATATCATCTGCACATAACTTACCAGGCTACCCTCCAAAGCAGTATATTAAACCTATACCTCATACAAAGCAGGAGTTAGTTTTATTTGAAGAATTTATAAGTTCTACAAATGATATAGCAGCTGTGATAATTGAGCCTCTTGTACAATGTGCAGGAGGAATGAAATTTCACAAAGTGCAAGTATTACAAAACATATATAATATCGTGAAGAAATATAATACTATTTTTATAGCAGATGAAATTGCCACAGGTTTTGGTCGTACTGGTAAAATGTTTGCATGTCAAGAAGCTGGTATTACGCCAGATATTATCTGTATAGGTAAGGCTATTACAGGAGGTTTTCTTCCTTTAGCTGCAACTATTAGCACAGATGAAATATTTAATGCTTTTTACGATAATGATACTAAAAAATTGTTTTATCATGGTCCAACATATATGGCGAATCCTCTAGCCTGTAGTGCTGCTAACGCTTCTCTTGATTTATTTGAACGAGAAAACTATCTAGAAAATGCAATTATAAATATAGAAATTTGGCTTAAAGATATATTATCACTATTTAAAACAATGCCAAACGTAGTAGATGTTAGAGTAAAAGGGGCAATAGGTGTTATAGAATTTGTACAAAATTTTCTTGATGTAGCTAAATTAAGATCTTCATTTATAAATGTAGGCATATTAATACGTCCTCTAGAAAACGTTATATATATAATGCCACCTTTCATTATTACAAAAGAACATTTAGAATATATAGCAAATAAAATAATTAAAATATTATACCAATAATAATTCTATAGTCTTTCTCACTTTTAATATGGACGTCATTACTCGATCACTTATGTACTAATTGTATACTTCGTTCCTACCCTTATTACAAGTTAATTTGCTATATATCGGAGCGTAGCGTAGCATAGCCTGGTAGCGCATCAGATTAGGGGTCTGGGGACCGGGTCGTGGGGTTCAAATCCCGCCGTTCTGACCTTTTGATACAAATTAAAAGTTTTTAAACATGAAGTAAGTGAATTCTCCACCAGCAGCCTTAGTTGGCTAGAGTGAGAAGCCAAAGTAAAAGCTAGAAGATCGCGGATCTACTCGATCTTCATACAATGCTTCAACCATTACTTTAAGTTTCTCTATTTCATAAATCTCAGCTCCTACTAGGTGGATTTACTCGCTGCGGACAGTAACATCCTCACCACTAATTCCATGTTTTATTCCACAATTCTTTTTAGGTATATAATCACTATGAGCACCTTCATTAGCAATACAACACGTGTCCATATTATTTTGACGCCTTTAATAAGTTGTATAAAGATTTTTAAACAACGAATTATAGCCTTACCACCATAAACTTAACTTTTCAAATGCTTTTGGACACTTTTTTACTATATTCCAGGATACCACCATACAAACATATACAATGCTTATCAAATATGAATATAATTACAAAGCTATATACCTAATATAAAACTATACACAAAAACTTAAGGCAAAATATAAAAAGATATATTACCGGAACTTACATCTTAAATAGAAAAACTACTTTTTAATTTTAGACCAAGCTATTGGATTCCCGTCCGTATCAAATACCAATGCACCATCTTCATATTGTACAGCCATATATTTACGTGTTTCACCAATATAAAGCACCGGTTTCACTTTTTTACCATTAAAAAATATTTCTCTTGCTTTCTCACGTGCAACTGGATTATTTTTACTAGCCGTTTTAGCTTTAGCCATATTAATACCCTATAAAAAAACTTATTTACGTATATCAATTTCTATATAATACGCGTTTAAAAGTCAAGAAAAAATTTTTCCAAGCCCTCCACGTAGCAAGGCACTTTTATCCATTTTACCAAATTTTTTGACCATAGTACTCATGTCATAATATTGTTTTAATAACCTATTTACATCTTGTACAGTTACTCCTGACCCTAAAGCAATACGACGTTTACGTGATGCATTCAATATTTTAGGATTACTCCTTTCGTAAGGTGTCATAGAAGAGATTATTGCTAATTGTTTGGCTAAAGCTTTTTCATTTATATTGGCATTAAAAATTTGTTCTTTAATTTTTTTAGCCCCTGGAAGCATAGTTAAAATTGTAGATAATCCTCCAATTTTATTAATGTTTTTTATTTGAGCAGCTAAATCATTTAAATCAAAATTACCTTTATTAAGTTTTTTAGTTAATTGCTTAGCCTCCTTTTGATCTAATATCTGCGCCGCACGTTCTACAAGAGATACTACATCACCTTTATCCAAAATCCTTGATGCAATTCTATCTGGATGGAACTCCTCTAATTCTGTTAATTTTTCTCCCATACCTAGGAATTTAATTGGACAGTTAGTAATAGATTTTAAACTTAATGCAGCCCCTCCCCTACTATCGCCATCAACTCTAGTTAAAATTAAACCTGTTAAATTCAATGTTTCATGAAATCCTTTAGCTACATTTACAGCATCTTGTCCAGTCATAGAATCTACTACTAACAAAATCTCTTTAGGATTTACAAGATTTTTTACTTCACTCAGCTCCTGCATTAAAGAATCATCAATATGTAGTCTACCTGCTGTGTCCAAAATAATAATATCATAACTTTCAGTAGTAGCCGTTTTTATACATCTTTTAGTAGTAACCGATGGAGCTTCCCCTTCTATAATTGGTAGAGAATCAACTCCTACTTGTTTTGCTAGTATTTCTAACTGTTGCTGCGCTGCTGGACGATATATATCTAAAGATGTAAGCAATATCTTTTTCTTTGTTTTTTGCTTTAATCTTAAAGCAAGTTTTGCACTAGTAGTAGTTTTACCTGAACCTTGCAACCCAACAAACATAATAAATACTGGTGAGATAGCATTTAGCTGTATTTCAGAAAAATTACTACCTAATGCTTCAACTAAATTATCTTGCACTAACTTAATTACCATTTGGCCAGGAGATACTGACTTTACAATTTCTTGTCCAATAATTTTTTCTTTTACCTTAGAAATAAAATCTTTTACTACTGGTAGAGCAACATCAGCTTCAAGTAAAGCTATACGTATTTCACGCATAGCATTATTTATATCATCTTGAGACAATATGCCTCGTTTTGTAAGCTTATCAAAAATTTTTGTAAAATTATTTCCTAAAGACTCAAACATTAATTTAATCCTCTTATTTATAACTCTTCTGATATTTTTTTATCTTTTAAAATATAGTAAAAACAACAATCTTATTTAGCTTTCTTAATTGCATTCATTAAATCAGAAAATGTTAATAATTCAGATAATAATATACCCTGTTTAGCATTTGGGCCGTAAACTATATTAAACGGTAGTCCAAATCTCTTATAATTTTTCATATATTCTAATATTTGCTTCCGGTTTTTTTCTGTTAAATTGGCTCTCATAGCAACAATTTTATTATCTCTAAATATTTCTAACAACTTTTCACGATTTAAAACCGTATATTTGTTCATTTGGCATATAATACACCACTCAGCTGTTATATCTACAACCACTACCTTACCATTAGCAATAAGCTCTGGTATAGTATCTTTATTAAATTCCTGCCATATAATATCTATATGACTATCACGAATTAAATCGTAATCAGCTATTTTTATTGGTATATAAAACATATAAAATATTATAAGAAACGCAAAAAGATATTTTATTGATATATATTTTAATAAAAAACTATCCGTTTCTAATATAAATTTCAATAATATACATAATAAAAATAGTACTATTGCAGCTTTTATTCCAAGTTGGACATATATAATATATAATAACCATAAAACTGTTAGCAATAATAAAATACCTAAAATATACTTAACTTTTAGCATCCATACTCCAGATTTAGGCAAATATTTTATAAAGCCAGGAAAAAGAATTAATACAAAATATGGCAAAGCCATACCACATCCTAAACTAAAAAATATAATTAATATTTCAACATACCCCTGAGATAACGCAAAACTCACAGCAGTACCAAGAAAAGGTGCACTGCAAGGCGTAGCTAAAATAGTAGCCATAATTCCACTTACAAAATTACTCATCATCTGTCTAGTAATACCATGATGTAATGTTGTGTTTTGTGGCAAAAGGTTAAGCAACCTTACTGGAATATTAATTGAAAATATACCCAGTAAATTACAGGAGAATAACATCAGTATAAGTATTAAAAAAATAATGAATATGGGATTTGTAAACTGTATTCCCCAACCAACTGTTTTTCCTAATTTTGACATTAAAATTGTAAAAATTCCAAGTCCTATAAAGGTAATAATAATTCCGCTAGCAGATGCAAGAAAGTTACATCTTTGACGCAATTTACTTGCATTATTTTGATGATTAATAATAGCTAATAATTTTAATGATAGCACAGGTAATACGCAGGGCATGATATTTAAAATAATTCCACCCAAAAAAGCTGTAAGTACAATTAACATAAATTGTAGATAATAGTTATTTTCGTCTGAAATAATAAAGTCTGGTTCAATTATATCATTGACTAACGTATCTATTTTTAAATCAAATACTACTGGAATACAGCTTTTTCCACATACTAAATAATTTATTTCTAATTCTAAATCTTTCATTCTTGTCTTGGGTAAAGTAACATAAATTGGTATAGCAACTTTATTACGATATACATGGCTAATTAATCCTTGTTTATTAGTGTACAGCAAAGGATTTGGCCAATTAATTTGTATATCCTCTGCTAAAATAGGTTGGATAATCTTAATATTAGTTGGAATTCCTATACCTTCATCTTTATGCCAATAAATATACCAGTCATTTTCAATATCAAATTGTACTTCTAGATTGATTTGAGCCGTATTCTCAAAAAATTTTAGTTCTTTCATGAACAACCGTAATTGAGAATGCGGAGCATCTAACCATTTACCCATAGTATAACCACTGGCATTTGCTTCTGAATATAAAGCCGATATATTAAACAAAATTAATACAACAATTTTTTTTATTATACTCATTATTATTATACTCATTATAATTGAATTATAATTGAATTATAATTGAATTATTGAAGTTTAACCTATATAATTGTTTATATACTTGAAAATCAAAAGAGTTATAAATAATATAATGATTTAAATAGTTTTGTATATACAAAACTCAAAATACTATAATAAAAATTAAAATAGAGCTACTGTATGGCCATTAATATATCAAATTATAGCACTTATTGGACTGGTAAGCTTTTAATAGCTACACCTACTATGCCTAATGATTCTTTTTTTTCAAAAGCAGTAGTGTATTTGCTATCACATAATGCTAATGGTGCCGTTGGTTTTGTTGTAAATCAAACAGTTGGAAATGTAAATTGTTCAACTATTTTTAATTCTTTAGATATAATTCCAGCTACATTAGACAATTTTCCTCCAGTATATTTAGGAGGTCCAGTTGAGGCAGAAAAGGGCTTTATATTACATACAAATGATTATAATAAAAATCCTCTATTTAAATCTGAAATTGATGGCATTTCTGTTAGTTCAGATATACAAATATTAAAAGATATAGCAAATGGACAAGGACCAAATAAAATAATTTTTGCTTTAGGCTATGCTGGTTGGCAACCTGGACAACTTGAAGATGAGGTGCGTAATAATCATTGGTTAGTAACCTCTTTTTCACCTTATATTGTATTTGCAAATAATAGCTTATCTAAATGGAATCTTGCCATGGATTCTATAGGTATTAAATCTTCAAACCTTTCCGTTGAACTAGGACATGCTTAGTATTTTTTCTTAAGGTGATTATTTTCTTACTTTATTAATAATTATAAAACGCCTTGAATATTATGTATAGCATATTTATTAATAAAAATTAACTTGATTGCTTGCAGCCATTGCACATGAATATTACAACACTTTAAATTAGCAAATAAAATGAAAGAAACTAATAGTATATATAAAGCCTTTGTTAATAACAATTATTCCAAAATTGAAAAATTCTTATATACAAAAAATACTCAAAAACTTATATACTTAGTATTTCAGGATAATAAAAATATTTTACATTTAACTAAGTACAACTAACTATACCAATGCTATTCCTAGAAAGAATTGTTCACCTTGGAATCAATGTTAATACACAAGATCAAAAAGGCGTATGACTCCTCTACATTTATGCGGCAGCAAGCGATTATACAAACGCTGTTGTTAACCTTTTACAATTTTACAACAAACATAATGCAAATATTAATGCTAAAGATAATAATGGCCTTACTCCTCTACGCTATACTACTATACAAAAAAAAGGAAACTATCATCACTTTAGTTAAGCTAGGTACTAATATTAATGCCGTAGATAACAAAGGTAAAATCTCCACTATATGAGTTAGCAACGGGTGGCTCTAATCACATAATTATATTTTTCATTAAATATGGTGTAAGTCTTAATATTTAAGCTAGTAATGGTAACACACCTTTACATTATGCTGTATCTAATAATCATAAAAGTTCTGTTATAACTTTTATTCGATATGGTGCAAATATTGATATCTAGCAATTTAAATCAAACAGCTATAGTAATTCAATAATAATAAAGATATCATTAAAATTATACATGCTGGATACTTTACTGATTACTTATATAATTCAAATATTAACCCCGAAGCAACGTATAGTGTAATATAGAATTAGATCCGATTTTACCGATGTTAGAACTTTTAATAAAAGCTAAAGGCTACCTACACATCTATTAAATACTAACAACATACCTGAATTTATAAAACAACCAATGATAGATTTTATTAATTCTTTGGACATAGATAATAACATAAAAAACACTATTGAAAAATATACTACTATTATTTTAAATAAACTATTTTCTATATGAATTACATATTCTAAGGTTTTACAATGCAAAAATCCTTCATATAACCTAAAGAAAATATCTGAAAGTTATACAACCTCATTTGTAACCTATTAATTTCTTTAATATAATGATTGCTCCTGAAACAAGGCAAAAGATGTGCGGTGACTCTTCTTATTAAATATTATAAGGAAACTAAAGATATGCTAAATGACTTGAGTAATATTGTTTTAACTCAAATACAACATACATATTTTACTTCTTTTAAAGATAAATTTAATTCTCATACAACAAAAGATAAAGCCCTTAATTACTTACAAACAGAAATCACAAATTTAAGAAAACAACAATCACACGATCAAAATATATTAGAAGAATCATTGGATACAAAACTCAATATTAATAAGCAATCACCAAATAAAGGCTGTTTATACCTTAAAAAGAACTCCAGAGATATCTTCAAATTTTGTTGAAAAAGAACAAAAGCTACGTATTAATTCCAAAATCCTTGCACATGGAGTTTGATATGGTAAACTCATCAGTTACTATATTTTAGAAAATAAATACGTAAAACCTGCAAAGAGTAATCAAAAATAGAATCGCTATACATAAGAAAGTCTGAGGTTTCCATTAACCATAATATAATCGCCCAAATTTTTTCATCTATATGATAATGATTGCAATTATATCACGTTAATATTACAAATATCAAAATAAGTACACGATATATCAGCGTTCCTAGTGTGGATGTCCAAAATATCTTGGGGATGATTGAAAATAATTTATCAAATATACTCAATAGGTTAATATAAATGAAAAATTATAAATTATTATTATACCATATTTTAAGTATTCTATTATGTATTCAACCAGTATCAGCATCCTATATGGACTAATAGCTTTGGTATAAAAGGAACGGGGGAGATAGGCAGTTTAATTGTACTTACTAGCATAGCTTTAGATAGTCTTGGTAATTTTTATATTACTGATTCTAATAATCACAAAATACAGATCTATAATAATCATCATAATTACATATCATCTATAGACACATTATTAAAACAATACCAGCACACGTAGTATAACTATACTATTGATAAAGATAATAATGTTTATGTGAGTGATGTTAATAATAAACTCGTCAACAAATATGTTTCTAGCCATAACTTTATTTCTTCTTTTTTTACAGTAGTAACTATCTATGATATGACCTTAAACCAAGAATAGAATATATAGATAACAAATGGATAAGGAAGCAATTCAGTATTTGTATATAGTAGAGATGGAATATATTTAGGTACTAAAAATATTAAAGTACCAAGCTATAATGAAAGTCCATCACATGATATTAGTGTAAATCCTAAAAATGGCAATGTATATTACCTTACCCTCACATAGAGTTACTGCTATTTCTAATCCAACTGGCAGTTATATTTCATATTTATATGAAGGAAGTAACTCTAGTAGTTTAAGAGGTGAAGCAATTGATGGTATAGAAGATGTATATGTGGTTGATGAACCTGTCCTTCTCATCTTTTTTATATTTATATTTGTTTTCATCGCCTAATGCTGTAATAAGCAATATTGGAGGACGTAAATTTAAAAATCCTTTTTGTATACGTTAACAAACTTAAATGGTAAATATTGTGTAGTGGATACAGGCAACAATCATGTCGTGGTATTATTTAATCCTTCTGCATAGACGGATCCAGAAACAGTAATATTTGGCACTTACTTTAGACCAAGATTTAGTGCTTGGTAATGTCTATAATTTAAAGATACAACCAATGAATGATACGACAACTGGTAGTGTTGTGCAGTCAGATGGTAAATTAACTATTACAAATAATAAAACCCTAACTTCTAAAACTCTGGCAGTACCATAGATGCTACCTCTATAGAGCTTAATAATGCTACTCTTGCGTTAAATCAAAATACAATTATAAGTATGCCAGTAAATTTAGTAGGAACTAATAACAATTTAGCTGTCGGCAATAATAATTTGACTATCTCTAGTGCAATCACAGGAAGCGGATCTTTAGCTAAATAAGAAAGTAGCACATTAATGCTTTCTAGTAGCAGTAGTTATAGAGGAGGCACTAAGCTGTATGGTGGAAAAACTATCATAGATGATATGAGTTATCTTGAAACTGGTGATTTATATATAGCGGAAGGTACTGAACTAAAAGCAAATAACTATTGTGGTAAAGGAAGACATTAGAAATGGATGGTGGTACTATATCTTCACCAGAAGCGTACTGGGGTAGATAGCAGTGGCAATTTAAAAGGCAGAGGTAATATACTAAGCGATGTTAATTAACAAAGGTATGGTGTAAGTACACTGAACCAGGGATACTATCAGTGATTGGTAATTATACTTCAGCAACTAGCAGAAATATAGAGGTATATATTATAATACTTCAGATAATCCTATTTCTGGAGTAGATTACTGGCAATTAAATGTAGCAGATACGGCAAATATTACTGGAAGTAATTTAGTAGTAAATGCAGATTATGGCAATTATTCTGGAATGTAAGGTACGATATAATAAAAGCATCAAGCGGTGTTAACGGTGTATTTGATAACTATATAATTAATGCACCTAGTCAGTTTTATTCTCAGCTTATGATGCAGGTAATGCATGTAAGATTTTTAAGAAACTATCTACCTATCACTGAACCTATAGAAGATGAAGCAACTGAGTATTTGATAGTATAAAGTATGAGTTCAGCATTTATTAGAGCTATAAGCACATTATATAAAATGACACAAGATAAGCTAGATAAGGCTTTAGATTCTCTTTCTCCAAATTGTAATCTAGTATCGAGCTATATTAATTAAGATATAGCTAATTTAGTTCACGGTATTAATAATACTCGTTTAGAAATAGCAAATAATCAGTAGTTCTATAAGAATAATTTAGCTAAAATGTTTAGCTCAAGTACAAGAGCAAATTTAATGAATGATGTAGCTACAAACCTAAATAGAGAACTTGGATTAGAAAAACATTACGTATGGGGGTAACGCCATTTAAATCATTTGCTAATCAAAAGAGTACTAATAGAAGATATAGTTATAATGCCAAAATAACAGGACTAGCTTTAGGTTATGATTATCAAGTAAATAATAGTACAATTAGGAGGTTTATCACTTGGTTATTATCAACCTGATTTTGATCACAAAAAGAGTCAAGGTAAAAATAATAAAGTAAAGAGTATATTTGTAAGTATTTACGGAAGCAAAGGGTTAGGTAAAGTATATTTAAATGGATCATTAATAGGAACATATAGTAAACACAATCTACATAGAGAAATACATGTAGAGGATGCGGTTTATCAAACAAATAGTAAACATACTTCTTATTTAGTGAGCACAAGGATAGAACTAGGATATAACATAAAAGATAAACAGCAATATAAATTACCCTATTTATATCAGCAAAATATTACCATAGGCTTTAACAAAGATATCATGAACACGGAGGAGATCCGCTAAATATGGAAGATCAAATCCAGAAGGAATAATTTAAGGCTTCGAGAGACTGGTATAAAAGCTAGCAAAATTATGTCATTAATAATGATGAAGAATTAGACTTTAAGGGTAAAATAAGCTATATGTATAAGAGAAGATTTGGACATAATAATAAGATAAAATCTGGCTTTACAGAACAACCTAGTAATTATACAACGTATAATTATAGCGCTGTAGAACGTTAAGTATCTTCAGAGCTAAGTATAGAGCTGCTTAAAGCAAATGGTGCATCCACTTAGGACTTTTCAATGCAGAAACAGCTAAAACATATAACAAAACCATAAAGCCCTTTTATAAATTGGATGGGAATTTTAGGAAAATATTATATCAAAATGGGCTATAGTAAAAACATTTGAGTTTGCATATGTCATTACTATTCACTTGTAGGCTTTGCTCTATCTAGCTCAACTATTTTTACTATATACATACTTGAACAAGGAATAACACAATATATAATCTAAATTAAAAAGCTATACAGATTGACAAATGGCTTAAGAAGGTTTAGTTTATGGTAGAAAATAATAAAGAAACTAAACCTTCTTAAGCCATATCTAATGAATGAAATAAGCCTGTTAGAGCTCAGTCTGCTCTAAGTTAATTTACTATCGTCTTTTATAACTAAAATTATACAACTTCTATAGATAATCTAAAATATACCAATTATACTATTGCTTAATATTCAAATCTTCAATTTCTTTATATATAGAAGCAGAATTAGATTGTTTCTTATATGTTTTAAGATGTATAAGATTAAATCTATCATTTATAGGCATTTTACCTTTATTTTTTGCTCCAATTAATTTCTCATGTAATGGTTTAATCCATTTTATATTTACATTCGAAGTTTTATATATCCTACCTTGATAACAAGGATAATCACTTCGACCAAATCTATCTATAGAAGCGTCATCTTTATTATATTCAGAAAAAACATTAATTCTAGGAACTTTTAATAAATCATATCCAGGATTTTTTGCTATAAACCACTTTAAATTCACCATTAAATCATAATTTAAATATTCATTATCATTAAGAAAAAATAGAAAGCCTTGTTTACCAGCATAACTAATCAAATTATTTTTAATGTCACCATCTTTAGTTTTTTCTTTTAAACTAATAGTTTTGAGATTATTATCAGGTATTTTAGCACTATAATTACACATAACATTAATTATACATTATTATTTTTGTGTTAATATAAGTTTCATATTTTTAAAGATAAGAATTAATTTTCAAACTACTGACACATAGACACAAGGCACATAAACTAACTATTGCTAAGTAAACAATTAGCAATGCATACTATCATTTAAATCAAAACCTCTAAATTTTTTACTCTATTGCCATAATAAATTAATTTAGATTAAGGTAACGGAGTAGAAAATAAAACATAAAAAACTTTCTAGGCCCCGGACACAGCACTACTTTCTAACTCTATTGAATCTTTCAGTTTTTCTAATATTCTTGCTTCAATCTGCCTTATTCTTTCTCGTGAAATGTTATAATGTTGACTTAACTCTTCAAGAGTAGCTGGCTCTTCTTTTAATCTACGTTCTGTTAATATATGTTTTTCTCTATCAGTTAGTCTATTAATAGCATTATGTAATAATTTTGACTGGTATTTAGATTCTTGCAGATTTACTAACATTTTTTCCTGATTTGCACGCGTTTCAGGTAATAAATCTATTAACTCATCTCCACCATCATCAACGGAAATCAATGTATTTAAAGACATATCCATACCAGACATGCGTTTTTCCATTTCTTTAACTTCATCTGTTGATACTTGTAGTTCTTTTGAAATTAGACCAATTTCTTGATCATCCAAACTTTTTGTACCTATAGATTGAATCTTTTTCTTTAGTTTGTTTAAATTAAAAAATAACTTTTTTTGTGCTGAAGTTGTACCTATTTTTACAAGAGACCATGACCTTAAAACATATTCTTGTATTGCAGCTTTAATCCACCACACAGCATAAGTCGACAGTCTAAACCCTAATTCAGGATTAAATTTTTTAACAGCTTGCATTAAACCTATATTACCTTCAGAGACCAATTCTATCATCGGTAATCCATAATTTCTAAAAGACATTGCAATCTTAGCAACTAATTTTAAATGGCTTGTAACTAATTTATGTGCCACACTAATATCTTGATATTCAACAAATCTTTTTGCCAGCATATACTCCTCTTCTTCACCTAAAGAAGGGATTTTACGAATTTCCTGCAAATATCTAAAAAATCCTGCGTCACTATTTAGAACTGGTAGTGATAACACTGTCGACATATATGACTCCCAAAATATAGCTATAACATATAATAAACATGATCTAATTATATATTTTCAAATACCCTGTACATAAAAATATACAGTTTCTTTTATATTATACACTTAACAAACCATTTATGCAAGACTATTAACCTTTTAATAACACTTTTGCAATATATAACCATGCCCATCTAATATTAAGCGTTAAGTTATTAATCTACATCATATTATTTTGTTTTTACTAGTAATAAGTTAATAAATTATAAAAATATAAATAATTATAATCTTCCTTACTATAGACTATTTTGATATCACATGATATAATTTTAATGGCTAACTATTATACTACATATTATGAAACAATTACCTTTAAACACACCAAATCTTATAAATAATAAATCTGTAGATTCACTTACAGAAAATGAAGCAGCTCAAGAATTAGAACGTTTAGCAAAAGAAATATCTCACCATAATATCCTATATTTTCAATATAGCACCCCTAAGCTTAGCGATGCTGAATATGATAGACTTGTCCAACGCAACCAATCTATTGAGAAAAAATTTCCAAATTTAATCAGACAAGATAGTCCTTCCTTAAAAATTGGCTCAGTACCCACCGAAAATTTTGCTAAAATTACTCATAGTAAACCCATGCTTTCACTTAGTAATGGTTTTTCCGAAGAAGACATACAAGACTTTCTTGATAGAATACATAAAAAACTATTATCAGGTTCAGATAAAGAAATTGAAAAACATAACAAGGTTATTAACACATCTACTGAAATGGTATGTGAACCTAAAATAGATGGGGTTTCATTTTCTGCCAAGTTTCAGAACGGATTACTTATATATGGAGCCACAAGAGGAGATGGGTTTATAGGTGAAGATATCACAGAAAATCTTAAAACCGTCATAAATTTTCCACATTTTTTAAAAGAATGTAGCACACATAGCTTAGAAGTTAGAGGCGAAATATATATTGACCATAAAACCTTTGAAGAACTTAATATTAAACGCCTGCAAGAAAACTTACCTGTATTCGCAAACCCTCGAAATGCAGCTTCTGGATCACTTAGGCAACTAGATCCCACAATCACTGCAAAACGTAAATTAAAATATTTTGTTTACTCTTTAATATACACAGATCAAGTTCAAGTAAATAACCAATGGGAAGCCTTAGAACTTCTGAAACAATATGGATTTCAAATCAATCCTTATCTTGTATTATGCAAAAATATTTCGGAAATGATGGAATTTTATAAAAATCTTTATAATATAAGATGCTCATTAAATTATGATATAGATGGCGTTGTATATAAAGTAAATAACTTTATGCTACAAGAACAGTTAGGTTTTATAGCACGCACCCCTAGATGGGCTATAGCACATAAATTCCCTGCTGAACAAGCAAAAACTGTGATAAAACAAATAATTATTCAAGTAGGAAGAACAGGTAGTTTAACGCCAGTTGCAGAATTAATTCCTGTTAATATCGGAGGAGTTATTGTATCACGTGCTACCTTACATAATCGCTATGAAATAGAACGTAAAGATATCAGAGAAAATGACACCGTAACTATACAAAGAGCTGGAGATATAATACCCCAAATATTAGAAGTAGATAAAAGTTTACGCCCTCAATCCAGCATTCCTTTTGCTTTTCCAGAATTTTGTCCGTCGTGTAATAGCAGAGTTATAAAAGAAGAAGGAGAAGCAGTTACTAGGTGTATTAACAGTTTATCATGCGCAGACCAAGTAGTAGAACATTTATGTCATTTTGTATCAAGAAACGCCTTTAATATTGAAGGGCTTGGAGATAAACAAATTAAATTTTTCTACCAACTTGGAATAATTAAAAATCCAGCAGATATATTTTGTCTTGAAGAATATAACCAGAATACAGATAATCCTATACATCTCATGTATGATTGGGGTGAAAAATCTGTCAAAAATTTGTTTTCTGCTATAAATAAAGCCAAACATATTACTTTAGATAAGTTTATATACAGCTTAGGTATAAGACATATTGGAAAAACAACCGCAAAGTTATTAGCAAAATATTACCAGACTTTTGATAACTGGTTTAGTAAAATGCTGCTAATTAAAGATAGCAGTTCTGAAGAAGTTGTAGAAATGATGTCTATCAATGGTATTGGTAGCAAAACTGCATACGCAACTTCTATGTTTTTTCAACAACAAAATAATAGAGAAATTGTAGAAAAACTAGGTAAAATTGTAACTATACTGGAAGCTAAAACACAAACAACTAAATTATCAGGTAAAACTATTGTATTTACTGGGAATCTTACCAGTATGAGCCGTAGTACTGCCAAAGAAAAAGCCGAACTCTTAGGAGCAAAGGTTACTAACACTATTTCTGCTGTAACAGACTATTTAATAGCAGGAGAAAATTCTGGTAGTAAACTTGCAAAAGCACGTGAACTAAGAACAACCGTATTAACAGAAGAAGATTGGTTAAAAATGATTGAATAGCATCTACAATAATTACACATATTAATTATGAATTGCTCTTTTATATAGTTCTTAAACCTTATTAGTAACAATATGAACAAATACAATCTTAATATATAATCCAAATAACAAATCTATCCTTGACACCAAACAACTCTTCATTTCAATTATATGAAATTTTTTATCTATATTAAAAAGATACAATAATGATAAAAATCTTTCAATTTTTCTAATTACAGCTTTAACAGCTTGTGGTAGCACTTCAAGTCTATGTGATGCTAAAATCCTAACACTTTTCTAATCTTGCTCAATATAATCACATTATTATAAATGATTTTCAAGATGGTATATCTAATCCAAAAAATCATAAAACAATAGTTAAAGCAAGTAAAAATTTTGCGTATATTATAGCCAATAAGATTAAATCTAAAAATATTTTTAATACAGTTGACAGAAATAATAATGATTTATCAGCTAATACATTATTAATTGATGGTGACATCACCGAATATGATGAAGGGCACCCTATAAAATGTGCTTTAATCGGGTTCGACACCGATAATTCACATTTTAATGTGACAATCAATATAAAGGATAATCAAAGCAAGTAACTTCTAGGTCAAATTAAAGTAAATCAAATAAACTGAGTATTAGGTGGAGAAATTGCAGCTAGATAGGATGTTAAAGCTCTTATGTCTATAACTTAATCAAAATTTGGGTTATGAGTGATAAGGCATCAACCCCATAATCCAAATAATAAACCCAAAATATGGCTAAAATTCCTAAGTCTTTTTACACCAAGCACTATAGCGAATTAACTTGTAATAGGTATAGGAACAAAGTATCTAATTAGTACATAATTGATCGAGTAACAATATCCCTATTACAAGTGAAAAAGCTATAATCCATAATCTGAATTTGCTAGTGGATATCTATTATTTTTGTATTGCTCAGAAGATCTATTAAACCTTATGTAGAAAAAAGTAATTATTGTTCTCAGGATCTAAATAATAGGAACATCCTTTTTCATAAAAGTAAGGAAAATGTAAATTTAATTCAACAGAAAGTTCTGATAAACTTAAAATATTATCTATTCTATTTTTTACTTCATAAACTTGTTTCGAACTTGTAAAGTTAGTAGTATAATCAAGTAATAATTTGAGTTCTAGAGAAATAGATTTAAGTATATAGTAAAAAAAGTTAAATATTAATACTAGGTCAGACAGAGTAAAGTTAGTGGGAGAGCAAATAGTGAAGTCTATTAATTGCTAGGAAAACGATGAGCAACGTATATGATAACCAAATCAAAAAACTATATATAAAAAAAGTTTAACATTAAAACCAATAAATACAAATATCTAGCAACTTCTTTGCTTCTCTTATTTTTAGCTGCCATTACTTTTCAAATTAAACCTAACAAACCTAGAATTAACTTAAAACAACACCAAGTATAACTTATTTTGTATGTATATCTTTTAATAACTGTTTAATATATTCAACTAAGTTGTCCATAGATATAGGAACCTGCACACCTGTTGATAAATTTCTAATTAAAACCTTATTCTCATCTAACTCTGATCCATCAGCTATAATCGCAAATAAAAAACCTCTTTTTCCAGCATATTTCATTTGCGCAGCTAAATTCTTAGGTTGCAAATATATTTCAGTAGAAATATTCGCTGCACGCAATATAGAGGCTATTTTAAGATAGTCTTTTATTCTATTTTGGTTTTGTGTTGTAACTATTACTGGTGCTACAGTAGCAGTTTTATTTTCTAAAACACCAATTTCAATTAATTTAGGTATAAGTCTACTAAGACCTATGGATAAACCAACTCCCGGTAGTTTTTTATTGGTAAAATTTTCTGCCAAACTTGCATACCTACCACCACTACAAATGCTACCTAGTTCTGGATATCCTTCTAATCTAGTTTCATATATGGTCCCAGTATAATAATCTAACCCTCTTGCAATGGTTGGGTCTATACAGAAATACTCTTCTTCAATTCCTAAAACTCGCATATAATTTACTACTTGCTCAAGCTCCTCTACTCCCTTTATAAATTCATCATTAATCTTGAGTGTTTTTAGATAATCTAGCCAATTACTATTGGCTAACTTTTTATTAATAAATTCTAATAAAAACTCTATTTTCTTTTCTGATAATCCTAACTTATCCAGCTCTGATTTAAAGCTATCTATAGATATTTTTTCAATTTTATCTATAACACGCAACACTTCTTTAACAACTTCATCATTATTTAAATTAAGTGATAATAATAACCCCTTTAAAATATTACGATTATTAATACGTATAGTAAATTTACCTATATTTAATGCATTAAATATCTGAGATATTATTATAGGTAACTCAGCATCATGGATTATAGAAAGATCACCATCCCCTATTACATCTATATCACATTGATAAAATTGCCTATAACGACCAGCTTGAGCCCTCTCTCCTCTCCAAACTGGTGCTATATGATACCTTCTATAAGGAAAAATTAACTTGTCATAATGCTGTGAAACATAACGTGCTAAAGGTACTGTTAAATCAAAACGCAAAGCTAAATCTTTTTTGTTATCTCCTTCATTACCAGCCAATCTATAAATGCCATATATTTCATGGCTTTCTATGCCTTTTGCAGTAAGAGTAGTAATACGCTCTACAGCTGACGTATCTAAAGGTATAAAACCACTTTTTTCAAAATAACTTTTAATTAAATTTAAAGTTTGATTAAAAATGATTTGATCATTTGGAAGAAATTCAGGAAATCCAGAAATACTATTAATTTTAGCCATAAACATCCAGTTTAAGATACACCTTACAAAAATATATAGGTAATCACAATATTATAATGTTCTAATATGTCAATATTACAATGTGCTAATATGTCAATTACCCCTATGTAATTTTAGGTTTTTCTTCAATTTATTCTTCCAATATCTCTGATTTAGAAAATCGGTTGTAATTTTATAACGAATACAATAATATTTTTAATATATTTTAAATAGAAAAATTTATTAAAATATGCTAATTATTTGGATATACAAAAATCTTAATATATTACATATTAATTAAACATATAAAATTAGATTATTAAATCTCGACAAAAGAATTAATAGACTTTATAAAACGCAAAGTTATTGACAATAATATAGAAAATATAGAAGAAGCCTTAATGACTATAGACACAATACTAGATCAGTCTAAACGTTTTGGTGTTATAAAGACGTTTAAAACTGAAGCTTCAGAAGTCATACTATATCACTTGCTATAAAATATTATAGTTTTATATGTAAATTTACCCAAAAAAATAAAATATATATAACCATTTAAAACATGATTCAGAGCTACATAAACAAACATCAGAGCATAAAACATTAAAGAACAGCTCTCCACTTATTTTGCAGTTAAAACAATATTATACCAAAGCTTTTAAAATATATATTACATAACACATTTAGATGATTATATCTTATCTAATAAAGGAGGACTCCAGAAACAACTAGTGAATCAGAGAAGTTTAAGGCATTTATAAAGAATACCATAAGTACAACCGAAAAGATGTATCATTATTTAATGACGACATCAAATATAAAACAATATGTGTTTATAATAAAAGAAAAATATATGCTATAATTAGCATGTGATATAGTTACATTTCAGCAATATTTAGCGGAATTCTATACAAGAAATTATGGCAATGATCATTTGCCTTATACCCTCTTACCAATAGAAAATAATAACCCCTCTTGTAAAACAATTTTAGCCTCAGATATAATGTCCTTGCAAAATCACAGTTAATATTTGAGAAAAAGGCTTAGCTCAATACGATATAGAATCTAAATTTTAGGAAGATATAATAGCACTTAAGGATGAACTTAATTTAGGCGATAACCTTTTATTACAAAATAAATATAATGAGGCCTATAAGTAGTACAATAAGACTAAAAAAATAGCACAAGATTTAAAATCTGATAATTGGAGCTTTTATATCTCATATAAAATGGTAGTAACATTCTATACAGAATTATCTGAATTGTATACCTTATAAAAAGGTAAAACTGCTCAAAAATCATTTGAAAGATTAATAATTGATTCCGAAGAGATTACAAACTTTTTATTAGAACAACACAGTCTTTATTTAGACTTTAACTTTGACTTACTACTTAAAGCAAATCATATAAAATATTCTATTGAAATGCTAATCATATAGAAACAAAGCTATATCCAAAAGCTGATAATAATGCTATAGAATACATGTCTATTAATATAGAGATCATATAAATACACTAATCAGCAATCTATTCATCTATAATATATGTAGAGATAAGTTTAGATTTATTAGGATAATCGCCAGTAGAATATAATCTAAAAGAACTACTATTATTTTACACAAAAAATTTAGAAGCAATAAGCAAGCTTTTATTATATGATAAATTAGAAGATGCACAAAATAATTCAGCTTAACAACCTGACTTATGGCAAGAAAAAATTAATGTAGAAAGACTTGAAGAAAATATGGCAAGTTTATCATTATAAAACTAGAATGATACTAATATTTTAAGCATTAATCACTTATTAACTTAATTATTTTATATTTTAAAAGTAGCTCAGTTTAAATTAGAGATCATATGATCTCTAATTTAGATTAAGAAACTACTTGTATATATAATTAAATATAAATAGTAGGTTATATGCATAATACTTACACCTCACCTCTTATCAATCTAGTTAGCGTAATTATCAAAAGCAATAAAAACAATAGAGAACCTTAATGATTTAGTGGAAGATTATATACAAATACTTCCTACAAATAGTCAAACAAAGTTATTACACGGAGAAAAAATAAATAACAATGGCATTGTTGAATTGGCCATTAGCATTGCAAGAAGCATTATGTCCGTAGATATGGTAGGTTATAATACACGTAATGAAGCTTTAGAAAATTTCAACCGATTAGATATTTCTAAATTTCTAGAAATAAATAAAAACTCTATAAATATTATAATTGATCAAATTTTACAAAACCAAAAGGCTGATTTTATTAGCGGTTTTGCAAAATACGAAAAAGAATTAAACCCCAGCAAACGTTTTAATCTTATTACTACTTTAACAACTGCATCTACTCAAAATATAGAAGTATTTGGAGTAGATAAGGCAAAAGCAGAATTATATACAAACCAAACGGCTAATTTTAAGGGACTAAAAAGATAACAAAATTAGCTCCCGAAACCACTAATTATATTAAAATATTTCATAATATTATACCAAAAAATCTAATAGATAAAATACATCAACCTATCAAAAACCCAACTAGTAAACCGTAAAATTTGCATCTATCTAAATTTATGAATGTATACAAATAGATTGCTTACACGCGCGCATTTATATAATATAATATAATACCATAAAAAAGCACTTAAATAGCTGGAAAATTAGAATTTATGCAACAAACATACTCTCAGTATATTATAGAAAATAAGAAAATTGTTCATACGGAGATTGAGATCCCCTTTCCAAGCGGAAACGATGTTTTAATAAAAGTTTGGGCTGCTGGCGTTAATAGAGCTGATTTACTGCAAGTCCAAGGCCTATATCGAGCACCAAAAGATTATGAAAATTTACCTGGATTAGAAATCGCAGGCGAAGTAGTGGCCATAGGACCGGCAGTAACTAATTTTAAAATAGGTGATAAAGTCTGTAGCTTATTATCTGGCGGAGGATATTCTGAATATACTATATTAAACCAAGATATATTACTTCATATTCCTTCTAATTTAAGCTATGTAGAGGCAGCAGCATTACCAGAGAGTATTTACTCTTTTTATTTAAATTTCCTTTGGCAAACTCCTCTCTTCAAACCTCATGATAAACTACTTATCACAGGTGGAGCAAGTGGCATTAGTACACTTACCATTCAGCTTGCTAAAGCTTATGGTATGCAAGTATGCACTCTTGTTTCAAGCAAGAAGAAACAAGCTTTTTGTCAGAACCTCAAAGCAGATTTAGTTATAAATTATAAGATCGATGATTTTGTTAATGTACTCAAATCTGTAAATTTTTATCCTGACTTAATTTTTGATATGTATGGAGGAGAATTCATCGAAAAATACTTACATATCTTAAATCATACAGGTAAAATTTTATTAATAGGAGTGATGAATAATAGTATAACATCTTTTTCGCTCGGAAGATTACTCATGAAAAATGCTTCTATTATAGCTAAAACCCTTCGCTCCCAGTCTCTTCAAACTAAAATAGAGATTACAAAAGAAATTATACATGAAATGTGGCCCTTAATACAAGCAAATAAAATCAAACCCTATATCTATAAGGTTTTTCCATTTACTCAAATAGAAGAAGCACATAACTTGATGAAGTCAAACCAGCATTTAGGCAAAATAGTATTATCAGATATTATCTCTTCATAGCTTTAGTTAGAGCACAACAACCTATCTCATTTATTACAATAAATTAATTATCTTTCATTTTTTGCTAAGTATTCTACGTTCTTTTGATATACGATATGTTATGGTAAATTAATTTGGATTATGTAAAGAAATGAAGAGTTAAATGCATTAAATATAAATAAAGAAGAATAACGCATATATAGTCTATAAACACTAAAAGCTGTAGATTAGGGAAAAAATCCTCAATTTTATCATATTAAACTTAAAGCTTATAGATTATGTGAAGAATCATACATTTCAGTATGTGCCCCCTGTATACTTACTTTCACAGTTACATCTATATTATGGTGACCACAATAATCTTTACAATCATCATTATCAGGTTTTGGCATTGGTTTTATATCATCTTCTTATCCAGATTTCTTAAAATCAACATATATACAGTGATAATGACCTTGTGAAGCTCCTGCTATATCCATTTGCCATCTAATATATAACAGATTTTCATGGGTAGTGATTGGGTGCTCTACATTATCTATCTGTAAATCATAATGAGTTTTACAACCTTTAATTACATTATTTGTTACAGGCTTCACATCTCATATAGTTTTAATGAGATCTAAATCACTCAAAGTTAGAATTTTATTTGCAGAATTATAATCTTTGTTAGACAGATAAAACTCCCTGTAGCTAGGATTATATTTCACCAGCAGAAAAATTCATAGTCGTATTAAGAATATCTTTTTCATTAATTTCGATAGAATTTTTGTACAAATCAGCTTTAATGTTTGACCCTTTTTTTTTTATCTGGGTGTTCTGCGCTACATAAATTACCATCTGTGATAGCCTTTTGAACATTTTTAATATCTTTATGATTACCAACTGGAACTCTATCCTGCCAATAGTGCCAAACAAATGGGAAAGCCTTGTTTGGCTCAAAAGCTCTCGGCATGCTTTATTAGGAATACTACTTTCATCACCATGGTATCCACCATCTTGAAAACATTTAGTTGAACGACCAACCAGAATATCCTAGTATACCTACTAGTGCAGCACTAGCTATGGACGGAATGTAAGGACTAAGCACTACAATAGTTAATAAAGTGCAAAGTATTAACACTATATACCTCCTCTGAATACATAATAAAACGGTATAGATTTCAACCATTATAACTTAGGATATACATCAATTAAATATAATTACACAAAATTAATAATATATTAATTAAAAAGTAATTTATTACAAAAGGAAAATTTTATAAGAGACTTAGAAAAAATTTATTTGAAGAAATATTCACCTTTTTCACAACATAAGCGAATAAAATGTAAGATAACATATTTTTTATTCGAGCACAAGGTAAAAATTTTAATACCAATACCGATATTTGGTATTTTTTCAAGCTATATCCAAAATAGGTAACCCTTTATTAAGAACTTAATAGTAAAATAATTATAATGCAAGATTACTGTTAATTAAGCAAGCCAAAATAAAAGGAGGCTTAAATATGAGTAATGAAGTTAATAATCAGCAAAATAACCTTAACTCTAAGCCTCCTATAACTCTAACAAAAGATAACGTGAAGAATTTTCTTCTAGTCCAAGTAGCTTGGTTAGAAGAAACAAATCTAGAGCTCTATAAAAAAGATAAAGCAAAACAACAAGATGAAAAGAAGCAAAAAGAATATGATATAGAACAAAAGTTTAAAGATATACAAAAGCTAATTAAGGAAGCAAGAAATGCTCTAAGCAATGCAAATTATGGTGAAGCTGCAAGACTACTTGCAGATGCCGTAGGTTTAATAGCTGCACATCCCGAACTTAGGGACCCCAAACTAGCACAAGAAATAAAAAATATATCAAGTGAAATGAATGAAATACAAAATAGTTACATGGTTAATCAAACTGTATATATAATGTCATCAGAAGATAAAGAAAAAGAAATAAAAAAATTATCAAATGAAAATATGGGTGATTATTATCTAGATGCAAAACATAGGAAAAATATTAATTTTTCACGGAAAAAAATAGAAAAAGGTGAAAAATTAGAAGCTCCTATACTCGCAGAATATGTAGACCATATACTATCCAGAGATTCAAAAGAAATACAGAAATATATGAGTCGTTTAGTGATGGCAATAGACCATCTTGAAAATAAACCAGCCAAAACTCAAGATGAAAATCAAGAACGAAAAGTATTGCAAGAAGAATTAAAAGGATTAAAGATGGATCACGCAGTGCACCATGCTTTAAGAGAACTCGCAGAAAAAGAAACTGGTAAAGCAAGCTTAGCTTCAGTAAGAAAATTTGTACACCAAGAACTTAAAACCGAAAAAGGACAAGAAAGAATACAAACCTTGATGAATAAAGTCATGAAAAAGGCAGATCTTGTAGTAAGTAACAAAAAACAAGACAAGCAAGATGCACTAAAAGATACAAAAACGCCTAGCTTAAACATACTTAAAACAATAACAGCTCCATTAAGTGAACCGCCTTACACCAAAAAAGGTAGATAAAACCTACTACTTCCCTTTTCTTTGCGGTTATTTAACAAGAAAAAGGGAACTTCTGTTACTACACATTATATTTTATTATAAAATAATGCAAGAAGATTGATTATTTTTATCCTTTCTATACAATTCTTGTGCTTGATAGCTAGTAAACTGATTTCTATTATTACTTGTTCTTGCCACCCACCCTTGACTAGGAGATTGTTTTCTATCACACGCTTCTATTAACATACGGTCTTGCAGATCTCCCCATAAATGCCTCCTCCTTAATACTGCAAACGGTGTTATGCCATCTTGATCTGGCACTCTTAATTCCATAGAATTCGTCCCTAAATTAACTATTGTAGCAATTTTATCATCATCAGGTGCAATTCCTGCAGCTGCATAATAAAGCGGCCTGTGTCCATAATTATCTATCTTATTAGTATCAGCGCCAAGCGAAATCAAATATTTGATAGCCTCAGCATTATGATAATCAGCAGCTTCATGCAACGGAGTTTGCCCTTCATTATTTTTAGTATTAACTAATATAGCTACATTATAGCTAATAATATCTTCACCAAAACCTTTTACTCTTAAATTATTTTTATAAGCTTCCACTAAAGCCTTTGCATTAGATAACCTGTTAGAACCAATAGCTGACATGATTGGTGTATCTCCTTCAAAATCTCTTTGCTTGTATAAAAAGGAGCCAATATATTTATTTAGCATGGGTAAAATTTGAGCACAGTGTTCTTTTATAGCCAAATTATGCAAAACATTTATCTTTTTATCAGGAAATATGGAATTAAGAGCTCTAACATTACGCGAATCAACTGCTAAAAGTTCATCAAGCTCTGCTATCTTCTCTTTAGTGGTTGAGTCCTTCACTCCCCCAAAAACTGCTCTAATCCTATAAGAGTCTTCAGTTTCTTCCTGTTTCATAGCCATCTCCATCACAACTATTAACATATACAAAACATACTTTAGAACAATCTTTAAAAGCTGTAAAGAGTAAATTTAATGCCTTAATAAAAAGGTTACTATCTCACTTAAAAAATAATCGATTGAGAGCAATCAGCAAACCCATTTTTATCATGCAAATAAATATAGAAATATCCACTCTCTTCTTAGAAATTAAACGAAAACTTAAATTTAAAAGATATAGATTTAATCTTTTGGTTGCATAAAATCTATCACTGCTATTGTTCCAGTAGCTTCTGCATACTTAAAATAAACTAGTAAGATTAGGGTATTGGGCCGCTTTCAAGACGAGCAATTGCAGATTGAGAAGATTAATACACTCTGGATTTTATCAGATTACGTATCATAATAGCGCAGGCAATTTAAGTGTAGTACAAGACATGAGGCGAGAAGTGCACTAAAACGTACATGAGTCGAGCAACGCAGTAATATTTAAATTTCCTAAGCTAAAGCATAATTAGCTACTACTCCAGTAAGATAATCAACAGTTGTATCATATACAAAATATGAGATTGCAGTTGTAAGTAAGGAAATATCTATACTCCTTAAAATATCTCCATATAGATCAGCATTATGCTCAAACAGATTACATAATATCTGCTCTTCTCCCTCAAGGAAAGCCGCAAGCATGGTATAACTAAACTCATTCAGATCAATCTCTAGCATGAATTCATAACCTATACTATTTATAGCTCCAAGAATAATCTCTTTTACACCTATATCATCTGATAGGCTTGCAATCATATATTTAATTGCCCCACCTATCGCAGCACCCAAATACCTCTTTGATTGAATATATATACTTTCAATTCCTTTAATTAAATCTCCGATAATATATCCTACAGTGGATCCTATAAAAACTAAAGCACTACCCTGCATACCTGTACCTAGAATAATTTTACTTGGTAATACATCAAGCATTAAAGCTTCATAAGCATTTTTTATAACAATTTGCACGACAAAACCTATGTTACTATCTATACTAAATAAGGTAGGAGTATTATCACTCGCATAATCTTCACCTGTAGTATTTCCTATATAGTGGAAATTTTCTATATTTTGATTGTCATCTTCAACATAAAGGTTAGAAACAATCTGGTATACTTGACGTAACACAGCAAAACTATATGTACCAACTATTTGAGATATTTGTAGATATACAACTGTTGTTTCTTGTGCGCACACACACTTCAAGCAATGGTATTCCACATCATATAATGATTTTACTATCCTTCCCACATATATAATCCTTTCTAAAGTATTTAAATTTTGCGCTCATTATATTGCGTTACCAATAGAAATCAATATCTTTATTAAAAAATATTAACCAAATGGTAGATATATAGCAAATTAACTTGTAATGGGGATAGGAACGAAGTATAAAATTAGTACATAGGTTATCGAGATAAACAGGAAGATACTGTAATAGTACATTTAAATTAACAACTTACGTATTACAAGTGAAAAAGCTATAGTAATCAACTAGAATGTGGCTATTACATTACGCAATAACACACATAGAATTCTTCCTATCACAAGCTCTTATTAGTTCCCGTTTCTGATGTTTGCCAGCTATAAACTCAGTACGCATAGTTACTCCATTTTTATCACGTATATTTAATTCTCTAGAATCTTTAATTAAGTCTTTTATTGTAACCTCTTTTTTCTTTAGTACTATTATTTGATATAGCATAATAAAGTGGCGTTTTTCCATGCATATCTAATGCTTCAGTATTTGCTCCAAACGAAATGAGATATTTGACACATTCAGCTCCATGATAGCGAACAGCTATAATATGCAGTGGAGTTTGTCCTTTCTTATCAGCGATATTTACGGCTCTAACTAATTCTTCTCTTATAACTTCTTCGTTAAAACCTTCTTGCATTAAAGCTTTTTTATACGCATCAACTAATACTTTAGTGTTATGTAATACACCACAATATCTATAGTTATTCTTCCTTCAGAATTTGGTTGCTGATATAAAGCTGAATCAATATATGAAATATTTATTAGTCAATTAACTATTATTAAAACTATATTCGGTTAGTATTTAAATATACGAACCTATAAAATAAAATCAATATAGTATTGTTAACACTTATTCTAGAGTGGCTACGTGTAAGCTTCTCTGTCCATTTCCTTAAAGACGTGTGTATACTGACTAGTATTATTATCTCTATACTATATTTCTAGTTTCCTTCTTTTGACAAAAATTATTCTCTTTGTGCCTCGCAAGAAGGTTTGGAATTGTATTAGTTTTTTCTTCGGCCTCGGCAATTATCTCCTTAAATGTCAGTTGATAAGTCACCTTAGGTAAAATCTTTCTACACCAGCTGAGTTTTGTTCTTCTATACACTCAAAGAGCTTCTCTTTTAAAGAGTCTTTTTTTCTAAAGCAATCAGTTAACTTTCAATAAGAATTGTTCTTCTTCAGCAACTTTCTTCTCTAGCGCTGTTAGCCTTAATTTTAAAGAGCCTAAGAATCTTGCATACAACTTAGCTCTAGTTTTAATGTACTTACTTTAATAAAAGTAACTAATCAGTTCCTACAAAATCTACTAATTTTACCTAGTATTGAATGTAATATTATTATTAGTGATATTCTTGTTTTTGAGCATAGTTTTCATTTGATAAAAAATGTAGAATTTTCTCATAAACCTATTAATTAATTATCATTGTTTTCTTGCACCATTATGATATTAGGTTGTAGACTATTTTTATTTATTTCATCAAATGTATGAATTTTATTACCCTTTTTAAAGGGTTTAAATTCATGATATCCTCTATCACATGTATTAGAATTACATCATATTTCTCTACTTTTGATAATGGTTTTGTATTAGATACATATTGTTTATTAATATTATCCATATTCTTAATTAGCATCATATGTATTAATAGAAGGAGTTGTATACCATACTTTAAACTATTGATAAAATGTTTTCAAAATACATCCAACCATACCCCATATTATGTAACCAACACTATCTTTACCATTAAGTTTACTTAATATAAATTATATAAATAATGCTACAGCAAAACTACTTACAATATTAGTTATAAGTTTTGTAGACATATATGAAAATTGTTCTAATCTACCAGTATTAAATATATATATTATTTCTGAAACCTCACCTTGCCTAATATATGAATTTAAGGTTTGATATATTTCCTTTCCAGAATTAGCATAATAGTTTGCTTGTGCTAAAGCTTTTTCATCAATTAATATGTTAGGATTGACCAAAATGCTTGGCCTTTTCATCTTGAATAATTTCTTGATACTCTATATGATTATTTACAGTATTTACTTTAGTTTCCTTAACTATAACATATCCTTGTTTTACATATTCGCTAAAAGATTGAAACATTTTACCAGTTTGCCTGCATTAATACTCTAAAGAACAAGTCTATGTAATATTAAAATGTTCTATATTAGAATCTTTATAGTCAAATAAGTCGCCTGTTGCATGATTATATTGTGGTATATGATAGATTTTACTTAAGGCATTAGAGTTATTATTGACTACTTCCTCATGAATTACATTTGTTTGCTCTGAAGATGCTTCTTCTTCAAAAGTATTATGTAGTTTATTAATATTATTCTGACTTTTATATTCAGTAATAAGGACTTGGATACTTAATGGTTGAAATAATAACTCATTTTCTAACAAATTTAAATGTACTATTACAGCATCTTCCTGTTTATGCTTTAACAATAAAGGCTGTTTATGGCTATTTTTCCCAATTACTTTCCAACTACTATCTTTTTTATGTATATGAATTAGTCTTTGCTCTACTTCTGCAATCATTTCTAGATCATATTCAGTTACCTGTTTATATGAAATGAAGGTCTCATACATGCAAATAATTGGCATAATTAGGTCTTGATAAACGTGGTGGATTCCCTGGTAATATTCTAAGACCATGAACACCTATTCTATCTCTAATAATATTTTGATGTTCTTCTATAGCTAAATTTAAAACTCTATGTTTACCATCAATATAAATTTGTAATTTACCTAAATATTCAGATAATTTAGTCTCAACTATAGGAGACTTTAATTTAAATAAGTTTAGTTCATGTACCTAAGTTATAACTAATTCTAGTTCTATAAGTCTGCTTCTTTACGATTTCTATTATAACGAGTATCATACTCACCATATGCTAAAAATCTTTTTTGTAATTGTTCAAATTATCTTCTGATTAATCAGCTAAATTAATTCATTTACCGTTGTCAAAATTCATATACATTATATACTTTATTAAAATGAGTTATAATTTCACGTATAACACTTAAAGAAGCAATAATAGAAGTATATTGTGCACTTTTTTTACCGTTTACCTAACGGTACATTATTTTGAAGCTTTAATCCAGAATAAGAAACATTTCTAGCAGTTACTCCCAGCTGTATTACCAATGCAGCTCCAATTTTATCAATCATTCCAACAATCTTATGATTCATTTTATTATTTATTTATTTCTTACAAAGATTCTTCGATTTTTTTCGTTTACTATAGATAATACATTTTGACTGGGATGATCTACGAGTTGCTGCTGCAACTTTGACTGTATTTATTATAGACATAAGATATACCTAAAGTATACTCAGACTTAAGTATGGCGCGCCCTAAGAGATTCGAACTCCTGACCCACAGATTAGAAATCTGTTGCTCTATCCTGCTGAGCTAAGGGCGCAATACAGAAGTTTATACAAACTATGATATTCGAGAATGAAAATCAACAATAAAAATATATAAAATCTTTTTTACAAGCAAATGAATTTGTTGTATACCCTATTATAAAGCATATAAAATTTAATTTACGTACATGAATGATACCCCTAGCAAAACATATGTCCTAACTAATTGGTTTAAAAAAATGGGACTAGAACGTAAGCTTACGTTTATATTAACAATATTATCCGTTATTTTTGGTATTATAACTTATAGTGCAGCTACTAAAACAACTAATAATATGGGTCCAGATCCACATATTGTTATTAGCCTTTTATTAATAGATTTAATCTTATTACTTTTTCTTACTATATTAATTTCACGTCGTTTAATGGGAGTGTGGGCAACAAGACAAAAATATTCAGATGGTTCACGTCTACAAACTCGTATTATGCTTATGTTTAGCTTAGTATCAGCAGTTCCTACCATTATCGTTGCAACTTTTTCTATAATGTTTTTTAACTATGGTATTCAATCATGGTTTAATACTAGAGTTAGTACAGCTCTAGAAGAATCTGTTGCAGTTGCTGATGCATATTTAAAAGAACATCGTGAAAATATCAGAGTTGACGCTTTAGCAATGTCTAAAGATTTGAACAGACATGTAGCGGATTTATTTGATGATCCAGTATTTTTTAATCATGTTTTAAGTGATCAGTCAGTATATCGTTCTCTTACAGAGGCACTTGTATTTAGAGGAAATGATAAAAAAATTATTGCTAAAGGTTATTTTAGTTTTTCTTTAACTTTTGAACTAGAAAAACTACCTGAAGAATATTTAGAACGTACTGATAATGGAGAGGTGGTAATACTCACTAATGAACATGATCGCGTTAGAGCTCTCATCAAATTAGATAATTTTTTTGATACTTATTTATTAGTTGGACGCCCTGTAGATAGTAAAGTTTTAAATCACATGCAAAATACTAGGTGGGCTGTAAATGAATATATACGCTTAAAATCTAGTATTTCAAATTTACAAATTGAATTTTCATTTGTTTTCTTATTAGTTTCATTACTTCTGACATTAGCCGCAATGTCTATGGGTATATTATTTGCCTCAACTATTGCTAAGCGTATAAACCGTCTTATCATTACAACAGAAAAAGTAAAAGCTGGAAATTTATCTGCTCGTGTTAGAGAAGAAGTTTATAATGATGAAATCACCTTACTAAGTAAAGCTTTTAACAATATGACTCAGAAACTCGAACAACAACGTACAGAATTAATTGAAGCAAGTAAGCAAATTGATGCTAGACGTCATTTTAGTGAAACCGTGATTGCTGGAGTATCAGCTGGTATTATTGTACTGTCTAAAGAACAAAGAATAACTATGATTAATAGATCTGCTTGTAATCTATTATCAACAGACACTTATACAGCATATAAGCAAGACTTTTCTAGCTTTTGTCCTGAGATAGCAATATTATTAGAAAATATAGATAAAGACATTACCACACCTGATAATAAAGAAATAACAATTATACGTAATAATAAAAAATATATATTACTTGCACGTATTGTTACCGAACAATTAAATAACAATATTATTGGATATATAGTAACATTTGATGATGTTACAGATCTTATTACTGCGCAGCGTAGTGCTGCTTGGACAGATATTGCAAGACGCATAGCCCATGAGATTAAAAACCCACTTACCCCCATTAGGCTTGCTGCTGAGCGCATTAAAAGAAAATATTATAAAGAAGTATCAGATCAAGAATTGTTAGATAAATATACTAATACTATTATAAGACATGTAGCTGATATAGGAGGTATTATAGAGGAATTTGTTAATTTTGCACGTATGCCCTCTCCTACTTTTTTACCTAACAATATATGTGAATTAATTAATAACACTATCTTTTCTAGGCAATGCGTAGTAAATAACGTTTTATATATTACAGAATTACCTGATTCATCTATTATTATTAATTGTGATGCAAATCAAATTGATAGAGCTTTTACTAATATTTTTAAAAATGCCGAAGAATCAATAGAAAATAGAATTAATAACCAAGAAATACAAGAAGGTAGTATTAACGTTAAAATTACTTCAGAAAAAAACTATTTTATTATTGATATTATTGATAATGGCGCTGGATTTCCAGAAGAATTATTGGATAGGATTACTGAACCATATGTTACAAATAAAACAAAAGGCACAGGACTTGGGCTTGCAATAGTGAAAAAAATTATTGAAGATCATAATGGTACCATAAAATTTGCAAATTATTCACCTGTTGGAGCAAAAATCCAAATTACCCTACCATATAATTAATGCTATTTTTTCTATAAAGTAATTATCGATTGACAACTAAAAATTTTTTATCAAAACTTACTATTTTTAGTAGTTTAATGGATCATTAATATGATACTAAATAAATTTACTATCTCGTTAGGTTTTAATTACAACAACTTATTTATTGGGGTCATTTGATAATAAAGGAGTTAAATATATTTCAAATAAAATTATTGAAACAGGTAAATCGTTATATATAAATAGTGATTATACTACCTGATTCAAAAACCTAAATATTTAGTTAGTGTATCATTAGCCAGTCAAATTTTCTGTAATACCAACTCAAATCATGCACCAGTAATCGAATTTGCTAAAAAATTAATAGTTTGGTTTTAGTTATTATGTACTTACTTATAAACTATCAAAAGATCTAATTACAAAATTAGATTATTTTAGTTCAAATGTTATTTATCCAGCATCTGGAATTAGTTCTATACTTATCGGAGGAATTGCTGAAGAGTTTATACAAACCAATATTACCCTACTCTAAATAAAATTACCTCAAAAATAGGTACTTTTACCACTAGTGCATTTAGATACTAATGTTTTTAATAGTTTAGTTGATAAGGTTAAAACAGAAGAGGTGAATAGTGCTGAAACACATGATTACTATTAATCTAATTCTCTCACATTAAGCGTAGATATTATTAATTACAATTCTATCCATGAATATTCATAATAGAAATTATAACGGAAGATGTAGTTTTTATTATATCTTTTATAGATTTTAATTCTGCATCTTCCACTATACTAACTGTAGGAGGATAATAGTTGATCTTTTATACAAAGCCAGATAGAGCGAATCCTACAAAATAGTAGTAGAAGAGCAAAAACGTATGCAAATTCAAATGTTTTTACTATAAAATACCAATTATGGCATTACACCTAGTTAGATAATTTTTCATCAAGTTTTCTACTATAGCAAATTAACTTGTAATATGGATAGGAATCAGGAACGAAGTATACAATGAGTACATAAGTGACCGAGTAATGATGTACCTATTACAATTGAAAAAGTTATAAACAGTATCGTCATAAGACATTAGACACATTATAATAATTTTTAAGGTATAACTTTTACTATCAACACGATTTATTATCATATCTTCTGTAAGATGCTGTATTACTTTACAAAACTTAAGATAGAAGACAGTTATTTTCTATAAACTGAATATTATTTACAGGCTAAGTGCTAAATTATAAACATCTTTACTTTCTAAAAATATAGCAATATGTGACGAAACAATTTTATTATTTGCACTACGACTTTCCCCTACACCTGGAGTTCCTGGAAAATCAGGAGATCTCAAGAAAAGATTCGTTAAGTGATGTATTTTTAATTGTTCTGTACATTTGTTAATCTAGTAATTTCTCCATTACCTCCACGTTATCTACTAGGTAATTAGCATAAGTTTATACTAGAAACTCTTTGCTTAAAGTATCATATAACATTCAACATTATAGGTTTTGTCTTTAATAAGTTTTTGCATTATTATTTGAACAAATCCATACTTATTTATACCTTTTTGTTCAACAGACATTTTTCTTCCTAATTGCACCAAATCTGAATATTCTTGTACAAAAACTCTCTAAGTCTTTTATTTCATCACCTATAACAGTAAAAAATGCACGCCAATTTAATTTTATTAAGTAGCGTGCAACTGATATAGTAAACGTTTTTATAAGATTCGTTAAAAATATTAGCTACTTCTTTAGCAAAATTTTCAATTATTTTGCTCACAATATTATCCTTTGCTTTATATTGAACTATATCGCATTCCAATATATTTCTCTAAAGATTTTTTTAATCCTACATTTTCTGCTAATAAAAAGAGTGATAAATTACTTAATATTACAATTTGTAATATCTCACCCATAGTATAAATGAATTTGTAAAGACTATTTAGAATAATCAAATAGAAAATTTATAGTATAATAAATCATTTAAAGAAATTATAGAAAATTATAAAACTACTCCATGAATAGAATAACAGAAATATAAATTTTTCCATTATTCTATCGCATGAAACAGTTATAAAATTAACATGCTTCCATATTATCAACTCTTTCTAAAGCTTGGATTAAAAATTCTTTATGATGTTCATTATCTTCTAAAATTTATATCTATACACTCTTTATAATCTATTCACAGCAGCTTTATAAGCTTCTATAGCATCATATATTCTAGTTCTAACATTTCTTTTTTTAGAGCATCATAAAAGTTAACTTGCGTTCTCCAAAATAAATGGAGCCATATTAACCTCCCTGATTGAAAATATAATCTATATATAAAAGGCTAAAACTTCATGAACATAAAGTCAATCCAATATTCAATGATTTTGTAATATAAAATTATTTAGATACTTTATTTTAGAATTTTTACAGTAAAATTTTTTAAAAGTTTTTGATAGTTTTTTTCTGAAATACTAAGCAAAATATATATTTTTTCTTGTTTTTCCTGCTTTTCTATTACTTCTGCATTATCATAAACCCAAGCTAATAATTTACCATCTAAAATATCAATTTCTATTTTGACAACTTTATCATTAGAACTTAATTTATTATCTATATATTTCAATAATTTATCACAATTTAACCCTGTAAATGCTGAAATATATAATAAATTATCTAAAGCAATATTAGGTATTTTCTCTATTTCTAATAAATCTAACTTATTAAGAACTTCTATAGTGTTATGATATATTTTATCTTCAATACCTAAACTCACTAAAATCTTATTTACTTCATTTCTTTGCTTTATACTATTTGGATTAGAAGCATCTTGCACATACAAAATTAAGTCTGCTTGCGTTACTTCTTCAAGTGTAGCTCTAAATGACGCTATTAATTCAGTAGGAAGATCAGAAATAAATCCTACTGTATCTGATAAAATAATTTTTTTACGAGAAGGTAATTTCACAACGCGCATGGTAGGATCAAGCGTAGCAAAGAGCATATCCACCGCCAGCAACTTTGAACCAGTTAGTCTATTAAATAATGTAGTCTTTCCTGTATTAGTATAACCCACTAATGCAACCACAGGATATGGCACTGCTTTACGCGCTTTACGATGTTCAGCACGTGTAGATTTAATTTTTTCTAATTCACGTTTAATTTTAGTAATTTGTTCCGTAATTATTCTACGATCAACTTCAATTTGCTTTTCTCCTGGACCAGCTAAAAAGCCATGTCCACCACGTTGTCTTTCTAAATGCATCCAAGTTCTAACTAATCTACTTTTTTGATATTGAAAATGGGCTAAATTTACTTGTAATTTACCTTCTTTAGTTTTAGCTCTATCACCAAAAATTTCGATAATGAGTGCTGTACGCTCCATAACCTTACATTTCCACGCATTTTCTAAATTACGCTGTTGTATGGGAGAAATTTTTTCATCTATAATGACTAAAGTAATATCCAATTCTTTAATGATATTAGCATATTCATGCACCTTACCAGAACCTAAAAAACTAGCAGAAGATATTTTAGATAGTAATACTATTCCATCAAGCACAACCTCTAAATTAATTGCTTTTGCCAAGGCAACTGCTTCAGCTAATCTATCTATAGCTTTATGTTCTATAAAATCCTTTTTCAATACTGGATATATTACTAATGTGATTTCAGATATAGATTTCTCCCTGATATAATAATTACAATAGCTTATTTTTTGCTTTATACATAATTAAGAAAAAAGCTCCAAATTTCCACCGATTGCCGCTGTATTAATTGTACAACACCTTTCAAGCATAAAACGTAATAAATAATGAGGACCTCCAGCTTTTGGCCCTGTACCAGAAGCTCTCTCTCCTCCAAACGGCTGCAATCCCACTACCGCACCTATAGTTGAACGATTTACATAAATATTGCCTACTTTTACTTTATCTCTAATGTATTCTATTTTTTTAGCTATTCTACTTTGAATACCAAATGTTAAACCATAACCTGTAGAATTTATCTCATCTATTACTTGATCTAAGTTTTTAGAATTATACCTTATAATATGTAGAACTGGACCAAATACTTCTTGGGATAACTCGTTAATTGATTTAATCTCAAAAGCATGTGGAGGCACAAAATAACCCATTTTTCTAAATTCATCCTCAATTTCAGTAGCATATAAAAAGTTAGCGGATTCTTTCATCTTTTTTATGTGTTCATATAAAATATCTTGGGAATTTCTATCTATTACTGGTCCTATATCTATTGATAGATCATGAGTATCACCTATAGTCAGTTCACGCATTGCACCCACTAATAAGTTAATCAATTTATCTGCAATTTCTTCTTGTACATATAGTACACGCAATGCTGAACAACGTTGACCACTACTTCCAAAAGCAGATTGTATAATATCATCAACAGTTTGTTCAATTAATGCAGAACTATCAACAATCATACAATTTTGACCACCTGTTTCTGCAATAAAAGGTACAATATCAGCATCACGCCCAGCTAATGTACGATTAATAGATCTAGCCGTCTCAGTAGAACCGGTAAATGCCACTCCAGCTATCCTAGGGTCCTTTAGTAAATAATTACCAATCAACGAGCCTTGTGCAGGTAGAAACTGCAATGCTCCATCCGGTACCCCTGCTTCATGCATTAATTTTACAGCTAAACACGCAATTAAAGAGGTCTGTAATGCAGGTTTAGCAATCACTGTGTTTCCAACCACTAATGCAGCTACAACTTGACCTGTAAAAATAGCCAAAGGAAAATTCCAAGGACTAATACATACAAATACTCCTCTTGCATGCAAAGAAAGTTCATTACTTTCACCGGTATAACCAACAAATTTTTGCCCATTTTGCATTAGCTTCCTTGATTCACATGCATAATATCTACAAAAATCTATAGCTTCTCTTATTTCAGCTATAGCATCAGCAATAGTTTTTCCGCCTTCTCCCATTAATAATGTAGCTAATTCTAAATAATTTTCTTGAAATACATCAGCTATTTTTTCTATAATTGCACTTCTCTTCTTGATTGCCATTGATGACCAATAGGCAAAAGCTTCAACAGAAACATCTAATGCTCTATCACAATCTTTCTCAGAAGCTTTTCTCATTTTACCTATTTCTTTTTCTAGGTCTCCTGGTTGCATGCACCTAATTACTTCTCCATCTTTAATAGGTTTACCATTAATAATCGGATACGCTTCCCAGGTTTTCTGCATGAATTTTGTTACTTGTTCACGTATATTTTCAAGTTGTGACATATTACCTAAATCAAAGCCTGAAGAATTTTCTCTATTATCTTGATATATTGTTTTTGGTGATTTAATTTCTTGCGACTGTAAAAAATTATTTTGTATTGTAAATTTAATAGGATCTTGTAAGAGCTCTTCCTCAGTTGCATTACTTGCAAACATATGTACAAAAGAATTATTAGCTCCATTCTCAATCAATCGCCTAATTAAATAACATAACAAATCATGATAATTTCCTACAGGAGCATAAATACGGCAATTTACTTTCTCATGTTCTATTATATAATCATATAAAGGCTTACCCATTCCATATAAACATTGGAATTCAAACTGCCGTCCATCAGCAATTGATATAATACTAGCTACAGTTAGTGCATTATGTGTAGCAAACTGTGGATATATGTAATTACTATAGCCAAACATTTTGTTTGCACATGCAAGATAAGAAAAATCCGTATGATATTTGTTAGTATATACTGAAAATCCCTCAAGACCTAACATTTGTGATTTTTTAATTTCACTATCCCAATAAGCACCTTTTACTAACCTAATAGGAATAATTTTATTATGTTTCTTAGCTAAATCAGCTAAATAATCAATGACAAAAGGAGCCCGCTTTTGATAAGCTTGAACAGCCATACCTAAGCCATTATAATTTACAAACTCTTCATCTGTAAATAACTCCTCAAATAATAATAAAGAAATATCTAAACGACTTGCCTCTTCAGCATCTATAGTCACACTAATACCTTTATTTTTAGCATGTGTTATTATGCATTTCAATGTTGGTATTAATTCATTAACTAATCTATTTTTTTTCAATAACTCATATCGCGGATGTAATGAACTAAGTTTTATAGAAATACTTGTGTTTTTATTTAAAGAAGCTGCAGAATTATAGTCACCTATAGCATCTATTGCACGTAAATAATGATCAAAATAAAATTCCGCTTGTTCTTGACTACGCGCTCCTTCACCAAGTATATCGTAAGAAAACATGTAATTTGGATGACGATTTGAATTTTTTAAAGCTTGTTCAATATTTTCTCCAATTACAAATTTTTGTCCCATAATAGTAATTACTTTTTTAAGAGCAGCCCTAATCACAGGATCACTAACTCTTCTAACTATAGAACCAAGCAAGCTTTTTGTTTTATCTAGACTCAAAAGTTTTCCAGCCATAGATAAACCAATTGTAACTGCATTTACAATATTAGATTTATCTTGTCCAATATGTTTTAACCATTCTGCATTACCACATTTATCTGCAATTAGCTCATCCATAGTAGCTTTATCTGGTATACGCAATAATGCTTCCGCTAAACACATTATTGCAATACCTTCTTCATTAGTTAAATTATATTCATTAATAAACTGGTCAATAATTGTTGTGTTTTCCGAATCATTTATACTATTGATATATTGTTTAGCCTTTGCATTAATAATGTCATATTTTTGCTTAAAAATTTCATTATATTCTTGTAATTTCTGCAATAATTCTGGTTCATCACTAAAAGCAATGTTACTTATATCTATTAATTGGTTAAATGATTTCATAATTATATTTCTCTTATTGTTATTTTATAAATCTTATTTTGATAATCAATTACCACGCATTAAATCCTTATCAAGCGTTAAACGTGAGGTTAATCCATTACCATTCATAATTACTCGATAAACTTGTAAATTTTCTACAACTCTTTGTAAATAATTACGTGTTTCGTAAAATGGTACCATTTCTATCCAATCTATAAGATCATCTAATTTCTTAATATTTCTTGGATCACCAATAGTATTTATCCATTTATCCACATTTGCAGATCCCGCATTATAAGCAGCAATAGCTAATATATATGAACCTTTATAGTCATTTACTAGAGTATACAAGTGATTACTTCCTAATTTTATGTTATAAAACGGATTACCCGTTAAATCAACTTTACTGTACTTCACCTTTAAATCTTTAGCAACCTTTTGCGCAGTAGATGGCATAAGTTGCATTAAACCTAGAGCTCCAGCCGTACTTTTTGCATATCTATTAAAGACACTTTCTTGTCTAATAATTGAGTGTATCATAGGTTTTTCTAGCTCAAAGTTACTAAGCTTTGGCAAAATTGGATAAGAAGATTTAGCAAATAATAGTTTTTCCTTATTTGCTAGCTTACTTATTTCTACTATTAAATATAAATTTTTTGTTTTACCTACATGATCTATAACAAATTTTGCTTCATTTTGAGTTTTAGAATTCTTAATAGCGGCTTCAGCAAATATTTTTGCCAATTCTAATTTATTTAATTGTACAAACAAATCAAACACATTCAAAAGCTCTATGTTACTTATAGAGATTGTTTTATCTACATTCCTTACAAAATCTTTAGGTAATGTTATATTAGTATGACCTAGTTTTACCAAAGCCAGTTGCCCATAAAAAGTATAAGGATAACTTGCAGCAATTTTATACCATTCTTCTGCTAATTGCTTATCATTTAATTTTGTATAGGTAATAGCAGACCAGTATGCTCCTCTTGAAAGACTAATTGGAAATTTTACGTTATTATAAAAAGTGTAAAAATGCCTAGATGCCAATTCTGGATTATTTAAAAATCTAAGTGCTATCCACCCAGCAAGCCACTCAGCATCTACTTCACTACAATTACCATCATAGTGATGGTTTTTAGCTATTTTATAAGCATTTTGATAATCTTTTATATATAATAATTCTCTAATATACCTAGAACGCAAACTCCACCATTTTTTCTTATTTTCGTTGGAACTAGGATTAAGAGATAACAATTGCACTACATTTTTCATTTCATCTTTATGATGATAAAAATTCGCCATAGCATAAACTAATCCTGGATCAGAACGTAATTTAGGAGGCAAATGTCTAATAGAATCTTGAGGAATATGAGTTTTTTTAAGTAGCTTTATTCTCATTAAAAAAAACTTTTGATAATCTGCCGAAAGTTTTGGTAATACACGCTCAGCCTGAGCGAATTCATTCTTCCATAATAGCTTATTCACACGCTTAATATGATCCTGATTATTCAATATCATACTATATTTCATTAAAAAATCCTTCTCTTGAACCTTATTAATATTACTCTCAATCCAAATTTTTTTTACTAAACTTACTATATCCTTATTTTGTTTGAGTGAAGTTTTACTACTTTCTGATAATTTATTATATGCATCTAGAAGGATTTTCATGCCATGATAAGTTGTAGGTGGATATTTTTTAAACCAACTTATTACTACATTCGGTGCAATATTATCATTTATAGAGAGTTCAGCTGCTTGTACTAACTTATTTTGCATTGGCCAATAGGATTTTTTGATAATAAAATTCTGTATCTCATTAAAGTTACCAACTTCACCAGATTTATATACCATCCAAAGTATTACATTACCTATCAAAGAATCATTTATATATTTAACATTATTATATGCATTCTGTGACTTTCCACTCTCAATTAAAGATATAGATTCCTCTAATATATTTAACTTATTTTGATTTAATGAAGAAGCATGAGCTGAGCATACACTTAACACAAACTTCCCTATTAAGAATATAATTAATAATTTATTAAATTGCTTTTGATGAAAATATTTTGACCAAACTATATTAAATAGTAACACATGAAACATATTTTTATACCCCTAATCATAACCATGCGTATATATCATACTAATATCTTTAGTACTTATCCATATCAATTTTAAAATGTTAAATAGTATTTATACACAGCAAATTAAAAAACTTAATTAATTTAAAATTAACTATATTACATTATTTATCTAATAATAGATTGTATAAAAACTTGTTTACTCTAACAAACATATGAATTTTTAAAAATTATGATTGAGGAAAAAAACTTACCTGATCTTATTACAGAGCTAAAAACTATATTCTCTACTACTAGTAATCTAGCCTTATCTCATGATCTAATATCAAAACTTAATCAACATATAGATTTAATACTAAATATCATATCTATATTAGATGCAAAGGAAATAAGCCTTTATACTAAATCTTTTAAAGATTTTCTAATTAATTACACTAGTATTTTGGAAAAATATAAACTAAACATATATACAGAACTGCTAGAACTTGATTCTAGTATAATAGCACATAACGCTTATAATAATGTTATAAACTATAATATAGAATAAAAATAACCCCATATGGAATTATATAATTACTTAAAAGTTTTATTAACCCTAAGTTTTGTCATAGCACTTATTATAATCTTTGCAGCTTTAATAAAGAAATTAAATTTCTTGCCTAACTTATTAACAAAAAAAAATTCTAAATTAAGCATAGAAGATATGCTAGTACTAGATAGAAGACGTAAAATTATTCTAATAAAATATGCTGATTCTGGACATTTAATATTACTTAGCCACAATCATGAAACAGTTATTAAATCTGATATTAATCTTAAAGAAGTATTGAATTAGTATGAGACATCTACATAAAACGCTTAAGTATTTTGTATTATTTTCTGTATGCGTATTGTTTACCTCAATTACAAATGCTGAACCAATAAGCTTTAATCTGGATGATACAAAACTTACTTCTAGAATTCTTCAAACAATTGCCTTAATTACCATAATGAGTCTAGCTCCTTCCATACTAGTAATGATTACTTCTTTTACTAGAATCATTGTTGTTCTTTCATTTTTACGTAATGCACTTGGAATACAACAAAGTCCTCCAAATACAGTATTAATCAGCTTATCTTTATTCTTAACTGCTTTTATTATGTCTTCTACATTTGAAACGGCATACCATGATGGTATTGTTCCCTTGATGGAAGAAAAAATGACTGAACAAGAAGCGATACCTGTAATTATAAAGCCTTTTCAATCTTTTATGTTAAAACACACTCGTGATAAAGATTTAGCTCTATTTCTATCATTCACTAATAAAACTGTGCTAGATTCGTCACAAGATACTCCTTTAGAAGCATTAGTTCCAGCATTTATGATTAGTGAATTAAAAAGAGCATTTGAAATAGGATTTTTAATCTTTATACCTTTTTTAATAATTGATATACTAGTTTCGTCTATATTAATGGCAATGGGTATGATGATGTTACCACCGGTTGCAATTTCTTTGCCCTTTAAATTAATATTTTTTGTTATAATAGATGGTTGGCACATGATTTGCGGCAGTTTAATTAAAAGCTATGGTCTATAATTTGATTTCTGGAGTGAGTAATATGTTAAAAAAGCTATTTTCTACATTTTGTATTTTAATACTTTTAAGCGCTTGCTTAAAGAGCCCCCCTCATGAATTAAAAAGCCCATGTTTAGGAGAAGTAGAACGTAAATTAATAATCTAATTTTTATTAAAGGAATGTAAAATGAATTTAAATTGTGAAAAACAACATTTTTCGTGTTCTGACATAATAATAGGCTTAAGCTTTATTATAGGCCTCAGTATACTTGGTTATTTCTTATGTAGTACATATATTAAAAGTAAAAAAATGGATAGGCTTATAACTGTAACAGGCCTTTCGGAACGTATTGTTACTTCTGATTTTGCTATCTGGACTATCAATTTTAAATCTACAGGTAACGATTTACTTGCAGTAAGTAACCATATAGACATAGATAAACAAACTATTACAAACTTCCTATTAAAACAAGGATTTGCTCAAGATGAAATTACATTAGCAAAATACAGTGTAACAGATTTATTAGCACAACAATATAGAAATAATAATACCACAGATTATCGTTATATTATTAATGCTTCTTTAGAGTTACGCTCTTCAAAAATCAATCTTATACCTTCAACAATTCAAAAAGTCAGGGAATTAGTCCAACAAGGAATAGTGCTTGAATCTAATTCTGGCTATTATCCTACCAATATTAGATATGAATTTACCAAATTAAACGAAATCAAACCAGAAATGCTAGCTGAAGCAACCAAGAATGCATTCGAATCTGCAAAACAATTCACCAATGATTCTGGTAGTAAGCTTGGTAAAATACATAGAGCTACACAGGGTGATTTTGTGGTAGGTGCTTATTATGGTCCAGCTATAGAGTCACTTAAGACTGCTATACCTATGTCCCGTTCATATATAGCTGTTTCAGGTGACAATTCTACTATAGAAAAGAAAGTAAGAGTTATGACCACAATTGAATATTATTTAGTAGATTAACACTAAATGCTCAGTTGTTCTAATCTTACAGTAGAATCTAACTATAATACTTTATTCAAGGACCTAGGTTTTTCACTATTACCTGGGTCTTTACTAATTCTAAGAGGGAATAATGGTAGTGGGAAAACTACCCTACTTAAATTAATTGCTGGTATTACATCTCCTACCAAAGGTTCTATTGTTTTAGAATATTATAATGAATTTAATCTAATAAATTACATTGGTCATAAAAATGCTTTAAAAACTGAATTGTCGGTAATAGATAATTTGATATTCTGGTCTGAATTATATCAAACTCCAGAATTAATTTTACCAGCCTTAACCTACTTTGGACTCATGGATATACAAAATATACCCTGTTACAGATTATCTGCTGGTTGGCAAAAAAAGGTAGCACTAGCACGCCTTATGGCATGTCATAGCTATATATGGTTATTAGATGAACCGGAAAATAACTTAGACAATGCTAGCAAACAATTATTGTATAATTTAATTGAAACTAGGGTAAGTCAGAAAGGAATAGTAATTATTGCAAGTCATAATAAATATCCATTACAATACGGACAAGAATTATTTCTAGAAGATTTTAAAACATTTGCTCCAAATGATAATGAAGATTTTATCAATTTTTACGTCAATTAAACTATAGGCACTAAGTTGTGCCTACTTTTAATCCACATTATAGCTAAAGAAATAGAAATCTTATACTATAGCAAAAACTTTAAGTTAGCCTTAATACAATATTCTTTGATCATCTAGTATTTATAGGCTTTTTTCATATAATCTAATATAGTTCATTTACCTATAGATGAAGAATTGCTACTAGTAGCTCTTATATCGTCTGCAAAACTTTTAGACTTACCTTGTTCTTCGCATAACTGTTCATATATTTCTGCTATTCTGCTATTTTCAAGCGTTAGTTTAGGCTCAGCACAAAAATATATCTACGACTTTTCCTAGCTCGTATTCTAAAATATCATATGCTTTTAATTCCTTACCACTCTTGATCTAGCCAGTAACACACATTATACCTGAAAAAGCTCTATTCTTATTTTGTGGAATAGCAATTTTGAGTTGAATTATTATTTCTCATCATATTTGAAATCAGTAAAAGATGAGTTCTATAATTATTCTTTCTACTTTGTTTTGATGTTCATCATCTCTTATAGGACTTTTTAAATATAAAAATATCTTATTGATTTCTTCTTCAGAAAGCTCAATAAAAGTTGGGTTAGATTGCTCTGGTTGTTGTTTTTCTTTGGTACTATTTTTATATTTTCTGAATGAGTTACCTAAGAACTAGGTTTACTATATTTATTTCTGATCTACGATTTGTTCACCATTACACAAACATTTAAATTTATCATCATAGTTTAATTTCATATATAAAAATTCCTCGAACATCCCTAAAATAGTAAAATTTTCTCATTTTCACCGTATATAAGTATATTAGGATAAGACTTGTTTCTACTTTTGTCGTATTTTTTAAACAATGCACGAACATTATCATTGAACTGCTGTGCTTTTTGAACCTCAATAGCTATTTTTTTCTCTTCGTTTAGATAAAACTGTATTAATATTTATTTTTCTGATCCCGTCATTACCCCACCTATTTCCTAGCTGTAAAGCTAAATTGTTATTAAATTGAGCTATTTCTATTATAGAATATTGTATACTTGCTTTTATTTCAATTCAATGATTTAATTTTAGCCATCTCCTATACCATATAAATCTGAAATAATTAATTTCTGTTAATTATATTAAATTTAGCGCAATATTACAATTATAACTATTATCTTAATAAATATTAATTGTTAAACAATTAGAAACAATAAAGTAAGTTTTATAAAAAAGCTCTAATCTAGTTCTAAATTAGAGCTTTTTTAACGTGTTTAAATTCAGAACTAATAAATTTACTATTAATCTCTTCTATTACCGAAGAATTGCAATAATTGGACAAATATATTAATAAAGTCCATATATAAAGTAAGGGCACCCATTACCGCTACTTTTGCAGAAGCTTCATTATTTATACCAAATTGATAGTACATAGATTTAATTCTTTGTGTATCATAAGCAGTTAACCCAACAAAAATTAATATACTAAGAATAGAAACTGCAAACTGCAAACCAGAGCTCTTTAAAAATATATTAATTAAGGAAGCTATTAATATACCTATTAATCCTATAATTAAAAAAGAACCAAATTGTGTTAGATCTTTTTTAGTTGAATAACCGTATATACTCATAGCCCCAAATACACCTGCAGTAATAAAAAATACCCTTGCAACGGACTCACCTGTATATACTACAAATATAGAAGAAAGCGATAAACCTATTAGTCCAGCATATGTCCAGAATAATAACTGTACAGTTTGAGAAGACATTCTGGTAATACCGAAGTTAAATACAAATACTAGCGCTAAAGGAGCAAAAGCAACTAACCAGCCAAATCCAGAGATTCCAACTATATGCTTACCTTGCATTACATACATCATATTCATAACTGCTTCTGAAGATGCTGTAAGCATTGATATAGTACCTGTCAAAACCAAAGCACCAGCCATATAATTATATACTTGTAACATAAACGCTCTTAATCCTTCATCATACTGAGCAGCCTTTGCATGAGCGCCAGAAACATTATATTTAGTGAAATCTTTCATAATTTTTACCTTTTAAATAGTAACTCAAACATTTATCTTATTAGTATTATAATGTCTAATTTAAAAAAATCAAGACGCTGTATAAATTTAAATAGGTTCTACAGCAATTTTTAACCATTTTAATACTATTTGATCGTTAATTAGAGGCGAAATTTTATCCCATATCTGTTTATGATATCCATTTATCCAGTCTACCTCATGAGAAGTTAACAAGTCAAGTTTTATTAATCTTTTGTCTATAGGCACAAGTGTAATAGTTTCAAAACATAAGAAATTAGGTAATAGCTCACATTCTTGCACTAAAATAAGGTTTTCTATTCTGATACCATATTGATTTTCTATATACACACCAGGCTCATTTGATAGTATCATACCTGGTGATAAAGCGATATTTGAACCTCTTGTACTAATATTTTGAGGACCTTCGTGTACCCCAAGAAAACTACCAACACCATGACCTGTTCCATGTGCATAATCTAAACCTTGGTTCCATAATGACAGACGCGCCAGTATATCCAGTTGATGTCCACAAGTATTTCTAGGAAAAACTGCGGTAGCTAAAGCAATATGACCTTTTAAAACTAGTGTAAAATGTATCTGCTGTTTCATAGATGGAGTACCAATAGCTACTGTTCGCGTTATATCTGTAGTACCACAGTTATACTGTCCTCCAGAATCTATCAGTAATAAATTGTTCGAAGTAATTTTTTTATTAGTATTTACTGTGGGTTGATAATGAATGATAGCACCGTGTTCTGCAAACGCTGCAATTGTTGCAAAACTTGGATATACAAAATCAGATTGTTGTTTTCTAAATTCTAAAATCTTTTCAGAAATGTTTAACTCTGTAAGACCAACATTTAGGTTATTTTCTAACCATGCAAAAAAATAACATAATGCAATAGCATCTTGAAACTGACTTTCACGTGCACCTTTAATTTCTATATTATTTTTACATGCTTTAGGTAATTTACATGGATCTTCTTTGTTTAATATCTTTACTTTATAATACTCTAACTTATTTATAAGCCACCAAGATGCAAATCTTGGGTCTATCTCAGCTATTTTTCCAGATAATTTCGATAAATTATGCTCAAAATCCTCTAAATTATATAGCCTTACACTTGAAAGTAATGGTATTTGGGACTCTATAGCATTAATAAATAAATCAATTGATTTATCTTGATAAAGGATAGCACGTGCTAACACTAATGGTATATATGGTACATCCCTTCCTCGTATGTTTAATAGCCAGCATAAAGAATCAGGCACAGTAATAATAAGAGCATCAGCTTGATTTTTTTGTATTTCTTTAGATATTATATCAATCTTATGTTCAAAACTAATACCTGTATATTTTATATCATGCATAAAAATAATAGAGCTAGGTTTATTTGGCCTATCATCCCACAATTCATCAATCAAATTATTGGCACATGGTATTAAGTCAATATTAGCTGATTTTATAATTGAGTTTAAATTAATAATTTGATTATAGGTATGTAACCATGGATCAAAACCTATTTTTGATTTAGCTGTACTATTGTTTAATATCCAATTACCAATATTATATTCAGATAAATTATGGATTTGGTAATAATTTCCTAATTCATTTTTAGCCTGTAATATATAACGACCATCAGTAAAAAAAGCAGCACTTGTTTTTAGTACAACTGCTATACCATTTGACCCAGAAAAATTAGTCAACCATTTTAAGCGTTTTGCATAATCAGGTACATATTCACCTAAGAATTCATCTTGAGAAGGCAAAATAAATCCATCCAAACCAGATTCTATAAGTTTTTGTTGTAATAATAAGATTTTTTTAGGAATAACAGAATTTTTCATAATAATCTATTTCAGCTGATTTATTTTATTTTTTAACCGTGTTTTAACACTCTTATCATCAGTATTCTGCAGTGCTCTTTCCCATTCATATTTTGCTTGTAACTTATAGGATAGTTTATAATAAGCATCTCCAAGATGCTCACCAACCGTTGCATCATTAGGTATTAATTCTATAGCATTTTCTAAAAAATCTAAAGCTTGTTTATAATTACCTTTTAAATAAAATGCCCATCCCATACTATCCAAAACTTGTGGATTTTGGGGATCATTCTCATAAGCAAGCTTAATCATTTGCATTGCTTTTTCAATATTTTTTCCTTCTTCTAACCACGTATAAGCTAAATCATTCATAACAATATGTTGCTCTGGATTTAGTTTCAGTGCTTTGAGAAAATCTTTCTCAGCTTTAAAATTATTTTTTAATAAGCTATAATTAGTACCACGCAGATAGAATAAAACCCATTCCTTTTTTTCTATATTAGGTAATTTTGATATTATATTGGTATAAATATTGTTTACTTTGATATAATCGCCATTAGTGCTATAACTATTGGCGAGCAACATTAATGGTTCTATATATGCAGGATTAGTTTGGTATAACGCACGTAACATATATCTTGCAGTTTTTATATCGCCTATTATATGTAAAATTTTTGCTATTTCTAATTGTGCATAATAGTAAAAATCAGAAGTATATGGTATAAGTCTGTAATATTTTAAAGCCATATCATAATTGTTCATATCTAATAATATTGAGGAAATTAATAATTGTGCAGGTTCATATTTAGGATTAAGATATAAAGCCAGCTCACTACATATCAATGCTTTAATGTAAAATACTTCTTTATTGAGTAAGCTACTTATTAGTGTAAAAGTAAATACTACACCATCTATAGGATTACTTATAATTCTTTTATTATGACTATGCTTAGACAAAAGAGCTTGCAATGAATTTTGAAATATAGGATTGTTAGGATTTATTGAAAGCAAAGTATTATATAGGGCTCTAGCCTGGCTAACATTATTTTCTCTCACATAAAAATTAGCCACTAAATTAATAATATCATACGAGAATGATAGTTGGGTTAATTGATTATATTTTTGCCTCGCTATTTCATTCGATCCTTTTAAATCAGCCATTATAGCTTCTTGTAGTATGATCAATTCATCATTTGGCTCAGGACTTTTTTGTAAACTAGCTATTGCTTGCTCATAATTTCCTTCACCAAAATGACACCAACTTATTAATATCAGCAAAAGCATTTCATCTATTTTTTGTAGATTATCATTATTTAAAGACTGCTCTAATATATGTCTAGCTTTCTGAAAATTACCAGTATGAAAATCTTCAAATGCTAAAATAATACTAGTCAAATAAGTAGAATTATCACCTGAAAACTGCTTAATAAGCGAAATAGCATTCTGAGTTTTTCCTGCTAAAATATAAGTAATATAACTATATTCTAATAAGGTATTTGTTAAACTATGATTTGTATTCTTGTATTTTGTTAGGCCATCTTGAAAAAATTGTGCTGCTAATGCCTGCTGAGAAGTTTTTGAAGCATAATATCCTGCAAGATAATTACCATATACACTATGTATTGCTACTTTAGGTTGTATTTTATATACATTTAAATATTTATTAAATAAATTTTTGCTAAATACATGATATAATATATTAGATAGGAAAAATATTAATATAAATAATAAAAATTTACGCTTGTTTGTCATAAAAGGCTAAATGTAATAAAAGTAATAAAAATGTTTATATATAGTATCATCATTAACTATAGATACCAAATAGTAAATTTATTGTGAAGCTAAATAATGTCTAATTTATACCATATATTACATTCAATACCAGCTTTAAATCGCGAAGAGATGCCTACTCAATTAGAAGAGATAGCAAGGTCACTAGTGGTTTCTGGTAGATTACGCATAGATGCTAATGATAAAGTTAATTTTGCTCGCCTATATTTACCATATGATAATGTTAGTATGATGTTTAGCTTAAGAGAACTAACAGACATCAATCTACTAGGACATACTAAAAAAATTCTTACTATGATACTGCGCAAAAGACATAAAGATAGAGATTTAATGGAGAAAGTAAAGCAGGAAATTCTTAGATTACGAAATGAAATTCAAAAATATCAGCATGTGAATGAAAAATTGGAAATGTCTTTAGCTAGGTTAATAGTACAATCAGTTCATCCTGTAGTTATGTTAATGTTATTATGGGAAAGAGTTGAAATATTTGTATCTTATTCATATACAATAGGTGACGTTCTAGATGTAGTTTCTTGGCAATATGCCGGTGATAATAGCGGCATGCAAAGCACTGATGGCAGAATGGCCTCTATTTATATATCAGCTGGAGGGAATCCTTTTGCAGAAACCACAAAAGATGCTGTATATGGTGATGGTTTTCCTGCTATGGCAAGAATGATGATTATAGGAGCCCAGGAAATGGGCCACTATTCTGATATAATGCGCGATTCTCATGGAAGGCAAATTTCCAGATATTCTGCTAATTTAAACGCAACCAGAGCAAAAGAAAAAGTACGCGTTGCTAGATTAAATGACATTAAAAATCTACAAAGAATAAGAAATATGTTAGTTAAAGCTCATATATTATATTTAGCCGAAAATGAAAGACACTTAAAGTTTTTTAAAAAAAATAAAAGAAGAGGCTTTACAATAATTTATACTAAAATAAAAATCTGTTTTTGGCGCATCTACTTATTACGCAAAGCACGTTCGAAAAAGTTTTTAAAATTTATCTTATGGTGGAAAGATGAAAAATACTTAGCAAGTAAAATCATTGCTATGCTTGACGATATGGAATTTAATCTTACACCTAAAGCAGATGCTTATGCACGCACAAATAAGATAGAAGAAGAAGCTATAACGTGTGTAGAAGCTTTAGCACGCGTACCTCAACAAACTGTAAAATGGGGAGCAAAACTAACGCAAATAATATGGCCCAATTTATATTCAATTTACTATAAGGAAGTTATACCAGGTTGTATGATAGCATATAAAAATATGACAGGAAAAACATATAATCTTATATTAACTAAACCAAAATTTAATCCTCCGTATATGCTAAAACGTTTATTTAGAAAAAAAATAAAAAGATATTTTAGCTGGAATTATTAATTTATTATTAAATACTGCAGTGATTAAGCGTTAATATATTATTAATATATAATATGATATAATAGCAAGGTAAATATTAGGCAAGTAGCCTTTTATCAGTTTAATCCAAGTAGGAGAATTTTTTATGGTTGTAGGTATAATTTCTAACCCAACGGCTATTTCAGTAGGCACAAATCTTGCTGCTGCTGATAACGATTTACAAGCTTCAGCAAAAAGAATATCTAGTGGTAACAAAATAGCAAATGCTTATGATGACGTATCTGGACTTGCTATTGGTTCTATACTTTCTGGTAATATTTCTACTTTACAATCAGCACTAGTTAATACCAGTCAAGGTATGAGTATGCTTGGAATAGCTGATGGTTCTCTTAAAAATGAAGGAGATATATTGCAGCGTATGAAAGCACTAGCTACTCAAGCTAATTCAGCTCTTGGTTCAGAATCTTCACAAAAATTGAATCAAGAATTCCAGAATTTAACTCAAGAGCTTGATCGTATTGCGACATCTACTAATTTTGGTGGTAGAAAATTAATAGATGGTAGCTTATATGCTCCTGCTAAAATTATAACAAGTACAAAAAGTGATGCTACGCAAGCACAAGCTAGACTTACCATTAGTAATTTATCTCCTTCTACAAAAAATGTAGGTTTTGTTTATATTAATGGTGCTGCTATGCCATTTGCCACTACTGCAGATATAGGTACTGTTGATGGTACAAAAGGTGATTTAGCAGATATTACTATTGATACTAAACTTGTTACTGGTGCCGCGAACCAAGCTGCAGCATTATTTAGTTCTATACAGAGTGCCTTAAATTATGCTGGCACAGATAGTAATGTTATTGCTATAAAGTCAAAATTGTCTGAACTACAGTTTGAATATACAAGTGGTGATGCTTATATTACTATCACAGCAAATACAGCTGGTAGCGTTGGTAATGGTGCTGGTGATAGAACTAACGGCTCAGCAGCTTTTGGTATTGCAGCTATGTCAGCAAAAGCAAATGACGTTCTACTTAATGGTGGTAATGCTGCTGGTACAACTTTCACAGAGGCAAATGCAATAGGTCTTGGATATACTGATCTTGCAAATGGTTTCTCTCCATTACAAGTAGGTGTAGATGGTGATTTAAATGGTGGTATATTCCCAACTGCCCACAATGCTAATGCCCCAGATATTGCATTATATAGTGCATATAGTGGTACAGGACGTACAATTGCTCAAGGTACTGTGACCGATACTATTTTAAAAGCACTAAATATAGCTAATACTAATGATAGTAGCGGTAAACCAGTTGCAACTGGTGTTGATGCTTCATTAATATCCAATAACCCTAATTTTGTTGGTCAGATACAAGGATTTAAAGTCATACATAAAGGACTTGAAAATGTTGTTGATCTTGAATTAAAAGTTGGTGAACACACTTATACTGCAGCAAGTGTAAATACTAATTTTGCAGCTGATACCAGAGTAACACTTTCAGCTGTTGACAGAAAAGGCGGTTCTTTATCATTAACATTTAATGCAAATAATATATCTGTAAAAAATCAGGAAGACGCTGATTTAATTGCCAATAGATTGAATTCTGCATTTAACGGTTTAAACTTCTTTCAAGCACGTAATGTATCTGGATATAAAGGATCTGGCACTATCTTAGACGTAAATAATAATATAGTAGGTGATTTAGCAGGATCTGAATTTACATTCATTAGTTCTGAATTTAAAAATGTAGAAATTGCTAAAGTGTCTGTACAAGCTCCAATGCAAGGTGGAAGTAACGCTAGTATTAGCTTTACTACTAAAGACGGTGAAGTATATACAAGTGGTTACAATAAGGTTGGTAATGTATCTTCTTTAGGAGTAACACTTACACCTGGTGAATATGGGTTTGTCAGCCAAACCAATCCTAAGAACGTATTAGTCTTAAAATACGTTGGTGGTGGTACAGCTACTCCTTTATCACTAACCAGTACTAGTGCTGCTCAAGCAACTGAAAAAGCTTTATCTAAGGCATTTAATATTAATATGGGCGCTGCATCTGTAGCATTCCAGGTTGGTTTAAGTGCTTCTGATAATATATCATTGCAGCTACAAGGTGCGAAAACTTCTGATATATTCTTGGATGAAAATGGTAATTACAAATCAATTAGCATTGAAACTCCAGAATTAGCTCAAGAAGCAAGTGTTGTATTAGAAAGAGCTATAAGTGTAATATCTGATATTAGATCCAATGTTGGTGCTATACAGTCTAGAATTAGATATGCCACTGATAATATTAATACTAGTATTCAAAATATTACTGCAGCTAGAGATGTGTTCTTAGCAACAGATGTTCCTACTGAATCTACTACTTTTGCTATGGCACAAGTGAGAGAACAAGCTAGTACAGCTGTACTTGCTCAGATCAATCAATTAAGACAAAATATTTTAAAACTAATTAGCTAGTTACTAAATATTTATTATATTGCTTATCTCTACTCTCCTTAGAGTAGAGATAAGCAAATACTTATGCTATATAATATTAAACCAGCAAAATCAATTTAAATATCTTATTTAATTTTTCAAATATTACATCGCCTAACTGATCAGCAGCTAAAATCTTTTCAGAATTTTTATAATATTCCGTCACACATGTCCTATACCAACAGTAACGAGCTCAATTTCCTTATTTTTTTCTTATAATCAATAGTAGCTCTTAAATATCTTTCTAGATATCGAACATCATTCACTGGTGCACCATCAAGAAATGACCATCAATATTTTTCTTTAATAAATCATCTCGTAACATAAGGACCAAACCTCTAATTTGGCCCTATGCCAAGAAGTATCGGCTAACTTATATATAATATGACGTAAATCATTTAACCTACCCGGATTTGCTGGAGAATTATTTTTTTGCCATTCAGTAGTTGTAAATCCTAAAATTTTGACCTTAATATCACATTTTTCTAGTGTCCTAGCTAAAATGTCACTACACATAGCAGCTATTATTATAGCTTTTCCACGCATTGAACCTGAGTTATCAATCAATAACGTCATAACAGTATCTAATGCTTCTTTAGTATGCTCCTTCTAATGATATCTATAGTTATTTATTGTAACTAATTCAGCTAATTTTTATTATTTAAGATGCCTTCTTCAGTATTATACTCCCACCAAATTGGTTAGTTTATCAATAATTTACATCTTAACTTATTAGCCTTAATCTGAGTTATATTAGATTTGTTTTTCCATAAGTTTTTTATCAAGTCTCTGACAAAGCATTATTAATTCACTATTAGAACATAAATGCAAAAGCGTTGTAATTTCATCATATAATGGTTATATACGTTTTATATTCTTTATTTATTTCGAGATCCAAAGTTATCTTTTCTGAAGAAGAAGTATGCTTCTATATTATAAATAAGATGATAATTTGGATATTTCTGGTATAATTGAAGTTTTAGATAGCTATAAATTTGAGAATAATTTAACTCTATATTATTTTCACTAGACTCTTCTGTCTTTACTGTAGTTTCTTTAATAGCTTTTATCCTATGTATATCTAAATTTAATTCTTCAATTAACTTAATTATTATCTGATTAAATTTTTGCTGATCACACAAATTATGTAATAAATTTTCTCTATATTTCTCAATAATTTGATTATAATCATTATACACACCTAATGACATCAGATGATTTACAGGAGTATCTATTAACTTTTCTCTAATCATTAAATATATGATACTTTCTACAAAGAAATTTATTAGTACATAATAAAACCAATAACTTATTTAAATTTCTTAGCACACCTTTTAAATCTTTGACTACCCCTCTGCCTCTATACGTGCTCGCTCACATTTATTTAGAATTACACTATTTCTTTATTAATAATTAAGTTATGTTGTAACTCAGGATTGTGATATAAAGCCTCTAAAGCTTGTAAATCCCCTTCTCCTCTTTCTGTAGTATCAATATTTAATTTTTTAGAACCACTAATGGCTCTTGCAGCAGCATTGATAACACTTTTTTATGATTTAGCAATTAAACTCTCTTTTATTACATGATCAAAAATACGTTGATAATATTCAGCTATAATTGGTTTTTCTATCTCATCGCATTTATTTAAAAATGACAAACAAAAGGATCTTTCTAAGCACTTAAAAATCTTCATGTTTCTAGTCCAGTTAATTACAGCACTTAGTAATATAACACATGAAAATATCTCCTACTATAAACCATTACGTATTAAAGATGCTAGTACATTTGCTTTTACTATTTCTATTTCCTTTATCTATAGTTATAATTCAAAGTTGCTACTATATTTAATCTATCTATTTGCCCCTGATTGATAACATGTAACCCATGATATAACCCTGTCGAATCCAAGCCCTATAAGTATTAGTTGTTGCAAACGTACGAAAATACGGGTTAGGAGTAATAACCTGATTTTGATCAATTAAAGTAAATTTACCATCATTCTCTAAAATACGCTGTAGCACAAACATTAATTCTGGACGAGCAGCATCATATTCGTCAAAAATTAAAGCCATAGGCTGATGAATAGACCATGGTAACAATCCTTCTTGAAACTAAGTGATTTGTAATCCATCTCTAATTATGATACTATCCCTACCAATAAGATCTGCTCTACTTAAATGACCATTAAGATTCATCGAATACATGGCTAATTATAATTTAGCAGCTACTTGCTCTAAACGCGTTGATTTACATGTGCCATGATAATCTTGTATTATAACTTTATTCAACCTATTGGCAATCATATTATATTTAAATCCAACTAAAATGGATATTAATGTTTCTTGATCAAAACAATAATTATGATCTATATCTAGACCAAATAAATCCTTAGCTGCAACTAACTTTATATCCATAATATTATTTATTTTGTTGATTCTTTTTTATCTTGCTTACAGATGTTATATCTTCTGGCGGTAAAGTTAAAGGACCTCTAACAGCACACCCATACAATAAAATTACACCTATACATAACAATACCAATAGTACATATCTATAACCTATAATTATTTTATTTATAATTGACATAATATACCCTAAATGTTAACTATAAAAATATAGTAGTTTACATAAAATATATTATAGTGTAGCAAGAAATCTTAGCAAATGATACAGTTTATAATTTTATTATTTTCGTTGATTATACCTTTTAGTATTTGTCAAGCAAATGATCTACCTAATACTAATACTCTAAATTATAATATAGAAGAGTATGAACCTCGCTCTTTACCTGAAATCTCTTTTTTTGATGAAAATAATAAAGATCATTTACTAGAAGAATTCGATGGTCAAGTTGTATTATTAACGTTCTGGGCTACTTGGTGTACTTCTTGTCTAGAAGAGATACAAGATTTAGATATGTTACAAAAAGATTTTAAGAAAAAACCTTTAAAAGTTTTAGCTATATCCGAAGATTTCAAAGGTATTGAAGCAGTAAACGATTTTTATAAATTACATGAAATCAAATATTTAGATAAATATATAGATCAAAAAAGTGTTTTATTTAGTGCCTTTAATGTTATAGGTATTCCTACTTCCATCATTATTAACCATAATAATAAAGAAATAGCTCGTGTTATAGGAGCTGTAAATTGGAATGATCCTGAATTACGTAATTTACTTAATAAATATATACAAACAGTTCCTGGAAACAAAGAAGAAGAACTACCACTAAAACCTCAAACCTCTAAACAAAATTTAATTGTTAATGTAAAAAAGCAGTCTACAGAAAATAATAAATCCCCTACTGATCCAAGGGATATAGCACATAAGAATCCTGTAACCAAAGAAGAATCACCTAAAATTATACAATAGACTTTCCATAAAAGTAATTTTTTTATTTCTATAGCGATTATATGTTAATAACCATTGCTTGATTTTAATATTGACTTACAATAGATCATAAAATATTTCCTTTAAATAATAAAATATAATTTAAATAAGATTTATATATGAATAATGTACATCACAGACTCTTATCTTTTGGTAGAAGACGTGGAAGAAGGTTATGTTCTACAAAAAATGACCTAATTTCTTCTCTTTTAGAACAGCTAAAAATTAAAAATCTAGAAGATATTTATAGATTAAATAATGAATACCAAGAAATACATATAGAAATAGGTTTTGGTACTGGAGAATTTATAGCAAATCAAGCAATTGCCAACCCTCATATAGCTTTTATAGGATGCGAACCTTTTATTAATGGCATAGCAAATCTATTAAAATTAATCCAAGAAAATAATATAAATAACATTAGAATATGGCCTGATGATGCACGTTTATTATTAGAACAACTACCAACTGCTTTTATCCATAAAATTTTTATTCTATTTCCAGATCCGTGGCCAAAACTAAAACACCATAAAAGAAGATTGGTTAATGACCAGTTATTACTATTATTACATAATATATTAAAAGAAAATGCGAGTATTTTAGTTGCAACAGATCATCAAGAATATGCTAATTGTATTTTAGAACAATTCTTATCTCATCCAGGATTTATTCATCATACACCTAACAATGGTTATACTTTTCCTCCTGATGATTGGATTAAAACAAAATATCATAAAAGAGCTGAGTCTCTAAATATTAATAGTGTATTTTTAACTTTTTATAAAATTAATCAAATATGACTAATATAGATAATAAATTCACTGCTAGTCTTAATATTCAGGCACTTAAAAAATGTATACAATGTCAATATTTTGAAATTAAACTACTCATATTACAAATTAGATCTATCGAACAAAATGTTAAAAATTTTGTTGATGAATATAATAAGTCAATAATAGGTATATTAAAATATAATATAGACTCTAATAACACTTATTCTTATCCAAACTATAATCTTCAAAACAAATTAAAAGAACATAACAATATTCTAGATAATAAATTAAAATCCATCTATAGAAACTGACCTTAATTTGTCATCCTGATATTACAAGAAAAACAGATAAAGGCCTTTTTATAGAAGTAACTAAGGCTTACAAAACCAAAGATTTAAATAAATTACTAAATTTAGAAACTAAACTTTCTGAGGTAAATAATTCTATAAAATAATGAATAAAGTCTATCAGCCGAAAAAATATGATATGAAAAGATACTTGGATAAATAAAAATTTATCCAAGTACGTATTAATTTTATATAACAATTATATCAACAACGGCATCACAACATATAAGGAATCTATATCATCAGCGTCTCTTATAACTACAGGTGCATAATGATCATCACCAAAAAGAAATTCTACAGTTTTACCTTTTATAACACTCATAACATCTAATAAATAGCGTGAATTAAAACCTATTTCTATATCTTTTTCTGAATGTGATATTTCTAAAGTTTCTGTAGCTGCACCATGAATCTCATCTACAGCAGACAAAGTCAGTTTATTATTCTGAATCGTAAATTTTACTGCTCGTAATTTTTCAAATGATATCGTAGACACTCTATCCACAGCTTGTGTAAAACCTTCACTATCAACACGAACTATATATTTATTATTATAAGGTATTAACGCATCATATTCAGGAAAAGTACCGTCTATTAATTTAGAAATAAGCATTAAGTCTCCATACATAAACTTAATCTTTGTTGTAGAAATCTCTACTGATATTTCTAAATCATTAGAATTAATCAATTTACGTATTTCTAATATAGTTTTTCGTGGTATAATAATACCAGGCATATTTTCGGCACCTACAGGTATCTTAAGCAATTCAACTCTACTTAATCTATGACCATCAATTGCTACAGCTCTAAAAGCTAAATTTCCATCTTTATTAATAGTATGTATATATATACCATTTAAATTATAACGTGTTTCCTCCGTGGAAATAAAATGACGATTTTTATCAAAAATCATAGCTAATTCTGATGCATTCATCAAAAATTTATGTGACATTTCTCCATACTCCATAATAGGAAAAGCATCTACCGCTAAAAACGGTAAAGAAAAATGACAATTACCAGCAACAACATTTACTCTAGATTTCTTTTTATTATCTACAGCCAATTCAATATTTATATCTTCAGGTAATTTTCTAACTATATCATACAAAGTGTGAGCTGCCACGGCTAAAGCACCAGAAACATTAATTTCTGCCTTGATTTTTTCTACAATTGCTATCTCTGTATTGGTAGCAGTAAATTCAATCATACCACCTTCAGCCACTAATTTTATATGTGACAAAATTGGAATAATATTATTCTTTTCTACAACAGATTGTGCATGAGCTAAAGCCTTTAGCAAATCAGTACGATTTACCATTACAGAAAACTCCTTATTTCCCTGGTTATAGTTTTCTACCATCTCTTCTTCTACTTTTTCTAATAAATCTAGTTCCATAAAACTCTCTCAACCTCTCTATCTTAATTAAAGATTTTTTAATTAATGCTGAAACATACGTATTAACATCTGAATTTCTTCATTAAATTCATTATCACTACTACAAAGTTCTTCTATTTTACGTATTGCATGTAACACTGTTGTATGATCCTTACCTCCAAACTTACGACCAATTTCAGACAAGCTACGAGGTGTTAGCATTTTAGATAGATACATAGCAATTTGCCTTGGCCGAGCTACTATACGTAACTTTTTTGAAGAAGACATGTCTGCTACTCTCAAACTATAACGTTCAGCTATACGTTTTTGTATTTCTTCTATTGTAATCACTCTTTCATTTGCCCTTAAAAGATCTCGTAAAATTTCTTGTGTATTTTCAAGATTAATCTCTTTCTTTACAAAAGTAGAATGAGCAACTACTTTATTAAGAGCTCCTTCAAGTTCTCTAACATTAGATGTAATTTTAGATGCTAAAAACTCTAAAACTATTTTCGGAACATGACAATCTAATTGCTCTACCTTAGACTCTAAAATACCTAATCTAAGCTCATAAGTTGTACTATGCACATCAATCACCAATCCCCAACCTAAACGCGATCTAATTCTTTCCTCTATACCCTCTAAATCAGAAGGAGATCGATCACAAGATATAACAATTTGTCTATTATTATCAACTAAAGCATTAAAAGTATGGAAAAACTCTTCTTGAGTACTGTCTTTACCACAAATAAATTGTACATCATCAATCATTAAAACATCAACTGACCTAAATTTTTCCTTAAAAGACATAATATCTTTATTTCTTAATGCCTGTACAAACTGATACATAAATTTTTCAGCTGACATATATACAACTTTACGCCACGGTGTGGTTTCATGTATATGCCAAGCTATCGCATGCATTAAATGTGTTTTGCCAAGTCCAACTCCACCATATAAAAACAATGGATTAGATTCAGATTGCACCTTAGAAGACTCAGCAGTAGCTCTAGCAGCTGCATAAGCTAATTCATTAGGACTACCAACAACAAAATTCTCAAAAGTAAACCTTTTATCTAAAGATGAAAAAACCATTTCTTCTGTTGGGATTGTATTATCACTACTATCAAGCATAGATTTATGTGCAGTCACAGATGGAGATATTATAGATTTTTTACTGCTACCATTATCAACTATAATATCTAGATGTCTTATAGATTTATCGTACTCATACCATAAGTTTTGAATAATGTGCGAATAGTAGTTGTAGATCCATTCTTTAATAAATCTAGTAGGGGCTGATAATATTAATTCTCCATTAGTAAGAGAAATAAAATCTAATTTACCTAGCCAACTTTTAAAAATGGCTTCACCATATTTAGATTTTAATTTATCACGTACAGCAAGCCATGTATCAATTGTATTTGCTGATTCTGAATTATACATAACCGCACTGGCAGTTTTCATTAGTAACTCTGTTTCCATGGTAATTGTTGTTCTTTCCATCCTTTAATATTATTATCTAACTGGTTACCTATTCCTTCAAAACCAGCCAAAATGTTATAACATCTTTTATAGCCAAAAAACATAGCAGCAATAGCTGCTTCTAACGATCTACTTCCAGACTTACATATAAATATAATAGGCACATTATAACCACTAACAACATATTGTAATTCTTGAATGAAGTTCTCATTACGTAGCATATTCGGTTCAAGCCTCCATGATATTTTATATATTTCTTTTTTCAAAGAGTCTAAATCAGGATAACCTATTATGTCCCATTCCAATTTTGTTCTAACGTCTATTAATATAGATTTTTTTTCTTTACGCAACATATTCCATGCAAAAATAGAAGATATATTATGCACTTCATAATCTCTACAAACTTCTACACCAGAACAAACATAATAAGACATAAACAACTTATAATTTTATAAAAATAGAAATATAGTATTCTAATAAAAATGCATCAATATTGTTATAGAGTAAACCATCTTTTTTAAGATATATGTCGAATAAATTAGTTGACATAACTATCATATAATTAGCACCTTATACTCCAGGATTTATTACTTCTTATTAAAGAAAACTATTTATACTTAAATTAAATTAATTTAATCTTAAAAATAAAATATTTCATACTTTATTTTTTATAAAAATTATACATTAAGTATTTTATATATAGCACAAAGAGTTGTACACACAAAACTACTTGATAAATTTTTTATATAATCAACACTCATAAATATTCAAATAAACCAACTAGATTTTAAACAAAATCTAATGGTAAGTTTTACACATCCATTATCCACGTTGTCTTAAATTAGACCTATTGGGTGTACAGCACTTTTAGGTTTAGATGTATATTTATTCCAGTTTAACTTCTGACAATAATGATAATTACTCTTATAGACCTGATTTGATATATCTTTTATGAGTATAATCAACTTTTGAACTATTAAAAATTTTTCTTGATTCTTCATCAAACCTTTATTTCCATTCTTCAATATTAACTCTGCTATTTTTGTATAACCACTTTCTTCAGCTTTCTGTAAAACTAGTTGTTGATCTCCTAAATCATATATATAATGTCCTTCTTTTTTTAATAATAAACCTACTAATATCTGTATGATCTTTTACTACAGCTATACGCAAAGCATCTCTTTGTTCATATTCCACATTTTTCCCAGTTTATACAAAAAAGGCTCTGTAAATCTATATATAGATTCTATAACTCTAGCAAATATATTATTTCATAATTTTTTAATATATGTATTCCTGTTCTACTTAATAATGCATCTACTATTTCTATATTTCCACTTCTTGCTGCTAAAAATAACGCATTTTGTTTATCTTTTGGCCCTATTTTATTTCCTAGATTATTTAATATAGTTCTTGTTATCTATAAATTATTAGATTCTGAGACATGATTCAGTGTATTTTTTATCACTTCTTTATCTTAAAATACTTCTTTCAATATATATCTATCAATTTTTCCTGATAGCTTTAGACTCCACTAAAGCTTGATACTTATCATGAATAGGTATAGCATTTTTCACTTCTTCTAATAAAGATTTTACATCTTTGCTATATTTCGTATCCTGATATTCATTTCTTACCCTTATGTTTTGAGTATTATTAATTTCATTTTTGGTAAATCCTCTCCCATTCTATTCAATAACCTATTAATGGCACAGTTATAACTTAAGCTTTTATTAACACCAAATTTTTATCATCTGCTGATAGATTATTCGATACTTTATTCAATAACAATTTAAACGTAGACTTAAAATCTAAGCTATAATCTATATCATCTAAAAATTAGAATAATGCATTTTTCTTGTTTATTATTGGTATTTCCTCACCATTTCTATCTAATACTAATTTTACTATATCATAACATTTTCTATCTATTGCCTCTTCTAGTATCTTAATCTTAAACTCCGTATATACTCTTGACTATCTATAAATATATTTATTATGTTTTTATTTATAAGCCATGAAATAATTTTTTTCTCCAAAATTATTATTTTGAAGTAAATTGATTTGCTCAAGAACATATTTTTTTATTTCTTGATTATTATTTTTAGGGATGGCTTTCGTTAACGTCAATATAGAATCAGACTTAAATAAGTTATAAGCTCCCTATATTTTTCTTTTAGAATTTTTAATTGCTCTCTATTAAAATCAGCTATTTCTTTAAAGGAAATATATCTATCTCGAATCAAATTAACAAAAGTAAAATATCAGTTATCTTATCATAACTAACACTAGCAAGCTCCTTTACCCCTTTATTTCTATACTGTCTATATAATAATGTTTAACAACTCCAAAAGATATCTTACATCTTTTTCTTTTACCCCATAAAATGATTGATAATCAAATAATTCTGCTTCTCCCTCTCTTCTTTCAGCTTCTTGCTTAGTTAAAGTTTCCTGCATTTTTTCATTTAATTTCTCTTGTATGAACTTATCTATTACAACCATTTGAGATTGTTTATCTGGGTTTTCAAGGATTTGATGGATTTTTTGTCTTGCTGATAAAATATCACAACTTTCTTTTAAACACTCAACTAAGACTTTTCTACCCACATCTAGTGTGAATTTAAAACCTTGCTTGGTATGTTTTCAATTTCCTTAATTTAATTCTGAATTTTACTACTAAAACCTAATACAGGTAGAGTCTTGGCACCTTCTTCTAAAGAAGTTATAGTTTGATTTAGTACTTCAACTATTTTATTATATTCAAATGGAATTATATCTTCAGCTATTGTATCAACATACATATCTAGCACACTTTTTATTGATATATATGCATCACTGTGAATAGATTTATATATCTTTTAATTTACATTCCTGTTGCATAGCTAACTCTTTTACCAATATATAAGCGTATTACAAAAATGTTAATATATTATTATAAATTCTATAAATAACAACCAGAACAAAAATATAGTTTTTCAGCTTTCTTAGCATACAGAAGCAAAGAGTATAACCTACTATAGCAACGCATATACAAGTTCAAATCAAAAAACTATGTGTAGTTGAATAGTATTAACTATACGAATTTTTACTTCCATAGCAGCATATTACAAATATCGACCAATAATTTTTATTTCCCACTCTAAATCTATATTAGTAGCATTTTTTACTTGTCTTCTCACTTCATTACCAAGAGTCTCTATGTCTAGTGCTGTCGCATAATTATCATTAATAATAAAATTACAATGTTTATCTGAAATCACAGCACCGCCAACACGTAAATTCCTACATCCGGCTTTATCAATTAATTCCCAAGCTTTTAGAGGTATAGGATTCACAAAAGTACTACCGGAAGTTTTTGTACGAATTGGTTGAGTATTTTCTCTATTTCTACTAATTTCATTCATTTTATCAGCTATTTCTTGCTTATCACCCTGAATAATTTTAAAAATAGCCTTAGTAAATATCCAACTTTTAGGTATACTGTTCCCCCTATACATAAATCCTATATCATCTTTAGATAAATTATGTTCTATACCATTTTCATCAACAACCTCTGCTCGCTCTAGTATAATAGATATGTCTCGACCATAGGCACCTGCATTCATTGCAAGAGCACCACCAATAGTTCCAGGTATACCTATTAAGAATTCAAGTCCAGCTAGACCTTCTTCCCTACAAAAAATAGCTACATTATAATCTAATGCACCTGCACCAACATGTAATTGGTCGTTTTCTATATTAATATTAGCAAAATTTCTGCCTAACTTTATCACTACCCCTTCAATACCACCATCTCTTATTAGCAGGTTTGAAGCAAGTCCAAGCACTGTAACTGGAACAGATTGAGGTTTGTATTTTAAAAAGAATTTTAAATCTTCTACATCCTCTGGTTTAAATAATATATCGCAAATACCACCAACACCAAACCAAGTATTTTTACCTATGGAGAAATTTTCTCTATACGTACCTCTTATTTTTGGTAATACTTCTATCAAATTCATTATGTTATCTCACCTACATCATATAAATTTTGTACTGCAAGTAATATATCTTTTACTACAGGAGCGGCAGCACGCCCTCCACTACCCCCATGTTCTACTAATACTGCACAAGCATATTTAGGATTTTCTACCGGAGCATAACCAGCAAACAAACCATGGTTCCTATTAAACCATGCCACATTTAGTTTACTTAAATCATCATTAGCATGTCTTTTAGATATAACCTGTGAGGTTCCAGTTTTTCCTGCCATTCTTTGATGATCATTTACAATACGATACCCATAAGCAACACCCATAGGAAGGTTTACTACTGCTTCCATACCCTTACGCACTATTGCTAAATTTTTAGGATCAATATCCAGATCATTAAATGTATTTATAGTTACTGTTTGATTATCAATACTACTGATTAAACATGGCCTAACCTGTTTACCACTAGCAATCCTAGCTACCATTACAGCTAGTTGTAATATAGTAGTAGAGACAAATCCCTGCCCTACGGCACTATTTAATGTATCTCCTAACTGCCAATCCTTTTTATATTTTTTTTTCTTCCACCTACGGTCAGGTATAATACCTACAAATTCATTTGGTAATTCTATACCAGTTTTTGCACCTAATCCTAACTTATAAGCTACTTGAGAAATTTTTTCAATACCTATACGCCTAGCTATAGCCCAAAAATAACAATTACATGATACAGTTATTGCAGTTAGCATATTTACATCGCCATGTCCACCTTCTCTCCAGCAATGAAATTTCCTTTCCCCAAGCATTGTATAACCAGGACAATTTACAAACATTTCTGGAGATATACCAACTTCCAAAGCTGCTATGGCAACCACTAATTTAAATAGTGATCCAGGAGGATATTGCACTGATATAGCTTTATTAATTAACGGAAAGTAAGGATCATTAATTAGTTCTTCCCAATAATTAGAGGAAAGTCCTTTAGTAAATTGATTGGGATCAAAGCTAGGAGTAGAAGCCATAGCAAGCACTCCACCTGTATTAATATCCATTAATACAGCTATTGCACCCTTAGAATCCAGTTTACTAGCTAAAATTTCTTGTAATCTTACATCTATAGTCAAATTAATACCTTGTCCAGATTTAGCCTCTTCTCTTGAAAGCTCGCGTATTCTTACACCATACGCATTAACTTCCATACGCTTTACTCCCAATTCCCCTGAAAGTTCAGCATTCATAGTAGCTTCTATTCCTGTCTTACCAACTTTAATATCCGGATGATTAAGCAATGCATTAACTGCAATTTCTTTTTCTGATGGTAAACCTGTATAACCGACTAAATGAGCAAATAAAGATTTATAAGGATAAAAACGTACGGTACCTACATCTACATATACATTAGGTAGTTCAATTGCATGAACTTCTAGTTTCACCACCTCTTCCCAAGTAAGTTGGTTTTGTAACAATATTGGAGTATTGTTTCTAGCTTGCTTAATTTTTTTTAATAACTGTTCATAACCAGTACGATCAATTTTTAATATTTCACTAATTTTATTAGCAATAGATACATAATCTATACCATATTCTTTATCTAAAAGAACACGATAATGATTCTGATTGACTGCAATTGGTACACCAAAATTGTCTAAAATATTACCACGTAAAGCTGGGATCAAAAAAAATTTAATACGATTACTTTCAGATAGAGTTTTATATTGGTCATTTTTTATTACTTGTAAGTAATATAATCTACCGGCAAGTAATGAAAATAATACACCTCCTCCTACCCCCATTATAAATGAGCGCCTAGAGAACAGTTTTGCCTTATTAGATTCATCCTTATTCATTTACTCTTATCTTTGGTAATAAAGTGGACATATGGTTAAACAATATATGAAATAAAGGATAAATAAAACTAATAAATAACCACTGAAACAATAAATGATGATTTATAATTATCTCACCTGCAATTAATGAAATTAAGATTGTTTTTAAAGAAATAAACACAAAACTAAACATACTAAAAACCAACCATATCACCACGAAAGGCTGAGTAATAAATAACTTACGCTGAGACAAAATTAAATATTGCACTATCATATAACAAATAGTCGTAATACCAATAACCGTTCCATATAAACTATCATGCAATATACCTATAACAATTAAAACAAACGGTGAAAGTAATTTAGGATAATATATAATCCAATAAAAGATTACTATTACATCCATAAATACTATATAACAATAAGTTCCTGGTAATTTTAATGGTATAACAGTAACAGCTAAAATTGTAGTTACTATTATTAAAGGAAAGAAATACCTTTTAAGTATATTTATATAATTCATAAAAATTTATATACTCTGTAAGTAATTAAGATAAACATATCATAAACTGCTTATTGTAAAAAATCATCAATAGTTATTTTATAAATATAATTAGTATAATTTTTATAATTAATAAACAGTTTTTTAACCGTGCTTTTATAATGTTATTCTAGAAAGTTACATATATCCATTAATAGATATATATAGATATATAATGAATTAAAATATTTTAATAAATTTTGGCACGAAATATGCATAGTATAAAGTCATGAAAAAAAATACAATATTATTACTCATAAACACTATACTCTCTATTGGTTTGTATTTATTACCGATACAAGCACATGCTATCACTACACGTATTAAAGATATAGTGTATGTAGAAGGCGTAAGAGACAATATATTAGTAGGTTATGGCTTAGTAGTAGGACTAAGTGGAACAGGAGATAATTTAAATAGCTCAGTTTTCACTCAAAAAAGTTTAGTAGATTTTCTAGAAAAATTAGGACTTAATATAAAAGGTATGAGCAATTTAAAACCTAAGAACGTCGCAGCAGTTTCAGTAACTGCTATTCTTCCTCCATTTGCACGTTATGGCAACCGTATTGATATATCAGTAAGCGCTATGGGGGATGCTAAAAGTTTACAGGGAGGCACATTACTTGCCACTACATTACTTGGAGCAGATGGTGAAGTCTATGCAGTTGCACAAGGACAGGTTTCTATAGGAGGGTTTGTTGCAGATGCTACTACCCCTGGAGGTGGAAAAAATACTATAACTAAAAACACAGTTACAAATGGCTTTATTCCCAATGGTGCTATAGTTGAAAAAGAGGTTAATTTTGAATTTAATAGTATGCCCTCTATTAAACTTGCTCTCAAAAACCCTGATATTTCAACAGCTACAGATATTGCAAAAACTATCAATCAATATATACAGTCTAATATAGCTAAAACTCTTGATCCTGGTACCGTCGAACTTTTAATACCAAATGTTTATAGGCATAATACTATGGGATTACTATCTCAAATTGAAAAACTTCAAATCGTCCCAGATTATCCAGCCAAAATATTAATAGATGGATCTTCTGGTACTATCGTAATGGGTGAAAATGTACGTATTAGTCCTGTAGCCATTTCTCAAGGTAATTTAGTAGTCATCATTCAGCAAAAACCTGATGTTTCGCAACCACCTTCTTTTGCACCGCCTACTGCTCAAACAGTTGTTGTACCAGAAACGTCAGTAGATGTTAAACAAACAGGAAAAGGATTAGCTGTACTAGAAGGAGGCAGCACTCTACAAGAAGTTGTAGATGGATTAAATGCTTTGGGAGTTGGTCCACGTGATTTAATAACTATTTTAGGTAACATTAAAGCAGCAGGAGCACTACAAGCTAGTATAGAAACTAGGTAAAAATTACCCCATATGGATAATTTTACCTACTAAATTTAATAGGTAATAAATTATGGATACAAATATAAATCATAACTATATTCCTACTCAAGCAACTAAGCAAGCTTTAGATAACACAAATCGTATACACACTAATAATAAAATAGAACAAACAGTTCAAGAATTTGAAACTGTATTCTTAGCCGCATTAATCAAACCTGTAGTTGAGCAAGCTAAAGACCCTTTAATTGCAGATAGTAGTGCTGGTAAAATATATCAAGATTTACTAATTGATAAATATAGTGAAATGATTGCTGATTCTACCCCACTAGGTATAAAGGAAAAAGTAATAGAGATTTTAAAGTTACGGGAGGAACATCCTCATGAATAAACTTTCTATCCCTCATAACATAGATAATACTGTTATAGAACTCATAAAAATAAGCAAGAAATTAATCAAACTCTTAAAAAAAGAGAATGAATTACTTACAGATTTTACATTTAAATCAATAGCTGGATTACAGTATGAAAAATCAAAATTAATGAAATTATTTGAACAATATAAATCAAACCTTCTTCAATATAATAAGAAAGATTTGATAAACAAAAATCTGTTTAAAAAGCTTCAAAATATAAATCATTCATTACAAACTGTGATATTAGAAAATAAGCAAAAACTATCTCATGCTTTATCCATTAATTACAAGATTTCGGAATTAATTAAAAAAATTATTGTAACTAATACAAACAGACAAGCAACATATGACAACAATGGATGTTATAACAATAAGATATTTGAAATATCACCTATGTCTTTTGTAGAAAAAAATTCAATATAGAGGAGTTAGTATGTCTACATTACTGAATAGTTCTGTTGCTAGTCTTGATACCGCAAAAAAATCTTTAGAGGTTATTTCAAATAACATCGCAAATGTTAATACTAAGGATTATACAAAGCGTTCTGCAAAACAGGAAGCATTAATCTTAGATCATACAATACAAGGTGTAAAAATTTCTAGTATTACAAGAGATGTAGATCAACTACTAATGGACAGCGTGCGCGATCAAGGATCACCATTATCTTCACTAAGAACTCTTAACCAATATTATGAAAAAATACAATTAATGATTGGTAAGCCTGATGCAGAAAACACTATAACTGCTACAATGAATAATTTTTTCACAGCATTAAAATCTTTAACAGCTTCTCCACATCAAACATCTTTACACCTAAATGTAATCCAAAAAGGAGAAACTTTTGCTAATACTATTTCTACACTTGCACAAAATTTACAGGAATTACGCCACGAGGCTGATAAAGAAATTTACGATGCTATAAATAGCGTAAATAGTATATTAAAAGAATTATCTCACTGTAATGATACCTTAAATAATTCAAGTATTGATAATTCTAGTATACTTGAACAACGAGATACCTTACTTAGAAAACTAGGTGAATATTTAGATATTCATACTTATTATACAAAATCAGGAGCAGTAGTAATCAATGCCGCTGAAGGCAAAGGTCTGTTAGATACTTCTTATTATTACACTCTTAATTATACACCAACTGTTGCAAAAGAAGCTTTTATAAATAATAATATAATGAATCCTGTAACCATTACTATCAATAACATTAATAGTAATTCTCTAAAAAAATCAGAACCAGTTATTCTAGTATCTAGTGGTTATGGCGAACTAGGTGGTCAACCCACCACTGTTAAAACTAGCATTCAATCTGGTAAAATAAAATCACTACTCGAAATGCGTGATACTATAATACCAAAATTCTTAGATGAATTAGACAACCTAGCTTATAAGTTTTCTCAAGAATATAATAACATACACAACAATGGTAGTAGTTTCAAAGCTGCAAATGAACTATCTGGTACAAGACCTATTACTTTAAATGAAACCCATAAATGGGATGGTGAGGTTATGATAGGTCTAGTTAACAACTCTGGTCTACCAGTAGAAAAGGTTGATTCTACTTTTTTAAAACCTCTTAAGCTTAATTTATCCTATCTTAGAAGCAATAGTGTAGATGGAGAGATTTCTTCTAAAACTATAATTGATGAAATTAATCAATATTTTTATCATAAACAAATTAATAATAGATTAGAATTAGGTAATATAGATGATATAAAGATGGTTGCATATAACAATTTAAGTACTACACCAAATGGTCAATTTACCTTTGATTTTGAACTTGACAACAACAGTCAGCTAAACTCTAGTTTCAAGATCCTTGCAGTTACTGTTACTGATCCAGGTTGTACAGGATTAGTCGGTACATTACCTGGGTATTCTTTAGTGAATGCTGGTGATTTAAGACGTACTTCTCATCCAATTACAGTAGATTTTGCTGGTGGAGCAGGAGGACCATATACCATAAATGTAGCAATGGAAGTACAAGATACAAATGGCAATACTTCTGTCGCAAATGTCAGTTTTGCTATAGACGACAACCCAGCAGATAATAATATAGAAAATTCTAGATACGTAGCAAACAACGTTTTAACTGGTTCTGCAAAAATTATCCCAGCTGGTACTACACAAGGATTTACTTATGCTACTTTAGTAGATAGCGAAGGTAACGAAATTACAGACAATAACATGGCTGGTTTTTTACAACTTAAAACTTTGAATAAAGGATATCATATATCAATTAGTGAATTAACAAGTAAAGAATTAGGTATAATACAAGGAGCCCACTTGAATTTTCCAAGTAACAAAGGGTTTTCTAGCTTTTTTGAACTTAATGATTTCTTTATACGTAATCCGGAAATGAATAAAAACAACAACCATTCTGCTGTTCATAATAGCGCTATTAACCTTGCTATACGTAAAGATATTACTACAAATCCAGATTTACTATCTGTTGGAAGGTTAATCAACACCCCTGCCATAGATAAGACACAACTTCAGGGTTATGAAAAAGCAAGTGCTACTTTAGTTTTTGATGGTAATCCTGCTATTAATGATACTATTACGATTAATGGACAAGTTTTTACATTTGATACAATCAACTCAAATAATACCATTGAAGTAGGAGCTACTTTAGCCGATACTTTAAATAATATAACGCAAGTATTAAATGCCGAAAATATTTATACTGCAGGTAATGTGAATAGTGCAGTATATGAACAAGAAGGTAATAATATGTTACGTATTACTTTTAAAGCGGCTGGAGAAATTGGTAATAGTTTCATGATTTCAGCAAATTTCGCAACTACTACAGCTAGCATTAATAGCGAAGCTTTAAGTAACACACCTCTTGGTAATCTCAGAGGAGGTAACAGTACTTCACAAACAGTAAAAGTTACGCCTTGGACATATCAACTCAGTATAGGAAATAATCAAACTATTTCAGCATTATCTAAATTACAAAATACTCGTATCTATTTTGCAGCAGCTGGCAACTTAACTAGTACAACCGTAAATTTCTCTACATATACTAAAAATATTATCACTACAAATTCAACCAATGCTGCAAATACTACTAATATGCTAAAAAATGAGGAAATATCTTACAAAGGATATGTAAATAAACTACTTACTAGAAGTAGTGTAAATTTAGATGAACAACTAGCAAGCACTATAAAATACATTCAAGTGTTTAATGCATCATCTCAGATGATTAAAATATCACAAGATTTAGATGGTTATTTACTGAGTGTTCTGAGATAATTATTACTATAATAAAGGAGCATAAAGATGAGTATAGATTCTATAGGTTCAAATTTTGTAATGCAAAATATGATTCAAAATTTTATTAATTTACAAAATGATTATATACAAAAACAGTTAGCTGTAAGTAGCACAAAACAATCTAACAATTATGCACAATTAGCAGATAAAGATCAATCTAATATATTAATAGAATTACAAAATAACATAAATAAATTTACAGATTATAACGATAATAATGCTACTATTATGAAAAAGCTCAATACTATGCATAAAGCGTTAAGTAATATTCAAACTATTGCTCAAACTACTAAAGCACTACTGACACGTAGAGAAAGTTTCAATGCTCCTGCTATACATCTGGAAGAAGATCTAAGATCTAGTTTAGCATTAATTATGGATAATCTAAATACCACACTTGGTGACGAACATTTGTTTGCAGGTGGTAGAACTAATATTACACCTGTAAATGATATAGTATATACTTCTAATATTATTGGCGATAAACTTTCAGCTAATTATTATTCTGGTGATGATTTTACTCTTCAAATACAAGCTAGTGACTCCTTAAATATTCAATATGGCATAAAAGCAAATGATCCCGCTTTTCAAACTTTAATAGGAGCGTTGCATACTGCTATCCAAGGAGATAAAGAAGATGATCGTGCCATCAGACGTTCCGCAAGTGATATGCTTGATAAAGCAACTCAGGATGTTAATAATCTCATTTCTACACTTGGTAACCAGATGCGTAACTTAGATAATATAAGTAAAACTAATACAGATATAAATTTTTATTATAATCAAATTGTAAATGGTATCGTTTATACAGATATACCTTCTACTATGATTGAAATTAATAATGACCTTACAGCTTTAATTTCAAGCTATAGTTTATTAAATAAATATTCTCATTTATCACTTGCAGATTACTTAAGATAAAACTTATGAGAATTTAATTTATTGGAGTAAAACATATGAAATGTCCTGCATCTATCATTGAAGATACAACTAATATTCATGAAGTGTTAGGAAATAACATAAAATTTATCCATAGTAGATTTGGTATTATTAAAATTAATCTAGATAAAACCATTTTATTTCCCACAGGTATTCCTGGAATTATAAATAAAAAGTTCTGTTTAGCACATTTACCTAATAAAACGTTTGAACCATTTAAAGTTTTGCAATCAATTGAAAATGATAAATTAGCATTTATTGTTTACCCTTTAGATAACATAGAATTAATGGATCATAATGATATTATGAATTGTTCTAAACTTTTCTCCATTAATATAAAAAATATGGTTATATGTTTAATAACCTCTATACATCATCATAGTAATTCTATTAATCCAACAATTACAGTTAATCTACGAGCACCTCTTATCATAGACTCACATAATTATTTAGCTGTACAACACATATTTCCACATGATAAATATAGTATACAACATAAATTATATTTTAAATAAATAACTCTAATCCACTTCTTTTTTCTTTTTTGCAGTACTTTTTTTAGTTGTTTTTTTAGCTGATATTTTTTTTTCAGGATGTTTTTCCTGATATTGCCCTATAATCTTTATTGTTTCTTGTAATGTTAATTCATCTATATTTATATTTTTAGGCAATGATATATTAACCTTACCTAATTTAATATATAATCCATATCTACCTTCGTATATAGCAAGTTCTTGATTTAAATCTGGATATATTCCTAAATTTTTTACCGCTTCAACCTTTTTTGCACTTTTTTCAGCAATTAAAGATACAGCCCTATTTATACCTATGGTTAATACATCATCAGTAGCCGGTATACTAGTATAAGATTTATTATAAAAAAGATATGGACCAAATCTTCCCAAACCTGCTTTAATAATTTGACCAGTTTCTGGGTGTATACCCACTTCTCGTGGCAAACTTAATAATGCTTGAGCCTGAGTAAAACTTAACTTCCCAGGTTGAATAGATTTAGGCACAGAAACACGTTTAGGTTTTTTATTGTCTTTATCCGCTTCTCCTAATTGTATATAATAGCCATATGGACCTTGACGTAGAGTTATGTCTAACCCAGTCTCTTCATCTACACCTAATTTATTAATATCAGCAAGCATCTGCGTATATTGTTCTTCACCATCTCCTATTTTACGGGTATATTTACAATCAGAATAATTCGAACAAGCAATAAATGCTCCAAACTTACCTAACTTTAATGCAAGAATACCATTATTACATGAAGGACATTCCTTATTATTTTTATTATTATCTGTAACTGGAAATAAGTACGGTTCTAGTAAAATAGAAATTTTTTCTAACACTTGTCCTATATCATATTGCTTTACTTCTTTTACATTAGATTCAAAATCATACCAAAAATTCTTCAAAAATAATTTCCATTCTAAATCACCTGCTGAGATATGATCTAGCTCATTTTCTAATTTAGCAGTGAAATCGTATTCAACATATTTTTGGAAAAAGCTTATTAAAAAAGTAGTAACAAGTCTTCCTCTTTCATCAGGTACAAATCGTTTTTTTTCTAGATGAATATAATTACGGTCTTGTAATAATGAAATTATAGGAGCATAGGTAGAAGGACGTCCTATTCCTAATTCCTCTAGTTTTTTTATTAAGCTTGCTTCAGTAAAACGAGGTGGAGGCTCAGTAAAATGTTGTCTAGGTAATACCTCAGACAATTTTAATTTATCACCTATATCTACCTTAGGCAGTATTTTTCCCTCTTCTTCTTCATTATTATTTGGATCATGATCTAAGATTTCTCGATATAAACGATAAAATCCATCAAACTTTAACATAGAGCCTGTAGCCTTCAAAATTGCTTCATTATCACTAGAATTGATTATTACGGATAATACATTTAAAACAGCACTTTCCATTTGGCACGCTACAGTACGTTTCCAAATTAATTCATACAGAGCAAATAAGTTTTTATCTAAATATTTTTTTGCTTGTACAGGATCTAAATCAACATTAGTAGGTCTTATTGCTTCATGGGCCTCCTGCGCATTTTTTGCTTTACTTTTATAAACACGAGGAGCAGAAGGTAAATATTCTTTACCAAAACTCTTACCAATTAACTGTCTAATACTATTAGTTGCTTCTTGAGCAAGCTGCACACCATCAGTTCTCATATAAGTAATTAATCCTACAGTTTCTCCTTCAATACTCACACCCTCATAAAGCTTCTGAGCAAGACGCATAGTATAATCTGGACTAAATCCTAGTTTTCTTGAAGCCTCTTGTTGCAAAGATGAAGTAATAAATGGCGGATAAGGATTACGTTTAATCTGTTTTTCTTCAATATTATCTACACTATATAATTTTTTCTGTAATAATTTAATTACCTTTTGGGCTTCATCTTCGTTCTTTAGTACAAACTTATCAAGTTTTTCACCTTTCAAGTGTGTAAGAGTTGTAGTCAATAATTCTTCTTTTTTATTCAAGAAATTGGCTTTTATATCCCAATATTCACGTGTAATAAAACTCTCTATTTCTACTTCACGATCACAAACTAATCGAAGCGCTACTGATTGCACTCTACCTGCTGAACGACTACCCGGTAGTTTTCGCCATAACACCGGCGACAATGTAAAACCAACTAAATAATCCAAAGCTCTTCTAGCTTGCTGAGCATTCACAAGATCCATATCAATATCTCGTGGATGCTGAATTGCATCTAATACTGCCTTTTTGGTAATTTCGTTAAAGACAACTCTTTTTACTGAAACATTTTTCTTAATAGCTTTTAAATCTTTTAAAGCTTCCACTATATGCCATGATATAGACTCCCCTTCTCTATCAGGGTCAGTTGCCAGAAAAATTTGTTCTGCTTTTTTAGAAGCATCTACTATAGGCTTAATATGTTTTTTAGATTTATCATTAATTTTATAAATCATATTAAAACCTTCTTCCGGAATCACAGAACCATTCTTAGAAGGTAAATCACGAACATGACCATAAGAAGCTACTACTTGGTAGTCTTTTCCCAAATATTTATTAATAGTTTTAGCCTTAGCAGGAGATTCTACTATTACCAGTTTCATTTATATTATCCCTTTTTAATATATAATATTTAATATATAACAAATCAAATTCGTTAAATAATAATTAATTAGCAATCAATACATTAACTAATATTCTATTTAAAAAATACTATTATAATTTTATAATTATCTTCTATATCTATCCTAAATCTATTAAACATAACAAAATTATATACTAAAATTTTAAAGCAATTTTATTGCGCTTCATACGTTCTATTTTACCTGCTAATTCTAATTCTAGAATAACTATTAGTATAGTTTGAGGTACAAAATTCAACATTTTTATTATATTATATATATATTGGACTAGTATTTAGCAAGTTCACTTTCATCAAATTGTAATATACTCTATGAAAAGAAGTAATATGCACACATTCATATAGTTCACATATAATATGATCCGTAAAATTTATTTCATCTATAATATCCTTAGCAGACTCTATTTGCCTCTTGTTTTATCAAATAATTTGTACCTTTACAATGGTGGATCTAATGGAAATCCTGAAACAGAAAATACTTCACGATTTTGTTCCAGTGCCATCCTAACAGTAATAAGAGATCCTGATCCAAAACTTTTGCTTCTACTACTATAACTCTATGCAACAACCCTGAAATAATTCTATTACGTTGTGATCACATGGTATAGAACCATATGATAATTCTGCTACAATAATTCCTTTGTCTACTATTTTTAGAATATAATTCTTTATTTTCATGAGGATAAATATTATCTATTAAATTTTTTGCAAGAGTATATGTAAAATTACGTCCATTAGCAGAAACATTTCTTGACCCAACTACTGCTATGATTTTCTTATGAAAAATACTAACATCTCCAAGTACTGTAAGCACAGGTGGAAAGTCATCTATAGTTGTTAATTATTTGGGATGTAAAGTATCTTTATAACATATTATTTGGCCACCACGTTTTGATAGTTCTGGAGCTACTAAAATGGTATCCCTTTATATTACTATATTATATTACTATATAATTCTATCCTTAAATATTAACTGTATTCATACTCCTATTAATTACCAGTAACCTTATTATTTTTTATATATAAAATTAGACTTTTACCTATTAATGTGACTCTTTATATAAAGACAATAATTAAAACTAAAACTCTATAAATATTTTTTAACAGTAAAAATAATACACCGAAAGAATTGTATAACACTTAAAGCGAATTAAATTATATAACATAAAAATAATATTATTAATAATACATATCATTTTTTACACAATCTTTTTTTTCTTTTTCAAATTGTAACAAAAATTAAAAACGTGTAAAATATAAGTGCTATAATTAACATCTAATGTTTAACAATTTATGTGCATAATCATTAATTTATTATTCGATAATTCTATATTCTAATCATAAAAAGGTGTATTACATGAAAAAAAGTACCGTTTATAATGGTACATCTCAAAAAAGAGAAACTCTAATAAAGAAACTCACTATATTAAAAGATAATTTAAACAGTATAGATATTTTAAAATCAAACATAAAAAATAGAGATATATTGAATAATATAGAAGTTTTACAGAAAAATTAAATACAATAACATCAGCTTTACAAGCTCTAAACAAACTATAATGAACCGTATTATATCTACTACACTAAATACTATTCCATAATTATGCTTATATACAAATTCTTCTGCTTTATATCTAGTAAAACAAATCATACATAATATATTATTAGTGCAGTCAGAACAAATTGATCCATTAACATTAATACAAACTATTATAAATGCTAGTTTATATACTCAAATACTTATCCAAGATACTGCACAAAACGTGCATACCTATATAAATTCTATTATGCAACAATTAATTCAAGCACTTTAATAACTATTTTAAATGAAATAAACAATACCTGAAAACCAACCCAATGAAGCAGTGCAAGAAGCAGTAATAGACGCAACTCAGCCTAATGAAACTGTGCTAGAGTTAAATTTAAGTAGCGAAACTTCAAACATATATACTAAATTATAAATATTATACTCTATATTTGTTATACAGAAGTGTGTTCTACATAACAATATATTTAGATTATAAATATTTTTATATTAATTGAAAGTAGTAATACCCTAAATAACTAGCACCACCTATAAAAATAACGCGAAAAATAGATATTTTAAATAAACCGCATAAAGTAGTAATAATAGCGCCAATCACAGGCACAAAGGTTATACACAGCAATAGATAAGAAAACTTATTAAAGTACATTTTTATCTTTTGATAAGCATCACTACGTATAGTAATATATTCTTTCTGTGCACAATATCTTAAAATATATCCCAACCCCCAATTAAAACTTATTGCTACTATACAACCTAGCACTACAAATAATAACATTAATTTATCTGAATAAGTCCCAAAAATTTTCATAACATGAAAAACAAAACCTTTATGCATTGTAATAAGTAATGCATCCATAAAGCTATCAGCAAGTAAATAACTATATGCCTCAAGTTTGTTCATATCATAACCAACAAATTTTATACTTAATTTTACTATTATATTTTTACACTTTAATTTTATATTAAGCCAGTAATTTTTCTGTATTTACCATCTATACTATTTAGTCAAACATCTAATTATATTCTTTTAATACTATCTTAAAACTAATTAATCTAAATGATCATTATGCAACATATATTAATAAAAATTCGCTTTTATTAACGTTTATATATTAAATAATCCAAATCATTTTTTTCTTATTTATTTTATAAATCTAAAATTCATATAGGTTAATTAATAATAAATGTACTAAAAAAACTTATAGTTAGCTATGATTATTATAATTCTAATCCAACTAGTAGTTGCAGATATGGACAACAGCTTTTCGCACATTAGATTCTGGAGACAGACAATTAAAAACTCATATGGATTAGCATTAAATAATTATAATAATCTTTATGTTACTGAATATTCAGGTAGCCGTGTACAAATTTTTGATCAAGAACATAATTACCTCAACCAATTTGGAAATAGTAATAATAATCGCGTACAAGTTTTTAATAACGATTATACTTATAATACTCAATTTGGAAGTAACAGCTCTCTAGCAATAATCATTCTCTAGACTCTTTGATACTAATTTTAATAACAACAAATTTCTCCAGGAGTTGGTATAGATTTTAAAAAATATAATATATTAATTTACAATGGAGAGTTTAGTAAAACATATAGTAACCATGAAATTATGCTCCAATTAGGTTTTGAGTTTTAAAGTTTATTTGTATTTTAACTATCATCTCTGAGAGAAATAATAATATCTTAGAGATTAGCTCTTGATGGCCATAATTAAAAATTCCTTATTTCCTTCTGCACCTGTAATAGGACTCTCTATTACTCCTTGTACACCCCATCCATCTTGTGCATTAAACCATTCTTTAATACGGTTAATTACTATCTGGTGCAAAGAATCTTCACGCACAATCCCTCCTTTACCAACCTGCTCTTTGTCTACTTCAAATTGAGGTTTAATGAGTGCAATTAATATAGCATTTCCTTTGGTTAAGTACATTGCAGCCTGAATCACTTTTGTTAAACCAATAAAACTTGCATCACATACTACCAAATCCACATATTCTGGAATATGGTTTGAAGTTAAATAACGTGCATTCGTTCTTTCTAGTAATATTACCCTAGAATCATTCCTTAAACGCCAATCAATCTCTCCATAAGCTACATCAACAGCGTATACTTTACTAATTCCATATTCCAATAATACTTGTGTAAACCCTCCAGTACAACAACCAATATCTATTGCAATCATATCGCTTATATTAACGTTAAAAATTTTTAAGGCATGATCTAATTTTATTGCAGCACGGGAAACCCATTTATGTTGCTTAGGTAATTTTAAAGTTAAATTAATATCATTACCACACAAATAACCAGCTTTATCTAAACACTTACCATCATCTGTATAAACATAACCAGCCATCACAAGAGCTAAAGCTGATTTTTTATCCTTTGCTAATCCCTTGTTAATTAATATTTCAAATAATTTTTTTTTCATAACTTATCTTTAATATTAAGATTTTATTATTTTTAATATATAAATATATAACTTTATTACTCTTTTGATAGTTGATCTTTAATACAAGGCAAGATAGAATAAAGCCTACAAATAAAATACTAGGAAAGCGAATAGTATAACGTACGCAAGTTTAAATATTTTTACTATAGTTATAAACTAGTATAGTAGTATTATAGTATATGTAGTAAAAATTCAACCACAATTAAACTGAATTAATTTAACCAATTATTAATTATTATTGTATCAACAAATATTTCTTACCGTCAATAAAATTATATTAATAAAGTCTTCTAATTTAACAAAAAGCAAATGTATATTATGTTTAAAATATATTGTCAATATATATATGATTATTTTACTTTTATCGAAATTATGTGTATAATGGAGAAATATATTAGGGTTGTTTATAATAAATAAGGTTACTAACATGTCCGATGCTTCTTATATTGTTAATAATGTATCAGATAAACGTCAAGACAGCACTATTTATCACCCTTTATCTCAAGAAGAAGCTATTAAATTAATAAATGATGTAGCAAATTCTGAAGATGAAAATAAAATAATTTCTAATTATCAATTCCATAACTTAGACCTTACCTCAGTTGATCTCAGTAAAAACTCTATTATATTTGATAAATGTTCATTTAAAAGCACAAAAATTAACAGAAAAAGTTTTGAATATTTATTAACTCTTGCACGTAATGGAGATGTAAATCTTGAAGGTATTGATTTATCACAAACCAATCTATCAAAACAACATATTGATAAAAGACATTTAGGATTATCTGCTTTTATACCAGTAAATGCAAGTAATATCAATTTAAGTGATTCTAATTTCTCTAAATCACAATTAGAAGGCATGGTTTTTAATAATTCTATTCTAAAAAATAGTAATTTTAGTGGAAGTAATGTAAAGGATGCTGTGTTTTCTAATACAGATCTTGATCAAACAAATTTTAAAGGTAGCAATATCACAGCAGAACAACTTAGTGAAGCACAAAATTTTGGAACAGCCAGAGTAAATAATGCTCAACAAATCGAACTAGCAAAAGTTTTAGCAAAACAAAAAGCCGAACAACTTGGAAAAAACAATGTTTTACAAACACTAATGCATAAAATCTCTTTTACTATTGCAAATGTATTTTCAGATCATGATATGGATCATGATAGTGAACTTGGAACGCAAACTAGAAAAATTTTAGAAGAAAGAGAAAAAAGAAAAGCACAATTATTATCTCAATCACCTAAACTTTAAAATATGTTTATATAGAATTTTATCAACAATACTAAAAATATTTGAATATAAGGCTATACTTTGAATTATAATAATCGAAATATTATTTTACGTCTTAATAATTTTTATGCTGGCGATAAAGGACAAAAAACCTATAAGTGTATTAATAATGCAATTTCTACATTTTGGCATAATATTAAAAACGAAAAAATTCTAGGTATAGGGTATACGTCTATATACATTCAAAATTTTCTAAACAATTATCTTATTTCAGCTAATCCATTTTATCCTTATACAGATTCTAATATATTAGGAGAATATATTAGAAATAATAACACTAATATCATGGACTGTGCTATACAAGAAGACGCTCTACCTTTTTCTAATAATGCTATCAATAGAATTATGCTTATACATTGCATAGAATATTCTTCAAATATACATCAACTTATGAAAGAAGTATGGAGAATTCTTATACCAGGTGGTAAATTACTTATTGTGGTACCCAACAAATTTAGTATATTATCTTATGTAGAGACAGATTTTTTTAAGCGCTGCAACTCATTTAGTATTGGCCAATTATATAATTTATTATATGAACACATGTTTGTTCCTATAAGTACTAGCTCAGCTTTATTTGGAGTATCCAACCTTTATTCTACATTATTACCTTTTCACTCTATACTTGAGCACACTGGTCAGAAATCTTTATTGCCATTTGGAGGACTACTATTAATCGAATCTACTAAGCTTATGTATGCATCTAGACAAAAATTTCCTAAGCCAAGAAAAATGGTCTTTAATCCGCATAGATTAGGAACTCAAAACAATCGTCATAACATCATGCAAGTATTCTCTAATTCTTAATGAGATTATGCACTAAGATAATTATATTTTATAAATAATAGTTTTTATCTAGTAAACACAGTTAATCTTTGATTCAAGGTGCAAGGGTAAAGACTATTAGTTGCTATATAAACGAAGGGTGACGATGTACGCAAATTTAAATGTTTTTACTATATCTTTATCTTTTTATACAGTAAATCAATTAATACTCATTTTTTCATATGGATTATCTAAAGAAAAAGCAGGTATAATAATATCAAATGTTTCTTTAATACTAGGAATAATTATATTATAACAACCAAGCATAATACCAGAAGAAGTTTTTAGAGTAGTATGACTTGTATATTCAAAATATTCACTAGGATGAATAAGCGGTTGTCGACCAAAAACGCCTTCCCCAATAATTTCCTGTATATTACCATCTGAATCAATAATACGCCAATATCCACTCAATAATTGTACTGTCTCAATTCCATAATTCTCAATAAAAATATTATAAGACCATACATAATAATTCTCTAAAGGAGAAGATAACTCATCCTGATATTGAGGAGATACAGTAATTTTTAATGATTTATTAGTATAGTTATACATATATATTAAGTTTATTATTATAATTTTAGATTTTTAATTATATAAATATAATAATAAATTAAAAAACATATAATATAAAGTTTTTTAACAAATTATTACAACTTATCATAACATATTTTTTTATATATATATTAAATCCTAAGTAATTCTTGTGATTTTGTTTCAATTTTTTCTTTTAATATATATAGAAAGTCTTCTTTATTCAAACCTGGCAAAATAGGAGGTAAAAATTCAATTATGCAAGTGCCAGGCTTTTTAAAAAAACTATTCTTAGGCCAGAATACACCTGTATTTAAAGCCACAGGTATTATACACACATTATTTTTTTCATATAATAAACTTATACCAGCATGATAATTAGTTGTTGTACCTATATGAGTACGAGTTCCTTCAGGAAAAATAATAATAGGACGATTTTCAGCTAACCTTTGTTTTGCTTTTACAAAAAGCTGTTTAATAGCCTCCATACGACGCGAACGATTAATTACAATCATACCTGAATATATTAAATACATTCCATATAGAGGTATTCTAGTTAACTCTTTTTTTAGCACATATACAGGATGCACATCATCTATAATTGAAAGAAAGATAATGACTTCATATGTAGATTGGTGTTTAGATGCAATAATATATGGTTGATTTTTAGGCAAATGTTCTAACCCATATACCTTAAAATCTAAATTATGAATTAACCTTAAACCAAATAATGACCCGATAGACCATAAACGATTTATACGAGATAGAATAGTAGGCTTACAAAATAATAATGGTACACCTATGATTGCAACAAATAAAGTCCAAAATAACCAGTAAATATTAAAGACAACAGCACGTAAGATAGTTATAAATTTTTTCATACAGTTATATACTTCACCTTCTGTATAATTCTAAGCATTTATTAACCACTATTTCCATAAAATACTTTAGATTATATAATTTAATTACATGAATTAATATACATTTATGTTACTAATTAAAATTAGGAAGTTATTCCATAACAAATGTATTGCAGATAGTCAAAGAAATTCAACATATATTCAATAATTTTATAAATATTTAATCAAAACTACGTGAATAATACTTAACTTATATCTGTGCTAGATAATTAATCTTAGTTTTAGGATATATTTCGCTCTGAGATAATACAACTAAAGGTGGTTTAATCCTCTCAACCACTGATTTTACATAAGGCCGTATAGGTGCACTTACAAGTAATATAGGCATCGAACTCTGAATAATTTGTTCTTCATAAATTTTACGTAGTACACCTAGAAATTCTTGCAACCTACTTGGCGCCATTACTAACTGTTTTTCTGAAGTTGAATTAGCTACCAAACTTTCGATAAATGTTTGCTCCCAACTTGGAGAAAGTGTAATAGCTGGTATATATCCCTTAGGATTAATATACGCATGACTTAATTGCCTTGCAAGACGAGTACGCACATGTTCAGTAATTTGAACAACATTATTATTAGCACTTTTAGCTATTTCTACAATAGCTTCCAAAATTGTTGGTAAATCTCTAATAGAAACCATCTCTGCAAGTAATGACTGCAATACTCTCTGTAAACCACTAATACTAATTTGTGCAGGAACCGTGTCGCTAATCAGTTTCTTATGAGAATCTGATATACTATCTACTAGTTTTTGTGTTTCACTAAACGATAAAAGCTCTGTTATATTTTCTTTTATTATTTCTGTAAAATGAGTTGTAATAACCGTAGGTGGATCTACAACTGTATATCCTTTAAAAAGCGCCTCATCTTGCTTTGACTCATCTATCCATTTAGCTGGTAACCCAAATGCTGGTTCGTGTGTATCTTCTCCCTCTATTGCAATCTCTTCTCCTTTAGGATCCATAACTAATAACATGTTGGGTTTTATTTCACCACTTGCACACTCAATTTCCTTAATTTTTATAATATAATTATTATTATTTAACTGTAAATTATCTTGTATCCTTACGGAAGGGATAATAAATCCAAGATCTTTAGCCATTTGCTTACGCAAAGCTTTAATCTGATCAGTAAGGCGATTATTTTTATACGAAGTCAAAGGCAATAAAGCATATCCAAGTTCTATACTCACTATATCTAATTGTAACATCGCAGAAATAGGCTCATCTTGTCCATCTATTTGAGTATTTTCAACATTTTCTTCACCTACAGAATTCGTATTAATACCTTTTTCTGTGAGATTTTTTGATTCTTTCTTTATCTCCCTTAACATCCATGCAGTAGTCCCGCTTAAAATTGAAATTAACATAAAAGGCGCAGCTGGCAGCCCAGGCATTACAGCCATAAAAAGTGTCAGAGCGCTACATAAAGCAAGTGGTCTAACTTTAGCAAGTTGTGTATATATAATTTTTTCTGTAGAACCAACGTTACCGGATTTTGAAACTAATAAACCAGCAGAAAGCGATATTATTAAAGCAGGAATTTGTGCAACTAAACCATCACCAATAGTTAATGTAGTATATGTATCCAGAGCTTGTTGGAAGGACATATTATTTTGTACAATACCAATAACAATACCAGCTATAAAATTTATAAAGGTAATAAGTAAACCAGCAATAGCATCACCACGTACAAATTTATTAGCACCATCCATAGCACCAAAAAAAGTACTTTCATCTTCAAGTTCTTTACGACGCATTTTTGCTGTTGATTCATTAATTAATCCTGCTGCTAAATCTGCATCTATAGCCATTTGCTTCCCAGGCATAGCATCCAAACTAAAACGAGCTGCAACTTCAGCAATACGTCCAGATCCCTTTGTAATAACTACGAAATTAATAATAGTTAATATTATAAAAACAATAACTCCTATTACTACATTTCCCTCCATTACAAAATTACCAAAAGCTTCTATAACATGTCCTGCAGCTGCTTTACCATTATTACCATTAGATAGTATTAACCTCGTAGATGCAATATTCAGTGCTAGACGCATAAGAGCAGTCACTAGAAGTATTGTAGGAAAAACACTAAATTCAAGAGGCCTACTAATAAACATACTAGTCAAAAGTACAAGCACCGAGATAGCAATAGAAAACGCAAGCAATATATCTAAAATAGATGGTACAACAGGAAATAAAAGTACAAATAATATACCAAAAATAGCGATGGCAAATACTACATCACCATTTTTAGATATTTTACTTAGTATTGGTTTAACATTACTTTCTAAATTAGTAGTTTTATATAAAGATATTAAGTTAATCACCGCGTTAATTTCTAAAATATTGATGTATGTTAGCTATACAGCTAGTTTTCTATAAGTTAATAGTTTATGACCCTAAAACAATGAAATCATAACACGTTTTCATTATATATTATAACAGTGTATATGCAACGTATATTATAATTTAACTTTAATTCTGCACTATATGAATATATTTTATTTATTATAAAATAAGATATTATAAATTTTACTTACAATTAACCATCTAACAACATTAAGCTTTAGAAAAGCTATTTACTATAAATAATAATTATAGTAAAGATATAATAAAGATTATGCTTAACTCATAACATATATAAGCAGATTAATAGTAATAATATATTTGTTAAGTATAATATTAACTTAGTCTATTAATTCTATTTAAATTTAAAATAAAAACATTATAAATTATAGGAGTAGACTATGTTTCAATATTCAATTTTACAGAAAGGTAGTATTTATTCCATTTATCGTCCTAAAGTTATACCACATGCCAATACTAGAATAGATGACATACAACATTTTTTTATAGTCTTAAAACCAGAAAAAGAAAGTAAATTTATAATCTTAATATTAGGCAAAAAAGTACTACCTATTAATAAAGAAACCCATTTTTCTTTTGTAAGCGAAACTATCTCTAATTTAAAAGAACTAGAAGAAGATTTTGAAGAAAAACACTATTCTACTAATACCCAAGAAAAACGCATTTTACCAAAAGCAAAATCAATTTCTGAAGGATCATATATTATCTCAGACCACCATGATCATACTCATTTGTTTTACTCATTAACAAATCCTAATCTTAATAATTCTGTAAAGAAATTTAGTATAATGCAAAATGGTGATTTTATTGTATATATAAAAAATCCTAATATTCCTTCTTTAAATAAGCAAGGTCTTGCTATCCCTCAGAAAGCACATTATCCTAATAATTTACAAAATATATTTAAGGATTATAAATTTATACCAGTCAACCCTGTTAACTTTTTAGATTATTAGGGAGCAGAAATCTTATTAACTAGTACAAATACAGAAAGTATTCAACATGAAAAATATTATTTTTTTACTTACTATAGTTTTACTTAGCATCATGCAAACAAATTGTTATGCTAATGATAAAAATTTAAAAAATGAACTAACTAAACAATCATTAAAGGAATTGTATCAGCCTAATCTTTTATATCCTTCCAATTCAATTAAAATTCAGCTATTAACTGATGATAAAATTTCCAGTTTTAAAAATAAAGAAGTTACATTTAGGCTTTTACAAACTGTAGATAATCTACCCATATCTATCAATTCTATTGAACCGATACATGGACCAAGATTACATGCCTATTTGATTAATAATAGCTTCACTGATTATCATCATTTATATCCTGTACCTTTAACATCAAAAGATCAGTTATACTTTTCCTTTGTTCCTAAAACTAATGAACCTTATAACTTATGGATAACAATGAAAGTAATTTCTACTAAACAAGAAGAATACGTATACCAAAAACTAAATACCAATTCTACAAATTATAATGATCCTTCAAATAATGAAACTTTACTAGCTAACGCCGGTGATTACTCCTTTAAATTATTATTTTCTGAACCATTAAGAATAGGTCATCTTATTAATGGTAAAGTCATTATCCATAAACAGAACAATATATATAAAAGCCCTAAATTAACAAAAATAAATTATGAATTATTAAATATAATTGGCTTCTACTATAAACAAAATTCCATTTTCCACCTACATACCACTAATTTCATTAATTCTACTACAGAACAAACTTGGAATTTTCAATGGGTTCCTGAATATCAAGATATTGTTAAAATGTTTTTTGAATTTAAAATTCATGATCAAACTTTTAAAATACCATTTACAATATCAATCAAATAAATAATTTGATCTGCAATAAAACAGCTACCAGTGATTTTATTAGAACTAAAGTTTTTTTATATATTACATTTATAATGTAATATAGTGTATAATTTATATCTCTAATATCCATATTGTAGCTAACATAGCTTTTTATTTTATATATATATTCACTTAATGCTAATGATATTTTAATATTTATAAAAGATGATTAATGCATATTGTTAAAAACAGTTAAAGGACATCATAAATTATGGCACTTAAATTAGCAGAATTTATTAAAACAGAGTTTTTTTCAGGAATTCTACTTATTATTAGCCTCTTTCTTGCTATAATTATTAGTAACACTCCTTTATATCAATATTATTCATACTTAATAAAACTACCTATTTCATTTGGCATAGGAAATTTAAAAATAGAAGTAACCTTAATTGAGCTAGTCAATGATGGTTTAATGGCATTATTCTTTCTTTTAATAGGACTTGAAATTAAATATCATATTATAGAAGGAGAATATAAAGAAAAACATAAATTATTTCTACCAGCTATGGCTGCTATTGGCAGCGTAGTAATTCCATCATTATTTTATACAGCTTTTAATTATAATGAACCTACTGCAAAAGGCTGGGCTATTGCTATTGCTACAGACACAGCATTTGTATTATGTATTTTATCCTTTTTTGGTAGAAAAATCTCTGTAGATCTGAGAATTTTTGTGTTAGGCCTATCACTAATAGATGATATTATAGCAGTCGTAATATTAGCTATATTCTATAGTAAATCTATTAATTTGATAGCACTTAGTTTAACTATTGTTTTTATATTATTACTTGGAATTTTAAATTACTTTAAAGTTAAATCATATGGTTATTACTTACTAGTAGGTGCATTTTTATGGAGAGCTATTATAGAAGCAGGTATCCATGGTACACTAGCTGGTATTATTATTGCCCTTCTTGTACCTGTATCAACCGAAGAAGGTTCTATTTCTCCTCTTAAACAATTAGAACAGATTTTACATCCTATTGTAAATTATATAATTTTGCCTATTTTTGCTTTTATTAATTCTGAAATACCTCTAAAAAATATTTCAGCAGAAGATTTATCCTCTAACTTAAGTTTAGGCATAATATTAGGACTATTTTTAGGAAAACAGTTAGGTATCTTTATTTTTTCATATATCCCAGTAAAACTACAGATATGCAATCTTCCTGACAATACTTCATGGGCTAAATACTATGCTGTAGGAACACTTGCAGGAATAGGCTTTACTTTAAGTTTATTTATTGGTGGGCTATCATTTAGCGATCCAGATTTGATAAGCACTTTAAGAATCTCAATTATTATTGGTTCTGCTATCTCAGCTTTAACAGGGATCATAATACTAAGACGTGTATAGATAAGTTAAAATTATTATATTCATGAGTTTTAGGCTACAGCTGCAACATCTATCATATATAAATTGTCATTTTCACACCATTGAATATTATATAGTCATTATTATGATTAGCATCACTGACTTTATCATTATAAGTAACATAAAAACTATTCCTAAAAATCCTGAAATAACTTGTTGAGATGTTGTATGTAAATTATATTCATCTAATTTATATTTTTAATCATTTTCGGTCATATAATTAAGAAATACAAACACTAGTAACATCCCTTTGTAATATAAATACGATCATAATGATACAAATCTAAATTGCCTTCAGCATTATCCTTTTATTTATAAAATCAAACCATTTTTTACATTTCATATAATCTAGATGAAGACCTTTTAAATTCTCTAAACTAAAATTTAATATATACATACGTATATAATCACATCCTGTATATATATATGTGCTCTCACATTCTGTTTTTACATATTTACCTATATTTCATTACAAATGCTTAATACATAAAAATTAATATATATTCAAACAAATATATAGTGATTACTAAATGTAAAATTAAAATTGTATATATGCAAATATTTGCTTTATTGTAGATATACAATTCTAAGCTTTTTCCGCAATCCATCTACTAAATAATTCATCTCACCATTCAGTACTATGTCATTTTGTATAATATAATTTTGTTCATTATCAATAACTAAAGCTATATCCAGTAATTAATGCTGTATAATATATTTTATTTGCAAACTACTTTCATCTCTTTCATTTGATGATATTTATAATCATTATCACTTGCAATAATAGAAACACATAGGCTTTTATAAAATCTATCTATTAATAAAACAAGGCCATAAGGATATAAGCTTAAATAACCTTCTTAATCTCATAATCATTAATAAATTTTTATCATTTTAATTAAAGTAATTATTCTGTTAAATAGTTTAAAGTATAATAAGAAATTAAATTATTCATTTAATAAATTAGCAATTATGCATAAAAATTTTTCCTAAGTAAATAACGGATAGCACATCTATATATTACAATATTTTTAATTTGTAACTAAAACATAAATTACTTTATAGATAAAACATATGAATAAAGTTTTATCTTTACAACCAATTATAACTATTATAGACAATAATATTATTAGTTATTGTTTTTGCCTTAATTATAATATTTATTCATGGAAGAAACTTGAACACTAAAGATTATATAGATCCTGAAACAAACATAGAATATACTCATTTTGGATCCCAAAAGGTAAAAACTAGTGAAAAACCAACTCTGGTTAATAATATTTTTAGTTCTGTAGCTAATAAATACGATTTGATGAATGATATTATGAGCTTTGGCTTACATCGTATTTGGAAACAAAAAATGATTAAACTTCTTCCTAACTATAATGCTTCTCTTTTAGATGTAGCAGGTGGAACTGCTGATATATCAATTTTATACCATAAATATACTAAACAAAATAACTGCACACCTCATATTGCAATATGTGATATAAACTACAAAATGCTTGAATCAGGTCGTGACAAATTAATTAACAATAATATATTATTTGACATAGATTTTGTATGTGGTAATGCAGAAAAATTACCAATCAAGGATATGACTTTTGACTATTATACTATTGCATTTGGCATTAGAAATACAGTTAATATAAATAAAGTATTAAAAGAAGCCTACCGTATTTTAAAACCAGGTGGAAAATTTGTATGTTTAGAATTTTCTGCGGTTAATAATAAATTACTTAGTTCATTATATGACTACTATTCCTTTAATATTATACCGCTATATGGTAAAATATTTGCTCAAAATCAGGATGCATATCAATATTTAGTAGAAAGCATTAGAAATTTTCCTAATCAACAAACCTTTGCATCAATGATTAAAGAAGCTGGATTTCAATTTGTTAATTACCATAATCTCAACCATGGTATTACCGCCTTACATTATGGTTATCGGATATAATAATGCTTAAATTTATCAATAATCATTTTAGATTATTTCAAATTATCTATATATTATTTACTGATCTTTATAGCTTTGTGCCATTTATTCCACGTTCTCTTAAAATTAAATCTAAATACCGATTAGGTCAAAAATTATCCAAATCCTTTGAAAAATTAGGTCCTATATTTATTAAATTTGGTCAGTCTCTTTCTACCAGAGCAGACATTATAGGTATAGATATAGCAGAAGATTTATCTAATTTAAGAGATAGCTTAACTCCATTCCCTATTGAAATAGTAAATAAAATAATTGAACAGGAATTTCATAAGAAAACCACAGAATTATATTTAACTTTTAACCCTATAGCAGTTGCTTCTGCTTCCATTTCTCAAGTACATCACGCAATTAATTATAATGGTCAACAGGTTGCAGTAAAAATACTAAGACCAGGCATAGAAAAAGAATTCAAACGCGATATAAGACTACTTTACCACTTGGCAAGATTAATTAATAAACTCCAACCAAATCTTAGAAGATTAAAATTACTAGAAGTCATTAATACCTTTGCAAAAACAGTAAAAATGGAGATGGACTTACGTCTAGAAGCTGCAGCTGCAGATGAATTAAAACATAATTTTTTAAATGACCCCTCAATTTATATTCCAACCATAGACTGGAAGCTTACTTCAAGAAAAGTATTAACTTTAGAATGGATAGATGCTATTTCAATTGATAATAAGGAAGAACTTATCAAAGCTGGACATAATTTAAAAGACTTAGCTGCTAAATTATCTATTTGTTTTTTTAATCAAGCTTACCGGGATGGCTTTTTTCATGCAGATTTACATCATGGTAATATACTAGTTAATCAAAAGGGACAATTAGTTTTTATAGATTTTGGTATAATGGGACGCTTAGATTATGATACACGCATTTATGTAGCAGAAATTCTCAGAGGATTCTTAGAGCGTAATTATCTACGTGTAGCACATATTCATATCAAAGCTGGATACGTACCCAAACACCAATCTGTAGAAAATTTTGCTCAGGCTTGTAGATCTATAGGAGAACCTATCATAGGCTTACCAGCAAATCAAATTTCCGTAGGGAAATTATTGTCTCAACTTTTTAAAATTACTGAAGATTTTGAAATGGAAACTCAGCCACAACTGTTACTATTGCAAAAAACACTAATAGTAGTAGAAGGAGTTGGTAGTAGCCTTGATCAAGAAGTAAATATGTGGCAATTAGCTGAACCATGGATCAAACAATGGACTTCTAAAAATTTAGGGCTTGATATGCGTATCATACATGCAGGTAGAAAATTAATTGATTTTATTGACTATAAATTACCCACACTATTTAAGAACAAACCGCAAACTATATTTATAGAAAACAAAATAAGCAATAGTAAAGTATACATTATATCTATTATTATCTCTCTCATTGTTTCTTTATTAGTTATACATTTTGTGAAGTAAAAATATGCGTATTGTTACATGGAACATTAATTCAATCAGATTAAGACTAGAAAATTTAGCAAAATTATCTAAGGCAGAGTCTCCAGATATCATTTGTTTACAGGAAACAAAAGTACAAGATTCAGAGTTTCCATTTGAATATATTACTAATCTTGGCTACCAGCATATAGCCATTTGTGGAGAAAAATCATTTAATGGAGTCGCAACCTTATCACGTATTAAGCTAGAAAATATACAATTTTTAAAACTTGTAAAACAAGAACCATGCAGACATATTTCCGTAGATTTACCACATAATATAACTCTACATAATTTTTATGTCCCAGCAGGTGGAGATATACCAGATCCTAATTTAAATCCCCATTTTGCTTATAAACTGAATTTTTTAGATCATATGACTGAATTATTCAACAATAATATAAATATTAATAAAAAAATTATTATGGTTGGAGACTTAAATGTAGCCCCTTTAGAACATGATGTATGGTCACATAAGCAATTACTAAAAGTAGTTAGCCATACACCTATTGAAGTAGAAAAACTTTCTAATCTACAAAATACTTTAAAATGGTGTGACACACATAGACATTTTATTTCAAAAGACCAAAAACTATATAGCTGGTGGAGTTATCGTAATCGCGATTGGCGAAAATCAGACAGAGGTAGACGCCTAGATCATATCTGGATTACACCTGCACTTATAAATAACCTTAAAAAGGCATATATTATAAAAGATGCTCGTGATTGGACTTTACCCTCAGACCATGTACCTGTTATAGCTGAATTTGCACTATAGTAAAAATAGTTGGTCTTTAGGCCAGATAGAGCAAAGCCTATAAATAGTAGTAGAGCGAAGGGTGACGACGTACACAAATTCAAATATTTTTACTATATATTATCAAGAAGTTGAATAATATAGCAAAAACAAAAAAATATACCTAATGGATATTTACGCACGAGGATGAAATTTATTATACAGCGTCATAAGACGCTCAGAATCAACATTTGTATAGTGCTGCGTTGTTGAAAGACTACTATGCCCTAATAATTCTTGAATTGATTTAAGATCTACGCCTAAGGCTAATAAATGCGAAGCAAAACTGTGTCTAAAACTATGAGGAGTTACATTCTCTGGTAAATTTAGTTGCCTTCTAACATTCCTAATATATCTTTGAAACACCCCAGGATTTAAAATTTTTCCCTGCAATCCCCTAAATATTTGATCCTCATTTTCAAGCTTATATGGACAAACTTTTAAATATTCTTCTATTGAATTTTTTATTATATCAAGCATTGGTATCATTCTTTCACGTCCACGCTTCCCTTTAATAATCAAACTATCGTTGTATAATTGTTTTTTAGTAATAGATAATGCTTCTGTAATACGCAACCCAGCACCATAAATCAATAATAATAATGCAAAATCTCTTTTTATAGTCCAATGATTTTCATCTTCTTCTACAAAACTTAGTATTTTCTGTAGCTGTTCTTGAGTTAACGATCTTGGCAAGAGTGTAAATCTTTTTGGAGTACGCATATTAAACATAATTTCATTATCTAATAATTTATTTTTATAAAGATATTTGAAAAAACTACGTACTGAAGCTAAGTTTCTCGCTAGTGAACTAGTTGACTGATTATCATTCCTACGCATAGCTAAAAACGATCTAATATCAGCTATCGTAATAATTTGTAACTTTTTTATAGTAATTATCTCACTAAAATGTTTATTTAAAAAAAGTAAAAAACACGTAAGATCATTACCATAAGCTTTTAAAGTATGATTAGAATATAATCTTTCATCACGTAAATATGCTTGCCATTTTAGGTGTAATTCGTATATTTCGTCATCAATATAATATTGTTCCATATATTATTACTGTTTGTTTACAATTTATATCATATTACATTCTTAGATTAATTACTATAACTAAAACAATTTTAAATATTATTATAAAGTAAACGCGCCATCAAAAACGTAAATATAGTGATATATAACACACTTTACCAAAATCTGCTTGAACCAATATATATTTTTTAACGATTTTTAATGATTTTTTATCCAAATTATCTTTAAGTCATGTAAAATAAAAACTGTATTAAATATATATTATATACTTTCACTCTTAATTAATATTTTGTTAATAATATTATACAGTATAATAGATTTTGTTGCAACAATTTGGGAGAAAATTAGTTCATGGGAATTAAACTATATAAGGAATTAACCCCTATCATTTCTCATTATTTACTTGGTATCACAGAATTAAAAATATATGATCCAGAAATTATTAGATTATATTCAAATGAATCACCACTTGGCCCAAGTCCACAAGCTATAGAAGCATACACCAAAAGCTATACTGAAATTCATTTATATCCTGATACTATGTACACCTCTTTACGTAGTGCTATAGCAAAAGCTCATGGTTTAGTAGCAGAATATATAATATGCGGTGCTGGAATCACTGAATTGCTAGAATTAATAGTTCGATGTTTTGCCGTACCTGGAGATGAGGTACTATATAGCCAATATGGTTTTTTAATGTATCCCATAATGGCCTTAAAAGCTGGCGCTACACCTATTAGCGCTCCTGAAACAAATCTCAGAACTGATATTAATTCTATTCTATCATATACCACTCAAAATACTAAAATAGTTATAATAGCTAATCCCAATAATCCAACTGGTAGCTACATAACTACTGAAGAAATGTTTACTTTACGTAAAAAGTTACCAGATGATATTTTACTCATCATAGATAATGCTTATAGTGAATATGTTACACAAGAAAACTTTAGCGATGCTATTGAATTAGTTAAACAAAACTCACATAACACTATTATGTTACGTACATTTTCCAAAATTTATGGATTAGCAGGATTAAGACTTGGATGGGCATATTGCGATAATTCTATTATAGAAACACTCAATACAATGAAAAACCCTTATAGTATATCTAGTAGCGCAATTGAAGTAGGTATTGCTGCACTAAAAGATACTATACATATAGAAAATAGCCTAAAACATAATTCTACCTATTTAACATGGATAACCGAACAATTGCAATATATCGGATTAAAAGTTCATCCTAGCGTAGCTAATTTTGTTTTAGTAGAATTTCCTCTTGATCCTAAGAAAAACGCAGAACAAGCAGATAATTACCTAAAAAGTAATGGTATAATGATACGCAACCTTGAAAGATATACTTTAGGTCATTGCATAAGACTATCTATTGGCAAAAAAGAAGATTTAGAGAAAACAGTACAAGTTCTAAAAGAATTCATGAGTTTTTAAATGATGTATCATCAGTATTATTAAAAGCTTTTATACCTGCAAACATATAAGTATGCGAATAACTAAGTAGTGTATAAATATCTACTACTCATCGCAAAATATTTTAACTCTATCAGAAAAGATGTTACCTCATTTGCAATATATTAGTTTATTTGCTAAACTTATCTTATAATTGTTAAGAGTCTAATATGATAAGTTTTATAAATAAATTACTAACACAAAACTTAAGACCTCCTAGTATAAGGTCATCTCCAGAATTTTCTGTAGAAGCAGAATATGAGAATGATTTTCTTAATTATTATCAGCAATATTTACAACCATTATTTCAAGAATATTCTTCTCAAAAATTACAAAAACTTGAACATTACAATAAGTTATTCTATAATTCTTTAATTATTGCACTTGTCTCATTAATAATTACTATAATCATTTTATTTACTCCATTACATAATTATTACAATATAATGGCTTCAGGATTTAATCACGCTATAGAATCCTATACAATATGGTGGAAAGGACTACCAAGATGGATACAAATCATCTCCCCATCCAAATTAATTATTTGGTCTTTTCCTAATCCTTTAGTTCTAGAATTCTTGATATTGTTTTGTATAATTTTTTATTTATTTATATCTTTACTCAGAACTAGAACATCTATTAAAGAAAAGATATTATTACCTATTTATGGATATATGGGGGATTTTTTCTATACCCCTAACACATTCATAGAAAATCTAGATTTTTATAATGCACTTATGCTCCCATCACATGATCAAGTTTTATTTGAAGATGGTAGCATCATAGCTAATTATCCTGATGCTAATATAGAAATTGTAGAAACTTCTCTTATTATACACGATCAAGATTCCAGACTTAAACCAAATACTCCTACATTTATAGGACTATTAATTGCAGTTAACTTTCCTAAAGATATTCCCATCAAAGGACACCATGTATTTACTAGTACTCTTCCAGAATGGTTAGAAAATTTATTTGCAAAAGAAAAAAAACTCTCTAGATATGGTTATAGTGGCATATCTGAATTATATTCTAGTAACATAGAGGAGATCAAAAAAATTGATCCTAATGGTCTACTAAATACGCTAGATGAAATAGCCAAAATTGTAGCAAATAACAATAAAAATACTTCTTATATAGATTATGGAATTATCTCATTACTCAAAAGAAAAAAAACTTTACATCCAATCAAAAATATAGACACATTAATACAGTGTGCCATTTACGAACAAAAACTGTTTATAATACTACCTACAAATAGGGAATTATTGTTGACTCAATCAATTTTTGATAATAACTCTAATATCTATAATCAGGATATGCATATTATTTTGGCAGCTGTATACTTAACCTTTTTATTTATAAAACATATTAATACAGATACAAAGCATGAATAGAATTATTAGGTCTTTTATTTATATTATATTATGCTATGTTCTTTATACACCTATTGTTTTATCTGTAAATCAGACTAATAATTCAGCAAATAATGTTTCTTTTACTCAAAATAACGAAATCTTAAAAAGAGCAGAAATATACTTAAATTCCTTAACCACGCTTGTAGCAGATTTTAATCAAGTATCTCCAAACGGTCAGATTTCAAACGGTAAATTTTTTCTCTCACGCCCTGGTAAATTAAGAATACAATATAATGCTCCTGTACCTATTATTATGACCATTAATGGATCATTAATTTCCTACTATGATTATGAATTAGACCAACTAAATCATAGTAGTACTGCTCACGATAATTTAGCCAGTTTTCTAATTCGTAAAAATATTTCATTTTTCTCTTCTGATATAAAAGTAAAGATGATAGATAGATCTAATGGCCTTATACAGATCAAATTAGCAAAAGCTAATAAATCTCAAGATGGAGATTTAACCCTTATTTTTAATGACTATCCTTTTACACTAAAAAAAATAGAGATTACTGATGCTGAATTTAATAAAACATCTGTCTCATTATCTAATACAAATTTTGGCACTAAACTTGATAATAGATTATTTACACTAACTAAAAGAGAGAAATTTTAATTTACTACCCTACACTTAATTTTTATCAAAAAAACCAATAAGCCCAAACACTCAATAATAGGCTGATATGTTCTACAATTACATCTTGTAGATGTTCTATCATTAAATATTTATGATTTTTATTTATTCCATGTACTTGAAAACAAAATAGTTGTAAGCTTTGTAAAATAAGCAAAAATTTGTTCAAATAATACTAATTATTTTATCAATTTTGTTGAATTGTTAGTACACTATAAAAGAACATGGTCATGAAACGAAGAAATACATACAAAAAAAAGTTTAGGTAAAACCTATTCAAAGCCTTGCTATATTGCCAAAAAAGACTTATTTAAACATTAAAATGAACACCTATAGCAATAATTAGAGAATTATTATCAACTTTTGTCAAAATTAGTGGATGGCAATATATTTCTTCTCATTTAACAATGCAAGTATAGTCTAATCGTATTTTTGCAGAAAAATTTGACAAATTAGAAGAAAATTTTCCTTATATGACCGTGGGGTGAAGATTTAGCTTCTGGTACAGATGAACACTGGATTTTATTTCAAAAAATATAGGAAGTGGTACCATATATAGGTTATTATATTATAAGTTCAACTGTCAATGAATTAATTAGTAGATACTTTGAGCCCCGTCTTGCTTGTAAATTGGAAGATGATTTGAATCATATAAAAAGTTTTCTAATTAACCTGGTTATGTACTTTCTCACAATATGGACAGAGATATAATTTCAAGGAATATGGCAAACGATGCTCACAGCATTATCAGTGAAGGAATACGTATAATGATACGCTCATTTACATCTGCATAAAATGCAATTCTATCATTTACTAAATTATCAAGTTTTTCTAAATGAATTAATATTGCTAATGGTATCAAAGTTTCTGATTTAATAGCAGCATCAGCATATTACTCCGTATTAAGTACAAAAAAACAGAATATAAACTAACCCCTATTAGAAACCAAACTTTAGCTCACAATAATCGTGGTCTCGTTTTTAATGCAATACAAAATATTGGACCTTTATTTTTTGCTTGTAAAGAGAAAAATTATGATGCTCTAAACAAGAGCAAAACCAAAATTTGTACAGAGTAAATAAATTTTTAGATGGAGAAAAAGCTTTATTAGAAAAACCTAAGACTTTAAATTTTAACACTCATAACAATTACAGCTTAGTCATAGAAAATTTTTAATTAAAAATTGGACCAAATAGACTATTGGTAAATATATCATATTATAAATTTACTATAGGTAAACGATACTTATTAACTGGCGATTCAGGAAACTATAAATCAACCTTACTGGCTAAAATAGGTGATATTATGAACACTGTAGCAATTATGCATCTGATACAATTATCGAGCCTACATTAAATGGCCAAGACTTAAAAAAATAATGCTTACACAATCCGATTATTTTCCAAAATATACTACTTTATTAGAAGCAATGTATTTCCTAGCTTACCTCCTAAAGATACTAAGACAAGAAATGAATTAAAAAATCATATTATCTCATTATTAAAAGAAGCTAAACTTGATGATGTAATTGGAGAAAAAAAATCCAATAATAAATCCCAAATACCTATAAATTTAACTAGTATTATAGATTTACTAGAAACTGTAGAAGATTGGGATACACGTTTTAAGCGGTAGACAAAAAAAGAAAATACAAATCATTAAAAACCCTGATGTTTTGATTTTAGATGAAGCTTTTACTGGTTTAGATACCAACTCAATAATGCTTTTATTTTAATGATTAATATTGCCTTAATAATTATCGTCAAGAAAAAATTATCTCTCTAAGAGATTCTTATCCTTCCACAACAATCTAATATCATATTTTAAGAACACTTTTATCAAAAGGATAAGAAATATGAGGTCGTTAATAAAATAATCGTAACATAACAGAAGAAGTATTAAATGCTGTGAAGATTTCTATAGCGTATCCATTATTAGAACACTCACAAAATTAAGAAAACTCAAGAATATATTTGTGAATTTATCAAATCTAAAAAATATACTACGAAAATGCTTAATTTTACCAAAAAAGTATTCAACAAGATAATATGTTGATATGTATTAGGCCTTAGACAGTTCTTTTTAGAAGGAATAACCACTTTACAACCATTATGTTTTAAGCTTTCTAACAAATTTATAAGAATCATACATTTGATCGGCAGTTACTATTCTATTTTCTACTCCAGAGGTTAAGTTTTCTGCTTGTTTAATACCGTTTCTTTGACCTGGCGTTAGAATAAACTTAAGAGGATTCTCTAAGGGCATCACCAATGCATGATTTTAGTAGTCAAACCAGCCAAACAAGCTAACGCTCTTACAAATGTTGATCTATCCATATCAAATGGTATGGAAATTCAATTCCAGAAGATACCAGAAAATATCCAATCAATAAAAAATTACTAAAAGTAAAACAATTATAAGTTTTTTTGTATAGTTTTTTCAACTTTCTTAGCATATATGAGAGAAGATATGTAGTAATTTATGTATTGAGTTATTATTATTAATTTGGCAGGCCTTCCTTTATTAGCAAGTTTTTCGTACAAAACTTAAATTCTTGATTGTGATTCTTGACCACTAACGCTGGCATATAAAGTAGCTTTCTAATCCTTTTACTACCATTTTAGATATCTACCTTTTTATTAATTGAACTACTAGATTGATAATGTCTTGGCTTTTTACTAGCATAAGCTGTATATTTCTCTAGCATTGTCAAATAGCTCTATTATTATGACATCTCTTATATTATGCCTATCGCTGTTAGCTTACCTATGCCATTAATTTCTTTTAGATTGTTTATTTGTTCTTTTAATTTATCATAATAATCTATAACTTTTTAACTTGTAATAGGGACGTTGTTACTCGATCACTTATGCAACTAATTGCATACTTCGTTCCTATCTCTATTACAAGTTAATTTGATTATATTTAACTAGCTCTTCTTCAGAGCTTTAGTAATTCTTCTCTGGGAGGATGCCACTCTTCAGGATCTTGAGACTTAA
>JBGCXS010000005.1:0-94490 GCA_048496475.1 Rickettsiales endosymbiont of Dermacentor nuttalli
ATTTATTAATGCCAAGATGTATGTAAAGATTATTGATTTGTTTTAACTAATAGATGGTTATTATCTCCTTTTCTCCTAAACAAATTTTAAAAATTATTAGCAAGTTTAAATATTAGATTTTGTCTGATTTCAATTATCACATGGGCTATAGCTAAGGGATAATCGTCACTAAGAGATACGTGGATTTTAGGAGTATAATTTATGGGTATAATATCAGTTAGCTGATCTTTAGTTCTATTATGCAAAATAATAAACGGACGACCATTGCTATCATTTGCAATTTCGATTTGATTAAAAGAAATATGATTTCGTATTCCCATACCAGTAGCTTTAGCATAAGCTTCTTTTGCTGCGAATCTTTTAGCTAAATAAGATGAATAAAGTTTAGGTAAAAAGAATTTTTGGCTTTCAAGTACTTCATTAGGAGTAAAAATTCTATCTAAAAATTTATTACCAAATTTAGTGACTAGTTTTGCAATTCTTTCAATGTTTATTATATCAGTTCCTATACCTATGATCATGTATTACTTCCGTGCAGTATTTATAATCAATTTCATTTTTTGTATTACTTCTGCTAAGCCACTAAAAATTGCTTCGCCTATAATAAAATGTCCTATATTTAACTCAGAGATTGCTAAAATAGCTGCGATTTGCGAGGTTGTGTTATAATTTAAGCCATGTCCAGTTGCACATTTTAAACCTAAGTTTACAGCATAATTAGCCATTTCTTTTATTTTATTTAAATGGTAAAGTTGTTCGTGGTGAGCACTATTACAATATATACCTGTATGCAATTCTACCATATCAGCATTTAAATTTTTTGCAGTTTTTATCTGTTCCTGTTCTGGGTCAATAAAAAGAGATACAATAATTCCTTGTGTTTTTAATTTTATTATAAAATTTTCTAAGTTGTTATAATGTTTTATAACATTTAACCCACCTTCTGTAGTAAGTTCTTCTCTTTTTTCTGGCACTATACAAACACACATAGGTTTGTTATATAAAGCTATATCAAGCATTTCTTCAGTTAGGGCCATTTCTAAATTAAGAGGAATATTTAATTCTTTGAGTAAAGAGATGTCCAGATCTTTTATATGTCTACGATCTTCACGTAAGTGAGCAGTAATAAAGTCAGCACCTGAAGACATGGCTAGCTGCGCTGCTTGTATTGGATCAGGATGTATACCACCACGTGCATTACGTAATGTAGCAACATGATCTATATTGATACCTAGTTTAATTTGTGTCATATGTTTACACCAGCTAATTTGCAGATAGTTTGTATGTATGAAGGTATCGGTGCTATAAACTCAAGATGTTTATTTTTCATAAGATTATTTAATAAAATTTTATATGCATGTAAATGTAAAGGTTTTTTATTTTTTGTGCCGTATTTATTATCGCCTAAAATAGGACATCCAAGTAGCTGGCAATGTATTCTTAGTTGATGTTTCTTACCTGTAATAGGAGATAAATTCATAATAGAAAATTCATTATTTAATGTACCTAAAACTTCATAATGGGTTAGAGCTTCACTATCCTCAATTGAGGATATAATTTTACCAGTACGATTTTTAGGTCTGCCTATAACAACAGCTATATATTGTTTTTTTATGGTTTTATTTTTAAAGCCTTCAGCAAGTATTGCTGCAGCTTTTCCATTGCGTGCAATTAATAATATACCACTAGTTTCTTTATCCAATCTATGCACTAACTTGGGACGTACTGATAACTCAAAACATAGGTGATCTAACATCGTATCTATACTATGTTTAATTTTACTTCCCCCCTGTACAGCAATATTATTAGATTTATTAATAGCTATAATATTAGCATCTTTGTATAAAATGTTATTTTTAACTTCTTCAAGTAATTTTGTATCAACTTTGGGATTATTTGCTCGTATAGGAGGTTGAATCTTTATGGTATGGTCAATATTAATAACATCTCCTTCTTTAAGTCGATCATTTGCATTAGCTAACATATTGTTTAATTTAATTAGTCCTTTACGTAAGCTTTTTTCTATCACTGATTGAGTGATACCTTGTTTTCTAATAATGCGGTCTAAGCGAGAGCCTGCCTCTTGTCCAGTGATTATCACTTGATAAAAATGCATTCAATATAAACCCTATTTTTGACGAAATTTGATAGAAATATGTCTGGCATTAATAACATATAATATTTTTTATTACCAGGTATTTTGTATTAGAGATTAATAATTATTTATATATAACGCATTATAACTTAAATCCTAATAGAATTAATATGAGAGTTAAAATGCTTTATATTATTAATCACCAATCTAAATCGGGTATTGTTGAAGAAATTTTTAATAAAACCAATATTACTGCTTTAAATATCTAACAAAGATCTGATATTTTGACTATTTAGCTTGTATATAAAATATTAAGCACTAGCAGACCCACCAAGATTTTAAAACTTGATCAATGTATATGTAGTGAAAATCATCTTAAAATGTTTTTAGCTGGATTAGCTAAGAACCGTTCTATTATATCCCTTGATTTAATTAATAGTTACAATATTGACAATTCAATATCAAAAAGTTTTCCAATTATTTAAGTACTTCTTCTCATTTATTATATTTAAGTTTAGAAAATACTTTACTAAGTAATAGTAATATGAATTTGTTAGCTAAGGCTTTAATAGCAAATAGTATTTTGCAGTCTTCAAATTTGCGCGGTATAATTAAAAAGGAGGAGCAAGATATATCAAAGATCTTAATAACTTTATTATTTAATAAATCTGTAAAATACATAGACTTATAATATTATGTTAGATAATGGAGCAGTGCATTATATTGCAAGAATATTATCTAATCTAGGTTAGAATCCTTGAATTTAAGTGATAATTTATTAGGAGAGAAAGGAATTCGTGCTCTTACCAACATATTAGCACAAAACACTTCATTAAAAACGTTAAATTTATCTAGAATGGGTAAAGTAAGAAATAAAATACCTACTAATAGAAGATATTACAAATGAGGAATTTTGTTTAGGGGAAGAAAGTTTTAAGTGTATTGCTATAATGCTTACTGCAAATAAAGGATTAAAATGTTTTATTTTAAATAATAATTATACTGTTACCAGATGGATTATTTATCTTGCGCTTACTTTAATATAAAATTCTACTTTATGTGTTTTTCAGTGTAATAATGATAATGTAGATATTTTTGATGAAATAGTATTTGCATGGATGTTAGAAATTAATATCAATCTTCTGATGCGTTGTTTCAAAATAGTTTTTTATTAGAAAATAAGTCGTTAGAGTATAATAATCGTAGTGCTGATATTTTAACTCAGCTCATTATTAAAAAAATACCTTTGTCATTTGAGGCGATACTAAATCTTTTTAAGTATAAATCTGCTGTATAATATATGTTAGCTATTAGCCAAGATGAAGCAAAGAAATCTAGTAGAAAAGTCACTAGAACCTGCGCGTGGTAACTATGCTTTACGCTTTAAGGGATTAGAAATCAACGTCAAGAAGGAATATCCTAGAAGTATATACTTTAATAAGTACCATTTTTTAGAATCTATGACTACTTCTATTCTAGAAAAGATTTTTAGTTATAATGTATTTGAAGATAATGTAGACAAATATATAAGAAGTAAACAGAAAATATTCCAAAAATTTTTCAGAACGTTCAAATCAATGATATCAATGCATTAAATGTTAATATTACCTAAAATGACGAACTCAGTCAAGAGACAGTGTGGATGAGTTTCAAGTTAAAAAATAATACATAAAAGGAAATATAAGAATTTTAGTAGTCATAATGTAATATAACTATTAAGGTAATTTCAATAGTATTGTTGCACAATGAGATAAAAACATATATAGTATTCAAATTCTTATTTCGATAAAAAATGCTAAATATGCATTCTAATAATATAACGCAAATTTTTCAAAGGTTTAGAGATTATATAGCAGAACCTAAAACTGAGCTTAATTATACAAATGATTTTACATTGCTGGTGGCTATTGTACTTTCGGCACAAAGTACTGATGTAGGTGTGAATAAGGCTACCTCTAAATTGTTTAAGTTAGTAGATACGCCATTAAAGATGCTCGAACTCGGAGAAGAAGGGCTTAAAAATTATATAAAAACTATAGGGTTGTTCAATAATAAAGCTAAAAATATAATGTCCTTAAGTAGAATACTGGTAAAAGAATATAATAGCCAAGTACCAGTATCTTTTGATTTATTATATAGTTTACCAGGTGTGGGACGAAAAACGGCTAACGTATTTTTAAATTGTGCGTATAATTATCCTACTATAGCAGTTGATACTCACGTTTTTAGAGTAAGTAACAGATTAGGATTAGTCAATACCTCTAATGTTTTAGATACAGAAAAGCAATTATGTAAAGTGGTGCCAGAAAAATATAAAGTTAAGGTACATCATTGGCTTATTCTGCATGGTAGGTATATTTGTAAAGCTCGGAAGCCAGAATGCAACAGGTGTATAGTACAAGATTTATGTAAATACAAACAAAAAGATCTTAGCTTATAGCACGCTTTAGTTATAATTATGAATTCTTTACGTAAGATTCAGCCTCTTTTTTAATATCAATTATGGAAGATTTAATTTCGCTTATATCAATGTTAACATCTGCAGATTGAATATCATTATATATTTTATTTACTAAATCATCTTCACTATAATTATTTTTAACGCAATCTTCAACTAGATTAGTAGCATATGTATTACTTGTGAAGTGATCCATATTCATTTTAGATGCAGCCCAAAATCCAAGCATTTTATTAATACGGGCGTTGATTTTAAATTCAATTTCTGCATCATGTGCAAATTTATTTTCATAAGCTTGTTCACGGTCATCTATTTTGTTCATTCTAATCTCCTTAGTATCTTTTTCTCAATATCAATATACTATAACTTTTATTAAAACCAAGTAATAATTAATTGTTTACTAAATAAAAAAATACCGCTATTAACATTAGATAATAATTAAGGTATTATTTTATAATAAGAGGAATTACCTTGTTTAAAAAAACACAGATATATGAAGGTAAGGCAAAAATTCTTTTTGAAGGACCTGAACCTGGCACTATAATTCAGCATTTTAAAGACGATGTAACAGCATTTAATAATCAGAAACGAGGGTTAGTTTCTGGTAAGGGAGTTATTAACAATAGAATCTCTGAACTTATTATGCTTAAGTTGGGTGAGATAGGTATTCCTAATCATTTTATTCGCATGCTCAATATGCGCGAACAATTAGTAAAAAAAGTTGATATTATACCTGTTGAAGTAATTGTAAGAAATGTTGTTGCAGGCTCTATGGCCAAGAGGCTTGGGTTTGAAGAGGGTGTAGTATTACCTCGTAACATTATTGAATTTTGCTTTAAAAATGATAATTTAAATGATCCACTTATTAGTGAAGAGCATATTATAACATTTGGTTGGGCTAACCCAATAGAATTAGAAGAAATTAAATCTTTTGCTACTCGTATTAATGATTTTCTTATAGGAATGTTTTTTGGAGTAGGTATCAGATTGATAGATTTTAAGATAGAATTTGGCCGTGTAACTATAAATGATATAGAACATATAGTGTTAGCGGATGAAATTAGCCCAGATAGTTGTAGATTATGGGATATCAAAACCAATGAAAGGATGGATAAAGATAGATTCCGTAGAGACCTTGGTAATGTAGAAGAGGCGTATAGAGAAGTGGCCAAACGGCTGGGTGTTTTGGTAAACATTGGTCAAACTGAATAGGAATAAAAATAAATATGAAAGTAAGAATTTATGTCATGCCACGTAAAAAAGTGTTGGATCCCCAGGGTAAGGCTATTATGTCTTCCTTGAGTACACTTGGGTTTTCAAATGTTCAAGATGTTAGACAAGGTAAATTACTTGAAGTGACAATTGCTGAGAATGATGTTAATAAAGTTAGCAATATTGTACATGAAATGTGTAAAAGATTATTAGTGAATGAAATTATAGAAGATTACAATTTTGAAATTGTAGAAAATACCTAAACTGAGTTTGTAGTAGTGGTTAAGTGTAGAACTTATAAATTGTGGTAGTTCTAGCATAAAAGAGAGAAGAAGCATGAAAGTAGGTATAATAGTTTTCCCCGGGTCAAATTGTGATCATGATATATTTAAAGTATTTGAATCCTATTCCGGGTGTGTTGCCCAAAAAATTTGGCATAATGATGTTGAGCTTCCTAAAGATTTAGATCTGATAGTGTTACCTGGAGGATTTTCGTATGGTGATTATTTGCGTACAGGTGCTATAGCTGCTAATTCGCCTATAATACGAGAAGTTATTATGGAAGCAGAAAGGGGTGTACATATTTTAGGAATTTGTAATGGTTTCCAAATTCTTACAGAAGCACGTTTGTTGCCTGGTACGTTAATTAGAAATAAGAATTTAAAATTTATTAGTAAAACTGTTCATTTACGTGTAAATGAAACGAAAACACTATATACGGAAGCTTATAAAGAACATCCTATTATTAAGATACCTATAGCACATCAAGAAGGATGTTATTTTACTGATAATGAAACTTTAAAAAAATTAGTTTCTGAAGAATTAATAGCATTTAATTACTGTGATGATCAAGGCAAAGTAAATGAAGAAACTAATATTAATGGTTCGCTAAATAGTATAGCTGGTATAGTTAACCCAAAAGGCAATATATTAGGTCTTATGCCACATCCAGAAAGAGCTGTAGATATTCTAACAGGTAGTGATGATGGTAAATATTTATTTAACTATTTATCTAAAGAAATGAAATGATGAATTTAGAAGAAACTAATCAAGACGTAGCTAAAGAGCTAGGTTTATCTAATGAAGAATATGAAAAAATTTTAAAGATACTAGGTAGAAAGCCTAATTATACAGAACTAGGAATTTTTACCGTAATGTGGAGTGAACATTGCTCTTATAAATCTACAAAATTACATTTGCGTAAATTACCTACAAAAGCGGAATGGGTGATATGTGGTCCTGGAGAAAATGCAGGTGTAATTGATATTGGTGATGGTAAGGCTGCTATTTTTAAAATGGAAAGTCACAATCATCCTTCATTTATTGAACCATATCAAGGTGCTGCTACTGGTGTAGGTGGCATTATGAGAGATATATTCACTATGGGTGCGCGTCCTATAGCTAACTTAAATTCATTACGTTTTGGAGATTTTAATCATACAAAAACCAAGTATTTACTAGCAGGAGTAGCAGCCGGAATAGGTGGTTACGGTAATGCTATGGGTGTACCCACAGTTGGAGGGGAATGTACATTCCATCCTTCTTATAATGGTAATATCTTGGTTAATGCTATGACAGTAGGGATTGCTGATCAAGATAAAATCTTTTATTCAAAGGCTTCTGTACCAGATACTGTAGTTGTATATGTAGGTTCAAAAACTGGACGTGATGGTATACACGGTGCAACTATGGCTTCAGCTTCTTTTGATTATCTATCAGAGCAAAAAAGGCCAACAGTACAAGTTGGTGATCCTTTTGCAGAAAAATTATTACTTGAGGCTTGTTTAGAATTAATGTCTCAAGATGCTATTCTTGGTATTCAAGATATGGGTGCTGCTGGTCTTACATGTGCTTCCTTAGAAATGGCAGGCAAAGGCGGTACAGGTATAGAATTAGACTTGGATAAGGTGCCAGTACGTGATCCTAAGATGATCCCATACGAAATTATGTTATCTGAGAGTCAAGAACGTATGCTAATGGTCCTTAAGCCTGAGTGTGTTGAAATAGCATACAAAATATTTACTAAATGGGGTTTAGATTTTGCTGCTATTGGTACAATTACCACAACTGGTAAATTAATATTAAAGGCTGGTAATCAAATTGTTGTTGATATACCGATAGATCCATTACATGAAAATTCACCTGAATATGATCGTCCATTTATAAGGCCAACCCCTAGAGAAGATATAAAAATTAAAATAGATGTAGAGGGTGATATTAATGAGATATTACTAAAATTACTTGCAAGTCCAGATTTATGTGCAAAAAATTGGGTTTATGAGCAATATGATTCAACAGTAGGAGCAAGTACTATTTCTGGTCCTGGAGGGGATGCTGCTGTGGTACGCGTTAGTGCTGATAAAGCTCTCGCTATGAGTAGTGATTGTACACCTCGTTATTGTGCTACAAACCCTTATGAAGGTGCAAAACAGGCGGTAGTAGAAAGCTGGCGTAATTTGATTTCTGTTGGAAGTAAGCCTTTAGCTATTACGGATTGTTTAAATTTTGGTAATCCTGAAAAGCCTGAGATTATGGGGCAAATTGTTGCATGTATTGAAGGAATGGCAGAAGCATGCAAAATATTAAATTTTCCCGTAATCTCCGGTAATGTTTCTCTATATAACGAAACTAATGATAGTGCAATTTATCCTACTCCTACTGTTGGAGGAGTTGGATTAATAGAAAATGTAAATTATTTAACCAGAAATAGTTTTAACAATGTAGGTGATTATATAGTTTTATTAGGTAACACAGAAGGTCATTTAGGTTCATCCTTATTTTTACGTGAAATATGTGGGCAAGAAGAGGGTGCAGCGCCAAGTGTGAATTTACTTGAAGAAAAAAAATATGGAGAGTTTGTATTCAATCTGATTAGGCAAAAGATGATTAATGCCTGTCATGATGTGTCTGATGGCGGAATATATATAGCTTTAGCAGAAATGGCTATAAAATCTAATATTGGCGCTACTATTCATTTGCCGGCTGATGTTGATAAATATGAGTGGTTATTTGGTGAAGATCAGTGTAGATATATTATAACTTGTAATAGTGAGATATTGCCCAGTATAGAATCACTTATAAGACAATCTAATATCCAGTATAAAGTTCTTGGTCAAACTGGTGGCAATAAAATGATTGTTGATAATAATGAAATTAACCTAGATCAATTGAAATTGGCTTATCATAGTACATTGCTTCAAAGGATGAGCTAATGCTCCTTTGTATGGTAAGAATATTAAAATATCAACATTGTGTGATAAGTTAAGTTAAGTGCTATTAAGAGGTTTATTCCGAGAAGATATAAACGCATTTAAACTTGTGTTTCATTCTGCTATTTACTCTATCTAGAAAAGCATTTGAACTTGAGTCATATCTCACCTAGCAATTAGAGGCCCTTTGTACACGAATCAACTTTTTTACTATATAAAACGTTCAAATATATTATACATTTTTTTAATTTATAAAATTATTCTGGTGCAAAAACTATAAAAATTCTTTATTTTTAGAGATAATATTAATTATTAGTGGCTGAATATATGAAAATTTCTTGGAATTATAATGACTAGAGTGACAATAATAATTGTAGATTATTATTAGAAAACTTAGAATTCATAAAATGAATAGAATATGTATTATCATTAGGACTAGATAACCATCTTATAGAGCGTAATGCTTTAATTTTTTTTGAATTTATAATTTCTTGGAGCTGCTCAAGAACGATTAAGTTATGAGTTCACTATTAAATAAATATCCTGAGTTATGTTCAATAAGTTTTTCTGATACAGTTAAGAAGAGTAATAAAAGCTGGTTTGGACATAATAGACGTGTAATAGCTCATTGATAGATATTAATGCTTTGATGTTATTAGAAGAATATACTGAAATCACAATACAGCAAAAAATAAGTGTACTAAAACAGGTGATATTAAAAATATTATATACTAAGCTTGTTAATCTACAAGAAAAGTTATTTTTAGAAGAAATGCCTAAGGTAGAATTAAATATTTCACTAATCTTTTAGCAAGCATTGTAAATATTACTGAGAATATATCGTATTATACACAGATGATCAATCTAAAGAAATTTTTTTACATCTCCTGCACATCAGGCATTAATATTCTTTATGAAACAGTTAGTAGCCAATAATATAAAGTTATAAAATAGGAAAAATGTTCTAAAAGAAGAAGTTTGGGGGGAGTTAAAAGAAAACCGTAAATTGCTCATGCTACTTCTTTTGCAATATTACGATAAAATTTAAATCATCATTGGCTAATAAGTACAAAAATATTTGAGTATAAAAAGTAATTTGATACAAGAAATTAAAGATAAGACTGATAATGAGAGATTGGTATCTGACGCATCACAGAATATAGAGCATTATATATTGTTATGTATGTATAATATAATAATTCATGGTAATAGGGATGTATTAGAACATATAAAAAACTTTATAAAGTATGAATTTTGCTTTTACTTATACTGGCAAATTAGAAAGATGTGAAGGAAGGGTACTAGCCATGTACTGTGTACTGTTTAGGAAAAACAGAGATAATATATATATATTAGATAAAGATTTCATGATATGGTCAAAATCCCTAACCAAATTAAACTTGATATATTGGCTTTTCTTGTAATTCACAATCCTGCAAATCTTAAAAACATAATACCTAGATTGTTAGATTAAGGTGTAAATATTAATACTACAATATTAGATGAATATACGTGTGTAAGGTATATTAAACTATTTGGTAAAAAATAATAATGTAAAACTAATTAAATACTTGGTGCTGAATATAATATATTAGATGTTTTTGGGTGTACATCTACATTGGGCTACAAGCTTAGTACATACAGGGGCTATGTGCATTGATTGATAAAGATGATAATATAGCTAAAATTACTTCTTTAAATATTAACTATATTAAAAAAAGTTACCTACAGTACATTTAGAGTATCCTATACATTGGCTCCTTTTCATATTGTGTGCTTATTAAAGATGCTGATATTGCATATACAATACTTAAATCTATTGTGAATAGGGATAAAAATTTGATGCAGATTAAGGCATGATAAGCAATTTAATGCACTGAATATATTGTTTAATATTGAGAGAGGATACCAAGTAGTATTAAAGACTTCTTTAATACTATATATACTATTTGTATAAATCATGAGAAATAAGTTTTACATTCATATCATATGTGATATTGTGTGACCATGCTGCTATTCTCTCATTACTAAAAGATAAATCTCTTGCAGAAAAACATAAATTATTTAAACAAAAAGTAGTACCTACTATAAGACATACAAATTACGAAGCTAAAGGATATAATATTTTTAAGTTAGCTCAAGAATTTAACCATGAGAGTTTATATAATTTTCTGAAGCAAGAATATGAAAATGTATTACGTGTAAATTTAATATATCTAGTAAAACTACTTGTAAGGTAAGTATAAACTTAAAATACAAAAACCTTCAGTATACAAGCTATAAGAGTTTACTTGCTTTAGTAAATCTTATTAAGACTATAGTGAAAACATTTGCTCTTTATTTTTCGTATCAATGACCAACTGTTTTCACTATAAACGTAACTTAAAACACGTAATGTAATTAGGATTTATACTAATATTAAGTCTCCTTTATTAATATGTGTATGATTATCAGCATTATAATTACTTACGACTTTTTCAATAACATTATATAACTTTTTGCCTATAGCTTTACTTTCATAATTCGTTGTAACATTATTAAATCCTTCTTTGGCTAACTTTACTGCAAAATTAGGATTTTGTATTAGCTTTTCTAAAGCGTTGGCAAGTTTTACAGCATCACCTGCTTCAACCATAAGAGCATCTATGTGTGGTCTAACTATTTCCATAGGGCCATCTGTATCTGAGGTAATAACGGTGATAGAGTGCATGAAGGCTTCTAATATTACCATACCTACCGGTTCATGTAATGAAGGTAGACAGAATAAATCTATGGAAGAAAAGAAAGTGTTTTTATCTTCTATCCATCCAGGAAATTCTACTAAATTTTCTAAATTTAACTCATGTGCTAATTGTTTAAGTTTGGACATCTCTATGCCATCACCTCCTAAAATAGCTTTAAATTGAATATTTCTATTTCTTAATATATTAAGTGCATTAAGAAATACAGTAAATCCTTTTTTAGCCACAAATCTACCAAGGGCTCCTATAACAGGTGGATTATGCCATTTATTGTTCGTTTCAGTAAGATATGTTGGTATATATACCATATGTGGTATTGTATAAATAGAATTAGGGTTATGTCCTTTTTTAATTAATGTACGACGTAATTCATCTGAAACCGTAATTAAAGGATTATGTTCAGTTGCTTGCCTTGGATTAATATTATGACATACTCCGATAATAGGAACATCAGTAATAGTTTTATTAAGTAAGGAATTAGTCCTATTACCATGAGCTATTATCACATCTGGTTTTATTTCTTGTATAGCATTTTTTAATTTCCATCCTACTAATGGGTCCCATTGTCCAAAATTAGGTATAGTATGTCTAGGTACATCTTGAGGTACAACATTAAGAATAGGTGCATCTTTATAGGCTAATAAAGTTGTGTTACAACCCAAATCTACTAAACATTTTGTATAATCAACAAATGTTTGTTCTATATCACCTTTACGACGTCCAAAAATAGTATTTACAACAAGCAATTTGTTCTCCTTTTTTAATTTCAAATATAAAGTTAATACTTATACTAATTAATGTATATTCAATAAGTAATTTACATTAATATAAATATTTAAATTATATTGCATCATATTTAACAAAGACTCTTAACTGATTTTGTCATTTATAAATTGATTCTAAAGATTAGTGTTTTCTTAAAACCAAAATATTAAACAATGCCATCTATTTGTATTGCCCAATAATAACTTTGTAATAATTGGAACAGCAAAGAAACAACACATTCTCTCAAAAGTTGTTATTTTATAACTATTTGCAACTCTTGCTATATAATAACAAAGATTTATGTTGTATGCAGTCCTATATACTAAGATATTTTGTGCATTTTTTATAAACAAAAAATAATTATTATAAATATTCGTTAATATATGGTAAACAAATAGTAAATAAATGAAAATTAATAATAATAAATAACATTTAGTAGTTTTATACTTAATAATTATTTGTAATATTGTGGTAATAGTTATAAATATATAGCTAAGTATCATAGTAAATTAGAAATAAATACCTTTATATAACATAAAAGTTGACAAATCTATTATGCAAAATAAAATTCAAAACCATGTATATGCTTCTATTAAGGGACATTGTTGGTGCGTTAAGGAAATTAATGAGCGTGATTGTATGCACGTACAACAAAAATATGACCTACCGGAAATTATTGCAGGGTTGCTTGCTAATAGAGATGTTAAAATTGAGCAGGTGCATGATTATTTAAATCCTACATTACGTGCATATTTACCTGATCCTTTAAAGTTACTTGATATGGAAAAAGCTATAAAGAGAATAGTAGAAGCTATCAAACATAATCACAAGGTAGTCATTTTTGGAGATTATGATGTGGATGGTGCTACCTCTAGTGCATTATTAAAGCGTTTTTTTCAAGCAATTTCTTTTCATAATCATAAAATTTATATACCAAATAGATTTACGGAAGGATATGGTCCTAATTTACAAGCTTTTGAGCAAATGCTAAAAGAGAAAGTAAAGCTAGTTATCACTGTTGATTGTGGTACAGCGGCTAGTGAGACTATTAATACTATTACTGACCAAGGTCTAGATATTATCGTAGTTGATCATCATTTAGGAAGTGAAGTATTGCCTCATGCTTTAGCTATTGTGAATCCTAATCGTTATGATGAAACTTCGCAATATAACTATTTGGCGGCTGTTGGTGTGACATTCCTATTAGTCATAGCAATAACCTCCGCTCTTAGAAAAGAAAGGTGGTTTAATAAAGTTGCTGAACCAGATTTATTATCATTTCTTGATATGGTAGCTTTAGGTACTATATGTGATGTCGTACCTTTAATAGATTTGAACCGAGCTTTTGTAAAACAAGGTTTAAAAGTAATGTCAAAAAGGAGAAATATAGGGTTAACTGCTTTAATAAATGTGGCTGGGATTAATGAAGAACTTAATGCTTACCATCTTGGTTATATGATAGGTCCACGTATCAATGCTGGAGGTAGGATAGGGCAAGCAGAATTGGGTGCTACACTCTTAGCTAGTGATGATATTAGTCATGCCTATAGTATTGCTATGACATTAGATCATTTAAACCAAGAAAGGCGTGCTATAGAAACTATGACTTTAGAGGAGTCTTATATTCTTGCAGAGCAAAGTTTAGCAGAAATGCCATTTGTATATATAGTAGGTAATAATTGGCATCAAGGAGTAATAGGAATAGTCGCAAGCAGGCTAAAAGATAAATATGATAAAGTAGTAATAATCATATCTGTTGAAAATGGTGTAGGTAAAGCATCATGTCGTTCAATTGTTGGTGTGGATATAGGAGCATTGATTATTAATGCTAAAAACTTAGGATTAGTTGTAGCAGGAGGTGGGCATGCTATGGCTGCTGGTTTTACTGTAATGTTAGATAAAATAGAATTGTTAAGAGATTTTTTAAATGTACGGCTAAAAAATATACCAGCTATGCTTGAATATAATCTCAGAATGCGCTACTTTGAAGGCTTTTTATCACCAGAGGCTATTACTTTAGATTTAGCTAAATTATTATGTAAACTTGAGCCATATGGTGCAAGTAATCCTGTGCCAAAATTTTTAATTAAAGATGCTAGAGTAGTAAAAGTGAATGTAATGGCGGGTAAACACATTAGTTGTTTGTTTAAAACAGATGGTAGTACAAATGTAGTGAAAGGTATAATTTTTAATATAATGAATACAGTATTAGGTAATTTTTTATTATCTTCGCTAGGCAAAAGATTTAATATTATTGGTCAATTACAAATTACTAAATGGCAAGGTAACGAAAGAGTAGAAGTGATAATAAATGATATTGTTAAATAGCTCTAAATATGGACTAGAAAAGTCAAGAAAAATTAAAGGGTATCATGGTGATTTTGTTTAAGATTCAGCTATTCTTCTTGAAATAAAATAAATTCTAAACTTCTCTTAATTTAATGTTTGAACCATATAGCTAGTGTAATGTAGAGAAGATATTGACCAATAATATATTGGCATATAGCTTTATATTTGGTAGTTAGTAGATTTTATGGTAATAGAAGCTACGATATTGTTATCACTACTAGTAAAAGTATTTGACTTTATACGTTTTATAGTATTAACATCAAGCTGTTTCTAGTACAAATCTGTTATAAACTTAAATAATTAGCTTCATCAAATTTCTAAAACACAAATAGATTATAGATTTTCTTGAGCCTCTATGTTTCCCTATATATTCTGGATTTAGCCATTCTTGATCAAATAAATTTTTTCTGCAAACCATTGTATATGGTGCTATCACCTATAAATGCATGTCTATAAAAAGAGGAGAGATATTATGTGTGATAGATTTAGAGAAACTATAAAATTTCACATTGTGAGTTCGAGCATATAGCTAGTTGGAAACATCTATATTTCCGGTATAATTCAAAGGTACATTTATATCTTTTGTATATAACTTATTTAATAGCAAATTGGTTTAAAGATCTCATCGTATTAATTATATGGAAGAAGTTTATTAAAAATCTTTTAATACAGTGAATCATGTTTAAGTTAGCTTCAGAAAAGTTCATATTATACATGTATTGTCCGTCCTGATCTATCCTATAATAAGAAAAGTCGCCCATAAATAATAGTTCTATTTCAGGTTTGAGTAAATGAATGATTTGTTGAAAAGTACTGATAGGATCAATTAAGTGGCGTAAAAGCTATACGTTGAGACAATTAAATCTACTTGATTTAGTAAATTTATATTATATTCTTTTAATTCATTTGCTAACTCTTCTATTTTAAATACGCCATACATATGAATTTTACATTTTCCTACTGTGATTATCTTATACTCATAATTTTAACTAGTAGCGCTAATAATATTTATTTTATCATTATTAATTTCGGTATTTTCATTTAAGGTATTAGCCAGGGTATTAATCTAAGTAAAATCTCCAGCTCCTACATCAAGTAAGTTTTCTTTTTGATTAGAAGAGCTTTGGATCAAAGTTTTTATCAGTTTATGGTCATCAATAGAGCACATATTATGTTGTTGCTTGCTGTTCATTGTACAAGTATTTTCTTGCTGCTTAGTAATTTCACTAAATATTTTTTCAATATTATTTTTTACAATTTCTGGTCTATTAGTCTGTATAAATTTTTAAAGTTTTTGTTTATATTCCTAACGTTCTTCTATTATAATTAACTTTTATTAATGTTAAATAATAATTAATTTGTCTATATGTTAATTTAATGAAATTTAAGTTTGCAAGTAATCAGATAAAAGCAAGTAAAAGACAGTCTATGTGTTGTAGTTAAAGATATTGAACAAAAAAGATTAAAAAAAGTTGAAACATGATTCATTATTTTGATTAAAAATTGTATGCAATATGAATATTTGTTGATAAAAACGATTATTATATTATTGCTAAGATAAAATAATTGGTAAATAGCTATTAAATGTTATGGCTTCTCATGTAAATTCTCTTACGTTTACTGATGTAAATGTACAGGTCCATATTATAACAGTATATTACCTGCATTTACTATAGTTGGATTGCTAGGTAAAGACTATAGCAGAGTCTAAAGACAGAGTTAGGGCAGCGCTTAGCTCTATAGAATTACAATTACTGGCAAAATATACTATTGTGAATCTTGCACTTGCTGATTTACCTAAAGAAGGTAGTCATTTTGATCTAGCAATAGCCTGTTGCTTGTTAACTGTTATGAATATTCCTCCAGGGGAAGAACTGTATAATTATTTTAGGTGAATTATCTCTTGATTGAGGGATTTCTAAAGTTACAGGAGTTTTGCTTGCGGATGTAAGCGCTAATAACGTGGTAAGGGTATTAATATGTACTATGTCTAATGGACAAGAAGCAGCGTGGTATGGCAACAAGAATATTTTAGCTTCAGATAGTATGTTATCTCTAATTAATCACTTCAAAGGGGTAAAGGTTTTATCTTATCCACAAGTTAGTGCTTATGATAATATAGAAGAACATCAAGATTTATCTGATATTAAAGGTTAAGAAGTAGCAAAAAGGGCATTAGAAATTACAGCTAGCGGAGGACATATAATGCGTTAATGTCTCTGCTGGGCCGCCAGGAGTTGGTAAATTAATGCTTGCTAGAAGATTGTAGGGCATGTTACCACCTGGATACAAAAGAAATAGTTGAGTGTAGTTATGGGTAGCTAGTATAGCTGATATATTTGCCTGAGGGTAAGTTACAGCCGTACTAGTGGCCTTTTTTTTAGAAATCCATATCACTCATGTTCTATAGCAGCTATTATAGGTGATGGTATAAAAAGAAAGTTAGTGCCAGGTTAAATATTCTTAGCTCATAATAGAGTCTTATTTTTAGATGAGTTGCCAGAATTTTTCCAGCATAAGTATTAGAATTGCTGAGATAGCCAATAGAAATTCGTGAAATATCAATAGCAAGGGTTAATGAATATATTACATATCCAGCGAAATTTCAATTAATAACAGCAATGAACCCATGTCGACGCAGATATCTGGATAATGTGGAGTGTAGTTGTAATAAAGCTCTAAGGTGTGTTGTATATTATCAATCTCGTATTTCAGGGCCATTATTAGATAGAATAGACTTAAATGTAGAACTTTCGAATATAAATAATAGGAGATTTGAATAACGTTTAAGGTGAGGATATAGGGACTATTGCTCAAAGAGTGGCAAGAAACAAGGACAATACAAGAAAAGAGGTATGAAGGATTTGGTGTAAAAATTAATGTTGAATTAGATAGAAAGCTATTATTAGAATTTGCTACATCAAATACAGATGGTCTAGCTTTACTTAATAAAGTGGCTGAACAACTTAAATTATCTATGCGAGGATATAAAAGAGTATTGCGTGTTGCACTTACTATAGCTGACATGGAAAGTGCTTACCAAGTTAATAAATATATATTGCAGAAGCCTTACATTATAGACAATTACCAATTAGAAAATCATCAAATTAAAAATATAGGTTGACAAGTAAGGTGTTTTTGTAATATCTATTATTTCTGTAATTAATGATTGTGGGTAAATAGAATTTATTATGAAAACTTATTCTGCAAAAATTTCTGATATACAGAAAAAGTGGTTTGTTATTGATGCAACTGATTTGGTTTTGGGTAGAATGGCAACAGTGGTTGCTAAAATGTTGCGTGGTAAACATAAGCCTAGTTTTACGCCTCACATGGATTGTGGTGATAACATAATTATTATCAATGCTGAAAAGGTGTTTTTGTCTGGTCGTAAAACAGATCAAAAGCATGGTAAGAAATATTATCATCATACAGGTTATCCTGGAGGTATTAAAGAACGTTGTGCTTTAGACATATTAAGTGGTAAGTACCCTGAGAGAGTAATTGTGAAAGCTGTAAAACGTATGATTACTAGAGGACCTTTAGGTAGAGCGCAGATGAAAAATCTTTATGTATATAAAGGTTCAGAGCATAAGCATGCGGCTCAAACTCCTCAGCTGTTAGATATAGCATCTATGAACAGTAAAAATAGTAAAAAATAAGAGGGTATATGGTGATAACTACTAAGAAATCTACAGTAAAAGTCGTTAAAAAAGCTTCAGTTGCTAAAACAGCTATGCCTGAGGTTCGTAAATATAGTACAGGCAGAAGAAAAGAAGCTGTAGCACGTGTATGGATTAGCCCAGGTAATGGAAAAATAGTTATTAATGGTAAGGAAGTAAATAGCTATTTCGGTAGGTCAGTGCTTAAAATGATAGTTAATCAGCCTTTTGAGGCTACTAATGCTGTAGGACAATTTGATGTGTTATGTACAGTTGTGGGTGGAGGGTTGTCTGGTCAAGCTGGTGCTATACGTCATGGCATAAGTAGAGCTTTGGATCAAGCTGATGAGAACTTACATACTCCACTTCGTCAAGGTGGTTTCTTAACAAGAGATAGTAGAGTAGTAGAACGTAAAAAATATGGTAGAGCAAAAGCTCGTAAGCGTTTCCAATTCTCAAAACGTTAATCTTTTTATTGGATATAGAGGGTTTCTGTGTATGATAGGGTCCATAATATAAATTGCAGCAATCTAAATGTTGCCTCATCATTATTCTATTCATTCATATTTCTAGATGTAGCACTATTACAATTAACTTTTTTATATTTGGTGCTTACTATAGTAAAAACATTTGAACTTGTATAACACTACACAATTGATCTTCTCATTATTTATCACATTACGGTACAAAAAACTATACAATTATTAATCTATAATAAATAAATTAAATTGTAATATTTTCTGTAGCTGTAAAATGTATTTTTGATCTATATCATATTTGGATATTGAGTAGGCACTTATATTTCAAAGTTTTCTTAATTTTATAGGATTTAATGATGTTTTTATCTATTTTATATTATAATAATAAACGCTATAATATACACATTTGATTTGCAGATCTTTGAAGTCTACCTTGTATGACTTTCTACTATTTTAAATATTCCACATTAACACATTTTAAAGTTCTTTTCTATACCTATACCTTTGCTTATACGATAAAAAAGCATGCAAAACTTAAAATAAAGGCTTTAAAATTATGTAAATTCTGTCTAATTTAATATGTCATATTAGCCCAAAATTTTTTCTATTGATTTAAACTGGATAATAGTTTGGCAAAAAAATAATCTTACATTTTACAGCTTCAATAAGAGTGTAAATTATTTCTAATTTATTAAAAGTTGCATTCTCCATTATAATGGGTTATCCTAGCTTCAATTCTTTAAGTAAAAAATGTTCTTTCCACCTTTCAAATAATTCTCTATTACGACTACAATTAAAAATAAAAGGTACTATAGGTTTATTATTAAGACAACCAGCTACAATATTAATTGTTGTCATACAATTATCAGAGTATGAATAATGAAAACAGTAGCTTACAGAAGATATAATTTAAATGATATTTGATGGGCAAAGATAAAAGAATATTTATTAGGAGATAAAAGAGGTAAATGGGAAGGTAAAGGTATAAGGGAATCCATATTATTAATAGACAAGCTAGATATGTAAGCTAATGATAGATTCAACTTTTATCAAATTGTATAATGAGGAAGAGGACTGATAGAGGTATAGAATATTGTGGTGTAATTGGGAATGATGTTTATCAATTATATTTGGCATTGAAAGATATTGATCATAGTAGGACAAAGTCTAGATCTCCGCAAACTAAAGGTATTTGTGAAAGGTTTCATAGAACCTTAAAGGATGAGTTTTATGATATTACATTTAGAAAGAAGACTTCTAATTCTGTAGAAGAACTACAGATTGACAGATAAATATTAAGTATAACAATAAGCGACTACATTCAGGAAAGTTTTGTTATGAAAAGAAGCCTATGCAAACTTTCAAGGATTCGATTAAAATTGCTAAAGAAAAGTACATTAAACAAGATTTATCTCACACAATTTTAGTCGCTTAAACTTCAACTGCCGCTAAGAAACCTAAAAAGGGAGTAGCTTTCTTATCAAAGCTTGCAAAAATTTTCTTAATTAAAATGATAGCTTTACATTCTTGGTTTTTAATCTGTTCCAGCAATCTATTACCTATCATATGCTTTATCAGGAATAATGTTACTTGCTTTAAATCCCATTATTAATTCAGAAGTTTGAGTAATATCATTCCTTTGGTTGCTTCAAACTCTTTTGATAACCAGTAGTGCAGGTGTAAGCTCGTATAATAGTGGAATCAATCACTAAATTTTCTCCATAATAATTTCAAAATGGCCTAAAATACTGCTCCACAGGCCGTTTCTACACTATGATTCATATCTTTTATGTATGCTACTCTATTTACTATAATAATGGTGAAGTTCTCACCACTCTGAGCACTTGTACGTACGATAAATTTTCTGGTTACAGATTAATTATTTATTCTTGTTCCTTTTATGGTTTTTAAAAATTGATAAATTGCTTTCCAATCTGCTTTTTATGTAATACTTACGCATGTTAATTTTCCTTGTTCTAACGGAGATATTACGGCCTATCATTTTTTCAATCATTCCAATTACTCTACTTGATAATTAGGTACACACAGTCTAGGGAATTGATAGAAAAAGCTGGATGTGAATTAGTATTTTTACCTTCACAATTTTGACTCTTTAGATAAAAGCATTGATTTTGCTTTTTAATTGTGGCTATTACTACTTCTAGTTCTCTTAGTTATACTTCCCACTTTTTTGTTCCAGTGTGACTAATTACTAGGTGAGTGAAGAGTGATGATTTTAGGCTAACTTAAATGTTTTTACTATATCTTTACTACTTACACAATCTTTATGGCTCATATATTTAGCTTTTAGATATAAAGCTGTAAAGCACGCATATTAAATGCTAGTACCATTTTCTCTGCAGCTTTTTGGAACATGCCACTAATTAAGCTATTTAAAATTGTTGATGTAAAATTAAAATCTAAATCGAAATATACTTTACTTCCTATGTTTGTTGGAATAAATTTCCAATTATTATATAGATGAGTGAAAGGACCTTCTATAAGTTCTACGCAAATCTCTCCTGGTAAATCGTCTGAATTAGGTTCGTGAAATAAAACCTTTGATGTGTATTTACCAGAAAAAATTTTAAATCGGATCATTAAATCTGTATAGATTATATTACTCTCTTTGGAGAGAATTTTAGCTCCTACACACCACGGTAGAAACTCTGGATATTTTTCTACATCCATGACAAGATTAAATAATTGTTTGGTGTTATAATTAGAGTTTATCTCTGTTTTATAAATAGGCATATATTAATTTGTTTTAGATACTTTTAATAATTCCATACGTGCTTTTTTTAATTTTTTAAAATCTTCACCTGCATGATAAGAAGAACGTGTTAATGGAGAAGATGAAACCATTAAAAAACCCTTAGCTTTAGCCATACGCCCATATAATTTAAATTCCTCAAGAGTCACATAACGTGATATTTCTGCGTGTTTAGGGGTTGGTTGTAAATATTGGCCTATTGTTAGAAAGTCAACATGTGCTGCTCTTAAATCATCCATAACCTGTAAGATTTCTGATTGTTTTTCACCAAGTCCCACCATTAATCCAGATTTAGTGAAAATACTTGCATCTAATTCTTTGACCTTATTTAGTAAATATAAAGAATTAAAATAACGTGAGCCAGGACGTATTGAAGTATATAAGGATGGAACAGTTTCAATATTATGATTAAATACATCAGGTTTAGCACGTACTATTGCTTCTATAGATCCTTCTTTACGTAAAAAATCTGGGGTTAATATTTCAATCGTAGTACTTGGTGACATTAATCTAATATTTTGAATACATTTTACAAAATGCCCAGCTCCTCCATCAGGTAAATCATCCCTATCAACAGAAGTAATTACTACATGGGACAAACCTAGCTTTTGTACAGCCTCTGCTACACGTTGAGGTTCGTGAGGATCTAACAAATCTGGTAATCCTGTTTCAACATTACAAAAACGACAAGCTCTAGTACACACAGATCCTAAGATCATCATTGTAGCATGTTTTTTTGACCAACACTCACCTATATTAGGACATGCAGCTTCTTCACATACTGTATTTAACTTAAAACTATCCACTAGTGATTTAGTATTTTGATACCCCTGTGATACTGGAGCTTTTACTCTAATCCAATTAGGTCTTTCTAATTTAATAAATTTATTAGAATCTATGTTAATTTTATTTGGGTCCATTACATAATTACGAATTAAACTTCTTTTTAGGCGTATAAGTAGCTAATATATCCTGCAATTTTAGATTTTGTATAGTATTTTTATCATTATTATCCATATTTTTTTCTAATACACATAAAAATGCATTTCCATGAGACTTTATATTAACTATATACCATCCTTTTTCTAATTCATTACTAATTTCTTCAAAATCTTTTTTACTTCCATCAAAAGACATTATTTTTTTTGTAATAAGTCTAGTCACCCTTTTTGCTCCTCACAAATTTTAGAAAATAGTTATAGTTTCATTGGCATCCTTAATTTTTTGAATATTCAATAAGATGCTTGTATAATTGATTTATTAATATTAATTATAATAACATATTGTTAAGGCTATAATTATATATTAATACTAATATTTGATATATAACATAACTATTTTTCATGACAACTAAATATTATACTATTCTTATAAATATAATTTTGTTATATTAAACCTTAATGTAAGTTAATTAAAATCCTATATCAGTTAAATAGTTTATGTTTTTACAGTCATTACCAGTTGATGTACTCTACAATAATTCAAAGTTAGCATTTCTATCGAATATTTTAGGAAAAAAACATACACATCATTCTTGGCTTATATATGGTAATCAAGGTATAGGTAAAGCTACTCTTGTATATAAACTTATTGCTCAGCTATTAAATAATAATTTTACTGACAATAATTCTTACCATCCTGATTTATTGATCATCGATAGAGCTTCAGATAAAAAAGATATTTCCATAGATGCCATACGCAAGATTAACAGTTTTTTATCTCTAACTCCTTTGCAGTCTAAATTTCGTATAGTACTTGTTGATAATTGTAATTATTTAAATACTAGTGCAGCTAATGCTTTACTTAAAATATTAGAAGAGCCTCCAAAAAATTCACTAATTTTTCTTATTAGCCACATAATAGGACAACTTCCATCTACAATAATATCTCGTTGTGTGAAGATATATATGTGCAACCTAAAATACAACAATTCCCTTCAGGTATTAATATCTTTATTACCAAATATTGACGAGGATTCTGCTAAAAAATTACTAACTTTAAGTTGTGGATCTATTGGACTTGCTCTAGCATTATATCATAATAATGCTATTGATAATTATCAAGATTTTATATTGCTACTTAATAATATAAATAATTTATTTGTAAAGCAAATATGGAAATGGCTTGATAATATTCAAGATTGGAAATATTGTACAATACTCATACATCATTTTCTTGCTAAATTGCTTAAGGTGGCTTCCAATATAAATAATTTATATTATGTTAGTGATGACGAACAAAAACTTATTAATTTTTTATGCTCTAAGTGTGAAATAAATATGTTAATAGATCTGTATGATTCTATTCAATACTTGTTGAATGAATGTCATATTGCTAATCTAGATCAAAAACAAGTAGTCTTGACAATTTTTAATAATTTCAGAAAGATAGCATTATAATACATTATTATAAAAGTATATTAAATTTTATTTTACCAAGCACTCGTAGCTCAGCTGGATAGAGCGTTGTCCTCCGAAGGCAAAGGTCAGACGTTCAAATCGTCTCGAGTGCACCATTTTTTTAATCACTATATTAACTATTTGTGAAAAACTTTTTACACATATTATAACATATTTATATTGCTTTAAAAAAGCATATACATAGCCTTTTATACAAAAGAGGCCAATATAAGTCTTAATCTTTTATTCTAGATCTTAGATAAATTCTGAATTACCAACAAAATCTACTACACTAGCTATAATGCTACTATGAGTATTTAAAGTAATTGCAAGATACTCTTAAACGCCAAATATTCTAATAGAGCATCAAAATATCCTTGTATAGGTTTAACTTAATGTAGATTCATCTGTGCCATAAATCAAATTATTACATAGCTATATAATTGTTTGTCATACTTTCGAGCTTAATAGCATCTACTTGAATAAAATCTTTATCAGCATTCTTGGCCATAATAATAGTATCTTCTCACGTGATTCATTTATTTTGTGCATACACTTAGCAATATCAGAACCCTTACACTCTTCTTTTTCATCTTTTCCAGTTACTGGTTTTTCTTCACTTTTTTCCTCTAAATTAAAATCAGATATAAAGTTTGTAATATCTATTAGAGAGATAAGGCGATCTGAAAATTTTACTTTGTCTTGTTTTAAGGCTATTAATAAATTTGCCATATTTAAGGTAGAGGTTAGGAACCGAATTTGGAATGCTAAATACTCCATTCTATTTGCAAACTGATCTTTAATTTCAAATTGTTCATAAATGCTTTTGTATTCGGCTATTTGTTTTGTATAGGAGCATAATTATTCGTTCTCAACAATGGATGTTCTACACTTGTAGCCTCTCTTTATGTTATTTACTTTATCCATACATTGTGTAAACACAGAAGGAGCAGTATCTTCTCTTCCGTGACGATTTTGTTAAGCTGGCTTTCTATCATAATAACACCTTTAATTAAGATTAAATTACTAATATCTTTAATACGTAATAATTGTCCTGCAAATGTGTTATCTATATAAATAGAGTTATTTTTTGTTACGTTAGTATTTTAGAAAAACTGGCGTTGTACAAGGAACACGTTGTATAATTACTAATATGTAAATTTTTATATAGTAATTTGAATTAAGCAAAATATAACGAATATCTTTAAAGTAAAATAAGCAATAAGGAGAAGGGATACCAAAAAACCACAATATTTGTGTGTTTGGTATACCCTTATAAGTTTTATGCAGTTTTTTTCTTCTGATTAGGAGTAACTATACATTCCTTAAGATTTTCTGAAACGGTATGACCTACTAAATCAAATAATTCCATAGTGGATTTTGTAACCATTTCAGTAAGTTCTTTAGCATTCTTAACTGTAGATTCAAATGCAGATCTTACAAATTCAGCTTGTTTCGACATGGTATATTCATGATTAGGAGAAACTACTACGTCTTTGATTAGATGAAATAAATCTGCCGCATTTTCTTGAGCAATTTCTGTGTTACGACGCATAATTGAATGTACATTCTCTGTAAATAATTTATTTGCATGTGAAATAGTTTCCGTATTACGCTTTTGTATAGAAGCAAGGCTATTTACATCTACAGGACATACTTTATTAGGATTAAAGTTAGACCAGTCACTAAAACTTTTAAACACTTCTGAAAACAGATTATGTTGATTATTTGCGTTGTTAGCCATTTTCCTTGCCTCTCTAAAAAATATTTCAATTCACTAATATTCACAGAAATACAAACATGTATTCCTTAAACCTGTTTACAAACTTAACATAATTTTTTGTGCAACGCAACATATTTTAGTAATATATTTTACTTTACTAAATTTTTATCTAACATTTCCCCCACCAAATAGAGTGATCCGCACACTATAACATAACCTGGTGTTTCATTACACTCTTTAATAAAAGTTAAGGCTGACTCAATTGATAAGCTAGCATAAGTGTTAAAGCCTATTTCTTTAGCTGTATTCGCTACATAATCAGCACTATATGACGATTGTTCATTTTCAATTAATATACCACAAACTAATTTTACCTTTCCTATAAAATGTCTTAAGAAACTTTCAACATTTCTCCCACGCGTCATACCTATCAACAAAAATATATCCTTATCCTGTTTTGTTTCAAGCCAAAGTGACAAAACATGCGCCCCTGAATCATTATGTGCACCATCTAACCATATTTCCCATCCTGTAGGCAAAATATGCGTCAAATTACCTATACCAAGTGATTGCAATCTACCAGGCCAATAGGCAGTAGTTAAGCCTAACGCAATATGTTCTACATTTATTGACAAAGTTTTTAATGATAACAGAGTTGCTATGGCATTAGATGCATTAATAAATTGATGTTCACCTGGTAAACTCAATTTAGGTAATTTTATATTATTCTCTTGAGAAACATAATAAAAACCGTCATTTTTATTATCAATAATAAAATCATACTCATAAATTATTAAAGGAATAGAGCACATATCTGAAAGCTTTATATAAAATTCTTCAACCTCAGGTAATTGTTGACTTAATATACATAAGGTATTTTCTTTCATAATACCTGCTTTTTCATAAGCAATTTTTTGTAAACTATCTCCAAGTAAATCAATATGATCTAAAGAAATTGTGGTAACGACAGTAGCTAGTACTTCATCAAAAACATTTGTTGCATCTAATCTTCCTCCTAGACCTACTTCTACTAGCGTAATATCTGCAGGAATACGTGAAAATGCTAAAAATGCTGCAATAGTAGTTCCTTCAAAGAAAGTCACCTTGATATCTATAGATTCGGCAGCAACTCTAGTTTCTTCCAATACTTGCCATAAAAAATCATCATTAATTTCATTGCCTGCTAGTTTTATACGCTCATTAAATTTAACTAGATGCGGAGAAGTGTAGCAATGTACTCGATATCCAGCTGCTTCCAATATTGCTTTTATAAAAGCAATAGTAGATCCCTTGCCATTAGTACCCGTGACGTGTATTACAGGAGGAATACGTTTTTCTGGATGTCCTAATACACTCAGTACTTTTGTCACTCTCTCGAGTCCAAGATCTATTGGTTTATACCATAAAGGTACAGGCCAATGTGGCATTTTTACCATGCTTTTACCATCATATTATTTTAGAATTAAACTTTTATAAGCTTAAGTGATCTCTCACAATATTGCTTTATTTTTTCTCTTAATAAAACTATATCATTACCTTCACTAAGTACTTCTCGCGCAGCAATAGGGATAATACGATTAGTATGACCATCACAATTTATAGATAAATCTTCGATTGTAGCACCTTGAAATCCTATACCAGGCATTAATATCAATGAAGATTTAAGTTTAGATAATAAATCTTTTATATCTGTTAAAGTTGCTCCAACAACTGCGCCTATAGGTCCTAATCCCTGATGCAAATACACTTGATTAAAATCACTAGTTTTAGTAGCTAGATAATTAGCTACACTGATATGTGTATTCTGATATTCAATTAATGCATTCTGTATAATTGAGCCTTCTGGGTTTGAAGATTTAATGACCAGAAATATTCCTGCAGATACTTTATGGGCATATTTAAACGTAGAAAGTAATGCATCAAACCCTAAATACGCAGAAAGTGTAATAGCATCAAACTTGTATATACTATCTTGCCCTAAATAAGCTTCTGCATAAGCTAAACTAGTTGAATTAATATCGCCTCTCTTAGCGTCTAATAAAACCAATGTTTCTTGTTCATGAAATTTTTCTACTAATTCACATAAAACCTGAATACCTTCTGGACCAAACCTTTCAAAGTAGGCAGCTTGTGGCTTAACCATAGCTAAGTTATCACCAGCAGCTTCAATTATTGTATTACACATAAGTTTTAGGCCTTGTATATTGTCACCTACGCCCCATGTTAATAATAAATTTGGTGTTGGATCTATTCCTAAACAAAAAGTTCCTCGTTGTTTAGAAAGAGCAACAAATTTTTCAGTAAAGCATTTTGAGAACACTTTTTAAGACCATATAAATAAATATGTAATAAACCTAAGGAAAGATAAGTAAATTATTTTAATCTATAAGTCAATTAATATTAATCTCTGATAAAAAACATTAGAGTTTTTGCTATAATAATCAGACAAATTAATAAATATCTTTGTAAAATTTTGAAAGTATTATTGACAATTTACAGGCAATATTATATTGGTGCTTATTAAATGAATAATAATTATTATGAGCTATCTAAATGTTTGCAATAATAAAATCAGGCGGAAAACAATATAAAGTTGAGAAAAACAGTATGTTGGAAGTCGAAAAGCTATCTGGAACGCCAGGTGCTTTAGTTGAATTTAAGGAAGTATTATTAATAGGAGAAAAAAACCGTCCTATTATAGTTGGTCGTCCTTTAGTTGAAGGTGCATCAGTTACAGCTGAAATACTCAAACAAGCGCGTAGTTCAAAAATTATAGTTTTTAAGAAAAAACGTCGTCAAAACTATCGTCGTAAAAATGGTCACCGTCAACATATGACACATCTGTTAATAAAAGATATCAAGAAAGCGTAGGAGAGGGATATATGGCTCATAAAAAAGCCGGTGGTAGTTCGAGAAATGGTCGCGATTCAGCTGGTCGTAGGTTAGGTGTTAAAAAATCAAGTAACCAGTTAGTACTGGCTGGTAATATTATTGTTCGTCAACGTGGTACAAAATTCTATCCAGGACTTAACGTTGGTATGGGTAAAGATCATACTTTATTCGCTAAAATAGATGGTAGAGTTTGCTTTAAACGTAAAGCAAATGATCGAATTTATATCTATGTTGAACAAGTAGTAAATTCTTAGAGAATTATTTTTTAATATACTTTAGTAGGTTTCTGCTAAAGTATATTAAAGCAACTCCTACTTTATTTTATTATCAAGTCTGTAATTATAAGTTGGTAGTGTTTATTTATATTATTAAGACCTTAGTAACTGTAGTGAAAATAATTACATTATGAATATAGTTTTTTCAGCTTTCGTAATATATGAACTAAAAGTGCAAATACTGTCTTTCAGACTAAACTTTTTATACTAAATCTGTGGACTTAAATTTTTGTTTATGTTTAAGCATACCAAAGAAGGTATGTAATAATTTACGCATTAGAGCTACTATTATTAATTTGGCAGATAGCAAGTTTCTCATAAGAAAACTTTAAATTCTTGATTGTCTTACATACCCCCCGTAAATATTATTATTAGCTATCTTTTGACTTAAAATAAGGGAGAGGAGCTAAATCTCCGCTACAGACTTTTTAGTCTTAGCCTACTTTTACTAGGAGAACGATGAGCAACGTATATGATAATTCAAATCATAAAACCATAAAGTTCCAAATATAGGAAAGTATTATAAATACTGTGCGATTAAAGAGAAATGAAGTAGCTAGCTTAAATGTGTTTACTATATTCTCTAAACTAATTACCTTATAAAAAGGTATAACATAAGTTTGTATAGCTAAACCTTTAATTAATATCTATGTAGTTTATATTATTAGCCAGGAAATATCCAATAAAAACTGTAATCATACAAGTAATGTTTGCTCATGCCTTCAAGTACTACGCTTTCTGCAACAATTTTAATGTATCTAGGCTAAATGATGAGAAGGTAGTATATTCTCCACAAATTCCAACATTGTAAATTTCTGGATATTAGGAGATACAATATTTTCCAGTAGTAGTGGCAAAGACAGCAGTAAATCCAATATATGAAGGAGCCTATTATATTTACTAATAAAGTGTCATAAGGAAAGCTTGAACCCAAAGAGTTTGTTATAATAAATGTTATAAACCAATATCTAGACATTATTCCTAGAACACTTCCGAGTGTAATGTATAAATATTAGCATAGTTAATACCTATTTTAATATTTTATTTAAATTAGCATAGTATATGTATGTTATATATTAATTAAATTATAGAAAATAACTTCCTAGCGAAATTGTTCTTTTGTTATAGACCAATTAAGTAGTAATATTGTATAACATAAAGAGCCATAACCAAGATTTATGGCTCATATATTTCGGCTTTAAAACATACAGAGATGAGATATTTTTGTTTACAAACCAATATTACAAATTATAACCTAAATTAGTAAGCGTGTCTATTTATAAATAAAGTAACTGAATTGTCCTTTAATGTATAACACATGCCGTTCTATTATTACGTTTAATCTCTTCTTTTATTGTAAAGCTCTATGTAACATGTTCAGCACTTAATACGTAAGTCATATATGATGTTTTAATCTCAATGCTATCTATGATTTTACTCTATACAGACATATTACGCATATAAATTTCATCCAGTACTGTATATCCTTGATTATTCGACAATTCCGGATTGTTGCCATATGAAGCAAGTAATTTTAAGGTATGTTTTTGTATTTCTATATATTATTCCCTGTATTTAAGCAGACAAATGCGCAGGTGTATTACCATCATGTTCTGTAATATTTTTAGTAGAGCTATTTTGTAATAAAAAGTTTATTATTAGTAATATGATTATATTTTGCTGCAATATGTAAAGGTGCATCATAGCCTTTTTTATTGATAGTATTAATAATTACTAAGGTAAGTCCTAAACGTATTTCAGAATGAGCATACTCATATCTAGCAAGAGCTCTGTAATATAAATTGCATAATTCTTTAAAGGCCATAATATTGTTACGTATTAAGGTGTATTTCCTTGATCATCTATCTGTTTGAAGGCTTTTAATATACATACGATTACTATTTAGTACATTTTGCTTTAGTATAAGTGGTCTATAATCTTCAATACATTCTTATATACATTATACATGTTTTAGAGCTATTAAATGTAGAATGTTAAATTGACTATTAGGATATAAAGCGCCTATTAAACTAAAGTTAACCTGTAAGGATTGAGTAACATTATTTTATGCTACCTCAATAAGTGTGTTTCAAAAAATTTATGGGTTTGTGAATTGTAAGAATCCGCAATGCTCATTCTCATTCTATAATTCTTGTATTTATATAAAGCTATTTACATTAATTATTAATATTATATGTTAGCGTTATATTTTATAAAAAGATTTTGCTAATTTGTCCTATAAAAATTATTTACCCAGAGTGTTTTTACCTGAATTACGCTGATTTTTAATCATATGGGTATATTTTGTCTTATCTGCTGTAAAGTTGTCGAAATCAAATCTTTTAGCATACCCTATTCCACCCTTGAGTATATTATTAATAAAGTTTTCAATCCTAGTTTCGCCTGCAATACGCTTAGGGTTTGTAAATTTATAAATTTCATAAATAATAGCTTTTCTAAGATTTTCCCTAATTTGCCTCATTGAATGCGAATCAAGAGTAAGTTTTTCTTTATGTTTCTTGCGTTCTTTAATAGTTTTATTTAAGGCAAGAAAAAATCTTGTGATAATTTGTTTCAGTTGTTTATCATTTATCTTTTGGTTATTAAGTTTGTTTAATTCTATGATAATCTTTAATAATTCATAATAAAATAGCTCAAACTCTTCTTGCGTTAGATAGAGATCTATAATTTGACTATCGACACGATTGGAAAAAGCATATAATATATTACGCATTAAGTAAATTAAATGTGTTGAATCTAAATTACCGTAGGTTTTTAAAGCATTAAGGATTTGAAGCAAATTTTGTTTAATTTCACGCTTTGTAAATAGATTTTCAATTAATCCTGAAACCTCATTAATAGAATCATGCATATATTTTACCGAATTTGTGAATAATATTACTTAACAGTATACACATAATTTTATAATGAATAATTAAAAAATATACATAATTAATAAAGTAAGATGAAATTGATTAACAAACTTCTTATTCTTTTCTTTGCCCTTTTATTACCAAGTATGGCTTTTAGTAAAGATACTATATCCTTATTAAATGTTTCATATGATTCCACACGAGAACTATATCAGGATATTAATCGTATGTTTAGTAAAGAGTGGGAGGCAAATTATAATCAAACAATCCAGATTAGACAGTCTCATGGAGGATCTAGCAAACAAGCACGCTCTGTTATAGAAGTATTACCAGCTGATGTAGTAACCTTAGCTACCGCCTATGATGTAGATATGATTGCACTTAAAGGGTTAATTAATGATAATTGGTTAAGCGAATTACCTAATAATAGCTCACCTTATCGCTCTACTATAGTATTTTTGGTTAGGAAGAACAGCCAAAAACATATAAAGGATTGGGATGATTTGGTCAAAGACGATATAACAATTATTACCTCTAATCCTAAAACATCTGGAGGAGCACGTTGGAACTATTTGGCTGCTTGGGTATATGCCCTAAATAAATTTAATGGTAATGAAACAGAAGCTTTAGAGTTTATAAAAAAACTTTATAAAAATGTGCCCATATTAGATTTGTCAGCCAGAGCTTCAAGTATGAGTTTTGTACATAGAAATATAGGAGATGTTTTGATAGCTTGGGAAAATGAGGCTTTATTAATTACTAACCATTTAGCAAAAAATAGATTTGATATTGTTATCCCTTCAATCACTATTCAAATAGATTTACCTGTGGCAATAGTTAACAAAGTCACTATAAAACATAATACTACTGCAGTTGCAAAAGCTTATCTAGAATTTCTCTATACCGATATTGCGCAAGAAATTATAGCTAAAAACTATTATCGTCCTGCTAATAAAGAAATATTATCTAAATATACACATTATTTTCCCAAAATAAATGCTGTTACAATTGGAACATTAGGTGGCTGGAAAGCAGTATTCAATAAACACTTTTCTAACAAAGCTTTTTTTGATCAGATATATAAATAATATATGTTAAAAAGAACTAATATTATTCCAGGTTTTTATTTTACTTTAGGTTATACTCTACTCTATACCTCATTAATAGTGTTGATACCCTTATCTTGTTTGTTTATAAAAACTGCTACTTTAACTTTTAATGAATTTATCTCAATTATCACTGATTCTAGGACAATTGCAGCATATAGGCTAACTTTTGTTACAGCATTTATTGCAGCATTTATAAATAGTATTTTTGGTTTTATTTTATGTTGGGTTATAGTCCGTTATAATTTTATTGGCAAAAAAGTTATTGATGCTATTATTGATTTACCTTTTGCATTACCTACTTCTATTGCAGGGCTTGCCCTTGTATTACTCTATACTCCGGAAGGAATATTGGGTAAATCTTTAACCAAGATAGGGATTCAAGTTGCATTTACTCCAATTGGTATATGTTTTGCTTTAATTTTTGTTGGATTACCCTTTGTAGTGAGAACAATAGAGCCTGTACTACAAAATATTGAACAAGATATCGAAGAAGCTGCTTCCATCTTAGGAGCCGGAAGGTTAAAAATTTTCACAAAAATTATAATACCTAATATACTTCCTGCGTGGATTACTGGTTTTGCTTTAGCTTTTGCACGTGGGATTGGAGAATATGGTTCAGTAATTTTTATTTCTAGTAATATACCAAAAGTATCAGAAATTATATCTTTACTTATTACGATTAAACTTGAACTATTTGATTATAGTGCTGCCACTGCTATTGCCGTGGTCATGTTAATTATTTCTTTTATACTATTATTAATAATTAATATGCTACAATTATGGAGCAACTGTCATGATCAACAACACTGAACCAAAAATTGTACGTATTATATTAATTACAATCGCGTTGTTGTTTGTATTTTTATTTCTTATAGCACCTTTAATTATGATCATCGTAGAAGCATTCAAAGGTGGAGTTGAACGTTATATAGAATCTATATTTGAACAAGAATCTTATTCTGCAATTAAACTTACATGCTTGGTTGCTTCTATATCTGTACCATTAAATCTCTTTTTTGGTGTTATAGCTGCATGGTGTATTACCAAATTTGATTTTTATGGAAAAGCTACACTCACTACATTAATAGAATTACCTTTTTCTGTATCTCCAGTTATAGCGGGATTAATATATGTTTTATTATTTGGCAGCAACAGTATTTTGGGAAAATTGCTTGCTCAATATGATATCACTATCATTTTTGCTGTACCTGGGATAATACTTGCCACAACATTTGTAACTTTCCCTTTAGTAGTAAAAGAGCTTATACCTCTTATGCAAGAACAGGGAAACAATGAAGAAGAAGCAGCGCTATCACTAGGTGCTACAGGGATGCAGACTTTTTTTTATATTACTCTACCTAAAATTAAATGGGCCTTATTATATGGTGTATTATTATGTAATGCACGAGCTATGGGAGAATTTGGAGCTGTTTCAGTAGTCTCTGGCCATATCCTAGGAGTCACAAACACAATCCCTCTTCATGTAGAAATTTTGTATAATGAGTATAATTTTGTTGGTGCATTTGCAGTGGCATCTATACTGGCTATACTTGCCATTATTACCTTAATAGTTAAATTAGTTGTTGAAAGAAAATATAATCATTAGAAAGCTTAAGAGATAAAAATATGAGTATAGTAATAGAAAATGTTTCTAAAAAAAAAGGACACACAGATATTCTCAATAATATCAATTTAAAAATTGAGTCTGGTGAACTTGTTGCTTTAGTAGGACCATCCGGTTCAGGGAAAACTACATTACTACGTATTATAGCTGGCCTTGAAATGCCTGATCAAGGCAATGTATTCACTTATAATACTAATATAGTCACACAATCTCCAAAAGATCGTAAAATTGGTTTTGTATTTCAAAACTATGCTCTATTTCAACATTTAACAGTATTTGAAAATGTAGCTTTTGGTATTAACATAATGCCTAAATCAGAAAAACCTTCCAAAGAAGAGATTGAAAATCAAGTAAACCAATTGCTTGAATCTATGCATATATCCGATCTTAAGGATCGTTATCCTGCACAATTATCTGGAGGACAAAAACAACGTGTTGCAATTGCTAGAGCACTTGCAATTTCTCCTAACATTTTATTACTTGATGAACCTTTTGGAGCATTAGATGCTAGAGTACGTAAATCACTACGAAGCTGGATGCGCCAATTGCACAGTGAAATAAAAGTTACAAGTGTATTTGTTACCCATGATCAAGAAGAAGCTATGGAAGTTGCTGATCGTATTGTAATTATGAACCATGGTTCAATTGAACAAATTGACACACCAGCTCAAATATATCAACAGCCTGCTAATGAGTTTGTCTATGATTTTTTAGGTACTTTTAATATCCTTGACGGTATAAAGGATGAGAATGGTATTATACACATAGTAGATTTAGCAAAACATAAATATACCAAATCTCTAAAATCACATTGGATAAAAGATAACCTTGATAATGTAATACAGTTCTTTAACCAAAAACTAAATAAAGATGATGGCTCTCAATCTATTGCTAATAAAGGTAATTTTGTACGTATATTTGCACGTCCTTATGATATGGAGTTAACAAAAAAACCTCTCATTAGCCAAGAATACATTATAACTAAAGTAGCACATATTTATCCAACTTCTTCTACAGTGAAGTTAGAGTTAATGAGAAAAAATGGTAGCATAGTATATGCTGAAATAACTAAAGCAACGTTTGATAGTTTAGAAATTATTAAAGGAGAAGAAATTTTTGTAAGACCGCAAGAAGTGACGGTTTTCACATAAAGTAATAATAATTAGGCGATCAAAATATTAAGATACCAATAATTGTTGATTTTTGTTAACTTTTGTTATAGAATTTAATAATTAATATTCATAAACGCAATCAGGTAATGTATGAAAACATCACAAGATATATGGAATGACGCTAAACGTTCTGCACAAACATACAATAATATAGCAGCTATAAAAGCCGATGGTACTTATAATACTAGCTTTATGTTATCTCATGAACATATAAAAGCTGCAGCTTTAATGCGCATTGCAGAACTACAAGGTATAACTTTTGATGAAGCGTCTAAGAAGTGTTTTATAGATGGAATATCTATAAAGAATGCTAATAATATTACTATAGAGCAAATTGAAGATTTCTTTAGCGATCTTATTCGGAATGCTATTAATAATACTAACAGAAAACTACCTTCATTTTTATCTATAGATGACGGTTATCATTTTATCTTGATAGGTTTACTGCCTACTAATAGGTCTAATGAAATTATTATAACTTATAATAATTCAATACCTGATGAGGAAGAGCATTTAAGAAGAGGCACTGGTAGAGTATTTGCTTCTCAGTTAGTAAATTATCTAAAAGAACGTCATGGTATTGATGCACATAACAACGGTTATGTTGATCTTTCTAAAGATCAACAATATGACAATTGTTGTGGGCTATCTGTAGCTAATAATATAGCAACTATTACCACTAACTTTGTGATAGGACAAAGTATAGAGGAATTAGTAGAACCTTTGTTTAAGCCTAAGGATTCAAAAGAAAAAGAACAATATTACAAAAATTTTGGCAAGACATTTTTTCAAAAACTTAATGAACAAAATTCTCCTGTGTTAGCGCTTTTAAGTTCAAGTGAACGTATATTAGAAGAATTAATGCATAAATATAAATTAAGGCTGAGAAATAATGCTGCAAATACGCCAAAAGATAATGTAATTGCAGAATTGTTTGCTGAATCTAAAACTAAATTAGTCCTGCTTAATATTTATCCATGCGAGAATCTTGATAAGGTTCAAATACCTTCTTTAAAAGGTAAGAGCAACCTTACCTGTTCTCGTATAGGAGAAGAGGAGGGTAATAACCTTATAATGGTTCAAACAACAGATAATAAAATATATTTTGATGAAGGGAAGAATAATAAATTTACCGGTCTAGTTTTTATTGACAGAATAGATCCCACAACTGGTAAACACCTTAATTCCAAAGATATTATTCGTTATAAAAATGGCAAAGTAATAGAGTTGTATGAAGGAGAGCAGGGCATAAGTAGGCTAGGACAATTAGATCAATTTAAAGTGCCTAGTATAGGTTACAATGTAAATGCCGATGTTGGGATTACAGCTTCTTCTTCATGTCATCATGCGTATCAATTCCAACGTAATAATAACACTCCTGTAACGGTGAGATAAATTATTAATCCTTAGTTTATCTTCGCCATTGATAGACTAAATACATGGTTAAGATGTAATTTAAGCTTTATATCTTTCGGCAGAGTGTACGCAATGCTTTGTGCGTAAAGCAGAAATAAGACTCAATAGATGCTTTACCCCAAGTACTTCTACATCTAAAACAATTTCAAAAAAATCACTTGTACGATTCACGATTTTTAAGTTAACAATATTAGCATTTTCTTTAGCAATTGTATTAGACATAGTAGCTAATCCTCCTTGCTCATGAGCTAAAATGACTTTTATTCTACCTACATGAAGCATATTTGCAGAGTCTTTGTCCCAAGCTATCTCCAGCCATCTTTCAGGATTAGAAGTAAAATTTTCAAGCATTTCACAATCTATAACATGTATAGTAATGCCCTTACCCGTATGTACTATACCTATTATGTTATCACCTGGTAAAGGATGACAGCACCCTGCAAAATGTATTGCCATACCTGGCATTAATCCTTTGATAGGCACAATAGAGTCTTGAGATTTAGCAATTTTTTTCTTACCAAATCTTAGAAAAGAGAATTTACTTTTCAAGCTATTTTGTTTTTTATTATTAGGAAAAATTGCTTTAATAACATCATATCTATTAATTACACCTTCACCTACAGATGTAAGTAAATCTTCTAAAGTTCTTTTCTTAAAAAATTCTACCGCAGGCTCTATAGTTTTTTCATTAAATTCCTTACCATATCCTCTAAGCATCTTAGTGATAATAATACGACCTAAATTTATATACTCTTGACGTTGTTTAGCTTTAATAAATCGTCTAATTTCAGAACGAGCTTTACCAGTAATAACAAATTTTTCCCAAGATGGAGAAGGTACCTGGGTTTTAGCACGAATAATCTCAACCTGATCGCCATTATTAAGTAATGTACGAAGTGGTACAATACGGCCATTTACTTTAGCTCCTACACATGTATTTCCTACATCAGAATGTATAGCATAAGCAAAATCTACAGGAGTTGCACCTTTAGGCAAAGCAATTATATTGCCTTTGGGCGTAAAAGCAAAAACCTGATCGTAATACATTTCAAGCTTAGTGTGCTCTAAAAACTCTTCTGGATCAGAAGTATGTTCCAAAATTTCTAATAACTCACGTATCCATCTATATTGTTTGCCATCAACATTATGTTGGTAATTTTGCTTATAAGTCCAATGCGCAGCCACCCCAAGTTCTGCTATTTTATGCATATAATGTGTCCGAATCTGAATCTCTATTCTTTGTTTATCAGGACCTACGACAACTGTGTGAATTGATTGATATCCATTCGCCTTAGGTGTACTAATAAAATCTTTAAAGCAGTCTGGTACCATATGATAATGTGAGTGTATAATACCCAAAATCTGATAACATTCAACTTTTGTTTCAGCCATAATGCGAAAAGCAACTATATCAGATAATTGTTCAAATGAGATATTTTTACGTTCCATTTTCTGCCAAATAGAGCAAGCGGTCTTTTCTCGGCCTGAAACAGACACCTTTATATCTTCTTTTGTAAGCATTTCACTAATTTGTTCAATAATTTTGTCAATTAGAATCTTACCTTCTTGGCGTAGAAAGTTTAATCTATTGATTATTGAGTTACGTGCTTCTGGATATAATTCTGCAAATGCTAAATCTTGCAATTCACTTTTAAAAGTTTGTATACCTATACGTTCTGCCAAAGGAGCATATATTTCCATAGTTTCGTGAGAAATACGTAGCCTACGTTCATGTGATTTAATAAATTTGATAGTTCTCATATTATGAACACGATCAGCAAGCTTTACAAGCAATACTCTGATATCATCAGACATAGCTAATAATAGTTTACGAAAATTTTCGGCTTGCCTAGTATGTTCAGATTGGCATTCTATTTTTGTTAATTTTGTTATACCATCAACTAACTTACTAATTTCATTACCAAAATCTCGCTCAATATCTTCTAGTGTTAATTCAGTATCTTCAACAGTATCATGTAATAAAGCTGTAATAATCGTAGCAGTATCCATTTTCATATTAGCCATAATATAAGCCACTTCAATTGGGTGCTGATAGTAAGGCTCATTGGAATCGCGCAATTGAGATCCGTGTGAAATTATGGCTAGTTCGCAAGCATGCTTAATAGTATTAACTTGTAAGGGTGATAAATAAGTTGAGACTTTATCTATTAATTTCTGTTGATTGACCATACAATACAAATAACTAAAGCAGTAAATAAACCGTATATAAATTTATTATATATTGACTTTAAAAGTTATAATAGGAATTTTTATAAAGATTATTAAAAACGAAATAGCAAGATATGAATAATAAAACCTTTTTAAGATCTTATTACAGACAATTACGTACTTTATGTAATGTAAATGATCCTAAACTTTTACAACAAATTTTCGATAATTTTTTAAATACATTAGAAAATTTTCCTAAACAAAGTATTATTGCAGGTTATTTAGCTATGCCTGACGAACTTGATTTACTACCCTTATTACAAAAGTCTGAACAATATGGCTATAAAATTGCCATGCCAGTTGTTACAAATAAAAATTCTACATTAAGCTTTCGCTTATGTGGAGCTAACCCAAGAGTAACAATGAATAAATATTATAAAACATTACCGGAACCCGCAGATCATTATCCATATATAATACCTAACATTATTATTACCCCACTGCTTGTATGTGATAGAGATGGTATAAGATTAGGTTATGGGGGTGGATTTTACGATAAAACACTATCTTTGCTAAGAGAGCAAGCTACTCCTGTAACAGCAATTGGGATATGTCATCATAATCTCCTTGTTAACATTCCTCTTCCACGAGAACCTTTTGATCAAGTTTTAGATATTATTATCACTGATCAAGAAGTTATAACCATTAGGGATTAAAAGCTATAGAACCAGGATTGACTCATTTTTTAAATAGTGTTAAAGTAACGTCTGTTTTTACTAATAAACAGTATAAACGTAAACAATTACAAAATGAAATTTTTAGTTGAGTTATAAAATTTTCAATGTTTTTAATAATAATCCATATATTAGTAGATAATGTTATTTAGAATTTTATTAATTTGCCTATTAACACTTTTTAATGGTTGTGATAGTAAAGATGGGAATACAATACAGACTCTAATTATGGGTACTTCTGCTGACTGTAAACCTTTTGCATTTGTACAAAATAATGAAATAGTTGGCTTTGAAATAGATGTTGCTAAAGCTCTAGCTAAAGAATTAGATATTAATTTAGAAATAAAAGACATGGATTTTGCTTCGTTAATATCTGCGCTTAATAGTACACGTATTGATTTTGCAATGGCATCAATGAATTCAACGTCTGAACGGTTACAGCATGTTGACTTTTCTTATCCGTATTATACTGGTTTTGTTGCAATCTTAACTCGAAAAGACAGCCGCATTACCAGTTTAGATAATATTGATCATGCTACTTTTGGTGTACAAATGGGAAGTGTATGGGAATCGTTTGCCAACAAAAAAGCTCTTAAGAATCCTAAAATAAAGGTTTTTGTAGGCAATAAAATACCTCAACTTATAGAAGAATTAAAAGTAGGAAGAATAGATGTCTTAATTCTTGAAAAAGAACAGGCGCGTGAGATAGTCTTATTTAACAAAGAACTTACATATACACTTCTTAATAAAAGCGAGGGTAGTGTTGCTATAGCATTTAATAAAGGTTCTAGTTTAGTATCAAAATTCAATAAAGCTATAAAAAACCTTGAGACAACAGGTGAATTATCAAGACTTAGAACTAAGTGGCTTAATTAATGCATTTAAAATTTGCTGATATTATATATATAGTTAAAGGTATAGGAGTAACTTTAAGCTATGCCTCATGCTCGGTTCTGTTTGGAATAGTGGTAGCTACTATACTGACTATATTTAGCTTTAGTCATATTAAGTTACTAAAATTATTTAGTAAATTGTACGTTTCTATATTTAGAGGCACACCTTTACTGGTACAACTCAGTATAGTTTATTTTGGTATTCCTGGATTAACGGGGTATAAAATGCCAACATTTTTAGCTGGTGTAATAGCATTTTCCTTAAATTCAGGGGCATATATTTCGGAAGTAATTAGAGCTGGTGTTAATAGTATAGACAAAGGGCAATTTGAAGCTGCAAAGACTTTAGGGATTCCATACCATTTTATGATGCGAGACATCATTCTACCTCAAGCTTTGAGTAACATTTTACCAGCATTAGTCAATGAATTAATTGATATGCTTAAAGAATCTTCGTTAATTTCAGTAATAGGGGAAGCAGATTTAATGCGTAGGGCACAAATCATTGCTTCACAAAATTATATTTATTTTTCACCTTTAATTACAGCAGCTATATGTTATTACTGTGTTATAATTATATTAAGCTTCTTAGCAAAACAATTAGAAAAAAAATTACATAATGATTATTATTAATAAGTTAACTAAATATTACAATGATTTATTAGTACTCAATAATATCAATTTACATCTGACAAAAGGTGAGATAATTGCTATTACAGGTCCTTCTGGTAGTGGCAAATCTACTTTATTACGCTGTATTGCTAATCTTGATCTACCTTCTGCTGGGACTATTACAATTGATGGTATTTCTTCACTTAGTCCCAATATTTATCAAAAAATAGGTATGGTCTTTCAACATTTCAACCTATTTTCACATATGGATGTAATAAATAATCTAATATATACTCCTACAACAGTTAGGAAATTATCTAAAACTAGTACAAAAGAAAAGGCCTTCTCGCTATTAAAGCAAGTAGGTTTAATTGATAAAGCTTATGCTTATCCAGCTAATTTATCTGGAGGACAAAAACAACGTGTTGCAATTGTGCGAACATTAATGTTAGAACCAGAAGTTATTTTGTTTGATGAGCCCACATCAGCCCTAGATCCTGAAAATGTCAAAGAAGTGCTTAATATAATTAAAAGCCTTACCCGTACGGGTGTAACAATTTTAATTGTCACTCATGAACTATCTTTTGCTAGAGATACTGCAAGTCGTTTATTATTTTTTGATCATGGTAATATAATAGAAGATGGTTTACCATTGGAGATTATCCAAAATCCTAAAACGGAACGTGCTAAAACCTTCTTTAATAATGTAATAAATTAATGTGTAGATAACTACTATTATGCGCTAAATCTCTTTTGTTTAGTATCTAAAATAATAATACTATAAGCTTTTCTTGCAATAGGGATGTGTTACTCGATTACTTATGTACTAATTATACACTTAGTTTCTTGTGCCTATTCCCATTACAAGTTAATTTACTATATTTATATATAAATATAGTAAAAACATTTGAATTTGCATACGTTGTCACTCCTAATATCAATATTCAACTTTTTTTACTATAGTATAATGTTGTAAGGATAGAAGTCTACTAAAACGTACTGAACAAAATGGTAACATGTAAATTGTTGCTTCGTATTCGTAGTTTTACGTTATTATAGAATTTTGTATAGTTTTATTCTCTACTATGTACTTTTTTCATTGTTTGTCCAAAAACATAATTAAATTCTGCGCCATAGATAAAGATTAAATTTACTATATAAAAGAAAAGTAAAGATATAATGATACCTCCTAAACTACCATATACTAAACTTACTTGTTTAAAATGCTTTAAGTAGGCAGTAAATATATTACCACCGATTACCCATAATATCACTACTAATATGGAACCTGGTGCAATATATATGGAGGTTAGTTTTGTATTAGGGATCATAAAATATAGGGAATATACTATTATAAATAAAGTAATGTATAATATTATATATCTAATATATTGTAAGGAAGATATTAGGTTAGTTATGACTTCTACCATATTTGCAAAATGAGTGTCTATAATAATAAGGGTTGAAAGCTTATGTAATAAAATTGGGAATATAACTAGAATTAAAGTAGTTATAATAGTGACAATAATAACAATTAAAAATTGTAGGATGCTAAGCAATCGTCTGAATATGTAGGGTGGAGGAGTGGTGACCCTATATACTCTATTTAGAATAGTTCGTAATCCTTCTACTGATGAAGAAGAAGTCCATAAAACACCAATTAAGGCTAGAGATACTATCCCTTGTGGAGGACCTGATAATATTTCTTGTATACGAGGTTGAATGGCATTAGTAACATTAAATGGTAGGTTATCTAAAAGTAGAGTAATAAAATGTGTTCCAATATCAGATGCGCCTACAACACCAGTAATGGCCATTAAAAATACTAAAGATGGAAATAATGAAAGTAAAAATAAGAAAGCCATATAGCCAGCATGTTCTACACCATCATCATGAATAGTATTATACGCAGCTTGATATAAGCATTTAAAGATATTTTTGATATTATAATATTTTGACATTTTTATAAAACTTTATCTTTTACTAAAGAACTTGTTTTTTTGATATTCTAGCCTTCAATATTATTAGATGATTCTGGAGGTTGATCCTCCTTATTGAATTTTTTAATATCATAGGGTTCTTGTATTGGTATATTAATAGGAGGTAGTAGTCTTTTCTTAAAGAATTTATCGTCAAAATATTTGATTTTCTTAGATTTAATTGGAGGAAATGATTCAATTAAGACAATTTGTTCATCACGTGGCAACAAGATTACTTCTTGAGGTAATAATAAAGCCCTTTGTACCTCTGAAACATGTAGAGATCTAGATGCAGGATTAAGATCCATGAACTTAGGTTTATTTTGCGATACTTGCTCAACAGTTTTATTACCACATAGTTGTGAAATAAGATTAGCAGTTTCCATATTATTAGCGGCAAATGTTATACGATATGTCGAATTTGATAAGAAAGAATTCATTCCTGCTTCTTCATAAGTACCTTTTAATTGTTCTGTATCTTGTATAATTAAAAAGAGCCTTACGTTGTAACCACGAAAATAAGCAATACCAGTTTTAAATTGTTCCATCTTGCCAAGTGTTGGAAACTCATCCATCATAAACATTACACCATATGGGTCTTCTTTATTATCTGGAAGCTTTCTACTTAAAAATTCGGTGGCTTGCTGATAAAATACCTGCATTAGTGGTTCGAGTCTTTTAATATTATCGGGTGTTAATCCTACAAAAACTGTTGTTTTATCTTTTTTAAAGTTTTGGATATTAAAATCACTGGTTGCAGTGGCTGTATCAATTAAAGGGTTAGCCCATAATTCTAAAGAAGAATTCATAGTAGAAATTACACCAGATCTTTCTTTATCGGCCTTTTGTAAAAAGGCTGCTATATTCATATATGCTACAGGATGGATATGTTTTCCAATAGTATCTAATACTACTGCAAGATTGTATACCACGTCATCACTACGCATAGTCCGTACTACTTCGCCAAAAGACTTAACTTTGTCTGGAACTGCCAGAAGGTATAGTACTACACCAACAAATAAGCTTCGTGCTTCGTTGTTCCAAAATTCTCTTTCTGGCATAATGAGGTTAGCAATTTTTTGTACGTCATCTACCATTTGTCCAGGCTTACTACTAACCCAGTCTATAGGATTATAGCAATGGGTTTTACCATCAGGATCAGCAGGGGCCCATACAAATACTTTTTGTCCCATTTTAGCACGCCAACCACTAGTTAGTGTATAGTTTTCTAATTTAATGTCATGTACAATAATTGAATCATTCCAAAATAGTAAATTGGGAATCACAAAGCCTACACCTTTACCAGAACCTGTTGGAGCAAATAATAAAGCATGTTGATATCCTGATGCTATAAAATAGCCACTTTTATCCTTACCAAGCAACATACCTTGTTTTGACCTTAGGCCTGCTCGTTTAATATCTTCTTCTGAAGCCCATTTAGCATCACCATGGATAGATTCTTTGTCTTTATATGGTTTCCATTTACCAACTTTATCACGATAACTATAACAAGCTCCACCAATTGTTATGAAGGGTGCTAAAGTAGAAGCTACAACTTTAACAACAAAATAATTGCTATATTCTAGAGTAAGACTGTTTCTGTATTGCCAGAGATAGTTTATGTAAAACCATACTATATTTACGTTAGTAATAAAACGTGTTTGTACATGATCTATACTATCTAATACAATAGTTAATATTATACCACCTAGATATATACACAAGAGTAATGTGCATAAAACTATAACACTTATTATTACCCAATTACGTATAGTATTCATAGCAAACCTTTAACTACCCTTTAAATCATTTATATTATTCATGCCTTTAAAATAAACTTCTGATATATAGCGTTTACCTTTGGCTGCTCTTTTTAATTGTACCACAATATCAACTACTGATGTTATATAATTTTTGATTTCTGCAGGAGGCATACCAAGGCCGGCTTGCATTACCATAAGTTTTAATTGTTCAAACGCCATATTCGGGGTATCAGCATGTAAAGTAGAAATAGAACCGGGATGTCCAGTATTAATTGCTCTTAAAAAGCTAAATGCTTCAGCGCCGCGTAATTCACCTACAATAATACGATCTGGCCTGAGTCGTAGACAAGCTTCGATTAAGTCTTGTATAGTCACCTTAGCTCGTCCTTGTCCGCCTTTTGAGGCAATAAGGTGAATTCTATTCTTATGATTACTTAAATTAATTTCGCGAGCATCTTCACATGTTATTAAACGTTCATCAGAGGGTATTTCTAGCAATAATGCATTAGTAAAAGTGGTTTTACCTGTAGAGGTACCTCCGCTTACAATTAAATTCTTTTTAGATTTTACTGCTGTACTCAGAAATTTTTTAATTTTCTTTTCTTTGAGTAAATTAATTAAAATATTTGTGCTTTCATCAACAACATCTTCGATTGCTGTTGTATCAAAGGCTCCAATTTGTTCATAAGTATCAAGTGTATATTGAACAGTAGTACCTTTTCTAATAGACATGGCAACAGTACCAGGCTCACAAGCTGGAGGAAAGACGATTTGTATACGAAATCCATTTGGTAAAGTTGCAGATAATAAAGGAGTTTCGTCACTAATTGTTTGATCTGTAGATTGTGCAATAAGCCTACCTAGAGATTTTAAGTGGTCTAAATCTATACTTGGTATAGATTCACAGTACATATCTCCTTTTTGTTCTACCCATACTTCTCCAGGCCTATTTACTGAAATTTCTGCAACACCATCCCTACCAAATAAATCTTGAAAAGGATTCAAAAATGTTTCAAGTGCTGCAAAATTGGACATATATTACTCTATATATTTAATATTTGTTGCAAGATGAGCAGGAAATATTAAATCCTGATTAACAAAAACATTTATTTTGCTACCCTGATCAATGTAAATCGTAGGTTTAGTTTTTAAGTTGTTTTGGGTTAATTGTTGCCCTACGTTACTAAGGTTATTAATAGCGCTCTGTACGGCATAGTCTTTTGGAGAGCCTGTTTGTTCTGTTGTGGTGGTACCAGTTGTAGGAGTAATAGATATTTTCTTTACTGCCTGTGCGTTAGTAATTTTTTGTGCTGCTACAGCAGTACCAATATTAATACTGCTAAGTAATAAAGCATTGCCTACAATTTCAAAATACTTGTTGTCAACTATACCTTCAATACCAGCTTTACCTAAAGCATCTGTAGCCCAGGAGCGATCTATAATAAAATCAATACCATCAGGTCTAATTAATCTATACCATCTAATTGAAACGCGCGTTTGACCTATAGCAGCTCCTGAAATATATGAGCCAATAAGTCTTGAACCTTTGGGGATTAGAATACTTTTACCTGCTTCTCCGTATGTATCTCTGCTAACAATTGCCCTAATTGTACCAGTGAGATCTGTGTTAATTGCTGTTTCAAGTACAGCATCGATTATTTTACCTTGTGCAATTACTAAAGTAGGATCACCGAATTTTGTTGCCTTTTGTTGGTCGGCTGTTGTGCGCAGAGGTGTAAAATAAGAATCTTTGGTTGAAATTATTGAGTCTGCTTTTTGTTTGTTGTTATTGGGACTGCTCCCACCAAGCATAATACCAGACTTTTTACGTTGTTCCATTTGTGTATTTGGCTTGTTATTTACCATAGGAATAGTAGGTATAGTTTCTGCTACTTTTGCTGGAGATACAGGAGGAGGTATCGCTGGGGCAGGTGGCGGTAATGTTGTTGCCACTGGAGGTGCAGGTGGCGGAGGGGGAGTAGGTGCAATTAAAGGAGGAGGAGATGGTAATTGCGGTAAAGTAGGTATATTAAGACTGTTATTATCAGCCGTTGGTTTTGTTATAGGAATTTCCTTTGATATATCAGGTTTTGGTTCCGGAGGTGGTGAGTTACTATCTTTAAAAAATAAAAAATATATAAGTGTTATAGCACATAATATAAGAATTATTAAAGTAGCAGCATTTTTTTTTGGATTAGAAGCAACAGCAGAAAGTTCAGAATCGATTTCTGGCATGTTATTTTCATCTAAATTTTGTTCTAGATCAAAGTTGTTTTCATCTTTATCATGCATATTATTACTATTAAATTAATTAAATGATTTATTGTTGATATCAGTAGTTCTATTGCCAGCAGTACGATAAGGATAGAAAAACCTCACTACATATACTAAGTCTTTATTAAAACTTTCATCTGGTAATTTAGACATAATATCAAACTGATAAGTACGTTTATTTGTTATAACAGTCATATTAGTATGCATATTTTCTTCTAAAGGCTTTATAAACAATCTTCTGCCTACAGGAGTAATTTTCCATGCATAAGAATCTCCAACAGAAATTGTTTCTACTTCTTCACCAAGTCCAAATTCTATACTAGACTGATAACCGTAATGGACCAACATTAAAAAGACTTCATTTTCATTATAAATATAGGTCTTTATTCTACTGTCAGTAGTGATAGGCACATCTCCGTATGCTTTAAAAGATGTTATAATGAATAAACATATAGTTATAAATATAGTTTTATATAAGCTCATCACTGACCACATAATTTGTTATTTGAAAACCAAGAGGGTTAATAAATCTGTCTTCGATAGACATTTCCATTTGTGTATATTCAAAATCTACAGTTGCTATTTTGTGAAAAGAAGTTTTTGCTCCTTCATTTTCTACAATAGTAAATCTGACTTGTGCAGTTTTACCTGGCGTAAGAAATTGTATAGAGCGTACTTTTAAGCTGGTACTATTATTTGTCCCATACATAGTAATGGGATTTTTAGGGTTATTTTGAAATGCTCTAGTAAAAGCGTTATACACTACAGCTGTAGAATAAAGTCTTACTATTGTTCTATAATTATATTCATAATTACTTACAGCATAAGTTTCCCGTGCACGCATATAGTTAATTAAAAAATAGGTATTTAAAGCGTTGTCTACAGTAAGATCTTGACGTGAGAAAGGGTTTACTACATTGGTAATGCCAGATTTATCCTCAATTTCTACTACAAAAGGTTCTAAAGATTTACTTGCAGAGATACTACCAATGGTAAATACGCTTACTATTAATGCACACAGTACAATGATTAATAATAAAAGCAGAATATTTCTTTGTACGAGTACAGATTCATAACGGTCAGAATACCAATTTTTGGCTTCTGTAACTATATCTGTTTCATCATAACTCTTTTTCTTAAATAACTTATTGAGTACAGTGCTAGATTTAGATTTCATGTATACCACATATTATCTACTTATGTTTATCAAACCATAATATTTTATACATATAAAATATTAATTTTCCGTGTATAAAACTTTACTAAACAAATTTTATACAAAACACTACATTTTGTTCTGCTTTAAACACCAACTTAATAAGCAATAACTTATTAAGTGAAAATTATGTTAACCTGAACAATATTGATTATACAAGAAAAAAATATTAAAACTTAGGAGTTTTATATATGATTCTTGGATATAGTTACATTAATTAACAATGATTATATAAATAATGTTATAAAAATAGATAATTGGATATAGAAATTATGATTCATCATTTAGTTCAATATTTGATTTTTTGCGTACTAACACTCTATTAATACGTCTTAAATCGCTATCTAAAATTTCAAATTCTATTGATGCTAGGGAATACATAATTTTTTCTCCTTGTGCTGGAACAGATCCAACTAATGATAATAATAAGCCACCTATAGTATCAAAATCTTCACTATCTTTAGTAGCAATTGCTATATCGAGCTGTTTCTCGAGTTTTGTAATAGTAAGTCTTGCACTTGCTTCAATAGTGTTTTCATCTAGGAGAATTAATTCAGGTTCATAAGTATCATCATGCTCATCTTGAATTTCACCTACTAATTCTTCTACTAAGTCTTCAATGGTAGCAAGGCCATCTATACCACCGTATTCATCTAAAACTAAGGCCATATGTACTCTAGATAGGCGCATTTTAACCAGTAAATCAACAACTTTCATAGAAGGTGATACAACTAATAATTGTCTTATTATATTTTCCATAATAAATGGCTTTTCATTTACTAATACGGGTATTAGGTCCTTCACGTGGATAAAACCAATTACATGATCTAAAGATTCCCTATATACAGGCATACGAGTGTGTTCTTGTTGAATGAGAATCTTTTTTAAATCTTCTAGAGAAATAAGCGCATCAACTGCTATTATGTCAGTACGAGGTATCATGACATCGCTTACTTTCATTTCACCAAAACGAGCTACGTTTTGAAGTATAACTTTTTCTTCAGGACTGATAGGATGTCCTTCCGCTGTATGCTCTTCAATTAATTCTGCTACTGATTCTTCAAGTGAAGAAGAAGAATGTATGCCAAATATATGTTTAAAGAAAGTTTTAATGTTTTGTATAATAGAATTAGTTTTTATATTATGAGTATCAGTAGAGTTTTTTTCGTTTGACATAAATTATTATATTATTTGTTAAACATGTATGGTGATTTTATACCGAAATTAGCTAAAACAGCAATTTCTAATTTTTCCATTATTTCAGCCGTATTATCATTATCATGATCATATCCCATTAAGTGTAATATACCATGTACAAGTAAATGGCAAAAATGATTGGAAAAAGTTTTGTTTTGAGTAATAGTTTCTTTCTCGATAATTTCAAGTGCCATTATCACATCACCCAGTAATATAAAACTGCGATAATGAGGGGCTAAATCTTTTATATTGTCTGGATTAATATTCTGGACAGGAAATGATAAAACATTGGTGGCTTTATCATTATGGCGATATGTATTATTTAACAATTGAATTTCGTGGTTGTTTGTGAGTGTAACAGAAAATTCTATATTACTTAGATATCTCGTACAGTTAAGGGTATTTAAAGTAGTATGAGAAATGTTGTATATTAAAGTTGTTATATTAGTAATGTATGTATGCCACCTGGGTTCATCAATATTAATGTCTATATTCAGAGATAAATTAGTATTTGAGCTGATCATATCTTATATGCCTGTATAATTTGTTATTAAGGGATGCCCCGTATTATATCTTGTTCATTTAAGACTATAAAGCCAATTTCTGATAACGATGATAATTTGGCTATGGAATCTACTAGTCCAGGTTTTATATGATTTGGTAAATCTACTTGAGAAAGGTCTCCAGTAATTACCATATGAGAATGTTTGCCTAGTCTTGTAAGAAAAATTTTCATTTGTGTTGTAGTAGTATTTTGTGCTTCATCTAATATTATATAAGCCTTATTTAAGGTGCACCCACACATAAACGCAAGTGGGGCTAATTCTATTTCTCCATTTTCTATATACTTTGTATACATATCAGCATTAATCATATCTAGAAGTACATCATAAAGTGGTTGTAAATAGGGGTCTATTTTATTTTTTATATTGCCTGATAAGAAGCTTATTTTTTCACCTGCTTCAACTGTTGATCTGGATAATATAATATGCTTTACTTGTTTATTAAGAAACAGATGTACTGCATTAGCTATCGCTAAGTAAGTTTTTTCAGTGCCAGCAGGGCCACTAGCAAAGACTATTTTTTTATACTTCGAAGGGTGTAAATACTGGAGTTGATTAGAAGAATAAGTTGATATAACACACTTTGGAGTTTTAATATATGTTGGTAAGCTTGGTATATTTGAGTGTTTGAGGTGTGCTAAATCTATTGTAGGATCTATATCCTCTGTGTGAAGATTTTTAGATTGTTTTAATTGTGCGTATAACATTTCTAAAACTAATTTAGTTTGATCTATGTACAAAAGCGTACCTGAGATTGGTAATTTATTACCACAAGCTGATGATATATTAATTTGCAATTTTTGTTCTATATGGTGTAAATAACTGTAATACATACTAAATAGTCCTGATAATAAGGTGTTATTATCAAAAGAGATGTAAATTGCATGATGTGATATAAGTGTAGTCATATATGAAACGAAAAGCGTACAAGCAAGACTAATTAACTAATCATATAGAGCCTTAAACTAATACGATGATTACAGATATAATTATATAGAGCTTGAATGGTCATTATAAAAGCCAATTATAAAATAATACACAAATAAATATAGCAATAATTTATAAATAAATCTAGTGTGATTTACAAATAAAAAGGGGATGTATAAACAATATTCTTTGATATTAAATATTTTTCTAGTAGCAACCCCTTTCTACTGTTTTATGCATTCTTTAAGCTGTTTTATGTAATTTTATTTTGTGTGAATGCATGCTTTTAAATTTAGAAGAATTCTTTTTTGATACTAAAGGAGATTTCTTCTTAATAGAGACTTTAGCCTTAACGTTAGAAACGGTTGCTTTCTTTTTGACTGCTTTAGGGTTTATAGTTTTAGCCTTAGTTTTCTTTTTAACTACAGTTTTTTTCTTAGTTTTAGAGCTTGAGCTAGTTTTTTTACCTTTTTCAATAGCATTATGTAAAATTGTGTACAAGCTTTCTTTAGAATTTTTAATTTTTTCTTTTAAAAGATGTTCATTGATAATTAAATGTACAATCAATTTTGCTAATTGATGTACGAGTGATTCATGGTCACCAGATGGTTTCAAATGATTTTTAATTAGCTGATGTTCATCAAGAAAATTAGCAACAGATTTTGTTAGAGAATCTAATTGATGAGGTGTGTGTTTGGAAATACTTTTTTTAGTATTTGCTTTATGACTAGCTTTTAATTTAGAAACTTTAGATAATGACATTATTATCTCCTACTTGAGTTGTCAATGATCCAGCTATATTTCTATAGCTAATAATTATAATTTTAATATTAAGAAATAGTAGTTAATTTTTTATTAAACATTAATCTATTATATATAGTAGAAATCTTAATGCTTATTAGAATATATTTATTAAAAAGTTAAAAATAGATTTTTTATCTATCCTTTATGAATTAAAGTACAGTTACATTTATACTCATATTGTAAAATATGAATTTTTCTTTGACTGAACGTTTAATATTTTAAAAAAAAGAGCATTCTATAGTTGCAATTTTTAATTATACAATTTGTGAGTGTTATATTTTTACAATTTTGTAGGTGGAAATAATGGGATTTTCAAACAAAAGAGGACGTTCTCGTCTTACTCAAGATAAGACTAATATCTTTACTAAAGAACTAGCAGCTAAACATAAAGGATTAACTAAAGAACCGTTAGATATTTTTTTATCTAAGGGAATTTTGAATAATATTGAACGTCAGGCTGATCATTACTTACGTACGTAGACTCTATACACTAAGGTTCGGTATGTTTCATATAAAAGCTTATTATCATAGTTACATCACAAGGGGCCGTGCTATATGTAATGGCGATACAGAATGGTTAAAAAGAAAAAACCTAGAGTATTAAAAAGCTATTTTAGTTTTACATCAATGTAAGGCATTTAGTATAGTTACTAATCTTTGTTTATTTAATCAATTTTCTCGTAGTTTTTATTATTTATTAAAAGAATGTTCTTTTAATATGCTACAAAATATACCAAATGAAAGAAATAATGAATTAGCGATCCTAAGATATGGATAGAGAAAGTTAGCAGAATTTTTTGGTATTATTGTGAAGATAGGTCATGAAGCCAAAAATATTAAAACATAAATATTAATGAGCTTTTAAAAAAGGATTTTACAAGATGTTTAGCTAAGAGTTTTATGACTGTTAATCCTGGCAAGAGTATTTGCATAATTGGCATATTGTGATCTGATATCAGAAGCCCTGAAAGAGGTAGAATATGGTAAGATAAAGTGTTTAATTATTAGTATGCCTTCTCGTTATATAAAATCATTATGTGTTAGTATAGCTTGGCTAGCATGATTATAAGGTCATAATCCTGCGAGTTGTGTGATAGTAGCTAGTTATTCTCAAATACTTAGTAACAAACATTCTTTAGATTATAGATTAATTATGCTTTCTAAATAGTATAGAAAGTTGTTTCCAGACACGATTTTAAGATATGATCAAAATACTAAATATAAATTTGCTACAAATTATGTTGGGTTTCGTTTTGCTACTTCTATTAGTGGTACAAAAATACTGGTGAAGGAGGTAATATATTAATTGTATATGATCTACATAATTTTATGCAGGTAAACTCTACTAAACAACGCAAGAAGGTAATTAAATATTTTAAACAAGGGTTTGTGAGTAGATTAGATAATAAAAATACAGGTGTTATAGTGTTTGTTATGCAGCGTCTCCATGAAAATGATTTAACTGGTTATAATATTAAATAAAAATTCTTCTCTTTAGCATTGTATAAAAATACCAGCTATAACTTCCCCATACGAACATGTATATCAGTAGGTAATCTAGACATTAGTTAGAGATGAAGGAGAAATATTACACGTTGAAAGAGAAAATAAAGAGCAATTGAATTTGATTAAAGCTGAGCTAGGGGAGCAGAGTTTTGCGGCTCAATATCAACAGATAAAATCTGAATGGATTAAGTGTTATAAGGAAGTGCCAATAATTGATAAAGTAATTCAAAGCTGGGACAGGCCATTAAAACGGGCAGTAATAATTATACAGTGTGTAGTACATGGAAGTTATATAATAAATATTTGATAGATATATCTCGTGTCAGAGTGGAATATCCAGCTTTAAAAAGGCTTGTAGAATCGCTAGCTTATAAATGGAAGTCTGACTTTTAATTTTAATTGAAGATAAAGTTAGTGGTCAGTCGTTATTACAAGATTTTAAACTTGAAAGAAAATTACCTATTATTGCTATAAAACCTGTAGGTAATAAAATCAAACGTTTTGGAGCTATCTCGACAATATTTGAATTAGGTCATGTGTTATTTCCTTCAAGTGCAGAATGGTTAGTAGAATTAGAATAAGAGTTACTATCTTTTCTTATGGAGAGTTATGATGATCAAATTGATTCAATTAGCCAGTTTCTGTCTTAATATTAAGAATCACACTTACGATTATAATCTAAAGTTTAATGTAAAAATATTATAAATAGATTTAAAACTATATTTGACTGCTTATATATAAAAAGTCAAAAATAAAAAGGGTCAGTAAGATTTTACTCTTTTTTATATATTAAAATCTATAGCCTATACCTAATAAAATTATTAAAGGATCCATTTTAAACTTAGTATTAACAGGAATAACATTAGAAGGAATACTAGAGTTTGATATGTTTAAAAAAGTTAGTTTAGGTTGCATTGACATTTTTTTTATATCTATACCTAAAACTATATTTTCACCTACCCAACCATCAGCTCCAATTTGCATCACTACTCCGTGTGAATCACCTAGTTTTGAGCCATTTGAACCAGAACCAAATGTATAATGATAACCCACGCCTATATAAGGTATTAATTTACCATAAGGAGCAATATAGTATTGTAATATAGCTGTAAAAGGAATGAATTTGCCAGTTGTGGATTGGTAGTAAGGCCAGTTATCTATGAAGGTAGATGTAGTTGAATCTGAAGAGGTTATATATTGTGGTCCGTTTCCTACCGCTTTAATTTTATTAGAAAAATATCCACCAGATACTTCAGCGGCTAGATGGTCAGTGAAAAAATAGGATGCACTAGTAGTGACTCCTACTACAGGACCTAGGCTTATTTGTGCTGTGTAAGGTAATTGTACGATAGATGTAGTAGTAGCATTATAAAAACTTCCTGTACTATCAGCATTTTTTTTCACAGAAGTGAGTCTACCATCCATTTTAAATTTAGCTATAATACGACCGGCAGAACCATTGTCTGCGTAGGCATGAAAACTACAGCAGAATTGTATAACAAAAATTATAATATATAAGAATTTTCTTGTTAGTATCATGTTCATATCCACTTACACTTAATAATTAAGTGAGTAAGGATACCAAAAGAAAAGAACTATAGCAAGTAAAGTAGAATATAATATTAGTCATAACAAATAATTAATTAATGTCAATTGTGTAAAAACCACGAAGTTTAATAAACCATTAATTAATGTATTTTTGTTATCATCAATTCTAGAAATGTATGTAAAGGTATTTGAATAGTTGATTGATAGAAAATGAAGGAATAAATTACTATGGCGGATATAAGTAAGACAAATATTTCTGCAGATTTAGCACGACTACTAAATAATAACCGTCAAACTTTAGGGATTAATCCAAAATTCAGTATTATTGGAGTGCAAATTGCATTAAAGGATGAATTTATTCAAGAAATTGGTATTAATAAAGGAGCTGTAATAGGGTTAATGGCTGGTATGATTTCGTTTATATCTAATGTTGATAGTGGACTAGATAATACAAACCTCCTTAAAGCAATACAAAAAGCAGCAGTAAAGATTTCTCAAGACCCAAGTAATGCTAAATTGACACAAGAACAAGCTATCACTCTAGGAAAAGCCTGGGTTGATAAAACTACTCAAAAAGCATTATTAAATAATACATTGAATTCAATTGAAGATTTAACATCTATATTAATGCATAATAAACCATTCAATGAAATTGTAACTCCAAAATTTCAGCATCAAATACAAAAAGCTCTACATAAATCTGATGTACAAGTTACGGATAAGCAGTCTATTCAACATAGTAAAGATCGTACATTATAATTATTTTAGTGTAAAATATAATATTGTTAGATGTATAGGTTATCACTTGAATTTCATATTTTTATATGATTTACTGCTTAAACATTTTTAATTATATATAGAGTTGTAATTTCATGAAGGTATCTGTTATTAAAGAGCGATATATGCATGAAAAGCGTATTGCCATTTATCCTGCAGTAGCTAAAAAAATCATTAATTTAGGTCTGAATTTATGTTTAGAAAAAGGTATAGGGAATAGTTTATACATAGATGATCAGGAATTCACACGGGTGGGGGCATATATGTCTTCTGTACCTTTGGAAATTCTAGCAGATACAGATATACTACTAAAAGTTAGATTTTCAGATAATAATATTGAGAATGAACTTAACGAACTCAATTTGCTTCCTGAAGGATCAATTATAATTGGCTTATTAGATCCGTATAATAATCAGCAGATTATTGAACACCTAGCTCGCAGAAATATTACAAGCTTTGCTTTGGAATTAATGCCAAATATTATACAATCTGAACCTGTAAATGCTATTGTTATGCAAGATGGTCTTGCGGGGTATAGGGCCATGTTAGAAGCAGTATATTTGAGAGAGAAAGTAGTAAATTTAATGGTTACTCCTGTTGGAACGTTAATACCGCTCAAAATATTAGTTATAGGTGCTAATTCTGCGGGTATGCAAGCTATAGCATTGGCAAAAAGATTAGGAGCTATAGTGGATGTATTTGATACGATTGAGGCTAGTACATTAGTCAAAAAAAGCTTAGGTGTAGACTTTATCGAAGACATTTCAGATATTACAAAGTATGATATTGTACTATGTACTTTGAATATTTCGAGCCAAAATACAAACATTATACTTACAGAAAAGATGGTTGTGTCTATGAAGCCAGGCTCAGTAATAGGTGATTTTGTTGGTAAAGAAGGCGGTAATTGTATTTTGACACAGAAAGACCAATTAATTCATTACTCTGGGGTAAAAATTATAGGTTATAGTAACATTATTCATAGACTAGCATATGATGCAAGTAAGTTATATGCAGAAAGCTTATTGAACTTTATATTACTTATATATAATACTTATACAAAAGAAATAGAGATAAATCTTGCAGATGAAATAATTAAGAATGCGCTTTTAACATATAATGGACAAATTGTGAATAAAAACCTTAAGCATAAATATTATGAATAAAAAAGCTACAATTATTTTATATGATGATGCACAAAAATTAATTGAACAAACCGCAATTCTTGCGGATAAATTAAAATTGCTGGCAGAAAATACTAATTATTCTTCTAGTAATGAGTTTTATCTTTTTTCTATAATAATTTTTATATTAACGTGTTTTATTGGATATCAGATTGTGCATAGAACTTGTCCTGTATTATATCAAGTGTTGATTATTATGTCATCTACAATGTCGGGTATAGCTGTTATGAGTGTTTTTAGTATAAGTAGAGAAAATCAGCTTAATTTTTCTACTATATTTAGTTTTTTTATGATGATTATATTATCAGCTAGTATAGTTGCAGGTACTATTATAACATATCGTATGTTCAAAGTTTTGAGTAAGCAAAATCATGATGTATAGTATAAATATAGCATATCTTATAACTATTGTTTGTTTTATTTTTTCCTTGCAATCTATGTCTTCACTAGCCTCATATAAAAGAGGGGTTATATTTAATATTTTAGCAATCATAATATCGTTAATCACAATTATATATAATGTCGACGTATCAAATGTCTACGTCGTGTTTATAGCGTTAGCTATAGGCTCTGTAATAGGTTTAATAATATCTGCAAAGGTAAATATGTACCAAATGCCTATAATAAATAATATATTGCATATGTTTATAGGGGCCTCAGAATTACTGATTGCGTATAGTATTTATTATTATCCTGGAATATATGGTATAGGTAATGTGACGTGTTTACACCTAGTGCTTATGGGGTTAACAATAATATTGAGTAGTTTTGAATGGGTAGGGGCGTTATGTATGTTAGTTATATTGAGAAATATAGGGTTTAATAGAGTTAGAGATTTAAATCACAAAGCACTTTGGAATATATTATTGCTTGTTGTTTTAATACTATTAATGTGTTTGTTGTGTTATTTTGGAAATAGTATATACCTAAATTTATTGTTTTTATGTGCTAGTTTATTTATAGCTTTAATTATCCTATCTAATGTATATATAGAAATTCCTATTATAACTGCTTTAGTAAACTCGTGTTCTGGATGGGGATTAATCTGTATAGGTATGATCTTAGAAAATATTTTATTAATTACTATAGGTGCTCTTGTAGGTGTAAGTGGTATGGTGATTACAAGTATGATAAGCAAATATAGTAATTATAGATTATCTAATATGTTATTGGCTAAAAAAAATACTAATACTATAAGGTCTCATTTGGTATCTAATATGATTAATGCTGAAGATGCAGCATTTATATTAAAAAATGTAAAATCTGTTATCATTGTACCAGGATATGGGATGGCAGGTGCAGAAGCACAAAATACACTCAGAGGATTAACATTGCGATTACTAGAATGTAAGATTCAAGTTAAATTTGCTGTGCATAGATTGGCAGGGCATATGCCGGCGCACATGAACATTTTACTTACAGAGGCAGGTATAGGGTATGAGCAAATTTATGAATATGAGGATATTCATCGAGAGTTTTCAGTTACAGATGTAGTATTGGTTGTTGGAGCCAATGATATTATTAATCCTAAGTTATGTAATATAGGATATAGCTTGCCTCTAAATGGGATAGAAAAAGCAAAATCAGTGATTATTATTAATCGAGACCTAGATGTTGGATATAGTGGTATAACAAATGAGCTATTTACCTATAATAATGTTATGACTATATGTGGTGATGCAAAAGAAGTCATATCTAATATTATTGATTTTTTATCTCCTCAAGGTGTGAATGTTGTAAGAAAACTGATATTCTAATTATGTTTAGAATAGCTGCTAGTTAGAAATTGTCTAAGCCATTTTCTACTTATACATTTTACATTTGTATATTTTGTTGCTATTTTCCTAATTTTCTTCAAAAAATTCGTTCTGTATAACTCTAACATTAATTACCTATTGTTTTTTCTACATATTATTGATTGTGATCAATAATCGTGATTTTGAAGAAAGTTCTTTGTGAGCGTTAATAAAAACGTAAAATTTACTATATAATTATTATATAAATTTTTTAATACAATATTTATATTAATGAAATTTAACGCTTGCCTTAACGTTTTATTAACAATCATTTATTTTAGATAATATAGGAAGGGAGGTAAAGTATGTTCAAGGACAGTTGTAATATGTATATATTTACTGATGTATTACATATTTATCTCTTGCTCTATATAATGGAATAGATCAACAAAAAATGTTAGTTTCTTTGGTATGAGGAATAGCTGGCTATTTTATTAGAGTTTCTAGATTATGTGTAGATAAAGAATATACATTAGATACATTAGATATCTTTAGGATACAAATCATGCCATATCATATTGGAGATGCTTTGGGTGGTGCTATTAAATATTTAATTAAAAATACTAATCCGGAATATGTAAAATGAGATGCATTATTAGGAGCGATGAATGGCGTTGTTTATGCAATATCTTATGATTTAAAAATGTATGGGATATACAATCTTACTATATCTTTAACATCTTTAAAACTAATTGAGTAGTATAACAAAAGCAGATAATGATGTTGATACTATAAAAAATGATGGTGTTGCTTACATAAAGCAAGTAATTGATAAAATGTCGGAAATATCTTTATTAGGTATAAATATTTCTTATGATGAGTGTGCATAAAAAATAGAAGATAAGTTGACGCAATTTAACCATTAGTGTATTGTTTATTTTCTTAAAGAATTAAGGTGTGTGGTGATTAATTCTAATTAAAGGAATACGTCTATGTCTTATGAAGTTTGTGATGTAAGAAATATTAGTTTTTGGGTATTAGTGCATATTAAGCTTTAATGTTAGATAGTGTACCAAGTAGAATTTTTAGTATGTTTTCAAGTAATAGGATTGTGCGGGATGATTTGGTTTTTGCTGGGGCTGAAGTTGGATATACTGTGAGGATTCTAGCAAGAGAATGTATAGGTGAAACTATACCATTACTTAACGGATATGTGCAGTATATTGGAAGTATTGTAGGTGGTTCAATGAAATATTCAATTTAAAGGAAAGGTCTTAGTATCAGTTTACAAGAAAATATTGTATTGGATTCTAAAATAGAGTTATGTATGAGCTAATGACAGATAATGAATTGAGTATGACTGCTTATTTTACGGCTTTTTTATGCTTGAAGGATTTGAACCTTTAATATATAATTTGCGTTTTAGACCTCATAATAATGTATTTAAAGATATGTTTATAAATTCTGCTGTTTCCACACTTATTAGTGGGTTTGTTATTATTTATATATCAACTACTAACTATATAAGTGATGTCATAAATAAGTCATGTGATAATATAACAAATAGTGTATATGACAGTTATATAGAAGATATTATAAGTGGATATAACTATATTATATGTAATATAATCCTGCTGTTGGGGAAGTGAATGGCTTTTATACCGTATGATAATGTACTAATACTGTGCTGTTAAGCAAACTAAAAAATTGAAATTGATAAGAAGAGCTATGATTATGTCTAATAACGTGTGTGATATAAGAAAGATTTTTAATATAGTTGGGTCTAGTATGTATAAGGCTACAATATTTGATAATATACCAACTGTAGTAGTGAATAAATATTTAGGTGCTTCTACAAATATAGGATTAGTATTTGCAGCATCTGCTGTTGGGTATACCATTAGAGGTATAGCCAGAGAGTGTGATGATGAATATATAGCACCTTTGACTGGATATACGCAGTATCTAGGTGGTTTAGTAGGAGGTGCGGTGAAATACACTATCAAGGGCATGAGCAGTAGTGTAAATATATTAGAAAATGCTGTGTTAGGAGCTATTAATAATTTTGCTTATGAAGTCATGACAGATGCTAAGCTTAATATAACTTCTTACATTATATCTGCTGCTGTACTTGAAGGGAGTGAGCCAATATTATCTCATATTATGTTTAGGTCTAATGATAAATTATATGTAGATGTTTTCATTGGGGTATGTGCTTCACTTGTTGTGAGTGCTAACGCATATTTTGTATATGAGAATATATGTTATCATATTAATGAAGCATTAAATACGACATATGACTATACTATGTATTATATAGGGTATAATACAACTGTATATCATGATGATTTATAGTTCATGCAACAAAAATTTCTTGTAAAAAAGAGCTTTGATAAATCAGCTCTTAATTATAATAAATATGCGTGGTTACAGAAGGAAATAGCAAATGAGTTATTAGCTATTTCCTTTAATACTAGTGTATTTGCTAATATATGCAAGTTTAATATACTTGATGTAGGTTGTGGTACAGGATATCTTTCAGAAAGTCTTTTAGAAAAGACTGATATACAAAATATAACTCAACTGGATTTATCGTTTAATATGTGCGAAGTTGCTACCAAGAGGAATAGGGGTATTGCAACTGTAAATGGTGACATAGAAGCTTTGCCATTTGCAAAAGATGCATTTGATATCATAACTTCATCATCAACTTTTCAGTGGCTTCAAGACATTAATATAGGGCTTAAAGAGATATTTCGTGTTTTAAAATCACAAGGTATGATTACCTTTTCTACGTTTGGATATAATACCTTACGAGAATTACGTCAGAGTTTTGCATTAATAGACGATGAAAAACATATTAATGATTTTATTAAAGATAATATTATAAAAAGTGCTATGTTAGATTTAGGATTTACTGAATTAAAGTTGGTAAAATGTACTAAATTTCAATATTTCAATCATGTGTTAGAAATAATGCGTTATCTACATAATTTAGGTGCTGCTTATAAGGGAATAAGGAAAAATAGAACTTTGTTTAGTAAACGTAAATTAGAGAAGTTAAATAATTTGTATAAAGAAAATTTTAGTGATATACAAGGCTTGATTACTAGTTGGGAAATATATTATTTTATAGCACGAAAGCCATAATAAAGGATAAAGGATGCAGATTATTGCTATAGTTTCTCCTGGGACTAATGCAGGTAAAACATTAGTTACCACAAGTTATGCATATCAACTCAAGAATAAAGGCAATGTTGTTAGAGTAGTAAAGCCAATAATTACTGGTTGGCAAGAAGATAATAATGACACTATAGAAATCCTGAGAAGTCTTGATTTACCTATTACACATGATAATATAGAGAAGACTTCGCCTTGTAGGTTAGTTGCTCCTCTTTCACCTGATATAGCTGCATTAAAAGAAAATAAGGATATTAGCTTGGGAGAAATTATAAAATTTTGTTATAATAATGGGAATGAAAATATAGAATATTTGATTGTAGAGACTGCTGGCGGTATCTTAACTCCTATTAACAAGAAGGAGACCATGTTAGATTTGGTAATTAAAATGGATGCAGAAATAATTTTAGTTACAAACCATTATTTAGGAAGTATAAGCCATACGATAATGGCATATAATATTATTAAGTCATATAATCTTAGATTAAAGAGGTTAATTATCAATCAAAATGAAAAAAATGGATTGGTATTGAGTGATACAATAAAGACTTTAAGAAATTTTATAAAATTATCTATCATAGAAATACCTTTTATAACTCAATATGAAGAAAAATGGAAATATACCAAGGATTTAGCAGAAATATGATAAATACTTCTTATAATAATAGGCATATAGCTATTTGGTTGTTTTTATGTGCAGGAATGATTTTGTTAATGGTTGCCTTAGGAGGTATAACTCGTTTAACAAATTCTGGATTATCTATAGTAGAATGGAAACCAATTACTGGTACTATACCTCCATTGAATACGAATGATTGGATTATTGAGTTTCAAAAATATAAATCTAGTTTAGAATATAAATATGTAAATTTTGGTATAACCTTAGATGAATTTAAACAAATTTTTTTAATAGAATACATACATCGTTTAATTGGAAGGATTACTGGGTTAGTATTTGTTGTTCCATTAATATATTTTATAATTAATAAGCGAATTAATAAAGAACTGATTAATAAATTATTACTTATATTAACAGCAGGTGTATTACAAGGTACAATAGGTTGGTATATGGTAAAGAGTGGGTTAGAGGATCATTATGATGTTAGTCAATATAGGCTTGCTTTACATTTGATTATGGCTGCCATTATATATGGCTTTATTTTATGGGTAGCTCTGGATTATTGGTATGAGGATAATATACAACATATTAATTGTGCTCCTATTTATTATAAGAAACATGCTGATTTAAATGTGGTGTTAATTTTAATTCAAATTATATCGGGAGCATTTGTGGCTGGTACAAATGCAGGTTTAGTTTACAATAGTTTTCCTTTGATGGATAATAGTTTGGTGCCAGGTGGATTATTTTGTCTTTCCCCGTTATATAAAAACATTTTTGAAAACGTTATTACAATACAGTTTGTGCATAGAGTGTTTGCTATGCTTATTACGGTAAGCATTTTAATATTTTTTATTAAAAATTATAGAATTAAATTGAATAAAAGAGTAAATAGTATTATATTATGCTCACTTATGGTGTTAATTATACAAGTCTTTCTAGGAATTAGCACTTTAATATACCGTGTTCCAACGGTTCTAGCGTTATTACATCAAATAGGAGCATTACTATTATTTTCAGTGGCATTATATACTAGCTGGTTAATTAGAATGCAAGAAAGGTACCTTATATGAATTATAATGATTTATTTGCAAATGCTATTAATGTTATAAAAAGTGAAGGACGTTATAGACGTTTTGTTGATTTAGCGCGATATGTAGGAAATTTTGTTACTGCTAGGAATTATTCTGATCCGAGTAAAGAAGATGTAGTTCTTTGGTGTATTAATGATTATTTAGGTATGGGGCAACATCCTAAGGTATTACATGCAGCAATTGAGGCTACAAGTACTATGGGAGCTGGAAGTGGTGGAACTCGTAATATAGGTGGGACTAATCATCCTTTAGTATTGCTTGAACACGAGTTGGCTGATTTACATAATAAAGATGCTGCATTAATATTTACATCTGGTTATGTAGCAAATGAGACAAGTTTAACCACACTTGCTAAAATATTGGATGATTGTGTGATTTTTTCAGACGAAAGCAATCATGCCTCAATCATTAATGGAATAAAGAATAGCCGAGCTGAAAAACATATTTTTAAACATAATGATGTGAATCATTTACGTAGTTTGCTTGAGAAAGTTGATATTTCAAGACCTAAGATTATTGTATTTGAATCTATTTACTCTATGGATGGAGATCGTTCACCAATACAAGAAATATGTGACTTAGCTGAAGAATTTAATGCAATGACGTATCTTGATGAGGTACATACTGTTGGTGTGTATGGCGCACGAGGAGCTGGTATTGCAGAAGAAAAAGACCTAATGGGTCGTATTACGATTATACAAGGTACATTAAGTAAGGCTTTTGGAGTTATGGGGGGATATATAGCAGCTAGTACAGAAATTATAGATGCTATACGTAGTTATGCTCCTGGTTTTATTTTTACAACAGCATTACCCCCTGCATTAGCATCAGCTGCTTTAGCTAGTGTTAGGCATTTAAAAACTAGTAATGTTGAGCGTGAAGAACTAAGGAGAAAAGTTCATATGCTAAAAGGGATGTTTAAAGAAGCATCCATTGATTTTTTGGATAATGATTCGCATCTTATATTAGTTATGATTAATGATCCATGGCTATGTAAGCAGGTTTCAGATGATTTGTTAAACAGGTTTAATATCTTTATCCAGTATATTAATTATCCTACTGTTCTCAAGGGAAGTGAAAGATTACGTATTACAGTTACTCCTTTGCATACAGAAGAAATGATGCAGCAGTTAGTTCATGCATTAAAATCTGTATTTAGTAATTTGAATATTACGCAGATGGCTGCTTAGTTCTTATTGTAATAGTTTAAAAAGGTTAGAAGAATTAAAAAATGTTAGAACAAGTTATAAATAGTGAGTCTGGTAATATGTATCCTGTTAGTTATACACAAATTGATATTTTACAAAAAGAGATTTTAGAATGTCTTGAAGAGAATAATGCTGAAAATATACAAGTAATAGATTTAGCTGGTAAAAGTAATATTGCAGAATATATAATAATTGCTACTGGTAAGGTGTCAAAACATACAGTAGCTCTTGCTGACAAAATTATGTGTAAAGTTAAAGATAAGGATTATATACCTTTTATATCATGTGAAGGTCTTAGGAATGGTGATTGGGTATTAATAGATTTAGGTGATATAATAGTGCATATCTTTAGATCAGAAGTAAGGGAACTATATAATTTAGAAAAAATGTGGTCTCCTGCATAAAAAATTCTATATAGCAAATTTATATGGATCTTATTGTATCTAAAACTATTAAATTAATACAAGGTTCTTTCTTATCCATGTTATGGCTAGTGTTAGGTATAGTTGCAATTGCCATTGCAGGACTGATTTCTATTTTGTTAGTAGTGTTTAGAATGCCTGGTATACAATCTTTATTTAGGCATGATTTTTTTTATCCAGCTTTAGTAGTGCATGTTGATTTATCTATTTTAGTATGGTTACTTTCTATAATTACCATGTTATGGGTTGCTATTACTAATGTAAAATACTCATTTATATCTAAACATGCATTAATTATTGCCTGGGCTGGTACGGTATGTATAGCTATTTCACCATTTTTCTCTGGCCAAGGTATTATGAATAATTATGTACCTATTTTAAACAATTTGATATTTGTACTTGGTTTAGCGCTATTTATATGTGGAGTATGTTTACAACTTGTAATAGTATTATTTTCATATAACTTTACTATAAAGCAGAATCTTATTTTATTAGTTATATATTCAATAGCTCTTATATGTTTGTTTGTAATGGTGTCTATTATTTTATCCTACTTTGCACTAAAAAGCAGTGTTCAATATATTACGTTACAATATTTTTATGAAATGTTATTTTGGTCTAGTGGTCATATATTGCAATTTGCCTTTACCCAATTGTTACAACTGGCTTGGCTCATTATAGTCGTTGATATTACAGCTTGTATACCTAAATATCTAATCTATCCTTTTATAGTGAATTTCGTTAGTGTCATTCCATGTATATTCATACATATAATTTCTACTGAAGATTGGCAATTTAAACAATTTTTTACAGATCATATGATTATTTTTGGAGGAATTGGTCCAACGATTATGGTAATTATGCTAATTAAAATACTATATAATCATAGAGATAAAATTAAAAATGACTACACATTTATAATTTTATGTATGTCTGTAATACTATTTTTATCTGGAGGTGCTATAGGATTGTTGATAAAGGGGATCAATGTAATTATACCTGCACATTATCATGGTTCAATTGTTAGTATCACTTTAGCAAGTATGGGGCTTGCATATATTATACTAGTACCAAAAAATCGTGAGTATGGTTTTTTAAAATGGCATCCTTACTTACAAGGTACTGGACAATTGATACATATTATAGGACTAGCATGGTCTGGTGGGTATGGAGTATTGCGTAAGAATCCTGGTGTTGTAGCTATGAAAGCTAAGATTGCTATGAGTGTAATGGGTATAGGAGGAATGTTATCAATTATAGGAGGAATGATTTTTATTATTACAATGGGTATAGTTATATATAATAAAATAAGGAAAAGAGAATGCCTATGGTGAATGATATACCAACAACTGATGAGGCTAAAGAAGCAGTACGAGTTTTGCTTAGATGGATAGGAGATAATCCGAATAGACGAGAATTGCTTGAAACACCTGAACGTGTTGTAGTTTTAATAAAACAAATGTTTTACGGCTATTTGATAGAATCAAAAGATATATTTAATAATGTAATGCCTGTATCAGATAATTATAATGATATAATTTTACTACGTAATATTAAATTTGTATCTTATTGTGAACATCATATACTACCAATGATAGGAACGGCAAATATTGCATATATACCTGATCAAAATATGATAGGAATAGGTAAGTTGGCTAAAATAGTAGAAATATTTGCTAGTAGATTGCAGATACAGGAAAGAATGACAGTAGAAATTGCAACAGCAATAGAAAAGACATTGCTTCCGAAAGGAGTGGCAGTGACAATAGAAGCTACGCATTATTGTATGTGTAAAGAAAATAATATGCGTGTATTAGAAAGTAAAATGTATACGCGGCATATAACAGGTATGTTTAATACTAATCAAGAGATGCAAGATAGATTAAGTGGATTGAATTTGTGATCTATGTATAACCTTCAACTTTTATAGGGCCGTTTGTACTGCCTGAAGTAAATTGGGCTACATATGGATTGTCAACAGAATCTATATTTGCAATAGGACTTTTCCAAATAATTTTGCCATCAAAAATCATTGCTATATGGTCAGCAATAATACGGGCACTATTTAAATCATGAGTAATGGTAATTGTAGTAGCGCCCAATTCTTTAGAACATTTAACAATCAGATTGTTGATTACATTTGCCATAATAGGATCAAGGCCGGTTGTCGGTTCATCAAAGAAAATAATTTCAGGCTTATATGCTATGGCTCTTGCCAAGGAAACACGTTTTTGCATACCGCCTGAGAGCTCTGTAGGATATAATTCAGCTACTTGTTGATCTAAACCTACAGATTTAAGTGTATTGATGGCAATGTTTTTTGCTTCTTGAGAAGTAGGGTTTTCTAGTCCAAAAGCAATATTTTGCCATACACGCATACTATCAAATAGAGCTCCATTTTGAAACAATAAACCAAATTTTTTCATTAATATATTACGATCACGGGAGGATAATTTAGTAGTATCTTTACCATCTATTTCTATGCTTCCACTGTCAGGTTTAATTAACCCAATAATATTTTTCAGTAATACAGATTTTCCACTACCAGACCCACCTATGATTACTAATGATTTTCCAGGTTGTACGGTAAGATTAACTCCATCAAGTACATTTTTTGAACCAAATTTTTTGTGCAACTCTGATATTTTGATTTTAGGGGTTTGAGTCATATTATTTATCAAAAAATAATCCTGTTATTATATAATTAAATATCAAAATTAGAATAGATGATAATACTACCGCGTTTGTAGTTGCTGCTCCCACTCCCTGAGCACCACGTTTAGAATGATATCCTGCATGACAACTAATGACAGCAATAATAAAGCCAAATATTGCAGCTTTTGTTAAACCAGATATTACATCTATGGCTTCTAAATATTGAAAAGTGTTTTTTAGATAAATCACAGGATTAAATCTCAGCTTATGTACGGACACAAGATATCCTCCCATAACGCCTATGATATCTGAAATTAAGACTAAACAAGGTAGCATAATAATGCTAGCTATAACTCTAGGGGTAACGAGGTATTTTATAGGGTCAGTAGATAAGCTTTGTAGAGCATCGATTTGTTCGGTAACACGCATAGATGCAATTTCTGCTGCCATGGAAGCACCTATCCTGCCACTGACCATAAGACCTGCGAGTACTGGGCCGAGTTCTCTAGTAATAGATAAAACTACTACGGTAGCAATTGAACTTTCTGCTGAAAATCTGGAAAAACCAGTATAACTTTGTAAAGCAAGTACTGCACCGGTAAAGAATGCAGTTAAGCCCACTACAGTTAAAGAATAATAACCTATTTCAAGTATTTGATATGCTATTAAACGTAATTGCAAAGGACGCGTAAAAAGACCTATTAAAGATGAAAAAGTAAAAATAGCTATAGAACCTATATTTGATAATAAGTGTATAAATCTATATCCAATTTTTGCACAGATATTCATGTTCTAGTATTTCTCAAATACAGTGGCAACAATTTCGCCTTGATCAGGTATAGACAAAACAAATCTATCTAGCTTTTGCTTAAATTTCATAAATTGAGTTAATTCTTTACTATCAAGTTTATTATTAGGTACAAGTTTTAATTTTAAAGGATTAATTTGTTGATTATTATACAAAACTTCATAGTGTAAATGAGGACCAGTTGCTCTGCCAGTTGCTCCAACATATGCTATAACTTCTCCTTGTTTAACTTGAGACCCTTTGCGTAAATTTTTTGCAAAACTACTAGCATGTGCATACGCAGTAGCGTAGCCATTACTATGGCGGATACGTATATAATTTCCATATGAACCTTTTCTACCTATTTCTTCTATAGTGCCGCTACCGGCTGCAAAGATTGGGGTGCCAATTGGTGCAACAAAATCTACCCCTTTATGCATTTTAGTATATCCTAGTACAGGATGACGTCTAATACCAAAGCCAGACGAAACTCTAATAACATTTAAAGGTGTTTTTAATAATTCTCTTCTAATATTAGTACCATTTGCTGTATAAAAATCAGTGATACCAGCAGAATTAGTATATTTATATAGGTCTAGCTTTTTATCATTTAAAATTAAAGATGAATATATTATATCACCATCATGCGAATAGGTACCATTATTATCATAATATTTTTCGAAAATTACTTCTAATTCATTGCCTGTTTGGATATCACGCTGGAAGTCAACGTCATAGCTGTACGATTTTGTAAGCTCGGTTAATGCATTTGCTGGTATCCCTAATGAGAGGGCTGTAGATATAAAGCTATTGTTGATCACTCCCCGTACTCTTGTTAAGCGTTTGATTACAGGTATAGCGATCTCTCGTACATCAAAACCAGAATTAGTTCTATATACTTCTATTTCTTTACTATAATCTGTCTTAATACGCATAGTTTGTAGAGTTGGTATTGATTCAAGTTCTATATTATCTTGTTCTGCATAGCTATAATATAAAATTATTGATTGTCCTATCGAAAGTTTTTTAAGATTATATATTCTTTGAAGAGCTTGTATAATTTGAGCTGTTTCAGAGGAAGTAACATTGTTGTTTCTTAGAATAGTAGATAAGGTATCACCTTTTTGAATAGATAGTGTTATCGTATGATCTTTAGGTATACTAACTTGACGACGATTACTATAATCATATATCATATTCCATATATGATTTAGTTTTTCAGGACTAAGTGATATATCTTGTTTAAAACTAAATGTTACTGGTATAGCACATATAGAGAGAGCTATAATTAAATATAATGACAAAATACGTAAATATAAATAATGTAGATTTTGAAATCTCATTGTGTATTAATCCTTTTAAGCAAAACTACAGCTAAACTAACTATATGTACATGTAGTTAGTAAATACAATTTGTGTAAGTTAATACAATATATAATTTTGCTATTTTTTGCAATAAAACCAGAGAAAAAATATATAAATTGTCAATATTAATTTTGACAATTCTCTATATGGCTTAAAAAAGCCACATTATAAGCAAAAAATTTTTTTTAATTTTTTTTGAAAAAGCTGTTGACTTATGTATAAATAGAATGTAAACATAGCGTTCTCGGATACAAACAAGTTCTTCGAGAAATAACAAAGGGACTTGTAGCTGTTTAAAATAGTAAAAATAGAAATGAAGGTAGTGAAGTGCTAGTAAGTTTTTTTGGATCATAACTTGAGAGTTTGATCCTGGCTCAGAACGAACGCTGGCGGCACGCTTAACACATGCAAGTCGAACGGACTTTATAACTAGCTTGCTAGTTATAAAGTTAGTGGCAAACGGGTGAGTAACACGTGGGAATCTACCCAGTAATACGGAATAACAGCTGGAAACAGTTGCTAATACCGTATATTCTCCTTGGAGGAAAGGGGCAATACTGAGTTTCAATGATAGAAGAATCTATTGAAACTCAGTATTGCTCTGTTACTGGATGAGCCCGCGTTGGATTAGGTAGTTGGTAGGGTAATGGCCTACCAAGCCGACGATCTATAGCTGGTCTGAGAGGATGGTCAGCCACACTGGGACTGAGACACGGCCCAGACTCCTACGGGAGGCAGCAGTGGGGAATATTGGACAATGGGCGAAAGCCTGATCCAGCGATGCCGCGTGAGTGATGAAGGCCTTAGGGTTGTAAAGCTCTTTCAGCAGGAAAGATAATGACGGTACCTGCAGAAGAAGCCCCGGCAAACTCCGTGCCAGCAGCCGCGGTAATACGGAGGGGGCTAGCGTTGTTCGGAATTACTGGGCGTAAAGAGCGCGTAGGCGGTTTGTAAAGTTGGAAGTGAAATCCCGAGGCTTAACCTCGGAATTGCTTACAAAACTTACAAGCTAGAGAGCGACAGGGGATGGTGGAATTCCTAGTGTAGAGGTGGAATTCTTAGATATTAGGAGGAACACCAGTGGCGAAGGCGACCATCTGGGTCGAATCTGACGCTGAGGCGCGAAAGCGTGGGGAGCAAACAGGATTAGATACCCTGGTAGTCCACGCTGTAAACGATGAGTGCTAGATATCAGAATATAAATTTTGGTGTCGTAGCTAACGCATTAAGCACTCCGCCTGGGGAGTACGGTCGCAAGGCTAAAACTCAAAGGAATTGACGGGGGCCCGCACAAGCGGTGGAGCATGCGGTTTAATTCGATGCTACGCGAAAAACCTTACCAACCCTTGACATGGTGGTCGCGAGAATCAGAGATGGTTTTCTTCAGTTCGGCTGGACCACACACAGGTGTTGCATGGCTGTCGTCAGCTCGTGTCGTGAGATGTTGGGTTAAGTCCCGCAACGAGCGCAACCCTCATTCTTATTTGCCAGCGGGTAATGCCGGGAACTATAAGAAAACTGCCGGTGATAAGCCGGAGGAAGGTGGGGACGACGTCAAGTCATCATGGCCCTTACGGGTTGGGCTACACGCGTGCTACAATGGTGTTTACAGAGGGAAGCAAGACGGCGACGTGGAGCAAATCCCTAAAAGACATCTCAGTTCGGATTGTTCTCTGCAACTCGAGAGCATGAAGTTGGAATCGCTAGTAATCGCGGATCAGCATGCCGCGGTGAATACGTTCTCGGGCCTTGTACACACTGCCCGTCACGCCATGGGAGTTGGTTTTACCTGAAGGTGGTGAGCTAACGCAAGAGGCAGCCAACCACGGTAAAATTAGCGACTGGGGTGAAGTCGTAACAAGGTAGCCGTAGGGGAACCTGCGGCTGGATTACCTCCTTTCAAAGACTTTTGATAGTAAAAGTGTTAGTCGCTTTTCTATTCAGTCAAAATATAAGGTACTTCACTATCTCCATTTCTGTTTTACTATTTTAGATTTCAAAAATATTTGTATCTTTTTTCGATAATTTTATTTTCCTATGTAAATCTAGGTTTTGTTTAGAGGATTATTTTTATTTTCCTATGTAAATCTAGGTTTTGTTTAGAGGATTATTTTGTTTGCTTATTTTGGTGAACGTTTAAATACTTTAAATAAAATATATGAATATTAGATATCAAATATTCTAAAGTATTAACTATATATCTTTGTATAGTGTGGTATGAGTTTCATATAAAATGGTCCTATAGTAAAAATAGTTGAGTTTTGATACAAGGCGCAATTAGCAAAACCTACGAATAGTAGGATAGTAGAGAACAACTAGTTAGTAAGTTCAAACGTTTTTACTATAAAAGAAATTTATATACCTACTGGCTCTCCTTTGACTCCAGAAGATTTTTACGATGATAAGATTTATTAAAAGATATATTATTAAAGGTTTTTTGGAGGTTCAAAACAAATAAAAAGATCGCTATGAGGTTAACTTGACTTTACATTCTTCAATTTTATTGCCATTGCTTTCGCTAAGGCCTATAGTTTATTTTGTTAACGTACCTATATCTTTATTTCTTAAGTTAACTCAAAAGCTTCTAAACTGTTTGGTTCATTTTCTGATTGGTGATCCTTGCTCTTGCTGTCGTAATTATATTAAATCTATAATTGGTTCATCTATTAATTTTTCTAATGTTGCTTTCCAGATACTTTTATCTCTCATCTGCAAATTTTCGATTAGTGTATTCCCAGAACATCTTATAAACAGCATTAATACAACAGATTATTTTGTCTATAACTCTTCATTTACCTCTTTGTCTTGGTTAAATATCCTTTTATCTTTGAACATAGAATATCGTTACAATCATATTTTCTGTGAGCTGGTGTGTTATTACTTTTTAATAAGTTTCAAGCATTATCTCATGATGACAATACTTAAGTTTTTGCTAGTAATTTTTGATTAAGGGCTTTATGAATGATTTAAATATACCTTTCTAGATGTTGATTGCCTGGCATAAATGATTCTACTAACATTCTCATAATTGAGAAGATGAATTTATTTTACTAATCATTACTCAAAAATTTTGTAAAACTATAGGATATAGTATAAGATACTTATACTTAGATATGTTATTATTTCTTGGCTATACTATTATATTTTTGAATCTAAGCTTAACTGTCTAAAATAACTAAACTTAAGCTAAGGTATAATTAGTATAAATTTGCTGTTTGGTATTATTATTTTGAGATTGTTTAATAATCTTGTACATATCTTTGTATTGCAATTTAAATTAGATTTATATAATCCAAATTATTATAATCTGAAATATAAAAAATAGTAAAATAATGATTCCTAAAATATTACCTGTATATAATAGAAGTAGAATACAATTTAGCCAGGGCATTGGCGCTTATTTAATTTCTACAAATGGTGACCACTATTTAGATTTTGCTTCAGGAATTGCTGTAAATGCTTTAGGGCATTGCCATCCTAAAATTGTAAAAGTTCTTCATGAACAGGCAAATAAATTATGGCATGTCTCAAATCTATATGAAATACCTGAAATGCATAAATTAGCAGAATTGTTAATAGATAACAGTTTTGCTGATACGGTATTTTTTACTAATTCCGGAACAGAAGCTGTAGAATGTGCTATTAAAATAGTAAGAAGGTATAATTATAGCTTAGGTAATGATAAACGTCATGAGATTATTACTTTTAATGGAGGATATCATGGTAGGACATTAGCAGCATTATCAGCTAGTAATCGTCCTACTATAATGGATGGATTTGCTCCATTTGTACCTGGTTTTTGTAAAGTAGAATTTAATAATTTACAAGCTGTAAAAGAGGCAATTACAGAGAATACAGCAGCTATTATGCTAGAACCAATACAAGGTGAAGGTGGTATTAGGGTAGCAACAGAAAAATTTTTACAAGGGCTACGTGTATTAGCTGATCAGCATAAATTAATTTTAATTTGTGATGAAATACAATGTGGATTGGGAAGAACTGGTAAGTTATTTGCATATGAACATTATGATGTTAGTCCAGATATTATGACAATATCAAAAGCTATAGGTAATGGGTTTCCTCTTGGTGCCTGTCTTGCAACTGAAGAAGTTGGTTGTTGTATGACAGTAGGTGCACATGGTTCAACTTTTGGAGGAAATCCATTAGCAATGGCTGTTGGATATGCTGTAGTATCAATTTTACAAGATACTAAATTACAAAAAAATGTAATTGATATGGGGCTTTTAATGCTTAATAAATTGAGTAAATTAAAGAAGAAATATCCATATATTATTGATTCAATTCGAGGTAAAGGATTAATGATAGGCATTAAAACACATATGTCTAATAGCCAAATTATAGATTTACTAAGAGAAAACAAATTACTAACAGCACCTGCAGCTGATAATGTAATTAAAGTTTATCCGCCGCTTATTGTCACAGAAACTGAGATAAATAAAGCAATTGATATTATGGAGCATAGCTTTTCTCAGTTATAAGAAATATTATTTTTAGCGTTTGGGATTGTCTTTGTCTGTTTTTACTATTTCTGTTAAAGTTATACCTATTCGATTATCTACAATCACTACTTCTCCTTTTGCAACAAGTCTATCATTTACATAGATATCAATGGCTTCTCCTACGTTTTTATCAAGTTCTACAACAGCTCCTCTACCTAATTTTAACAATTGATTTATAGTCATCGTAGCCTTGCCGAGTACAACAGATATTTGTACTGGTATGTCATATACAGTTTCTAGGTTAATATCTACATCGGCTATATCATTCATTTGTATCTCCATAATATTTTATTTGATTGTTAATATTGCTTTTTCTATATTATTAAATAGTTGTTCTTGGTTATATTCAATATATCCTTGTGCCCATTCAATTTTACAATCTCCTTTACTTAGGGTATTATCTATTTCTATTATAATAAATTGTTGATTTATATTACCTAATTCATTTAAAGAGCTTTTGAGCAGTTCTGCTACTTCAGAATTTACCTTTAGTGTAAGGTTAGAGCAATTTTGCAAAAGTTTAGTAGCGTTCATTGCGTGTTTTGCAATTTTTTGCACAGTTGATTTTGTATGAAGATAATTATTTGTAACCTTTTTTGCTATTTCTAGAGCAATTTTACTGATAATATTTAAATTGTTTTGAGTATGTTCATAATTTTTATTCAAAATGTCTTCTAATTGTGAACTAATCTGTGCTAAAAGAGTTTCTATAGTCGAATTTTGTTTATTAATCAACTCATCTCTTGCTTTTTTATATCCATCTTCATAGGAGTTTAACTTAATTGCTTCTATTTCTTCCAATGTATAAACTATAGCATTTTCTGGGATTGAAGAGGATATTTCTTCAGATAGGCATGAATTATCTATAGGTGTTTCTTCAATGGTATCAGAGGTTATATTTTCTGCTTGAAAAAAATCTTGTAAAATGAACTGTTGTATTAATTTTGACATATAACTAATAAATAAGTTCGTCTTCCTCGTTATTACCTGATATTGCAATCTCACCTTTATTAGCCATATCTCGTGCAAGTACGACTATAGAACTTTGCGCTTCATCTACGTCTTTAATACGCACTGGACCCAAAGATTCAATATCTTCTAGTAATATTTTAGCAGCACGTTGTGACATATTAGATAAAAATAGATTACGCACTTGTTCAGGAGCACCTTTTAATGCTAATGATAATTTACTTTTATCAATATTTCGTAAAAGTGCTTGTATACCTGCGCCACTAATATGTACAAGATCGTTAAAGGTGAACATTAGATCTTTAATGGTTTCAGCATATTCTGGAGAGTTTGTTTCAAGTAATGACATGAATTTAGATTCATGTACACGATCAAAATTATTAAAAATTTCAGCTACGGCTTCTTTTGTATCATATTTTTGGGTTTTTGATAAAGAAGCAATAAATTCTGAACGTAGTGTTTTTTCAACACGATCCAATACTTCCTTTTTTACTGGTTCCATGTTTAACATACGCATTATTACCTCAAAAGCAAAACTTTCAGGTAAGATGCTAAGAATTTTTGCCGATTGTGCTGCAGAAAGTTTAGAAATAATTAATGCAACAGTTTGTGGGTATTCATTTTTAAGATAAGTAGCTAGAATATCTTCGTTAACATTACCTAGTTTATCCCATGTATTTTTACCAGCAGGCCCTTTAATTTCTTCAATAATATTTTTAACATGATCTTTATCAAGGATTTTACCAAGCAGTCTTTCAGTAGTTTCAATATTTCCAATAAATGAAGTTGTATTTGAAATTTCGCTGGTGAACTCATTGATAAGTTGATCTATAACTGCAGGGCTAACTACTCCTAGTGAGGACATAGCTGAAGAAATTTCTTTAATTTCTTCTTCTGTCATCATTGAAAAAATTTTAGCTGCATTTTCATCATCAACAGATAAAAGTAATATAGCAGCTTTTTCTGGACCTGTAAGTTGTTTATGATATGTACTTTCTTTTGCCATGCCTTAATCCTTACTCAGCCATTTTCTTATTGTACTTAAAGTTTCTTGAGGATATTTATTAAAGATTTCATTTACGGATTTATAAGTAGCACTTGATTGAAATCTTGCCTCAATTTTTGAGATATCTACAGAACCTTCTTGTTGAGGTACAGGTGTATTATCATCAATATTTGTATTAATACCTTCTAGGGAAAGGTTAGAAGCTTGTGATGATTTGGCTATGTCTAAAATATTGCTTATAGTAGGTTTTACTACAAGTAATAATATTAGTATAATAATTATTCCTACTACGGCTGTTTTGATAATGCCATATAATTCGCTCTTTACCCATCCTAGAGGGTTATATTCAGAACTTGTATCAGTAGCAAATTGCATATTTACTACTTCAACTGTATCACCTCTTTTTGCATCAAAGCCTACAGCTGATTTTACCAAAGTTTCAAATTGAGATAATTCATTTGCAGTTCTAGGGGTATATACAGTTTTTTTAGTTTTCGGATCTAAGTTGTAAGTGCCATCTATTAAAACTGCTACAGATAGTTTTTTTATGGTACCTGCTTCTGTAATTTGATTACGTACAATCTTAGATATTTCATAGTTAGTTGTAATGTCAGTGCGCTGGCTACTAGTATTACTAGTTACTGATGGAGTTTGCTGCGTTACATTTGGTAAGTTATTAGCAACAGAGACATTTCTATTATAATCATTATTATTTGATGATTCTTGTTCAGCTATCTCTTGTACCGATCTAACAACTTGTCCATCAGGATCATATGTCTCAGAATTAGTAATAATACGGTCAAAGTTTATATCTGTAGATACTTCAACTTTGACATGTCCAAAACCTACGGATTGTACAAGTAAATCTTCTAATACTGTTTTGAGTCTTTTTTCGTATTCAGCTTTAAATTCATCAGCTTTACTTGAATTTAATGATTCTATATCATTATTACCTAATTTTAAAGGTCTTCCTACTGTATCAACAATAGTAATTTTGTTTGTTTCTAAACCAGATATGGCAGTAGCAACTAAATGTCCTATAGCTTCAATTTCAGCTTTATTTAGTTGTGCATTACCACGAGTACTGATCATAATAGATGCAGAGGGTTGTTGTTTATCTCTAATAAATAATTCTCGTTTAGGTAGTACTAAATGCACTCTAGCACTTTCAATTTTTGCTAAGGATGAAATAGTTCTAGCTAGTTCTCCTTCTAAAGCTCTAACTAAATTAATATTTTGTACAAAATTTGAGGAACCTAATGTATCAGTTTTGTCGAAGATCTCATATCCAACTAAGGAGCCATTAGAAGGTATACCACTACTTGCAAGTTTCATGCGCATTTTTAATACTTGATCGTCAGGTACTAAAATTTCACTACCATTAGCACGAAATTTAAAAGGAATGTTTTGTAATTCTAGTTCCTTTACAATTTCATTGCTGTCTTTTAAATCAAGGTTACCATATAACGGTACAAAATTGTGGGATGAATATTTAAGTGTGATGAACATTACGGCGCCTAATACTAATACTACGCCTCCAATAACTGCTGCTAATTTAGTAGTGCCTAGTTCTTTTAATAATATAGATAGTTGGTTCATATTTATCAGCTATGTAGTTTTAGCGTTTATAATACAACATCTTTACATATACCAAAATAGTTTTTTTCTTGAAGAAGATATGTTTAAATTTCTTTTAGTACAATCTTTCCTAAAAAATTAGTAATAGGGAATAATATAAGGAATAAGGCTAAGAGGCATATCAAAGGCGTAGATAGTGGTACAAGGGTATGATTATAGTTAAATAATTCAATAGTACTAGTAGAAAAAATTACTAAAATTATTATAAACGGCATTGTAATTAGCAAATTAATTAAATAATTGCCCTTGGTATGTATGGTTAATATACTGCTTAAAATATTTATCGTGCTTAGAGCAAGGAGAGAACATACAATTGCAAGCATTAGTATCATAATTGTCATAGGTTCCAAAGAAAATATTATGGCCACAATAGGAGTGGCTATGAAAGTTGGTATAAACGTTAAAAGAGATAGCGTTAAAATCTTTGAACTGATAATATATGTACTAGGTTTTAAAGCTAATAATAGTTCTAGAGTACCATTTATATAATCTTGTATTATAATATCTTGACTTATTAATATAGATGATAAAAAAAAGGTTACTAATACAATATAAGGCCCTAATTTAGTAAGTAAGATAGGATCAGTACCTAAAGCAAATACAAATAAGCAATTACCAGTAAGAACAAAGATAAAACTATTAATTAAAATTCCAGGATTCTTTATGTAAAAAAATATATCTGATTTTATTAAGAAGATTAGATCTTTAAGCATCTGATTCTGATTTTGTATGATTTTTAGATTGAGATTTGTTTTGGAATTTTATTGAGCCTTCATTAATGATTTTGGTTGGAGTACGTGCTATTGCAAGGGCATTTTTAGGTATATTTATGTTAATTGTGCTGCCTGCGCCAATAAGAGAATTATCAGAAATTATAAGAGGAGCTATTAGGCTACTATTTGAGCCAATAAAAACATTGTTACCAATAGTAGTTTTATGTTTATGAAGACCATCATAATTACAGGTTATGGTACCAGCACCTATGTTGGTATTGTAACCTATTGTAGCATCCCCTATATAAGAAAGATGGTTAATTTTGGAGTTATGAGCTATGTGGCTATTTTTTACTTCAACAAAATTACCAATTTTAGAATATGTTTCTATAATGCTATTATGTCTAATTCTAGCAAAAGGCCCAATTGTTGTATGTGGTTTTAGAGTGGCTCCTTCAATATGGCAGAAACTTTTAATTTCTACGTTATTTTCAACCTCAACTTTTGTACCAAAGACTACATATGGATGTATTATTACGTCCCGATTTATAACAGTATCATAGGAAAATGTAACATTATCTGGATCTAATAAAATTACGCCTTGTGTTAAAAATTTCTTGCGTAATTTATGTTGTTGAGTTTTTTCAGCATATGCTAATTGTGCTTTATCATTGATGCCTAGTACTTCTTCTTCAACAGCTTCTAAATAAGTACAGATATAGTTTTTATTAGTTGCAATTTTAACCAAATCAGTTAAATAAAATTCATTTTGATGATTATTATTATTAATAGACGTAATTAATTCTGTTAATTTATCTCGTTTTATAACCATTACACCAGAATTACATAAATTATTTGTAGTTTGATTAGGTGTTAAATCTTTTGATTCTATTATAGAAATTAATTGAGAATTTTGTATAACTAGCCTCCCATACTCACCTGGATTATTAGTTCTAAAACCTAATACCCCTAAAACATAGTTAGGATTTTCTTTTAAACTATCTAATAACTTATTAAGAGTCTTTTGTGTAATAAATGGAGTATCACCAAATAATATTATAACATATTCTGCATCTTGTGAAATAAGAGGTAAAGAACATAGAATTGCGTGTCCAGTACCAAGAGGAGTTTCTTGAGAACATAATACAGTGTTGGGATGGAATTTATCTAGAAAGTCGATAACGGTAGTATGGTTTGGATTAATAATAGAAATAATTTGTGTAGGCGAAAGAGTTGTAGCTACATCTATCACATATGAGATTAGAGGGTAATTTGCAATTTTATGTAATATTTTAGGGAGGTTAGAATACATGCGTTTACTATTTCCAGCTGCTAAAATTACTACAGATACTTTCATGATTTCCTATTATAATTTTCTTAAGTTATAATATATAAAATTATATTATTTATTATGTATAATAAAAATTAATAGCCCTTTATTATACTTTATACAACTACAAAAATTATCTTTGAACAAAGGTTTCATATCTAAACTGATCTATTTTTTCTAATATTTTATTTTTAATTTCATTATGAGAGTCAAGTAAAGATGTATAATCAAAGTCATAATAAATGTTAATCTTATCATTGTAATTCATATATGATTTACATTTAGGATGAGGATTCTTACTGTATTTACCTCCATCGCAATATAGCCAATAGCTAGGTTTAAGAGGATTGCCTCTAATTAAAAATTCTTCAATATTATTAATTTTGTATGCTATTAATTTAAATTTTGATAATTTATATAATTTTTCAATTTTATTAGGAATATTTTGGGCAGCGTTTGATGTTATATTTGTTATATTCATATATTCTATCTCTGAAATATTGGTACAACTATGATTGATACAGGTTTTATTTAAAGGTAAAGGGTTAAGAATAACATTGATATTATAACTATTATTCTCATTATTCTTATCAGTAGAAGCAATCATATCAGGATATTTAAGTATTAAATGTATATATTCATTATTGGTGTTATCTAATTTATTTTGCCATATATATTCTCCAGGGATATAAAGATTAAGGTCATTAAATGCAAATTCAACAATTGAATCTTGTGTTAATTGTGACCAAGGGCAAATAGTAGTAAAAGATATAGATATATTTTGATTATGTAACCATTCCATATATTGGTCACAGTTACGTGACCATACTATCTGTTTAGGAATTTGTATTTTGTGATGTTCGTCTACTGAAATATACAATATTGTACGTTTGTGATAATACGCATAACTAAGTAGAAACACAACAAGTAAGAAGATTATTCTTTTTAAAATATAGCTCATCTGTTCCTCTCTTAGAATATATAAACTTATTAAAACAATCTAATATTACAATTTTGTTAGCCAACATATAATTCTTTTGTATTGAAAAGTCTATAAAAAGTTAATCATATTGTGAAAAAGGAAAAAGATATGCGTATGTATTAAGATATGCTATAAAAAGTATATGTAGATGGTAGAAATTTCTATATTAATTGATATTTATAATGAAGTATTTAGGATTCTATGATTCTATAATATAATCATAGTGTAGTATTACGAGTTTTATTTATGAGGACTAATGGTTTTATATATTTGTATAAGTGTAATATTTTTTTTACTATTAACTATAGGAGTATTAACTTATAAGTTACAAGCTTATATTAGTAAGTATGAGGTATTGCTTATAGCAAAGTTCCAGATAGAAAAGCAATTAGAGTTACAATTGCAATTGGTTCAGGGAGCTAATAAGCGTGAGGAGGATTTTGAGCAAGCTAAAATAGAAACAATGAATTATGCTAAAGCTGCGATATTTGAAGTTGGGCAGAAACTTTCTAGTCATTTGATTGATGGGCATAAACGTGAAGCTGAGCAAATACGCAAAGAAACAGCTGACAATATGCATAATACTACAGCAAAGCTATATGAGCAGTTTCAACATATTACAAGTGTACTTGGTGTGCTGAATAATCAAGTACAAGAATCTAAGACTACTGTAGATTTAGTTAAAAGAGCATTATTATCTCCGACTGGTGCTGGTCACCTTGCAGAAATTGCATTAGAAAATATTTTAAAAGCTTCAGGTCTTAAAGAGCAGCAAGATTTCATTATGCAATATACTATTTATAACGAGCATGGTAGTCGTATGAGACCAGATGCGGTAGTATTTCTTCCCAATAATAATGTTATGGTGATAGATAGTAAGGCATCTAAATTTTTTTTAGAAACAGATGAAGCCGAAGATGAAGTTATAAATACAAAATTAGTTAATTCTATGTATCAGCATTTAAAGGATTTAACAAACAAAGATTATAAAGAAACAGTGCGTACACAATTAAAGAAAGTAAGGCCGTTATATCAGGTGAATCATATTACAATGGTAATGTTTGTACCTAGTGAACTTGCGCTAGAAAGACTACAAAATACAAGCAAAGATTTTATGCAAAAAGCTTGGGATTTATGTGTTTTCCCATCTGGGCCTATAGGTATAGTAAACATGCTGTCTCATGCACGTTTTTTAATCAATGAAAATCAACGATTAAATAATTACCAAATTATTACAGAGGAGATACAAAAATTATTACAGACAGTTTCAATTATGTATGATCATGCACATAAATTAGGTAGAAGTATTTATAGTAGTATGAATCATTATGATAAATTTGCGGGTTCGTTTAATAATAATTTCTTAGCTAGAGTTAGAAAATTATATAAATTAGGTGTAAATACTGCAAAAAATTCACATATAAATTTGGAAAGATATCAAATAGTGACGCATAATACAACGGATACAATATTGGTAGAAGAAGATAATATTGGATAATAGCATACAAAATGAGCTACTTGAAACACTAGAATAAACGAAATCTATAACTAATAAATTATATAATTAAAATTTACTTATCTATATGTGTACTTAAGTTAATATATTTAGCATAATAAGCAGCAATTGATGCGATTACAGCCCATATAATTAATATAAGTGCTACATATAATAAATTATGTGAATATTTCCAAGCCATGAGGCTGATTGCTGGAGTGATGCCCCCAATTTGTCCGCCAATAGCATATGTTAAAGATATAATAAGGTAGCGGTTCTTAGTGTCGCATAAGTTTTGAGCCCAAGCATGAAATGGACCAATAAACCATGCGCTCAATATTGCAAACGCGATTTTCATTATAATTACGTAATATAACTTATTGTAAGTTAGCAACAATAATAAAGGATATGCTAGTATAGCTGTAGCTATTGCTGCTAAACTCATAGATTTTTTTAATGATATTTTATCACTTATAAATCCAGAAATTGGCAATAGCATCATATATAAAAAAGTTGTTCCTACATTTATATTCATAATAGTACTAGTATTAATACTAGTTATTAAAGGTACAAAGGCATTCATTAAAATAGAGGGTAGAGTATATAATGTACCAAAAAAGCCAGATACTATAATCATAGATAGTAATGTAGGATAATGCATTGCAATAACTTTGCGTACAGAAATGGATTTAAATTGCCGTTGTTTAGATTTTATAAATTCAGGTGTTTCATGTGCAAATAATCTAATGTACACACCTATTAATCCAGCAAGCCATGCTGCAATATAAGGCCATCTCCAATATTCTGGAAAATAAGAAACTATGGCACTTGCTATGGCTGCAATTAATATACCAAGTACAGTATAAGCGCAATAAACACCACTGACCCATCCATGTTTTGTTGAGTCAGAATGTTCCAAAACGAATATAGCGCCGCCATTATATTCTCCTCCAGCAAAAAAACCTTGTATAAACCTGCAAAGAGTAAACAGTATAGGGGCTATTATACCAATATCCTTATAGGTAGGTAATAAGCCTATAAAACCAGTCACAGTTGTAGTTCCTAATAGAGAGAAAATCAGGGCTTTTTTTCTACCATATTTATCACCATAGTATCCTAAAACTAATGCTCCTATTGGCCTAGAAATAATATTGATTGGGTAAAAAGTATAGGAAATAATCAGAGCATTAAGTATATTTACATCCGGTAGAAATATGGCAATTAATATGGGGGCCATAAATCCATATAAAGAAGTATCATAGTGTTCTAAGGCCGTGCCAAACATTGCAACTATGTAAGGTCTATTTTGCCTAATATTGTTCTTTTTATATTTCATGTTTTTCAAAATAATTGTGAATATTAAAATATCAGATTATATTTGATATATTATTAAATATTCTATGTATATGTGACTTACGGTTAAATTGCCAGTATTATTTCTTTAATTATAACTAAAAAACCTGGATAAATATGAAGATTTTTACAAAAATTGTATTGTTAGCCGTTTTCATTTGTACAAATTTTATGTTTGTACAAGCTAGCAGCTATATTGAGATAAAAGTACCACCGCAAGTTTTAGAGCCTAAGTTGTTATCACTAGAAAATTTACATAAATTAGCACGCTCAATTTATGCAAAACCTATTAATGAAAAAATATTAAGGTTTTCTGAGTATTTTATGGGTAAGCCATATAATTTTACAATAGGAGAGAAGTTAATTAGTTGGGATCAGGATCGTAATCAATTAGCATTAATTAATATAGATACTTTTGATTGTATTAGTTATGTTGAAATGGTACTTGCTCTTGCAAAAACAAGTCCTGTGCCTCGTGATATCAAAGTGTTTGTAACGATGTTTTTAAATAATTTGACTAATTTAATGTTTAGTCAGAAAGATACAACTTATTATACTCGTAATCATTTTATTGATACAGAGTGGTTAAAACACAATTCAAGTATTATTGGTAAAAATGTTTTTTCAAATCTTGATTATACACGACATAAAACTGCTTTGATAAATAAATCAGGGTTATTAGATACTCAATTACATAATTATGCTGAAAAATATATGCCTAAAAATCAGCATATAAATTTTTTCAATAAATATAAGAAATCTTTGGTTGAAGTAAAACCTATATATTCTAATGTAAACTATATTACTTTCTCAGATTTTTTAAGTTGTGAAAGAGTTCTAACAAAAAAGCTTAAGGGTAAAATTTACCTTTTTGTTATGATTATGGATAATCCCAAAATGCTTGAACTGACAAATTCTGATCATAATGTAGGGCATGTAGGGTTTGTTTTTGTACGTAATAACAAGCTTTATCTAAGACATGCAACTTCAATAGGTAATAAAGTTGTTGAAGAACAGCTATTATCAACTGTTGCACAATCTAAACAAAATAGTAAAATATTTCCAGGCTTTACCTTGTTTGAAATAAAAGGTTAAGAGTATTATAATTCATCAATCCCTCTTTTGTAAAGCGAACTGTAATCTAATCCTTGTAAAGAGATTTCTGTGCCGTGTATATCTACTATTGATGTAATAGAAGGAGTATACTGATTTGGTATCAAGATTATTACAAAAGAAATTTATTACAATATCAGGAGTTATTTTTCTTGATTCATAATTTGTATTCAAATTCATTTCTAAGTGAGGACTTATTTTCTCTTACTTGCACATGAATACAGTTTTTATCTAGGGTTTTAAATAGGTTATTAGTGATGTTATGAAATTCAAAATCGCATAGATGTATTTTATTCATATCGTCTTTATGTGTTGTATCTATAGTAACTATATTTTACTATGTCCAGGTTCTCTGCATATTTCATTTATATTTAAAATAATGGTCACTTTGGCTATTGCCAGCTACTTGTATATCACCACATCTAATCATTATTACATCATTCCCGTTTTTATCAGCTGTATGTATATAAGAGAAGTCGCCATTTACATTAAAAATTAATCTATAAAATTTTAACTCTTAATACAAAGTATTTACTTAGTATTAAATATTTTAGGTTTTACATCTTATTCCTTCCTTATTCTTAATGCTAATGTTTAATTAATATATCATATATATAATTATATTATGTATACAAAAGAAACTTATGATATTACAAATGATGTAGAAAATTTTAGCGAATCTTTATCCAAAAATATTGCCTATATTGTTAAAAATTCTGAATTGGTACTAACTTTCGTTAGGTACTCTGCTTGATTCGCCTACTATAGATATATTACCTGACAGAACAGTGCCATTAAACAAAGCGGTGGTTATACAATGACATATAATGACTATAATAGTGTTAGTAGCGTTGCATTGTTACCTAATTCAGCAATTAAGTCTTAGTGAGTTACTTAACGTGAGAACACGAGGTTTAGAGCTAGATCTACTGGGATAATGGAGAAATACGTTTATGTCATGAAATATGCTTTCCTACGTTTTTAGGTTTAAATCGTCCCTTGTCAGAAGTGCTAGTAGAAATAAATAATTGGGTAAAGGCCAATCATAATGAAACAATTATATTAAAATTTGAAGATTATTTACGTCATGTTCCTAAATAATCTCTAACTATTACTATTACAAATATTATAGATAAAGATAAAATTTTCACTCCTTTAGAATTACAAAATCATTTTCAGGGGAATTGGTCAAGTATTGATGATTTAACCAAAATGGGTAAACAATTTATATTAATTCCACAAAATACTGCCTATGAACCTTTATTATTTAGTGCAAACTGGGGTGGTAGTAAATTTAAGAATCCTTTCAATACGGGTACAATAGCTAAAATTAGAAATAATAATCTACAAATCAATAAAAAATACGCTATAGAGTTATTAGAAGTTGGGGAGGATGGTGTACTTTTATAGGAAAAACAGTAGGTTATGTAAAATCGTTGCCTATAATAGGCAAATATATACCTAGTGTTACAGCTGAAATGTCTAAAGAGAAAATAAGGACATTGCGTAATAATGGTATTAATTTAATTAGCTTAGATAATATAGAAAAAATGATGCACGCCTAACCGATGTTACAACTTTTAATGATATACATAATAGAACCTATATGTTTATTTCAGCTGCATTAATTGCTGCAGCTTTTAGTTTAAGGGAGAAACTGCGTTACCAGCAAAAAAGTTGCCACTACTTTGCCACTAGAAGGACATATACTATATAATGTAAGTAATCTTCTTTTTCTGAATATAATAATTACTTACAAGAAGTAGAGAACTCAGAACAGTCTGTAACTAATTTATATCGTATTAAATCAGTAGGGCATTCTCTCTAGTTGTTGGTACAGGTGAAGGACTAGAAACTATTGCAAGAGTAGGTATGAGTGATATTATTAGTCAATCTTTACCAACTTCTTTGAGTATTTTAAGTACTATATAGTTTATCAAACTTTATAGGGACTTATGTTAAATCCTTCAATAGGAGTAGTAAAAGGAGTATATAAAGCAGTGACTGATACTAAGTAACAAACAGTTTGGTTCAAAACTAAACTTTTTTTCTGGTGCTGCTGGATTTGTTGAAGGTATAGAGTCACCTATGTTTCTTGTGAGTTTTCAAGATCCAAATAAACCTAAAAAACTATACCTGCAGAATAATCACATACTAATATAGTGTGCCTACTCAGGATTTTCTTTCCCAACACATGTGCCTCAAACTCCCACAAACAAAAATAAGGATAATGATAGACGTGGTTTAATATAAAATCCTAAAATTCTGCTGGAGATAATAATGCTTCAGACCTCTTAGCAGCTACAATAAGCATAGATAAATCTATAGTATCTTGACTAATTAAATCATTAATAAAATTATCATATAATTCTATTTGCATTTCATTTTTTTGAGCCCATTGCTTAATAGGATCTGATTTGTTATTAGTCATAAATTCTATCACTAGACTTGTAAGTCTTCTTTGTCGATCATATAGATCGTCTTTAAGAGATTTGAGAGATAATCTGTCCCAGTAACTTTCGGTATCAATTTTATCTATGCATGCACGTAACCAATCGAAATTTACTCTAGCACCAATTTCAAAATAAATTTTACCTACCTCTGTAACGTTAAGTGCATTTTTTGCAGCAACGCTTACAATATCATAAGCAGAAGATAGTACGCTAATGCATGCAATTTTGTGTGCAAGTTCTTGAGGTATGTTCATGTTCTCAAATTGTGATAATTTATTATGAAAACGTTTTTTTACTTGCCCTGCTAAAGATACCTCAAGATGTGACATTAAATCTTTAATCATAGGTTTTAAATATGCTACTAATTCTGTAATATTTAAAGCATGCATAAAATTACGTAATAACCAAAAAACGCATCTTGAAATCATTTTGTTAATTTCTATAAGTAAGGTGATTCTATTAGCTGTCTTAATGTTGTTATCTAATGTACTTAATTTACCCCATATAGCACGTAAATCAAATGCTTCTACTGTAATAATATATGCACGTGCTATGTCACTTCCTTTAGCAGCAGTGTCATCGGCAACGAAATGGTAAAATGATGCTCCCATTCTATTTACTAAACTGTTTGCTATCATGGTTGAGATAATTTCTTTACGTAATCTATGATGTGCAATTTCTTCTTTATATTGCTGACTCATTGTTTTAGGAAAATAAGCTAGAAGAAAATCAGCAAAATACTGATCATCAGCGATATCTGTAGAAATTAATTCATTATATATAGTAAATTTACTATATGATAATAACACAGATATTTCAGGTCTTGTTAATCCCTGCTTTGCATTATCACGTCTTGTCAATTCTTGCTTTGAAGGTAAAAATTCAACTGCACGATTTAATACTTTTTTTGCTTCTAAGGCATTAATTAGCCTAATATGGTTTGCTAAAATAGTATGACCCTGCTGTTCTATCATTGTGATAGCTTGGGTTTGTAATATATTATCGCGTAATACTAAATCTGCAATTTCATCCGTCATTTGAGTAAGCATTGTATCACGTTTTTCTTTTGTAAGTGTTCCTTTTGTAAGTGATTCCTGTAAAGCAATTTTAATATTGACTTCATGGTCAGAGCAATCCACACCAGCTGAATTATCGATATAATCTGTATTAATTTTTCCGCCATTTAAAGCATATTCTATACGTCCGCGTTGTGTGCAGCCTAAGTTTCCTCCTTCACCTATTGCCTTACATCTTAGTTCTTTACCATCTACACGTACACTATCGTTAGTTTTATCTCCTACTTGCTCATTCACTTCTTCGGATGATTTAACGTAAGTACCAATACCACCATTCCATAGTAAATCTACTTTTGCTGTAAGTAATATTTTGATTAATGCATCAGGGGTAATCTCATCTTTATTGATATTAAAACATTCCTTAATTTCTTGCGAGAGTTTGATGTTTTTGGCTTTACGATCAAATATTGCTCCACCTTGAGAGATAAGATTAGTGTCGTAATCACTCCAATTTGAACCAGGTAAATCAAATAATCTTTTACGTTCTTTAAAGCTAATTTTACTATCAGGTTTAGGATCTATAAATATATATGCATGGTTAAAGGCTGCTAGTAACAATATATTATCTGATAACAGCATGCCATTACCAAATACATCTCCTGACATATCGCCTATACCAACTACTGTAAACTCTTGTTTGTTTATATCTATACCAATTTCTTGGAAATGTCTTATTACAGAAATCCAGGCACCTCTAGCTGTAATAGCCATTTTTTTATGGTCATATCCTACAGATCCTCCTGAAGCAAATGCATCTCCTAACCAGAAGTTATATTCAGCTGCTACTGAATTAGCTATATCAGAGAAAGTGGCTGTACCTTTATCTGCAGCGACTACTAAATATGGATCATCTTCATCATATCTTATAATATTACTTGGAGTTTGTATAACACCCTGTACAATATTATCAGTTATATCCAGGAGTCCACGTAAAAATATTCTATAGCATTCTTGCCCTTCCTTTAAATATTCTGCACGTCCAAGTAAAGCTATTGACTTTTTCACTACAAATCCACCTTTGGCACCAACTGGTACAATCACAGCATTTTTGGTCATTTGAGCTTTCATTAGTCCTAAAATTTCTGTACGGAAATCTTCACTACGATCAGACCAGCGTAACCCGCCTCTTGAAACCTTACCTCCTCGTAAATGGATACCTTCCACTTTATTAGAGCAATATACAAAAATTTCTGCATAAGGTACAGGCAACGGTAATCCTGGAATTTCTGAAGAATTTAGTTTGAATGAAACATATTCCTTGTATTGTCCATTTTCTTGTACTTGAAAATAATTTGTTCTAAGTATAGCTTTAATTACATCGAATACTCTTCTAAGGATTAAATCTTCTATATTACTGACAACAGTACTCAGTTTTTCATCTATTTCTTCTAGAGTTTGTGTAATTTGTTTTTCTCTAGGTCCTTTAAGTGAAGGGTCAAACTTATTATAAAGTAGTTTGATCATTAACTTACAAAGCTGAGGATTGCGCGTCAATATATCATTTACATATTCTTCGCTATAACTGAATCCAGTTTGTCTTATATATTTACATATAGCTCTAACTAACATTACTTGTCTATGTGATAAATTAGATCTTAAAATAAGTTTATTTAAAGAATCATTTTGTACTTTATTTGACCATATAGCTGATAAAGCTTCTTCTATATATTGTTTAGCTTGAGTAGGTTCTTCAAGAACATATTCTTTAATCTCTGAAATAACTTGAGTTTCATAACCTGCAATTGTAAGACGGAAATTATGGATCCACATAGGATTTTCAGATCTGCTAGAAGTAGTAATTGCAAACAAGTCTTCATCAATAGTTCTAAAGCCCATATTTTCAAGAATAGGTATAATCTCTGATAAAGGTATTTTATTATAACTAGAAAAAATCTTAAGATTTATAATATTATGATCTGTTTCTTTTTCAGGAAGTAAAAAACTAAAAGTAATTTCATTAAGTTTTTGAATTTCTTCAAGAAACTCTATATCATTGATAACTACGCTATTACTGAAACGTTCTTGATAATCTATAGAAAAAGCGTTTTTATAATTAGCAAATAAATTCTCGCCTTGGCTCTCGCCATAATGCTTCACTAATACTACGTGCAATCTATCATCCCATAAGCTAACTAAAGATTTTAATTTATTTTCAATAGCTTCAAGTTGATCATAAACATGATCGTAGCTAACTTTTAGTTGTACATAAAGGCATGATATAGGCAAGTTTGCAATAGGTGTATAGCTACTTGCTACAAGCTCTCCTACATCTGTCTCCAAAATTTTTATAATTTTCTCTCCTACGTCATAACTAAATCTTTCGCGTGGTATAAAAATCATACAAGTTGTAAATGAAACGCTATTGTTTTGGCAAATAAATAACTTTAATTTTGGACGTACAAGTAAGTGGTATATACCCATTACTAGTTCAAATAACTCATCTTGTCTAATTTGTAATAATTCTTCACGTGGTAATGCTTCTAATATAGAAATTATTTCTTTACCGCTATAGCTAGCGGGAGCAAAGCCTGATTTATTTCTAATGAATTCTATCTTTTTACGAATAAGAGGAATTAAATTAACACTTTGATAAAATAAAACTGACGTAAATAATCCTATAAAATTTCTAATAAATAAAGTGTTTTTTTGATGATAATAAATACATACTAGATCCATATTTGCATGACGATGAACTAAAGATATACTATTTATTTTGCTTATATATATACCACAGTTTTCAGGTTTTTTAGTGATAGCAGATATTTCTTGCATAATAGATTTATTAAGTTTTGCATTATTTTTTATAATACCTAAGCTATCTATTTGCTTTTCTTTAGATGATTTATCATCTATGTGAGATTCATTATACCCAAGAAAAGTAAAATTATTACTTTTGAGCCAGTTAAGAAAAGCTATTTCTTCTGCATTACATTCTGGATCCTCAAAGGAGGATAAAGCATTTATAGATAAATCTAGCTTTTGTATAATATTTTGCCAATCATTAACTGCAAGTTTTACACTGGATAGTACATTTAATAGATTAGTTTCAATTTGTTCAGCTAATTTTTTACTACTTATATAAGTACAATGTATATATATTACTGATTCTAAATGTGTGTTGTGTACTTTTTCATTACGGCCAAAAAGATCTATAATCTTATCTTGCTTGTCACGTTTTACTCTGATCACAGGGTGAGTAATTTCATATATTTTAATACCGTTTCTAGTTAGTTCTTCCTTTACTGAATCCACCAAAAATGGCATATCATCATTTACAATTTTTATGGCACTATATTTAAGTTTCTTATTATTTTTATTATTAATAGCAGCATCAATACTTAATTTAATTTCGCCTAGTTTACGGTGTGTAATAAAAGTAAATAATTGTATTGCAATTTCTGCAAATTGTTTATAATCAATATCGTAGCTCTCACCATTTTCTAGGGGAAAATGCAAATATAAATTTTTTATAAAAACCTCTAATAGTTCTGCATTATCTGTATGTTTTACCTCTCGAAGTATGTTTTCAATAAAGATTTTTTCTTGAAATACTTTGTTCGAACCTGGTCTACCCATAAACAGACTCCCTATCTATTTTATTATTGACATACACATTATAATTATAAAAACTAAAGCAATAGTTAACTTATTATTAGTTTGCTTTTGCACCATAATATAATTGTTACAATTGTACTTATTATTCTTTACTAATAAAAACATAACAAGTAAAAATACTTCTATCGCAAGGCATAATAAAAACTTTATAGAAATACACAACTAAAATTTTATTAATATTTATGAATACTATTTTTGCTCTTTCTACAGCTCCTGGTAAAGCTGGTATTGCTATTATTAGAATATCGGGTAGAGAAGCACTTTCTGCTGTGCATTATTTGGGGTATATAAAAAAACTTTTACCACGTTATGCAACATTAGCAAAACTATATAATCCATTTACTAAAGAACCTATTGATGAAGCGTTAATAACATATTTTCCTGGACCTAATAGTTTTACTGGAGAAGATATTGTAGAATTAAATGTTCATGGTAGTAGGGCTGTTATTAAAACAATTTTAGAATTATTATCTAGGCAACCTAACATGCGCTCTGCCACTCCAGGAGAATTTTCTTTACGTAGTTTTTTAAACGGTAAAATGGATTTAACTCAAGTAGATGGATTAAGGGATTTAATAGATGCAGAAACTAGCTTGCAACAAAAGCAAGCTTTACAGCAAATGGGTGGTGTATTAGAAAAGTTATACACCCATTGGCGGACACAAATTATAGAGGCTTTAAGTCTTGTTGAATCATATATAGATTTTCCAGATGAAGAATTACCAGAATCAATAACTAATGATTTAAACAATCTTATTACAGAGTTAATACAGAATATCTCAGCGCACTTAAATGATAATCATCGAGGAGAAAAATTACGTTCTGGATTATATGTAACAATTATAGGGGCGCCAAATGCAGGAAAATCTAGTTTACTGAACTTGCTTGCAAAACGGGACGTAGCTATAGTATCGCATATTGCGGGAACAACAAGAGATGTTCTAGAAGTACAATTAGATATAGCTGGTTATCCTATGACTATAGCCGATACTGCTGGTCTTAGAGATAGTAATGATATCATTGAAAATGAAGGCATTAATCGTGCTCGAACTTGTGCTGAAGCAGCCGATATTAAGATAGCTTTATTTGATATTAATGATTTGCCAAAATTAGATACTTTGACTCTCAATTTGGTAGATGAGAATACAATTTGTATTTTAAATAAAACTGATTTATGGAAAGGTAATCTTGAGAATCTGCAATCTATTAATTCAATGAGGTCTGTTCCTATTTCAATTAAGCAGAATTTTGGTATCAAGGAATTATTAAAGCTGTTAGAAACAAAAGCTTCTAATATATTATCGCTTTCTGCTGATCCTGTTATTACGCACACAAGATACAGAGAAGCTTTGTATAAATGTTTATATTATCTTCAACATTTTAATTTAAATAAACCTATAGAACTTGCTGCGGAAGATTTAAGAATAGCTGCAACTGAATTGGGTAAAATTACTGGCAAAGTTAGTGTAGATGAAATTTTAGATCAAGTTTTTAGTAAGTTTTGTATAGGGAAATAAATATTTTTATTTAACAATTTGAAATTGAATATACAGTTTTTTATACTTTCTTAACCTTATTAGGTAAATGCCAAAAGTATAATATATGCATTTCTTGCACAAGCTTGCCTGTCTACTTATGATTATGTTATTTCTTATTGGGCAATCTACTGCTGCCCCCATATGGACAATTTTATTATCTTTATCAAGATCAACAGACTCTAAGGGGTGAATTGGAGTAACCGATTATAATAAACGTATAGTAATATGATTTGATCCATATGGGGGACGAC